>CAYOUV010000014.1:0-61897 GCA_964407265.1 uncultured Anaerolineaceae bacterium | reverse complement strand
TTGGAATTACGGCGGTGGCAGGAAGTTCCAGGGATTGACCTTGCCGTACTGTGAATGCATCAATTCGAAGTGCAGGTGCGGGCCGGACGAATTGCCGGTCGAGCCGATGGCGCCGATCACGTCGCCCTGTCCGACGCTCTGTCCGCACAGGACGTTGATACCGCTCAGGTGGGCGTAGAGCGATTGCCAGCCGTTGCCGTGATCGATCATGATCATATTGCCATAGCCGTAGTCATTCCAGCCGGCGTAAACGATCACACCTGCGTCCACGGCATAGACGGCTTCGCCCAGGCTGCCGGCGATGTCGATGGCACGGTGATTGGTTTCTGGTGAATAGTCGAAACCGGAGAGGTAATGTTTGTTCGATGGCCAGATGAAGGTCCCAAACCCGACCGCGCCGCCTTCGATCTTACCGCATGAGCCCGGTCCGAGCACGCGAGCCAAGGCCGGATTCGAGCGTGTCACGCCGACCGGCGCGCTCCAGGAGACGAACTCGCGCGTGCCGCCAGGGATAACCAGCCAGGTGCCGGCTTCGATGTTGGGCTTGGTGTAATCGCCGATGGTCTTCGGGTCGAGGTGGTTGGCGGGATAGTTGACGATGTCTTCTGCACTGACACCAAAGAACTTGGCGACCGCGTTCAGGCCATCGCCTGCCTGCCATTCATAATAGGTCCCGTCGATTGGCAGGATGTTGAGATTCTGCCCGGGTTTCAGACTGTGCGGATCGTCCCACAGAGCGAAGTAGTTCCCAAACAGGATAGTTTGCGGTTTCAGGCCGAACTTCTCGGCGATGCCGAAGACTGTATCACCTGGCTGAACAGTGTATTTGGTCACTTCGACGCGCGGACGGCTGGGGATGTTCGTATGGATCAGTGCCAGGCGTGGAATACCCAGATGAGTAGTGTCAATTGGCGGCGCTACCACCGAATCAACCTGAACCACAGGCGTGGGTGTTGGACCCGCAGCCAGTGCTCCCTGTACGTTGATCGCGTTCGGCAGATCACGGTAAAAGCGCTGCATCAGGAAAATGGTCACAACCACGACCATCAGGGCCAGCGCATTTGTGCCAAAGCGTAGCACCGATTCACCCAAACCCATCTGCACCAGGGTTTCTAGCCAGCGGGAAATGAGGTTCGGTTTGTTTTTGGAGGTGGAGATTTCTTCAACCTCAGCCGCATCCCCCTGCGAGATTTGAGGAATATCTTCCTTGAATTCGTCGTTCATAATGTTCATTCTCTGCTGGCATCATAACATGGGGCAAAATGGGCGTCAAGCAGTCCTCAGGGAACTCTTAAGAGATTCTCATTCGGATTCCAGGGCAGTTTGAGGCTGGCTGGTCATTAAATTAGAGATTACCCAGGCGTAACTGACAACCCATAATGGCAAGGTTGTTATCAATAACCTGTCCGCTTGGCCCGTTGATATGCCTGAAACCAATACCTGGATAACAAACGTACCATATAAGAGTAAAACTGCTTCCCGCCCCTGGCCACGGCTTTTGAAGAGCAAATAAGAAATCATGATCGGAACCATGATCAGGTGCAAGAAGGCTTCTATAGCATTCATCGCTTTAGCCGTATCCGCCATCCGATTGTCCTGGCCTCTGACGAACAGCGAATCAGTCCATAAATTGTGATCGATCACATTATTGCGATATTCGAGAATAGCCTGTCTTTTATGCACGCTCAGATAATTGAGTTCTTGCGGCAGATTCCATGTGGCAACCTGCCTCTCAGCCTCCCGCCAATCAATCCCTTCAACCTTACTGTAGATGACCGCCACGTAGAAATCGCGAAAAGTATTGGCTCCTATCTTGGAAAAACCGGGTTTCCCCGTGGCAATAAATACAAGCACGAATTGAATCAGAATGGGAAGCAAGCACAGGCAAGAAATCAAAATATTCCGCACTTTTCTAAAATCTATCTTGGTCGCAAACAGGTAAACCAAAAGCAGGACCAGTGGGATCTGGTAAATGGGTTTTGTAACTGTCAGCAGGGCGAAAAGAAGAATGACCCCAAAATAGCGCTGCTGCAGTTTGGTGACAATTAACCAACAAAAAAGGGTTATGAGCAGGATATTTAGTGTTTCGGTCATTCCGTGAAAAGTTAAAACAAGTGGCGTTGGATGAGTCCAGAAGATACTGGATGCCAGCATTGCCAGGGTAATTTTTTTCGTTCCCAGGTACACAGCCAAAAAGATCGCCGTCAGACTGACGACCCAAAAAAAGGCTTGTAGCAACCAAATTGCTTTTTCAGCACTAGCCGGGAAAATCGTCCGTGATAACCCCAGCACGAAGGGATATAACCAGGGGCGGACAGTGATATCTGTCTCCATCGAGCGCCCGAACAACCATTCTCCGGTTGAAAAGTACCCACGCGAATCATTGGCCCACCACATGAATTTCTGAGGAAAGTCTACACTGATTTTGCTATCTTTGATAGCAGTCAAATAATAGGCTGCCTGCATATAGAAAAGCAATGCCGTGGTGACGACCAGGATAATGGCGACAATCAATTCGAGGCGCTGTCGATCCGTATCGAAGGGTCGGTGAGTTTGTGGCGAAAACTTCATGATTGGCAATCAGCTCCTGTCACGAAGAAGGATTTGCAACACGTGAACGCGACGATGATAGCATGTGGTAAAACGGGGGTCAAGCGCCTGCAAAAACTATCGTCAGGCATTAATTTGCTTTTACGAACCTGTCAAAGAACTCGATCGTACGCCTCATGGCCAGGCTGAAGTAGTTCGAGATATTGTGATTGTCGCCCTCGTATTTGTAGAATTCAACGTACTTATCGGCAGCCAGCATATCATAAAAAAGAGTTTCGGAAAAAGCCAGGGGTACTTCGAGGTCGGCTGTCCCATGGTGAAGTTGTAATGGTCCGGAAATATCTTCCAGATAAGAATTCGCAGAAATGGAATTCCAGAAAGAAGGGTTTTCTTCCGGTGTGCCGTAGGTCTGGATGAACCCATTCCGCCAGGAGCCGCCAGAGGAAGGCGTGGCGACAGCGCCGCTGGGACCCTTGCGCCAATTGTAGAGCATATCCGGGTAAGGGGCAACCACGCCGGCCCAGATCACCCCGGCTTTGATATCCTGCGTGATGACCATTGCGCGCAGGGTGATGTATCCGCCCATCGAATGTCCCCACATGCCGATGCGGTTGGGGTCGGCCTCTGGGAAAAGCTTGATCGATGATACTGCATTGAGCACGTCGACCACGTAGTCGGGATTACCGTAGGCGCCGCGTGCCACCCCCTCCGAGTTGGCGTGCCCGCGATAATCTGAGCGGAGGACGATGTAGCCGTTGCGCGCCAACAGATCGACGTAGGCCACGTAACGCTCAGTAGTTTGATAGACATCCGGTGGGATGTACCCATGGTTGAAAATGATGACCGGCCAGCCGCTGGCCGGTTTTTCCCCGTTGGGAACGGTCAACAGCGCGTTAATCTTCAATCCTTCGGACAGGTAGGACGCGATGTACCGACTGTAGTTGGCTCCGGGTGCCAGAGTCTGCTCAATGACGATCTGGCTCCCGGGATAATTACGTGCCCGCATGGCTTCGATGGTTAGTGGGTGCGGCGTAGGTGTCGCGGTCGGGATGGGAGTTGCCGTGCGTGTTGCTGTCGGAGAGGCTGTCGGGGACGGGACCTGGCTCGGGGTAGCAGTTGCAGGCTGGGGCGTGGCTTGAGTCCCGCAGGCCGCCAGGATCAGACAGAGCGCCAGTCCCACCTTCCATTTATTTCGGAAGGACGCATTTATCATTTTCACGCTGTCATTTCTACCGATAAATCGAAGGTGTCGGTCAATTGGATGGCTTCCTGGGAATTAGGTTGCCTGCCTTCATCTTCTGCACCGATTTAACGATCAGTTCTCTCAAAACGGATCGATCGACATCCTCAAGTTTGTTGATATACAGGCAGGACTTACCGGTCTTGTGTTTGCCCAATTTGTTCAACAGAGAATCGTAATTGTCGAACCCGGGCATGATGTAGAGCGTCAGGTTCTGTTTGCGCGGGGAAAAGCCGGTCAGGAACCAGTCGCCCTCGCGACCGCTGGCGTACCTGTAATGGTACGAGCCGAAGCCGACGATGCTATCACCCCACATCTTGGGTTCCGAGCCGCTGGCAGTTTTCATGATCTCCAGGATAGCGGAACAATCCTGTTGTTTCTGCTCGTCTGTAAATTGATTGAGGAAATCTGTGACGCTGGCAGAGTTGGGTTTTGTTTTTAATGCAGTCATTTCTAAATTCCTTTCGCTTTTTGTGCCGGCATCTTTCCTGATTGTACCGTTTTTTTTCAAGGGCAAGCCACATTTACTACCACCGGCGGTAAAATCTAAGCCAGGGCTCAAAGTTTCTATACTCCTGATTTGGATATTTTTGTCTCACGCTAAAGATAAACAAGATTCCAGGCTAATAACTTTCCTCCCGCAACTGAAACAGGTATAATTCGCTTCAACCTGAAACTTGGAGCAAGTATGACCCAGAAAAAACTCACCGGTGCGGAAATTCGCAAGGCATATATCGATTTTTTTGTCGAGCATGGACATACCTTTGTGCCCTCCTCGTCGCTCGTCCCTGGCGGAGACGCTACGCTATTGTTCACCAATGCGGGTATGGTCCAATTCAAGGATGTTTTTCTGGGCACGGATAAACGTCCCTACACGCGCGCGACCAATTCGCAGAAGTGCATGCGCGTAGCCGGAAAACACAACGATCTGGATGATGTGGGCCGGGATGGGACGCACCATACCTTCTTCGAAATGCTGGGCAACTGGTCGTTCGGCGATTATTACAAGAAGGAGGCGATTACCTGGGCCTGGCAATTGCTGACGGAGGTCTGGGGCTTGCCCAGGGAAAGCCTGTACGCTACCGTTTTTCAGGACGATCAGGGCGATATCCCGACGGACGAAGAAGCTGCGACCAATTGGCTCGGACAGCCGGCGTTCGACCCGACCCACCTCTTTTACCTGGGTCGCAAGGACAACTTCTGGGAAATGGCCGAAACCGGTCCCTGCGGACCGTGTTCCGAGATCCATTATGACTTGCGCCCCGGAGATGGGCCGGTGACGAAAGAGACACTGGATACCGACCGCTTTGTTGAACTCTGGAACCTGGTCTTCATCCAGTACAACCGCCTCAGCCCAACTCAACTTGACCCCCTGCCTGCCACCCATGTCGATACTGGCATGGGTCTGGACCGCCTGGTCTCAATCTTGCAAGGCGTTGATTCGAACTATAAGACCGACCTGTTCACCGCTGCCCTGGACGTGCTCCGTTCCCTGGCTGGTGATGACCTTGATCAGATGTATGCAAACTTTACACCTTACAGAGTCATTGTCGATCATGCGCGTGCCGCGGCTTTTCTGATCGCCGACGGCGTCGTGCCGGGTAATACCGGGCGAAACTATGTCTGTCGGATGATCATCCGCCGGGCGGCTCGTTTCGGCTCGAAGCTGGGGCTGACCGAACCTTTCCTGGCGAAGGTGGCTGAGGCTTTCATTACTACTTACGGCGAGTTCTATTCTGAATTGAACGCTAATCGGGCTACGATCCTGGACAGCCTGACGCGTGAGGAAAAGCGTTTCGCGCGCACGGTCGAGAGCGGCACGGCTCACCTGGACGGCATGTTGGCCGACCTGCACAAGGCTGGCAAAAATGTCCTGGAAGGCGCTAAGGCTTTCGAACTCTACGCCACCTATGGCCTGCCGTTCGAGATCACACGCGATATTGCCCGCGAGCAGGGACTCGAAGTGGACGAGGCTGGTTTCCACGCCGCGATGGACGAGCATCGCCTGGCTTCCGGTGGCGGCAAGGCCATGGGGGCGTTAGGCGGTGAGGATGCCGAGTTCTATGCGGATATATTCAAAAAGCTATCCACGGACGGCAAAATCGTTCCGGAAGGGGTTTCCTACGATCCATACCTCAGCCCGGAAGTTGAAGGACAATTGCTTTCTCTTGTAGTCGACGGTGACTCCGTAACCGAAGCGCAGGTTGGGGATAACGTCGAGGTCGTCCTGCCTAAAACAGGCTTCTACGTCGAATCCGGCGGGCAGGTCAGCGATACCGGCACGATCGTCGCTGTGGATCGTTCCTGGGAAATCGAAGTGACTGGCATGCGCAAACCGGCAGCAGGTGTAATCGTCCACGTTGGAGAGGTGCTGAGCGGCAGACCTAAAATTGGCGATAAAGTCCTGGCTGCGATTGATCGCCAGCGTCGTCACGATATCATGCGCAATCACACCGCGACGCATTTAATGCATGCCGAACTACGCGCCGTGCTGGGCGAGCATGCCCGCCAGGCGGGTTCACTGGTCGCACCCGATCGCCTGCGCTTCGACTTCACCCATCCTGAAGCTGTGACACCGGAACAACTCGAAGAGATCGAGCGGCGCGTCAACCAGGCCGTGCTGGACGATTTCCCGGTCAAGCCGGTGGTCAAATCCCGCGAACAGGCCATTTCGGAAGGCGCGATGGCGCTCTTCGGAGAGAAATACGGCGAGACCGTGCGTACCATTTCGATTGGTGAACACGATGAAGCCTTTTCTTACGAATTGTGCGGTGGTACCCATCTGGAACATACCAGTGATGTGGGCGCGTTCCTGATCCTCAGCGAAGGCTCGGCGGCGGCTGGCGTGCGCCGCATCGAGGCTGTGACCGGGCGTGGGGCTTATGAACTGATCTCCCGGCGTTTCAAAACTTTGAAACAAGCGGCTGGGTTGCTTGCCAGCCCGCCGGATCACCTGGCGGAAAAGGTCGAGGCGTTGCAAAATGGATTGAGCGAAGCCCATAAAGAAGTTGCTGCCTTGCGCACCCGACTGGCAACTTCATCCTTCGATGCCAGCCTTAGCGATCTGGGAAAGGTTAAAGGCGTTTCCGTCCTGGCCATGCAAATGCCCGGCATTGACAAGGATACCCTGGGCAATCTGGCCGATGAGTTCCGTGCCGAATACCCCGAAAAAGGTGTGTGCGTCATCGCTGCGCCGTCAGAGGAGTCGGCGATTGTGATGGCGACCGTGACCCAGGATTTGATCAAACAGGGCATAAAAGCCGGCGATCTGGTTGGCCATGTCTCACGCCAGTTGGGTGCGGGCGGCGGAGGCGCACCTCACCTGGCTTTTGGGGGTGGCAGGGATCTCGCCAAGTTGACCGAGGCCCTGGACAGCGTTAACGCCTGGGTAGCAGAGAAGCTCGCATGACTTGTAAGGGCGGATCGTAATTTACCCTTACGTTATAATTCCTTTGGCATGAAAACCCAGATTCTCCAGCTCGAGTCGCACGATGATCTGATCTCGGTCCGTGATCGAATGGCTTGGGCTAAAACACCGCGTATTTTGTTGGCTTGGCCGCGAAATGAAAAGGTCTCATTACGCACGGTTGATCTTGCGATTCTTCAGCATCATGCCACCACGCTTGGAGCCCAGTTGGGTTTGGTGACGCGCGACGCTGAAATGAAACGCGCGGCAGCTGAGCTCGCCCTTCCCGTTTTTGAATCTTTACCCGAGGCCCAGCTGGCTACCTGGGAGGTAGCTGGCGAGCGAATCAAACCCCAGCGTCGTGGTCCCCGCCCTGATTTGCCTGCCATGCGCGCGCAGGTTGGCGTTCCCGAAGCCGTCTGGCGTACCCGTCCGGCGGTGCGCATTGTTTTTTTTGCACTTGGCGTCCTGGCGGTGCTGGTCGTTGCGGCGGGTTTCCTGCCTCAAGCCAGTTTGATCCTGACTCCCCTCACGCAAACCCAGGATGTGACTATCCCGGTCAGCGCCAACCCGAATGTCAATACCGTGTACCTATCCGGCAGCATCCCGGCGCACGAAGTAACGCTCACCGTAGACGGAAAACAGAGTATTGCCTCCACCGGCTCGCAGGACATCCCGGCCGGACGCGCCCAGGGCGTGGTCCGATTCAAAAATCTAACCGAATCAGCAGTCAGTATTCCAAGCGGGACGATTGTCAGAACGTTGGATTCGCCCGCGCTGCGATTTGAGACCACCATCGATGCTGCACTGGATGCGGGCATAGGTGAAACAGTCGATGTCCCGGTGCAGGCGGTCAATCCCGGATCCGATTCCAATGGAGAAGCAGCTCAAATCCAGGCCATTGAGGGCGATCTGGGTTTGCAGGTTTCGGTCAGCAATCCCGATCCTATAACTGGCGGCAATACCCAGAATTTACCTGCTCCAAGTGAGTCGGATAAAGCCCGTTTACGGACATTGCTGCTGGCTGATTTGGAACGACAAGCGCTGTCAAAGCTGAAGGCTTCGGGTTCAGAAGTTTTTGTGGATTCGCTCAGGCTCTCGCAGGTGCTCGAAGAAAAATTCGATCCGGCTGAAGGTCAGCCCGGATCACGGCTGGCGCTAAGTATGAAGGTCGAATATGTGGCTTATGCAGCCTCTGCGGCGGACTTGCAGGAGCTGGCGGTGCGCGTGTTGGGCGTGTCCGTTCCCCGGGGTTATTCACCCCTGGCTGGCACCCTGCACTTTGAAATGTTGGGCCAGCCGAAATCAGGAGCAGACGGCCTGACGCGTTTCGACCTGCGCGCCAGTCAAACTGTGCGCCAGGAACTTAGTCTGACGCAGGCTATTCATCTGGTACAAGGACGCCGCCCCGAGAACGCATTGGCCCAGCTTCGAGCAGGTATGTCGCTGGCCGCGCCTCCACAAATAGAATTGGCGCCAGCCTGGTGGCCCTGGCTGCCGGTCGCACCCTTCCGCATTTCGATTGTGACTCGATGAGAGTGCTGGCCGTCGATCATGGCGAGAAGCGTATCGGTCTTGCAATTAGCGACCCGACCGGTACGATCGCCAATCCTTTGATGGTTGTCTCCCATGTGGCGCGTGCGATCGATGCGGCCCAGGTGGCCGGGATTGCGGTTGAGCACGAGGCCGGTCTAATCGTCGTCGGCCAGGCGCTGGATGACGAAGGCAATCCCAACGCAGCCGGACGCAGCGCCGGGCGTTTTGCCGAAGCCCTGCGGTCCCAGGCTGATATTCCGGTCGTCTTATGGGATGAATCCTTCAGCACCCAGGAAGCGCGCACAGCACGCATTGCCATGGGGGTTTCGCGGAAGAAGCGTGCCGGACACCTGGACGAACTGGCTGCGAGTGTGATTTTACAGTCCTACCTGAATGCCCACCCAGAAACCCGATCCTAAGATTCCAATCATCCCATGTCTCGTCGCGGTTGTTTACCTCTCCTGATCCTGATCCTGGTGCTCCTGGCACTGGGGATTATATTTATACTTCCTGCTTTGGCCAGCTATTACTACGGTCCACCGAATCCCAGCCTCGGCAGTTGGCAGCTTATAAAAACATCTGGAACTTTGCTGTGGTATGACGGTTTGCTGGTCCACCCGGCCAGCATATATGGCCCTGAGCAGGATTTCGTCGTCGAGCCGGGTGAGCCAGTCGCTTTGATCGCCTCGCGCTTGCAACGGGCCGGCCTGCTGCAGGATGCCGGGACGTTGAGCACGTACCTGGTCTACTCCGGGTTGGACACGACCATCCAGGCGGGGAAATATCGCTTTAGCCCGTCCATGTCGCCGATCGACATCGCCAAAGCACTGCAGGATGCCACTCCCGCGCAGGTGGATTTCACGATTTTACCCGGTTGGCGGATGGAGGAAATCGCCGCCTCGCTCCCCACCTCCGGATTGAATCCTACCCCCAAGCAATTTTTGGAAGCGGCCAAGGTCCCGCCCCGCGGTCTGGATTTTTTGAACGGCGTGGCTACGACCGAGGGTTTTCTTTTTCCTGACACTTATACACTGCCGCGCGACATCAGCCCCGACCAATTGGTGACCCAAATGGTGCGCGATTTTGCCCTCCATCTGACTCCAGACCTGCGCGATGGCTTTGCGCGCCAAAACCTGACCGTCTACCAGGCCGTGACGCTGGCCTCGCTTGTCGAGAAGGAATCCGTTGTGACAGACGAACAGCCATTGATCGCTTCGGTCTTCCTCAATCGGATCCGAGCCGGGATGAAACTGGAATCCGATCCGACTGTCCAATACGCATTGGGATACGACAACTCAAAACAAACCTGGTGGAAGAATCCGCTTTCATTGCAAGATTTACAGTTCAATTCCCCGTTCAACACCTATGTTTATCCCGGCTTGCCTCCCACCCCGATCAGCAACCCGTCGCAGAGTGCATTGTCAGCGGTGGCGTATCCGGCTCAAACACCTTATCTCTACTTTCGCGCCCGTTGTGACGGCTCGGGCAGGCATAATTTCTCCGAAACTTTCGAGCAGCATCTACAAAACGCCTGCCCGTGAAAAACTGGCTTGAAAAAGTAACTCCCGCTGGCGACCTGCGGGAGTTACTTTTATCTCATTTTTTATAAGCCACGTAGATATCAGCTTCAAGCATGTGATCGTCCTTGTAAAAATGGTGGGTGAAGTAAACGTTTCCAGCCTGATCCATCGAGGCCTCGCCGGCAAATGGGGCGAACATCTTCTCAGGCCTAATCCAGGTGCCGCTCACCTTTTTGGAGCGCCACAATTCCGGTGCGCCGATCGAGCGGGTGAACCAAAGTTCCAGGCCGTCTGGTGAGACGAAAGGCCAGCCGTCGCTGTAGGTCGAATTGACGACTTCCAGGTTGACTGGCTCTCCCCAGGTACCGTTCGACTTGGTCGAGACCCAGATATCAACCCCACCCAGGCCGCCCGGCCGGGAGGAGTGAAAATAAAGTTCATTCCCGTCCGCAGTAATATGCAGTTCGCCGACTTCATATTCCGGTTTGAAATCCGCCAGTTGCCAATTTTGCCATTTCCCGCCCCTGAAATCAGCAGTGAACCAGTGCAGGCCAGTGTAGTTCTCTCTTGCCGAACAGAACCACATGCGATCGCCGAGCACGAATTCGCACCCGTCCAGGGCAAGTTTGCCAGGGTCTTGGAGAGCGACTCGCTCAGGGTTGCTCCAGGTGTCGTTGAGCTTGTGCGAAACGTAAATGCCGGTGACGCCATCTGTTACCTGTTCTTCCACCGGTATGTCGGGGTCGGGGGTGAACCAGACGAAAAACGTTTTTCCATCCGGCAGCATGAAGGCCGAATCTTCCGCCCCGGCGGTGTTGATCGGGCCGGGCATGGGGACAGGATCTTTAAATTCGTCACTGAAAGACTGTGGAGGGTAGATATCAGTGGCCGGCGTAATCTTGACCGCCTTGGCGGGTATGCTTTCCAGGCGGGAAAGAACCTGGGCCGTCTGAGTCGGCTTGGGCGGAGCTTGAAGGGGTGTCCCTTGTCCGCAGGCCAGGCTAATCAGCAGCAGGAAGATCAGGGGCAGGAAAAGTCGCCGCATGAGTCTTGCTCCATCCCAAAATTTGATTAATCAGCAGCCTGTGCTGAAGCAGGGTCAGATACCTTGCGCCTGAAGAACGCCTGGATGGTGGCACCCAGCCCGGTCCATAAAGCCAGCGGTGTGAAAACAAACCAGCCGATGAAAGGCGCCAGACCTGCCAGGACCAGCAGCAAGCCGCCACGTAGATGCGTGGTAAGCGGGGTGCTGCCTGAGCCCATGCGATGGCCCAACAAGTCTGCCAGCGCTACCAATCCCAGCAGAGTCAACAGGATCAGTGCCACGCCGATCAGGCCACCCAGGAAAATGAAGATGGCGGCAATCACTCCTCCGACCAATTGGGCCAGCCAGAAGAAAACCATGCTCAGGGCACCGAAAAACAGGAAATTGACCACGCCGAGCAGCAAGGAACGTCCGATGTTGATTTCCAGATTGAGGCGTGCCCGATCGACTGGAGCCGGCAGCAACAGTTTCAGGACCGTGAAGAGCGCAATCAGGCTGATGCCGCCACCGACGATCAAAACGAGCAGGTTGAAGAATTGGTTCATGATTTTCTCCTTGAGAATATGGGTTATTGGCTGATTCGAAAACTATCCCAGGTTGCGAGTGCAGGTTTTGGCGTTCCGTCTTGGCTGCGCAGCCCGACGTAGCCGAACCAGCCCAGGGTGTTGGCGGTATCACCCAGGCCATTCGCAGCCAGATTTGGAATATATGATTCAAGATTGATGTCGTTGAGGATCAGGTAGATCCAAAAATCCAACCGCCCCCCGATTTGGGAATGGATCGCGTTGAGATAATCAACCTGATCTTGAGGTGTCCCATGGAATGGTTGGATTTCTTGTGAATTGTAGCCGCCTTCGGCCACAGCCAGGGGTTTATTTGTGCGCGTAAGCAACGGAGTGTAATAATCGACCGGGATTTCAGCTGCGCTGTCAAAAGCCACAAAGGGGTAAGTTGAGATAGCCCACACATCCAGGTCTGGCTCGAAAGCCTCGACTTGCTCCCATTTGGTCTGGTAAGGCTCGCCGCGGGATGTATCGAAGGGGATTACATTGTTCAGATCGTCCCATTGAAAAGTGACGAAGACCTGGGTATCCGGCGCTTCAGCTTTGATGGCGGCATAGAGCTCGTGGTACAAGCTCAGGTAATTGGGGAAATCTTCCGGATGCGCGTCGGCGTAGGTGTTGATTTCGGAAGCCAGTCCAAGATAACGCGGATGGAACTCACGCACCAGCCGCAGCGTATAGTTCTTGAATGCCTGTCGAATAGCTGGCGTACCGAAGTTTGCACCTTCCAGTTGCGGCGGTAGCGGCGCAAATTGACGTCGATCGAGACCGTTGAGCGGATCGACCACATAAATAACTTCCAGGCCATTCCTGCCCGCCAGTGTGGTCAAATCGCGTTGCTCCTGGATGGACTGAGACTTCCCGTCACTGCCGTTCAAGAAATCAGTCCAGGGAACTTCTTTTTGCAGCAGGATCACGTCTCCGTGCTGGCCGATGGCCTGTAATATCCCCAGCATGCTTTTGGAAGTTAACTCCGGTGGGGAGGGAAAGAAACCATAAGCCGTGTGTCCAGAGTCGAAGACGGATTGTTCGGGTGTTGGGATGGCGCTTGGTGTGGTTGAGCCACAGGCCAGCGTGGCCACCAGCAGGGCGATTACCAGGGCGAGGACAGGAGGTTTCATCGTTTGCTCCCTCGCTTATGCCGTGGGTGTAGAAGGATCAAATTTCCAGCCAACCATAGTAGTCCCACAGCCAGGACCAGGGCTATCAGAGAGGCTGGCGAGATGGAGAAGGCCGGGACGGAAAACCCGGGCAATCGAACAACTGGCAACTCCAGGGTTGGTATCGTGATCACCGGCCATTGAAGCAAAAGGCGCGGAAGGCTTAGGCTCTGGATTAACCCCGAGAAAGTCAGGCTTGCTTTGGTAAGCTCGATTCTTACCAAATTTCCCCAATCCGTAGTGTGGGCGAACTGTGTGAGTTGAGAGCTGATGGCCAGCAGCAGACCGAGAGCCACACCGCTTTGCATTGCCAGCGCCAAGCGCCAGAGTATTTGCGGTTGGCGGACTGGCAGCCGCGAGAGCACGCCCGGAACCAAGTCCAGGGCCAGGGGTTGCTCGGTGACTTCTGTCAGGGCGTTGAAAACGAAACGCAAGCCCTCCAAACGGGTACGGCAGTCGGCACACTGTTCGAGATGGGACTGCACCTGATCGTAAGTGCTGGAGTCCAGTGCCTGGTCCAGGAGTTCGTTCAGAGTGGTATCTGTCGGGTGATGATTCATTGCAGGTCTTTCAGCCTTTCGGCCAGTCGTTTGCGGGCGCGAAACAGGTCGCTCTTGACATCGCTCAGCGGTCGCTTGAGTGCCTCGGCCATCTCGGCATAACTCAGGTTCTGGAAGTGCCGCAATTCGATGACAACTCGGTAGCGCGGTGGTAAGAGCAGCATTTCCTGGTGGACGCGCTCGCCTCGTTCGCGCTGGATGGTCTGCGCCTCGGGACCGGGTTGCGGGTCTGGCGGCGGACGAACCGCCTCCTCATCTAAAGAGGGAGTCGACGGGGCCTGCTTCAGCCGGTCGTAGCACAGGTTGGTGGCGATCCGCTTCAACCACGGGGCGAGAGGTTTGTCCGGATCATAAGAAGCCAGATAGCGGTATGCGCGCAAGAAAGTCTCCTGGGCTGCATCCTGAGCCTCGCCACGCTCCCCAAGCAGACGGTAAGCGACGTTATATACCACCGACTGGTGGCGGCGCACGAGTTCACTGAAAGCGTGCCGGTCGCCGCTGGCTGCACGGCGGGCCAAATCACGGTCGTCTGCCGGGGCCATATTCTATTAATGGATACTGCCTAGGATAGGTAAAAGTTGCAAGAATTGCTAACCGCCCTTACCGATGGCGTTGAGGAGCACAAAGAACAGACAACTCCCGAGGAATCCAAGGATCAAGCCTGCGATGGCGGTGGCGCGTGAACGATCCTTGCCGAATAAACCGGCAAAGCCCAGGATCATTCCCAGAAAACCAAGAAATGCGCTGCTCCCACCGCAGACGAAGAGCGGTGTGCCGGCCACGCGAATCCAATTTTGTGAGACCCCGGTCAGGGCGCACAACCCGATTCCAAAGACCAATGCCGCTGAGATGATCCCCAGCGCCAGGCTGGCGTTGCCGATTGTGTTGGATTGCTGTGGATTGGACATGCTGGCCTCCTAAAAACAGTATGGACACAAGACGCAGTCAGGCATCCGTACAGGTGGATTCGGGATCAGGTTTCGGCTTGGGGCGATAATCTGCTGCGCAATAAGGCGGCAGCCACGACCATGACCAAACCAATTCCGGTCAGGGCAAGCGCTTCCAGGCCAATTGGTTTGACCAGATTCTGAAGAACTGTGCGCAACAGATCCAGAATGGTGCTTGTGACAAAGTCGGGCAGGCTGGGCGGGAATCTTTTGGCAAGAAAATTGGTAAACGTCAACCCGAAGACGGGCAGGCTTCCCCAAGCCAGGCTGGCCCCCAGCCCTCCGGCTAACAGCAGGGGAATACCCCACCAGCGCAGCCAGCCTTTTAATGAGCGGACAGCTAAGCTGGTGATACCCAGCAGACAGAGCAGTGGTAAGAGGGGACTCCAGCGCATAATGATCCGCGCCAGCCGGATGTTCCCTTGTAGGTTGTTTGAGGCCGCTGTTCCGGAGGCCCCTGGGCTAATCAGGATTACTTGATTTGGAATGCCCACTGCAGCCGATCGGAGTGTCGCTTGGAGCAGCGGTTTCACCAGCGGTAAGGCTTCCTTCGGCAGGCTGCAAAGCGGGATGTTTTTGGGATTGCTCAAGGCGGCGGCTGTTAATGAGAGTAGTTGCTGCAGGGTGCAAGGTGGTTGAGCAGCGATGATATCCAGGATTGCCTGAACGCCAGCCTCCCCTGTCAGGCGTTGTTTGAAACTGGTCAGGGACAGTACAGCGGTATCGCTTTGACCGTTGAGATATGCAAAGATTTGAGACAATGCTTGCTCGCTCATTTGCTTCATCTCGTCGGGCGGGATAAGGCTGGTAATGACGGTTTCCAACTGTTGTGGCGCCAGATTCTTGATAAATTGCGGAGGCCCATCCTGGCTTTGGTCCGAAGACGGAGATGGATTATTTTCAAGGGATGAAGTGATGGTCTCGGCAATCATGCCTGGCAGACGCTGGTAGATGTTCTCTTCGATCAGGGCTTGTTCGTAAACACTTGGATCGAAGGCGTGTAGGTCGAGGTTATATAAAACCAGTGCCAGGGGCGTCGTGATGATGAACAGGATTGCGCAGAGCGTTGCCAACAGCTTGGCAAGGAAATTTGATAACTTGCTCCAGAAGTTTTGCATCCCTGCTCCTTGCGCTGGTGGGTTCGGATTATTCGCTTTCCTGAACGATCTCGATGTAATCCTGGGTTACTGTCTTCCCATCAGCGGCACCAATCACGGCCAGCAGTTCCCCGACCAACTTAGCTTTGTTATCGGCGTCTTTGCGGCTCCAGGTGCGGCTCTTGATTTCCACATAACTACCCAGGCTGGGTTGTTCCATGGTATCCAGGTTGACAAAGAATTCAGTGTCTTTGTATTTTATCAACCAGCGGTGGCGATCTTTCTGAACGGCGATTTCAGATTGGGGTTTGAAATATTCACGATAGAAGCGCAGGGTGTGATCGGCGGGTGCCAGGAAGCGACTGCGTGAAAGCAGTACATCATGGTCGAACTTGCCTTCCCTGGCCGGACCAATCAGGGTCAGGCGCGTGCGAACAGTGCCTACTTCACCTTTGGCATCGATCAAATCGTCTTCGCGGAAGCGCACCCGTCCTTCATCGCCGCCGAAGAGGAAATAGTTATCGTATTGACGGTAGTGTCGGAAGCGCATGGTCTCGATCTCACCCTTCTTCATTCCTGCGTGGACCGGGGTCAGGTCATCCACTTTGACCTTGATCTGTACCTCAAAGGACTCCTGTTCCATCAAGCCGCCCAGCGCGATCAATTTCGACAGAACCGACTGCTCTCGTTCGATCAGGAAGCTGTCGATCCGTTTGGCGACATCTGCGGCATTCGCCAGCAATTCCTGTTCATTCAAGGTGAGCAGTTGGCGGCCGCGCAACAACCATTTCCCATTGACCATCACGTCGGTCACGTCGGTGGATTTGCTGGCATACACAATCTGGGCATAGGCGTTGTCCGGGTCGCGCCGGAAGCGCGGCGAGTTGTGCAGCGGAGAAATGTCGACCAGGATCAAATCGGCGCGTTTGCCTGGTTCGAGCGAACCGGTCAGGTGACCGATGTGGAGCGCGTTGGCGCCCAGGCGGGTCGCCATGGTCAGTGCCTGGGAGGCTGGCAGGGAGGTGGGATCGCCGCTGATCCCCTTGGCCAGGAAGGCGGCTAGACGGACCTCCTCGAACATATCCAGATCGTTGTTGGAGGCCGGACCGTCCGTACCGATACCGACATTCAGGCCGCCTTCCAGCATTTTGGGGACCGGGGCGACGCCCGAAGCCAGTTTCAGGTTGGAGGACGGGTTATGCGCTACACCAGCTCCGGCATGCAGCAGCGTGCGTATCTCGCCTGTGTCGATGTGAACACAGTGTGCCGCCAGGACCTTGGCATCGAATAAACCCTGCTTCTTGACATAGGGGATGACTGGCATGCCGGTCTCGTTGCGCATATTTTCGCGCTCGAGTGCGGTCTCGGCCAGGTGCGTGTGCAGAGGCACGTCGAATTCTGCCGCCAGTTCAGCCGTAGCCTTCAGGATTTCCGGGGTGCAGGTGTAGGGAGCGTGCGGTGCGACCGAGGGGACGATCAGGTCGTGCTCTTTCCAGCGCTGGATGAAATCGCGCGAATAAGCCAGTGAGTCTTCGTAGGATTGCGCATCCGGCGTCGGGAACTTGAGCACGGTCTGAGAGCAGACGGCGCGCAGCCCGGCTTCCGCGGTGGCTTTGGCGACATCCTCCTCGAAATAGTACATATCCGCAAAAGCGGTCACGCCGGTCTTGATCAGTTCGGCGCAGGCCAGTAAGGTGCCCAGGCGGACGAATTCCGGCGAGACGAATTGGCGCTCGACCGGCATCATGTAGCCCATCAACCAGACGTCCAGGCGCAGGTCGTCAGCCAGTCCGCGTAAGAGTGTCATCGGGACGTGAGTGTGGGCATTGACCAGTCCGGGCATCAGGATCTTGCCACCGCAGTCAAGCACCTGGGCGGCCGTGTAGGCCTGCTTGATGTCAGTTTCCGGACCGACGGCTGCGATCTCTTTTCCCTGAACAGCCACCGCACCGGGGTTGAATTGCTTGAGTTCCTCGTCCATGGTCAGGACATGGGCATTGATCAAAAGGATATCTACACTTTTTGCCATTCTTACTCCTTGTCGGACAATTTTACCGCTTCCAGTTTAAAAACGCCTGCAACACGCGTAGGTTTTGGTCGAAATCAGTGTCAGTATGATTGGTCAGTTCGATGTCCACCGCGGCAATCCCCTGAACCGACGAAGCCCAATCAGCCAGGTTGCCGGTGTAGTCGCAGCCGGTATCGATCGGCGGGTACTGGTAGCCGCCGGCGCCGGCCAGGGTCTTGGCCAGCCGTTCGGAATCATGCAGCGTGGGGAGACCGCCGGCGAAGACTCCCAGAGCGGCGCTATGATAAGAAATCAGAGCTTCGGGTTTGTACAGCATTATGTAGGTCATCAAAGCCCGGGTCTCGGGCTCGGAAGCCGGCGCGTCCCCGGCTGTGACCGGGCGATACTGCCAGCAACCATCCAACCCCCATTCAGCCTTCCAGCGATAGGGCCAGTTGCGATTCAGGTCCACACCGTGGGCATTGACGCGTCCGTCCACGCCGTGGACTCGGGCTTCGCCGTCCGGGTTCAGGTTTCGCAGGATATAAAGGCTGCTGTTCTCGGGCACGCTCTCGGGATGTTCGTACAGATAAGCAATCAACTGGTCAGCCAGGGCGATGGTGTTCCATTCGTTGCCGCCGTGGATACCGGCCACGATCATGCGTACGGTTGGCCCGTCTCCAAATCGATAAACTTCCAGCGGACGTCCTTCGACCGAGTGACCGATGACGAAGGGGCCGTGCCCGACTGCGAGCGAAGCCAGCGGCGGGAGGGGAGATGGCGTGGGGTAGGGCGAGAAGGTTGCGCGGGGGGTGACGGACGGCAGGTAGTACGGGCCGCGGGTAGCGGATTTTGCGATGGCAGTCTGAGTCGGTTGAGGTGTGGCCGGAGCCGCCAGCACTGTCGGCTGGCGCAGTCCCCAGAAATACAGCAAGGCGCCTGCCAGCAGCACCAGGCCGAGACCATCGGCGGTCCAGATGAGAAGTAGCACCCAATGGGAGCGCCGCGTACCGCCTTTACCCATCACTCTCGCTTGCCATCAGGCGCAACCAGTCCAACCCCAGGTTGACAGCCCAACGCGGAACATTACCCGGATGACCGCCATAGGTCAGGGTACGATTCTGAAGACCTTGCGGCGTAAGGATACATTGTTCGACGACCAATTCCTCGCCGATGAAGGCTGCAATGCCCAGCGCAGCCTTGGCCCCATGTTTCTTGCGGGTTTCTTCCAAAATGGGAACGAGTTGGTTCCGGTCCAATTCACGGGAATCGACCCCGAGCAGGGTACGGTTCTGGGGATTAGTCAGACGTCGGATCAGGGCTCCGTCCAGGCCCGATTCCAGGGCGACCAGATTCCAACCGCGATTGGCGACCATCTGCAAGGTGACCCCTTCAAGCGTGTCCTCATCTGCGCCGAAAATGACCCGGCCGAGGCGTATGCGGGTTTCGGATTCGATCTCGGCGATCATACGATCAGCTTCGGCTTGCGTGTCGGCTTTGGCTGCGATGCGGATGTCAACAATGCCGGAGTGGGCTGCCAGCCCGACCGTCGGGTTGGTCAACTTTTCGAAATCACCCACTTGTTCGTCGATCAGGCTTTCGCCTATGCCGGAAGTGTGCAGCAGACGTACTTTAATGACCTGATGCAGGTCAAAGCGTTTTTGCAAATACGGGATGACGGCTGTTTCAAGCAAATATTCCATCTCGCGCGGCACACCGGGCAGGGAAATCAAGGCGTTGCGATCCGTCTCCACGATGAAGGAAGGGGCAGTGCCGACCGGGTTTTCGACCCCGATTGCGCCTTGGGGTATATAAGCCTGGCGCTTCTGGTTTTCGGAGGGTGTGCGGCCATAACGGGCGAGGCGGGCGATGATCTGCTCCCACAGCTCTGGACGATACTCGGATTCTACCCCGATTGCGCGGGCGACCGCATCGCGGGTTGGATCGTCGACGGTGGGGCCGAGACCGCCGGTCGTGATGACGATCTCGGCGTGACTCATCGAAGCACGAATGGCCTCGGCGATACGCTCGAGGTTGTCGCCGATGGTAATGGTACGGTACAGATCGACGCCCAGGTTGCGTAAATGGCGCGCGATGTAGCGCGTATTTGTGTCGACGATCTCGCCGAGTAAGATCTCGGTCCCGATGGTGATGATTTCAGCAGATGGCATAAATAGATGACCTGTATTCCTTAGAAACGTAAATGTTTGACGGTCAATCCGTTGTGAATTAACTGATTGAGCGATTCGATCCCGATGCGAATGTGTTCCTCGACGTAAGTCTCGGTGACTTTGCGGTCGCTGTCGATCGTCTTGACACCCGTCGAGATCATCGGCTGGTCCGATACCAAAAGCAGCGCGCCGGTCGGGATGCGATTATAGAAGCCGGTGATAAACAACGTGGCAGTTTCCATATCGATTGCCATGACGCGGATCTGCTCGAGGTAATCCTTGAACTTGCCATCGTGTTCCCAGACGCGGCGGTTGGTCGAGTAAACCGTACCGGTCCAATAATCACGCGCGTGGTCTCGGATGGTGGTGGAGACGGCCTTCTGCAGGTTGAAAGCTGGTAAGGCCGGTACTTCGGGAGGAAAATAATCGTTGGAGGTCCCATCGCCCCGGATGGCAGCTATCGGCAGGATCAGGTCGCCGACCTCGGTTTTTTCTTTCAAACCGCCGCATTTTCCAAGAAACAGAACCGCCTTCGGGCTGATGGCGCTGAGCAGGTCCATGACCAGGGCCGCGTTTGGGCTGCCCATTCCGAAGTTGATGATCGTAATACCGTCCGCTGTGGCGTTGAGCATCGGTTTTTCCTCACCGCACACTTCCACGCCGTGCCATTCAGCGAACAGATGCACATAATTGTCGAAATTGGTGAGCAAAATATATTTGGAAAAATCATCCAGGGATGTGCCGGTATAACGCGGCAGCCAGTTGGTAACAATTTGCTCACGTGTCTCTAATGCCATTTGCTCACCTTTTACTTATGGGTAGACTGGTACAAACTGCTGGTTACGAACTTGGTAGATGAGAATATTTGGTATGGCGCAATCACCAAGTAGGGAACAGGAAAGTGTTCCGCTTAGTCCCTGCATATCTTTGATGTTGAAGAGCGCGCTGCGCAGTGCCTGGCGGGGAATATGGACTGTTCCACCGCTTTCTTTGACAGCTACTTCTTCAATCGCCTTGAATAACATTTCTGCCGCGTCATAGGCTTGCGCGTGGTAAGACGCGACCGGGTTCTCCCCGTATGTACTTTTGTATTCCTGCATGAAGGCTGTGTCGTCGCTTAATGTTGCCGGTCCCGAAAGATACATATTCTCCGAACCCGGCTCGGTCTGAGCGAGGAAGTCGCTGCTCAGCAGGCCGTCCGAACTGATCAAGGCGGTGTTGACCATCTGCGATTCTTGGACGGCTTTCGTGATGGCGACTCCATCGGTAGTGTAAACCGGATAATAGAGCACACTCGGGTTGAGCAAGGCTATCTCCTGGATGGTTGTCGTTACGTCCTGACCCGATTCGATCTGGACTTGCTTGAGGCATTCTCCGCCTAATTGCTGGAAAACGTCGCAGGCGGCTTGCTGTAATTCCAGGGAATAGGCTCCTCCATCGTGGATGGTGACCATGGTACGTGCGCCCAGGCCATGGTAAGCAAAGTCGGCCACCACATTGCCCTGCACTTTGTCATTGTAGATGGTACGCAGGAATCCCGCGCGGTGGGTAGTTTGACCGGTCAGCGAGGGGGCGGTACTGGATGGCGAAATCATCACCATGCCTGCATCAGACAGAATTTTAGCAGCAGGCGTGGAAGCGTTGGAGCAGGTGGCTCCGATCACGCCGACGATCTGTGAATCTTTAGCCAGATCCGTTGCGCCCTGCTGTCCGCCGTCTGCGCTGCATTGATCATCGACTTTTACCAATTCGATACCATGTTCAAGCAGCTTGCCTTTATCTGCAATGGCAATCTCGACCCCGCGCAGGGCATCAATCCCGTAGGGGCTGTCTGGTCCGCTCATCGTCAGGAGCGTGCCGACTTTTATGGAAGTTCCCGGTTCAATGGTCACGCAGCCGAGTGGGTCACTGCAGGTGAAGGATGGTTGCTTTTCGCCGCAAGCAGATAGCAACAGGCTAACCGTCAGGATTACGAAAATGATAGGAAAAAATTTCTTCATGGGGCTATTCTCTCTTGTTCGATTCTTGGATCGTTAGACTACATTGTACTCTTGAATCTGTCGCCCTTCTTCAAATCTGGCCAGATCCAGAGCCGAAACGTCCAGTGTCCGGAATTTACCATCCAGGATGAACTCCGTCATCAGCTTTCCGGCGACCGGTCCGTGCATAAATCCGTGACCCGAGAATCCGGCTAAGAGATGGAAGCCCTCGACCGGAGTCCCGCCGAAGATGGGATGCGCGTCGGGCGTGACCTCGTACAGGCCGGCCCAATGCGAAACCATCCCGGCTTTTTCGACCAAGGGCAGGCGCTGGATGGCAGCCTCCAGATTGACCAGTTCGAAATCCTCGTCAACGTTTTGGTCGAAGCCGGGTTTTTCGTCGTGATTGGACATACCGATCAGCAATCCGTTCCCCTCGCGATGAAAATACAACGATTGGGCGAAATCCAGCACAAAGGGGAAATCACTGGGGATTTCGGGCAGGGGAGTGGTCGTAAACATCTGGCGGCGGACGGGAACGATTGGAATTTCCACTCCAGCCATACGCCCGACCAGCCCCGCCCAGGGTCCGGCAGCGTTGACCACGACTGGGGCAGACACAAAGCCCTGGTTGGTCTCCACGCCGCTGACCTTCCCGTGCTCGACCTTTATCCCTGTCACCTCGATGTTGCTGAAGGCTTTCGCGCCCAATTTGCTGGCAGCATTAATGTAGCCCATCACCACACTGTTGGGATCAACCAGGCCGTCGTTTGGACCAAAGCTTCCGCCCAGACCATCTTCGAAGTGCATGGATGGCAAGCGCTCTCGGACTTCATCGCCTGTCACCCATTCGGTATCCACGCCGAGCTTGTTTTGTAAGGCCGCGTTGCGCTTGAAGGCGGTAACATCCTGCTCGTTCGTCAGCACGAACAGGTAACCACACTTGCGATAATCCACATCCTGTCCGATCTCGGTTTTGAAGCGTTCGAGCATCGGTAGACTTTCGAGCGAGAGTTTGATGTTGATCTCGGTGGCAAATTGGTAACGCACCCCTCCGGCGCAGCGTCCGCTTGCACCCTGGCCAAAGAACTCCTCTTTTTCGAGTAATATGACCTTCTTCTGGCCGTGTGCTGCCAGGTGATACAGGGTGCTGGCCCCCATAACCCCGCCTCCGATGATGAGCATATCCGCAGTGTGTGGTAGTGTCATTGATGCCTCGTTTGTTCTAAAATGCGACTTCTTGTCCCAGACCCATTTGCCTGGCGTTCTCCAAGGCCAGATTGGCAGCCATGGCATCCTGCACGGCCACGCCGACCGACTTGAAGTAGGTGATTTCTTCGTCCGATTGGCGCCCAGGTTTGTGACCCAAAATAATTTCGCCCAGTTCGGCGTAAATGTGTTCTTCGGTGATCATCCCCTGCTGGATGGGGCGCAGCAGGTCTCCGCTCTCGGCCAGTACCGCCAGACGAGAATCGACTATCACCCGCGCGCGTTTAATCGTTTCAGAGGGTACTTCCTGCATCTCGGGTGTGTAAGAGCCAATTGCCGTGATGTGCGCGCCGCGCTTAAGTTGGTGATCAGCGAAGACCGGCGTCAAAGCTGTGGTAGCGGTGCAGACGATATCCGCATTGGCAAGTGCCTCCCCGGCTGACCGTGCAGCCCTTAAGTTTCCTGGAATAGGCCCCTTACCGGCCATTTCTTCTGCGAAGACTTCAGCGCGTTCGGGATTCGGGTCGAACACCCAGGCGGTTTCGATCTTGCGTACGCTGCAAGCAGCTTCCAATTGCGTGCGACCTTGCGTTCCCGCGCCGAAAACGGCGACCACGCGGCTGTCAGGTCGCGCCAGTAAATCGACTGCAGCGCCGCCGCCTGCCCCGGTGCGGATGGCGGTCAGGCTGGATCCCTCCAACAAGGCAGCGGCCTGACCGGTGTCCGCATCTAGTACCAGCACGGCAGCCTGGATCAGCGCTAGTCCGCGATCCGGATTCTTGGGGAATAGCGAGACGACTTTAACAGCCAGGGCATCTCCACTTTCGGTCTGAACGAAAGCCGGCATGAACAGGCTGGTGGCATCCTGTGGGGGGATCGGTAAACGCGCCCGAAGCGGTACCTCGGCCCGACCATCTGAAAGGGCTGCAAAAGCCTGTTTCATGGCCTGGATCACGTCTGGCATCGGGAGTGCCTTGCGGACCTCATCTGCAGTTAATACCAGCATGTCTCATCCTCCGTTCCTGGGAAAACAAAAGCGCAGAAGATAGCATAATTTTACTATTCTCTGCGCTCTGTGTTCGGCATAAAACTGGTTATTCCATGCCCAGGTAAGCCTTTTGAATCATCGGATTCTGCTTGAGATTGGCTGCGTCTTCGCTGAGTACGATTTCGCCGCTTTGCAATACATAACCTCGATTGGCGATCGAAAGCGCCATCAGCGCGTTTTGCTCGACCAGTAGAACAGTGGTGCCTTCTTTGTTGATGCGCTGGATGGTCTCAAAGATGGCTTCGACCAGCGCGGGCGAGGCAGCGCTGGATTTCAGTGACGGTAGTGATGATTTCAGTAAAAGGCATTTTTACATCCAGGTTGTAAAGGGAAGCGTAGATGGATTGTTCTACCTCTACGCTTAGGCATCTTGCAGTTTGATTTTGAATATCCACTCACCTCGGGAAATCTGAGCAAAAAGATTTTTGTTATCTTTGGCTTACTGCTCATTCTTCTTTGGATATGCCTCGGGGATATGCACCGTTTTGTCTTTTCCCAATTCAAGCGAACGCTGATAGGCTGCCCAAATGGCCCTTGAAATGGCGGTCCGGAAGCCTGCCTTTTCCAAATAGTAAAGTGCCTCAGCGGAAGTACCACCTGGTGAAGTAACTTGATTACGCAATGTAGCTGGATGGACATCGTTCTTTTGATAATAAGAAATCGAGCCGCGCATGGTTTGAAGGACTAACTGCTCGGCGATGCGGCGCGGGAATCCTAGATGCACGCCAGCATCAATCATAGATTCCATGAACAAAAAGACGTAAGCTGGACCGGTGCCAGAGAGGGCTGTGGCCATGTCCAAGTAGCTTTCATCTTCTACGTAGACCCCCTCCCCTAAGGCGCTCAGGATGAGGTGCGCCAATTCACGTTGCTCTTCAGAGACGGCATTGGAGGCCGTCCAAACCGTTATGCCCTCCCCAATTTGCCCGGGGGTATTGGGCATGCATCGCACCACAGACGAATGTTTGAGCGTCGTGCTGATCTTGTTGATGGTTGCGCCAGCCACGATGGAGAGTATCAACGCTTCTGGCTTGATTCCTCCTAACCCCGTAAGCACCATGATCAATCTCTGTGGCTTGACAGAGAGCACCACCACATCCGCCTGGGAGGCAGCTTTTGCGTTATCGGTGTAAGGTTGGATATTATATTTCTGTTTCAGTTCCTCCCCGCGTTTACGGCGTGGGCCGGCGGCTAACAAATTATTGGGTAGCGCCAGATTTTGACGTAGCAAACCGGAAATCATAGCTTCGGCCATTGTCCCGGATCCGATGAAAGCAACCTTTTTTTGTAATAACTCCATCCTCTTCGTTCCTTTTCAGATTTCTGCCACTTAATCGCCTAATGTGAATTCAGCAAAAATTGATCTTATGAAATTCCCCAAAGAACCGTTCGTCCAATTGTAGTTCTTCAGCCGTGCTTTATTGTGGACACACAGGGGCAGGTAATAGGCCAATGGTGTATGAGCACTTTGCTGTTACACCCTACAATGAAAAGTGCTCCTTCTTTCTTGATGCGAATGCTGGTTGATGACTAGGATGACCGTTGTGCTTGTCTTATGTTCGAGCAAGGATCGTGTATCTTCTGCGCTCTCTTATTCAGCACCTAAGTAGGCTTTTTGGACTATCTCATTCCTTTTCAAATTTTCGGCAGTATCGTTTAGGACGATCTTGCCAGTTTGAAGGACATAACCGCGATGGGCAACCGAGAGAGCCATTAGAGCGTTCTGCTCTACCAACAAAATCGTAGTACCCTCTTCGTTAATTTGCTGGATTGTAGCGAAAATGCTCTCAACCAGGATGGGGGCCAATCCCATCGAAGGTTCATCCATAAGTAGAAGCCTGGGGTGGGCCATTAGCGCCCGCCCGATGGCAAGCATCTGTTGTTCGCCTCCTGAAAGTGTGCCGGCGACCTGTTTCTGGCGCTCTTTCAGGCGGGGAAAGATACCGTAAACGCGCTCTAGGTCTTCCTCGATTTTGCTGCGTTCAGTGCGGCTGTATGCCCCTAGGTCGAGGTTTTCACTGACAGTTAATCTGGCGAAGATACCACGTCCTTCTGGAACCATAGAGACACCTTTGTAAACGATCTCGTGGGGTTTAAACTTTGCTATGTCCTCGCCATCTAGAAAGATGTCTCCCTCACGTGGTTTTTGTAAACCAGAAATGCTACGTAAGGTGGTTGTCTTACCAGCTCCATTAGCCCCAATCAACGTTACAATCTCGCCTCTCTCAACGATCAGCGAGATTCCCTTCAGGGCATGGATGTTGCCGTAATAGGTATGAATGTCTTTGACTTCAAGTATCGGCATTGGTTGTTCCTCGTGGGCTATCCCGCTTGTGAAGCAGCTTTCTTCAGGCTAGAGGTGGCTCTACGTCCAAGGTAAGCTTCAATGACTTTTGGATTGCCTTGGATCTCGGCCGGCGTACCCTCCGCGATCTTAGCTCCATAGTCTAGCACAGCAATCTGCTCGCTAACACCCATCACCATATGCATGTCGTGTTCAATTAGCAAAATGGTCAATCCAAGCTTATCGCGCAAAAGGCGGACGAAATTCATCATGTCACCAGTCTCGTGAGGATTCATGCCGGCAGTCGGTTCGTCGAGGAGGAGTATTTTGGGCTTACTCCCCAGTGCCCGTGCTATTTCCAGGCGACGTTGAGCGCCATAGGGCAGGTTGCGAGCCAGATTATCGCCCAGGCTGGCCAGGCCTACGAATTGGAGCAATCGCTGGGCTTCTTCTAAGGCTTCCTCTTCTTCCTTCTTCAGTCGCGGTGTGCGGATAATTGCCTCGACCCAGTTGGCGCGAAGGCGGGAATGCTGCCCTACCAGGATGTTCTCCAGGGCGGTCATATTCGAGAAAAGCCGTATATTCTGGTAGGTGCGTGCAATCCCTAGCCCAGTGATACGGTCAGGGGGTAGACCGACAAGCGATTTCCCGAAAAACAGGATGTCGCCGGCGTCTGGGGAGTAGAAGCCAGTAATGCAGTTAAAAAAGGTGGTTTTTCCGGCCCCATTAGGGCCGATAACGCTGAAAATAGATTGCTCAGATACTACGAGGTCAACATTATCGACTGCTAGTAGACCACCGAACAGTTTGACCAGGCTACGAGTTTCGAGGGCGGCTGTCGTCATTGTGAGTCACTCCCTACGTCATCTTCTTGCCTTTCAGGCCGAGACACCTTTGCATCTGTTCGAGTTTCCAATCTGCGGCGCGAAGTTGGAATCAAGCCTTCTGGTCGGACGATCATCATCACGACTAACAGAGCACCAAAGGCTAACACGCGATAGTTTTCAAGCTGGCGCAAGACTTCTGGGAGACCTTTCAACGCAAATGCGCCAGCGATTACACCGGGAATGCTACCCATACCTCCCACGATAACGACGGATAAAACATTAATTGAGACCATAAGGTTGTGGTCTTCGGGGCCTGTGAATTGATTTCGAGAGGCAAACAACACGCCACCCAGGCCGGCAAAGGCCGCGCCGATGGCAAAGGCCATCAGTTTGTGTTTCAAGGTGTTGATGCCCATTGCCTGGGCCACAGTCTCGTCCTCGCGCATTGCTTCCCATGCCCGTCCCACGCGAGAGTTTTGTAAACGCAAGGTGACAAAGATGACTAAAAATACAGCCAATAGAATTAGATAGACAAAGTCGATGTCACTGCTAAAGGGTTTGCCAAACAGGGTTGGCCCGGCGATATTGATGACACCCTTTGGGCCACCGGAGAATGGTGTTAAAAGGTCGCTTTTGCTCAAGATACGGATGATTTCACCAAAGCCAAGGGTGACGATAGCCAGGTAATCACCACGCATGCGTAGGACTGGGATGCCCAACAGGATACCAGCCAAGGCGGCCAATGCGATGCCGATTGGTAGTGCAACCCAGAAGCTCCATAACAGGTGATGTGGTTCTGGAGCAGTCAATAAGGCTACCGAATAGGCGCCAATGGCAAAGAAAGCCACATAACCCAGGTCTAACAAACCAGCTAGACCGACCACAATGTTGAGGCCCAAACCGAGTAAAACGTAAATACCTACAGTCCCCAAGGTATAGTTCCAGTATTGTCCAATACGCAAAGGTAACAGGAAGACAATCAGCAAAAGCAGCCCGTATAGGACGTAACGAGTGATTGGGTTTGTCCGTACTCTCTGGACGGCGGATTTCCGGTTGAATTTGGACCAGACTTCATTCCACCAGATCGAGAAGCGTTTGCGCCAATCACCGCGCCCGACGCCTCGTCCCAACACCCCCCCCATCAAACCTGTCACGGAGAAGAAAATCAGGTGGAAAATCGCTCCTCCAAGAGGGGTCTGATCGAGCAAAAAGAGATTGACTACGCCTGGCAGGACCGCTGTCAGATATTTGTAAAGCTTAAGGCCAGCTACTGTCATGTCCCCAACGATGTACGCCAGGATAGCGATCAGCACGCCATTAACCAATCCTGCCAGAGTCGCAGCCAGTAAAGATAGTTTCCAGGTGTCAGGTTCGTCTCTGACTTTACGACTACCGTAAGCGCCCGCCCATGTGCCGATGATGGTTAAGAAAATTATCAGATTGAACATGGGCGCGGTCAGGCCAAGGATGACAGTCTCCCCTTTGAGCTTAATCAAGTCACTGATCAGTTCTGCAGCCGTGCTGGTAAACCCAATCAGGAACAGAAAGATCATGACGATCCCAAAGGTGATACCGGCGTTTATGCCATTTCGGATGTGGGTATTCATTACACCTTCTCCTCGCTCAGAACTTCGCCCAAGATGCCGGACGGGCGGAAGATCAGAATCAACACCAGGATACCGAAGGCAATCACATCTTTCAACTGGAAGTCAATGCCGAGGATAGGGGGGCCAACCGCTTCAACAATTCCCAGGAACATCCCCCCCAACATGGCTCCTGGAATGTTGCCGATTCCCCCCAGTACGGCGGCTGTAAAGGCCTTGATGCCTGGGACGAATCCAACAAAGTAATATACTAATCCTAGGTGGATGCCCCACATAACTCCAGCCGCTCCAGCCATCGCGCCGCTGATAATAAAAGTCAAGCTGATAACGCGATCAACGTTAATTCCCATTAATGCTGCCACGCTCTTGTTTTCAGCTACGGCGCGCATAGCGCGACCCAAGCGGGTGCGTTGGACCAGGATAAACAGCGTTAACATAATCAACACGGATAGGACGAAGGTCACAACGCCAGTGTAAGTCAAAATGACGTTGCTATCTCCAACCGGAATGGTCCAGCCTGAACCGCGTGTCAGTATAGCCGGGTTAGCATAATCGCGTCGTTGTGCGCCAAAGAGCAATTGCCCTGCGTTTTCCAGAAAAATGGAAGCGCCAATGGCTGAAATGAGCGGAACCAACCGTGGAGCACCACGAAGCGGTCGGTACGCGATTTTTTCAAGAAAATAGCCGCTAACGGCGGCGATAATCATCCCAATCACGAAGGCAAGAACAACAGAAAGGACTGGGTGTGCATTCAGGAAAGTGAGATCTGGGTTGGCCGGGGTAGGGGAGGGAATAGATTTGAATGCCTCGAAGATGAAGTAACCGCCAAAGGCCCCTAGCATCATGATGTCACCATGTGCGAAATTGATCATGAATAAAATACCATAGACCAATGTATAACCGATGGCAATAAGTGCATATACGCTTCCCAAGATCACTCCGGCGAGAGCAAAGCGTATCCACGTTTCCGGGCCGTAGATAGGGCTACCGATGAAGACCTTATAAAGACGCCATAAAAGATAGCCTCCAAACAAAACCCCCAGAATGGCTCGGATAATCCGATAGGTGCTGACTGGCATCCTTATGCGTTTTGAAGAAGTCTTTTCTGGCATGTGGTCTCCTCCACGATGACTTTGCTCGGGATTTTGCGAAGAGGTGAGGATAATATGAGGTTATTGAGAAGATGGCGGGGCAAGCGAGGGGCTTGCCCCGCCAAAGTGCATATAGCGAACAGTCGAATGAACGTACCTATTACTGGCTAACCTCGACCCACTTGCCATCCTTGACAATGTAGAAGGTCGGGCCAGAGGAGGCGCACTCACCTGTGTCGTTACAGGAGATTACGCCGGTAAGACCCTGGTAATCCTTTGTGCCGCGGACCGCATCAATCAGTGCACTGCGTGGGATGTAGAGGTTGCCGTCATCGCCTTTGATTGCGACGCTCTCGATTGCCTTGACCAAAACGGCGACGGCATCGTAAGCTGACCAGCTATAGGGTGAGAGTTTACCAGCTTCTGTGCCAAAGGCAGCCAGATAGGCAGCATCGAACTTAGCCTTGGCATCGGACTCCGGTGGGATTAGCGAGGCAGCGTAAGCACCTTCGCCATTCGCCCCGGCGCGGTCTAGAAAATCTTGACCAAATGTACCGTCGTCGCCGAAGAAGGTAACCCCGTCAAGACCGGATTGTTTCATCTGGTTGACGATCACGACTGCCTCAGCCGTGTAACCACCATAGAAGATGGCTTCCGGCTGCTTGGACGCAATGTCCGCCAGTACGGCGCTGTAGTCAGACTCGCCTGGGGTAATGGCCTGGAAGGCAACTACCTCGCCACCTAGACCAGTGAATGTGTCACGAACGACTGCGGCCAGACCTTGTCCGTAAGCCTGTCCGTCGTGCATGACGGCCAGCTTGGTGACCTTTAGCGTATTGAACAGGTACTCGCCGGCGAATTTGCCCTGCGTAGCATCGGTGAAGACTACGCGATTGAAGACCGTCGAACCTTGTTTGGTCAGATCGGGGTTCGTGGCAGACGGCGACATCATGGGGATGCCTGCCTTTTCATAGATTGGCATGGCAGCCAGGGTCGCGCCGGAGAAAATATGACCTGCGATGGCTACTACAGTCGGGTCAGAGGCTAATTTATTGGCCACGGCTGCGCCACCTTCAGGAGTGCCACCGTCGTCTTCTGCAACCAGTTCGAACTTGAAACCATCGAATTCACCGGCATCCTGAATGGCGATCTGTTCACCTTGCGAGATGTCGATACCGAAGGCGGCGTTGTCTCCGGTCATCGGAGCACCCATGCCAATCTTGATGGTTTCGCCGGGCTTGATCGTGGCGCAACCAATGGCGTCGGTGCAGGTAAAGGCAGCCGGAGCCTCGGTCATCGCTGGGGCTTCAGTCATGGCAGGTGCCTCAGTGGCGGGGGCTGCTGTCGGGGTTGCGGAAGGACCGCAGGCGGCCAACATCATGCTTGCAGCCAGTAATACCGTTAGCATTGCAAATAAGCGTTTAGTCATTTTTCTTACTCCTCCATATCTCTTTGACACTTTGGTCCGTAAAAACGGATTGAAACGAACTCGGCAGACAGAACTCTCTCATCAGTGTGTCGGCCATCACCTCCTTCCATAAGTCTTTATACACAATCAGGCCTGCGAAGTTGTATAAAATTAACGCTTTCGCGGGCCATACATCTCGAAAATACTATTATAAGTTGCCCAGAAAACTGGTAATCACAATCCTAATGATAATTGCAGGCAAGGTCAAGTGGTTTTATCGGATTATTTACGTTTTTTTTACTTCTATGTCTGATTGGTAAAGTTGCTGTCACGGACTGTCAGGTCGGTTGTGCAGATTTTCATCGAAAGATCTGCTGCCAGATTGTGAACCAGATAATATCCAATTGCATCGGCGTAAACTGATAATAAATATCTGTTTGCTTTGGAAAGCTGAACAGCAAACCGATCCACAATCCTCATATTTTAAAAAGGTTAAGGCTGAACGTAGTGTAGCATATCTAAAAAGAGAAAACAACTTAGATGGCTAAGGGAAGGTCTCATTCAGCCAATCTAGCGGATCCACTTGTATACCGTTAACCCAAACTTCCCAATGGAGGTGCGGACCAGTTACACGACCGGTACCACCGACCAAGCCAATTACCTGACCCTGTTTAACCATGTCCCCAACCTTGACGTCAATCTCCGATTGATGCCAGAAGCCGCTATAGACTCCCCAACCGTGGTCGATAATGGTGGCATTGCCTCTTACAACCAGCGGACCGGCAAAGACAACCTTGCCGTCAGCTGGTGCCGTGATCGGCAAACCGGTTCCCCCGCCAAAGTCCAGACCAGTATGAAAGCCGTGGATCTCGACATTGGTTCCCTGGCCTAGGTAGGTGCGGCGGTTTCCGTAGCGAGAGGTATATCCATTTACTCCCGGGTAATTTGAGGCTGGGCTGATGAAACCTCCGTTCCAGAAACGCTGCGTCGTGGCGGCAGCAGTGATCGAAACAAGCTGCGCTTCCTCGGGTTTGGTGACAGTTGGGTCGATGGTATCCGGTTCCACGACCAACAACGGGTCATCGGGGTAGTTGCCTGAAACAATCAGCACGTTTTGTTCGAAAGTTTGCGTGCTGCCGTCCTCCAGCTTGGCTTCCAGCTTGAGCGGATATGCGCCTGGGGCGAGCAAGGCATGAATGCCCTGCAAGGCTACAAAGGAGCCGTCTTCCATCTGGAAGAAGTGCAGGGGGTAGTCCACCAGCGTACCGCTCAAGGTCGCTTTCTGTGCCAGCGTAATTCGAATTTCAGCGGTTCCCCCCTGTTTTAAGGGCAGATCCTTCAGTTCAGCAGATGAAAATACAGCCGGCAAACCATTGGCGGTCGAGTCAGTTTGGCCTGCTGGTGAATAAAGCACATCGCCCGGGAGCGCGTCCCAGGTTCCAGCTAATCCATTGATCCCAGCCAGGACCCAGGGATCGCTGCCCTGAGACACCGCCAGTTCCAGCAACGACTCTCCACTGGCAATTGTCGCCCGGCTGGAAAGGGCAAGTGCGCCTTCCTGGACCGGGACGATCAGGCTGGTACCCGCGTAAAGCTCGGTCGGGCTGATAAGACGATTCAATTTGCGCAGCATTGCATCTGAGACCTGCGTCCGGCGGGACAAACTGCGGAAAGTATCCCCGTAGGGGATTACCTCTGTATTCAATACACCGCTAACGCCTTCCAATCCGGGGATGACCAGTTTTTGACCGACTGCCAGCAAGGTTGGATCAACGTCCGGATTGGCAGTGGTCAGGTCGTCTACGGTGATATTGAAACGATTGGCAATACTCCACAGCGTATCACCAGATTGAATGATATAAACTGGCTCATTAGCAGGCGTAGGCGAGGGCTCAGGTGTTGTGGCCGGAGGCGTGGCGGTCTGGGCCAGAACGGGAGTGGCTGTAAACAGGATCAGGGCCACTAACAGAATAGATGAAATAGGTTTAGGCATCATTCCACTTTACCTTATGGCCGATTTCGAAATCGTCCAAGCGGTCTGGGTGAATTTCGAGAATATATTTGGCAGGTTGTTTAGGGACGTATGCGGGGTGCCAACGGCGTGCCAGCACTTTGTCTACCACAAGCATGTCGGAATTGATCCAGATCACAGCCAGATCGAACCAGACGAAGAGCATGTGAATGGCCGTATCGATGCGGCTATCATGTCCCTCGACGAGTAACAAGCCTTCATCTCGGTCGAGCTCGCGCCGGAAAGTCAACCCTCGCAGGCGGCACAAGAATGAATTGCAGTACTTGCCCCGGATGGGTGGGACATCCTTGTTTTGATTTTGAATAAGTATGGATAGTGGCATAGGTCAATGGCAAACGGGGCGACTCTCGCCGCCCCGTCAGGTCGTCTTTCGGTTTTCAGGATGCCGTTTTTGTCTTGTTTAAGACACGCTCAACACTGGTCAATAATTCCTGCGGACTGAATGGCTTGGAGATGTAGTCATCCACTTTGGCAATATGCAAACCCAAGACTTTGTCAATACTCTGGGCTTTGGCAGTGACAACAATCACTGGGATGGACCGGGTTTTGTCATCGGCCTTCATTTGCTGATATACTTCCCAGCCATCCATGTCTGGCATCATCAGGTCGAGCAGGACCAAGTCCGGCTGTTCCGTACGCACCATCTCCAGACCGTCAATTCCGCCGCCAGCACCTTTGACTTCGAATCCGCGCCGATTTAGAATCAGGCGAATCAAATCAATCATCTCTGGTTCATCGTCGATGCAAAGAATGCGCTTTTTACCCTTTTCATTCATGATTCACCTGTCTAATGGCTAGTTTACCATAAAATGTATATGTGACATGAAAATCATAACCTGGAACGTGAACGGCTTTCGCGCCGCCTATAAGAAGCAAGCCCTTGATTGGGCATTTACGGAATCACCGGATGTATTGTGTTTGCAGGAGATAAAAGTCCGCCCGGAGCAATTGACGGATGACCAGCGTGACAGACCTGGTTATCGCTCCATCTGGAATCCGGCTGAGAGGCCAGGTTATAGTGGTGTGGCGTCTATCCTGAAGGAAGAGCCGCAAGAAATACAGCTTGGTTTGGGAATTCCACAATTTGACGCGGAGGGACGCGTAATCCGCACCCGCCATGCTGACTTCCAACTGTATAACATTTATTTTCCAAACGGACAGCGCGGCAAAGAACGGGTAACTTTCAAGCTGGATTTTTATGCATCCCTCTTGGATATCTGCGACTCTCACCACGCTGCAGGCGAATCAGTGATTATTACCGGGGACTTTAACACCGCGCATCGACCGATTGATTTGCGCAATCCGAAGCAAAATGAAAGCACTTCCGGTTTCCTGCCCGAGGAGCGTGCCTGGGTTGAAAAGTTCATCGAACACGGCTTTGTAGACGCTTACCGGCAGCTATATCCCGAGCGAGTCCAATATACCTGGTGGACTTACCGCTTCAATGCCCGACAGCGTAATATCGGCTGGCGGCTAGATTATTTTCTGGTCTCGGAAAACCTAATACCCCGCGTCAGGGATGTCATCATCCACGATCAAGTACCCGGGTCCGATCATTGCCCGGTCAGTCTGCTGATTGATGAATAAAATCATACCTTGAATGGAATTCACAGCTAATCTGATGGCATTGGCTGGAAATTTAAATTTATAAGAGAATTATATAAAAGGTTTTTTTCCCGTCGAAACTCTCATTCGGTTGGTATAATCGCATTGTATTTGGAGGAACACGTGAATTCACGAAATCAATCTTATATGGTTTACTTCTTGATTTTCGTGGCGATCATTGCCATGGTCTACATGAGTGTGCGCCAAGATTCCGCTACTCAGCAGCCACTGACAATTAACGAAGTTGCACGAGATATTGAGCTCGGTAAAGTGTCCCGCATCGTTGTCGGAAATGATGACAGCTTGCAGGTAATTTACGGAACTGGCAACGATGCAGTCGAGCGTGAGTCGCATAAGGAACCGAACGCGACCCTTGTGGATCAGTTGATTAGTCTAGGTGTGACGCCCGCACAGTTATCCCCGGATAGCGTAAAAGTCGAAGTCAAGCCACCCAGCTCTTGGGCTGGCATTCTAACCAGCGCCCTGTATATCCTGCCGATCATCTTCATGGCTGGCGTACTGTGGTTTATTTTCCGTCAGGCACAAGGCAGCAATAATGCTGCCATGTCGTTTGGCAAGTCGCGTGCACGTATGTTCAGCGGCGATCATCCGACCGTTACGTTCGATGACGTAGCCGGTGTCGAGGAGGCAAAAGAAGAACTCGCCGAAGTGGTCGAGTTCTTGCGCGAGCCTCAGAAGTTTATCCAGTTGGGCGCTCGCATACCGAAGGGTGTGCTGCTGGTTGGTCCACCAGGAACGGGTAAGACTTTGATGGCTAAAGCCGTTTCAGGTGAAGCAGGCGTGCCGTTCTTCTCAATTTCCGGCTCGGAGTTTGTTGAGATGTTTGTCGGCGTAGGCGCCAGCCGGGTGCGTGACCTGTTTGAGCAGGCCAAGCGTCATTCGCCTTGTATTGTCTTTGTAGATGAAATCGATGCTGTCGGCCGTCAACGCGGGGCTGGTCTGGGCGGTTCGCACGACGAGCGCGAGCAGACCCTCAACCAGATGCTGGTCGAGATGGACGGTTTTGATACCGACACAAACGTGATCATTGTCGCAGCAACCAACCGCCCGGACATCCTCGACCCGGCCCTGTTACGCCCTGGCCGCTTTGACCGGCGCGTAACCCTCGATCGCCCGGATATGCGCGGGCGCGAGGCTATCCTGAAAGTTCACGTCAAGGGCAAGCCAATCGATCCGAACATTGACCTGGGCGTCTTGGCACGGGCTACCCCTGGCTTCGTCGGCGCGGACCTCGAGAATATGGTCAACGAGGCAGCGATCCTGGCAGCGCGACGCGATAAGCGTTCCGTCGGCCAGTCAGAGTTTGAGGAAGCTATCGAGCGTGTGATTGCCGGGCCGGAACGTAAATCCCGGTTGATCTCGGATGAAGAGAAGCGCATCGTAGCCTTCCACGAAGCTGGCCATGCAGTCGTGATGAACTCCATCCCTGAAGTCGATCCGGTACAAAAGGTTTCGATCATCGCTCGTGGCCAGGCTGGTGGTTTTACCCTGGCATTGCCCGAAGATGATCGCATGCTGACCTCGCGCAAGAAATTATTTGGTGAGATGGTCGGCCTTCTGGGCGGGCGTGCAGCCGAAGAACTGGTATTCAACGATATAACCTCCGGTGCATCCAATGATATCGAGCGTGTCACCCGCGTGGCGCGTATGATGGTCACCCGCTTGGGGATGAGCACCGAGCTGGGTCCGATGGTCTATGGCCAGAAGGAAGAGCTAATCTTCCTGGGCCGCGAGATATCAGAGCAGCGTGATTACTCCGAGTCGGTTGCGGAATTGATCGACAAGGAAGTCAGCAAAATAGTTGACCAGGCTTACAAGGAAGCGCGTCGTATATTGACCAAGTATCGTGATAAGCTGGACGCGGTTGCCAATCGTCTGCTGGAAGTTGAATCCATCAGCCGCGAGGAGTTCGAGCAGATATTCCCGCCACCGAATCCGAAATCCAGTGGCACCCCACAAATGGCTTGAAATACTGCAAAGCTACCCTGAAACAGCAAAAGAGGCTTTCTGAAAAAGAAAGCCTCTTTTGCTTATTCGTATTTCCTTTTACCCGGCTTCTGATTCCTTGTGCTGCCGGACCAGTTCGCGGCGCAAAATCTTGCCGACGGTGGTCTTTGGCAGTTCGTCTCGGAATTCGTAATGGGTGGGGACTTTGTAGGCCGCGAGACGCTCCTTGCACCAGGCTTTAAGCTCCTCTTCAGTCAGAGAGGGATCCTTCTTGACGATCCAGGCTTTGACGGTCTCGCCGCGGTACGGATCGGGAATACCGGCTACACCGACTTCCATAACTTTCGGGTTTGCAGCGATTGCCTCCTCGACTTCACGTGGCCAAACCTGGTATCCGCCTGGTTTGATCAATTCTTTTTTGCGGTCGACGATGTAAAAATAGCCATCCTCGTCCATACGGGCGATGTCACCGGTGAAGAGCCAGGTTTTGCCATCCTTCAGCTTGCGCAAGGCATTGGCCGTCTCAGTCGGCATATTGTGGTAACCCTTCATCACCTGCGGGCCATTGACCACCAGTTCCCCGATTTCGCCAATTGGCAATTCGGTCTCACCGTCGTCGAGGCTGATGATCTTGCAGTCCACATCCGGCAGCGGCATACCAATCGAGCCGGTCTTGTTCACTCCTAAGAGCGGGTTGCAGTGCGTGGCAGTCGGTGCTTCCGATAGGCCATAGCCCTCGAAGACCACACCGCCGGTCAGGGACTCGAATTTTTCCTTGGTCTCTCGCATCAAAGGCGCAGACCCCGAAATGCAAGCCTTGATCGATGAAAGATCATATTTTCCAGCGATAACATCCGGATTGTTATTGATCGCGTTGTAGAGTGTTGGGACACCCGGGAAAATGCTGGGATGGTATTTGTTGATGTTCTCCAGCAAATCCTTCAAATCGCGTGGATTGGGGATCATCACCATGCTAGCGCCTGTAGCAAGCGAGAAATGCATCCCGGCCACCATGCCGTAAACATGGAAGAGCGGAATGGCCATTAGGGTAATTTCCTTGCCTTCTTCAAGGTTGGCCATCCAGCGCGCGATTTGTAATGTGTCGGCAACGACATTGTAATTTGTGGCGACTGCACCTTTGGAGACACCGGTGGTTCCGCCCGAGTACTGGAATAAAGCCGTATCAGCTGTACCCAGTTCGAGTTTGGGACGATCGGCTGGGGTGTACTTCGCAATCAGCTCCTTCATCCAGATGTCGCCTTCCGCTAATCCGCCTTCGATGCGATGTCCACCTTTCTTCTCCATCGCCAGTGTGAAGAGCACGCGCAGCAGCGGCGGCAGGGCTTCTTTCAGGTTGGTGACGATGATGGTCTTGATTTTGGTTTTGGGCTGGGCTTTTTTGATGGTTTGATAGAAATTGCTCATTACGAGCATAATCTCGATACCGGCATCATTGACCTGATGCTCGATTTCGTTTGGCGTGTAGAGTGGATTGGTCGCGACCACCACGCCGCCTGCCTTGAGAATGCCGAAATAAGCCATTACAAACTGAGGTGTATTGGGCATAAAGATTCCCACCCGGTCTCCCTTTTTGACGCCCAAACCCGCCAGCGCTCCCGCAAACTGGTCGGAGATTTCATTCATTTCCTTGAATGAAATCTCTGCTCCCTTGAAGATTGTGCAGGCCCGGTCCGGATATTTTCGTGCCGACTCCTCCAAAAAATAAGACAGCGGCACCTTGGGGTAATCGATGGTTTGTGGAACACCTGGATCGTAATGGGCTAACCAGGGATTGTCATTCATCGCGTATCTCCTCCTTTGGTCTTGTGTTAAACCACTTTTGGCTATCGGTATATGTAGTATAGCGACGAAAAAATTAAAAGTCAATTATGGTATGATTTTTTTATGATAATTTTTTGCATTTCATTGGCGCTTATTTATGATTTTTTAAATGGTTTCAATGACAGCGGTTCCCTGGTTGCGGCGGTGATTTCCTCCAGGGCTTTATCGCCGCGTTGGGCTTTGCGCGTTACGGCCCTGGGAGAGCTTCTTGGACCGTTTTTATTTGGTGTGGCTGTCGCTCGGACAATCGGTGGTGACCTGCTGGATACCAGCGCGATCAATTTGCAGGTGATCCTGGCCGGTTTAATTGCGGCGATTGGGTGGAATCTGATCACCTGGTATGGTGGTATTCCGTCATCTTCTTCTCATGCGTTGATTGGTGGATTGGTCGGGCCGGCAATCCTGGCTTACGGATTAGATGTAGTCAAGTGGGGCGGATTGCTAAAAATTGTACTGGCGTTGACGCTTTCGCCAATTTTTGGACTTCTGGCCGGGTACCTGTTCACAAAAATCATTTACCTGCTATCGAGTCGCGCTACACCGCGGGTCAATGATTTGTTTCGTGTGCTCCAATCTGTGACCTTGTTCGGTCTGGCTCTCAGCCACGGGGCGAACGATTCTCAGAAGACCATGGGTGTAATTACGCTGGTGTTATTGATCGGTGGAATCATTCCTTCTTTTTACGTACCGCAGTGGGTGATCGTGGCTGCCGCGCTGGCGATTGCTGCCGGCGCTTCCTTCGGCGGCTGGCGGCAAATCCGCACCTTGGGTGGGAAAGTGTTCCGCGTACGCCCCGTTCATGGCGTCTCGGCTCAATTGGCCAGCGCAGGCGTGATCGCCGCAGCGGCCCTCCTCGGTGGACCGGTCAGCACAACGCAGGTCATCAGCTCGGCCATCATCGGGGCGGGGGCAGCTGAGCGATTTGGGAAAGTCCGCTGGAGTGTCGGCCAGGATATGCTGACTGCCTGGCTGTTAACCATCCCGGTTACGGCAACTTTTTCTTCCCTGGTCTATTTGTTGGCTACCTGGCTGCTGCGCGTATTCTGATTTTTTCAACCACGAGTCGGGGGGTTACACGTTCTGGGAATGGTTGTGATTAAGCCATTTTCTGATTAATGCTAATATTCCTTGCTCAATACCCGCATTCCCGGCCTCGAACCAGTGGATATTTGGGTCATTTGCTTTGAACCAGTTGGCTTGCCTGCGGACGAAGACGCGCGTGGTGCGCTTGATTTGCGTTTTCGCATCTTCCAGACTCATCCTTCCACGCAGGACGGCCACACACTCACGGTACCCAATCGCAGACAGGGTTGGCAGATCGGGGGAATAGCCTGCACCTAGCAAGCGTTTGACTTCGTCCAGAAATCCGTTCGCAAACATGGATTCGATGCGTGCATCTACGCGCGCATATAGTTCCGGCCGCGGGCGTTGCAAACCGATGGTCAAGCAGCGGTAGGGAGATGCGCCGCGTCCGCGCTGCGCGGTGAAAGGTTGGCCGGTGCTGAAGATAACTTCGAGAGCGCGGATTGTGCGGCGCTGGTTGCGTGGGTCAATCTTGGCGGCGGCTTGGGGGTCGTTCCGCCTCAGGCCTTCGTGTAGCCAATATATGTCGTGTTTCTCCGCTAATTTTTCCAACACCCCGCGCAGACGCGGATCGGGCTGGACATCGGGCGGCGACCAGTCCTGGGTCACTGCACGGATGTATTGGCCCGTCCCGCCGACCAGAAATGGCAGTTTATCGCGCTGGCGGATCGCGGCGATTGCCTCGTGTGCCGCACGTTGGAAGACTGCCAGCGACCAGGTCTCGTCCGGGTTGGCTACATCGATCAGATGGTGGGGAACTCGTGCACGATCCTGTGGGGAAGGTTTGGCCGTTCCGATGTCCATGTCACGATAAAACAATCGCGAATCGGCTGAGACGATTTCACCATCAAGCTCTTCAGCCAAGCGGATGGAAAGTTCGGTTTTACCGACCGCGGTCGGCCCGACCAGCAGGATTAGCGGAGGCTTATATGACATTTTCGAATTGCGTGATGACTGGTTTGTAGCCCGGCTTTCCTGCCACAGCGAGAGCGCCTATGCGCCAGTCTCTCCCCAATTTGGCGTGTTCAGGCGAGAGGTGTTCGACTGCAGCGTGCAGATGCCCCTGTTTGCGGCCGGCTTGCTGGTTGTGGCTCATAAGCGATAACGCTCCATCAAGCTGCGGAGTCGAACACTCCAGGATTTCTTGCGCGGATGCGCAGCAAATACCAATTGCTGGTAATGGTCGATCATAATCTGCGTAGTGCGCCCGATTGCGTATTGGGTCGAAGCCCGGCGGGCAGCCTCTCCCATCCTGCGGTGCAGTTCGCGATCAAGGCAGAGCCTGGTCAGCTTAGCAGTGAAGGCGGGCAAGTCATGGGTGGCGAGAAACCCGGTGACCCCATCTTCGACTGTATCCCCGACGCCGGGCGAATGAATACCCATCACAGGCAAACCGGTTCCCATGGCCTCGATGACCGATAACGGATGAACTTCGGTAACGGAGGCCGTCACGAAGGCATCACACATGGCCAGATAGGCAGGCATCTTCTCGTAAGGGATCATTCCGGTAAAGTGAAGGCGGTCGGCAATCCCCAATTCCCCGGCTAGTTTTTCCAGATCATCGCGTGCCGGGCCTCCGCCGACCAGCAGCAAACGGACGTTATCCAGCGCCTGCGCCACGCCTGAAAAAGTGCGGATCAGGAATTCAATATTTTTTTCCGGTCCCAGCCGCCCGACATAGATCAGCAATACATCTTCTGGCGCGAAACCGAAATCCTTGCGCAGCATCGGCTCGGCTTGGAAGTAGCGTTTCAGGTCGACACCGTTGGGGACGATCTCGATGTGGCTTTCCACGCCGAGCTGGCGCAGCACTTTGGCCATACCCTCGGAGGGAGAGATCACCAGGTCGACCGCGTCACAGAAGGGGGGCATATAAGCTTCCAGCAGGGTTTCACTGACCTCTTCGGGCAGCATCGGCAGGTAGGCTTGGGCATACAAGTCGTAACGTGTATGGTTGGTGAAGATGATCGGGATTTGCAAGGGCCGACAATAACGCAGCGCCAGTCGTCCGCTTAGGAAGGGGTGATGCACGTGGACGATGTCCATGGTCTGCAGGAGCTGTTTGGCTTCGCGGGTGTAGCGGAAGGAAAGGTAAAACCCGGTGTCAACGAGAGGCAGGCCAGGGCTGCGGACTACACCCGGTTCATCGTCAGGATATTCCAGGTCCCCGAACGTGAATATGGAAACGTCGTGCCCGGCTGCTTCCAGGTAGCGTTTGTTCAGGTCGATGTAATTGGTAATGCCGCTGATATGGGGTTTGTAGGTATCCACCATCATGCCGATTCGCATGGTTTTATCCTTGTCAATTTAATCCTACGGCGGGGAAAGAGAGCCCTCAAGACGGCTTAGCGTAGGTAGATCGGGTTGCTGAAAATCCAACCGCGTTTGCGGCCGAGGAAATTCTTGTAGATTTCCACGCGGTAGACACCCGGTTCGGTGGTAACACAGGCTCCGGCCATGACGCGCCGCCAATTTTTAAAGAGCTGCCCGTCTTTGAACAGGCGGATTTCCGAGGCCAGGCCGGGCAAATGGATTTGCAGGGTAATCCCACCCTCCACCTGGATTTCCTCGCCCATCAGAGCTGAATTTTCACGCCCTTGTGCGCTGAAGCGGAATCCGCGTGTGTCACCCGATAAGTCGTATCCGATGAAACCGCGTCCAATGGACAGCGCTTCGTAGATCATACGCTGGTCGGTGGTCAGATCGCCGGTTAGAGGTTGGGGAATCAACAAATGAGTATTGATGCTGCGGAAATGAAATTTGTAGGGAAAGATGACCCGCTGGATCGGACCCAGGTGCTGATGCAAGGCATGCGCGTCCGAACCGCCGATGGCACTGATGTGTTTGCCCTTAGCGAGAAATTCGTCCCAAATACGCAGCGTTTCCAGGTTCGGACCATAGGCGATGAATTCAGGAAAAAATGCATAGAACAAGCCGTGCAGCTTGCTTTTGAGAACGGTTTTAAATTCGCTAAACGCATTCCACAATTCCAGTCCGGTAAATCCGTCGACCTCCCAATTGACCCAGGAAATGTCGCTCTCGCCGAAAGCCGGAGCTTCTGGATCGACGGGATGGGCGATGAACGACAATCCGCCCTGGTTGCGGACGGCGTTAATCAGCGCCTGCGGGTCATCCGCCAGGGTGGCCATTTCCCGCCCCGCGTTAAAGACCAGTAAGTGATTTTTTTGAGGGTCGCGATCCTGGTCATGGATTTCCTGCCCGATCAAAAGCAGCACGCGCTTGTCCTTGCGCCGTTGATAACCTTCCAAGCCCTGCACCAGGACGTTGTGGTCGGTGACGATGACCACGTCCAGTCCGGTTTGAAACGCAGCTTGGACGATATCCTGATGTGTGCCGCTACCGTCCGAGTAGCGCGTATGCATGTGCAGGTTGACAATAATTTCGTGCATGCAGACTCCGACCGAAGAATGTAGAACAATCCCTAAATTACCCGATGTCACATTCCCCGAGAGCTTGCTGGTTGACGATTCGGATGCAACACAGGTATAATTTGCCCCGCTCATTTTGCAGGAGGCAAAAAGGTATGACAACTTATATTGATGTAGCTCTGATTATAACTTCTATCGCCCTGATTATCAGTGTGATCTTGCAGAGTAAAGGCGCTGGCCTTGGCGGGTTGACCGGAGCCGATACTGGCGGCGTATTTACTGCGCGGCGTGGGATCGAAAAATCACTGTTTTGGGTCACCATTGTTCTGAGCGTAATCTTTTTTGCCCTGGCGATTGCCTCGGTAATCCTCTCACGCTAGGAATTACTCTGATCCTGAAAGGCTGTTTACCGGACTTTGCCTGACAGGCTGGTCCGGGGTAAGGCCTTTCTTTTTTTTCGCCTATGAAGAAGCTTCGCTGGCAAATCCTGGTTGTGATCGTGACCCTGGTTCTGGTGGGGGTCTTGTTGCTCAGTCAACAGCCGGTCTTGCAACCGCTCTCTCCGCAACCGACAAGCGGCGGTGTTTACACCGAGGCTTTAGTCGGTTCTATGAGTCGGCTAAATCCACTACTGGATTGGAACAACGCGCCTGACCGCGACGTGGATCGACTGATCTACAGCGGTCTGATCCGTTTTGATACGCATGGTGTGCCGCAACCGGACCTGGCCGACTCGTGGGCTTCGTCCCAGGATGGGACGATCTACAATTTCTCCATCCGACCAAATGCTGTTTGGCAGGACGGGGAACCGGTCACCGCTGAGGACGTGATCTTCACGATTGATTTGATCAAGTCCAGTTCCTCGTACTTCCCGCAGGACGTAAAGGATATGTGGGGGCAGATCGATATCAAGAAATTGAACGACCGCACCTTGCAGTTCAAATTGCCTGAACCCTTTGCTCCCTTCCTGGATTACGTTGCGTTTGGCGTGCTCCCCAAGCATCTGCTGGATGGCATTTCTCCGGAGCAAATCGTTAATGCCGATTTCAATCTAAAACCGGTTGGTACCGGGCCGTATAAATTGGACCATCTGATCGTTGAAAACAGTCAGATTGTGGGTGTGGTGCTCACAAAATTCGAAGATTACTACGGACAAAAGCCGTTTATCGACCAGGTTATCTTTCGTTATTATCCGAGCGCCAAGGCTTCGCTGGATGCCTATCAGCAGGGTGAGGTATTGGGAATTGGTCGCGTCACGCCCGATATTTTGCAGCCAGCGCTGGCTGAGCCAAATTTATCGATTTACACCAGCCGCCTGCCGCTATTGAGCATGGTGCTCTTTAACCTGGATGATCCCTCGGTCTCATTTTTTCAGGAAGCCAAGGTGCGGCGGGCCTTGTTGATGGGGACCAATCGACGCTGGATGGTGGATAACATTTTGGCAGGACAGGCCATTCAAGCCGACAGCCCGATCCTGCCGGGTTCATGGGCTTACTACAACGGTATCGAGCACGTCAATTATGAACCCGATGCTGCCATTCAAATCTTAAAAGATGAGGGCTACACCATTCCGGCCAGCGGGGGTGATGTGCGCGAAAAAGAGGGCCAGTCACTGTCGTTCACCCTTTTATATCCCAATGATGACTTGCACGCGCAAATCGCGGCGGCGATCCAGCGCGACTGGGCCAAGATTGGCGTCAAGGTTGACCTTTCGGCGCTTCCGTATGATCAGTTGATCAACGATAACCTGACCGGACGCAATTATCAGGCCGCTCTGATTGATTTGAACCTTTCGCGTACGCCTGACCCTGACCCCTATCCTTTCTGGCATCAGGCCGAAAAGACAGGCGGACAGAACTACTCGCAATGGGACAACCGCACTGCAAGCGAATATCTGGAACAGGCACGCGTGACGACCGATCTCGGGTTACGGACGCGGCTTTATCGCAATTTCCAGGTGATCTTCGCCAAGGAAACTCCCGCTGTTCTGCTGTATTACCCCGTCTACAGCTATGCTGTGGATTCCCAGGTACAGGGCGTACAGATTGGGCCTTTGTTTGATCCCAGCGACCGCTTTGTGGACATTTCCAGCTGGTATTTGGTGACCAGGCGCGTGCTGGAGCAAACGCCTACGCCGACGGTTGGACCGTAACAGGGATACACGATGGCATTTCAATACCAGGATTTCGCGCTTTTAGAAGAAGGCATCCCAATACTCTCAGATTATTTGCTTTCCAACGAACTTTACTGGCCGTTGAAAGCGGACCTGCCGCGCCTGACCATTGGCGGTTTGCTGCTGGCTTTGACCCGGGCACAGGTCCGGACCGTCTCACCGGCTGAGCAAGCCGAGGCCTCCCGGTTTACATCCCAGGTGGATGCAGTGCGCTCGAAATGGACTGTGGCCTGGGAGGCTAAAGCCACGCGTGAATTGGGATCCCGCCTAAACCTCTGGAAGAATTATCTGGGTGATATTCGGAATGCGTCGAGTCAATATCGTCAAGATTATCCGAGTGAAGTCCGGAACCGGGTAATCCTGGAATTGTTGCTGGCTGAATTACCAAAGCAGCCACCTGAAGCCGCTGCTCTGCCAGAATTGGATGTTTACCTGCGCAAGCAATTGGTTGCTGGTGATTTTATTTGGGATCCTGAATTACAGGCAACCTTCCCCCAGGATACGTTCTGGTTTTTGTATGGAAATTTGGGAGTTTAGAATTTTCCCTGCAAGGCAATCGAAGCAGGTTTGATATTGAAAATAGGAGGATTGATGGCTGACCAAAGAGAGAAAGCATTGCAATTCGCGCGAGAGAACAGCGAGCGTTTTCTAGAGGAACTGAAAGAGATCGTGCGCATCCCATCCATCTCAACGGATGATGAGCGAAAACCTGATATGCAACGCGCGGCTGAGTGGATGGCCGCCCAGTTGCGCGGTCTAGGTATGGATAAGGTACAGATCATCCCGACCGGTAAACACCCGGTCGTGTTTGGCGAATGGTTGGGCGCGGGCAAAGCTGCCCCGACCGTGCTGGTCTACGGTCACTACGACGTGCAGCCCGTAGACCCGCTTGATCTGTGGAATACAGATCCCTTCGAACCAACCCGCCAGGGCGACAACCTGTTTGCCCGCGGCGCTTCTGACATGAAAGGGCAGGTGGTGGCCTCGTTCAAGGCGATCGAAGCGATCGTGCGGACGAGCGACTTACCGGTCAATCTCAAATTCTTCCTCGAAGGTGAGGAGGAAATCGGTTCTCCCAGCCTGGAAGGCGACTTCCTGTCCAGGCACAAGGACCTGTTTGCGGCTGATTTTGCGCTCAATCCGGATGCAGGCATGCTGGGAGCGGATTTACCGACCATCACTTACGCTTTGCGCGGCCTGGCATATTTTGAAGTACGGGTCTATGGTCCTGCGCATGACCTACACTCCGGCCTGTTCGGTGGCGTCGTCCACAACCCGGCTCAAGCGCTGGCCGAACTGATTGCGGGCATGCATGACGATCAGGGTCGCGTGACCCTGCCCGGCTTCTATGACCGAGTCTTGCCTTTGGATGCTGATGAACGGGCGGAGTTAGCCCGCCTGCCCGTTGATGAGAAGTTTTTCCTCGAACAAACCGGCGCGCCCGCCCTGTGGGGTGAAGCCGGTTACACCCCTGTCGAACGCGTTGGTGGACGCCCCACCCTGGAAGTTAATGGTATGATCTCCGGTTTCACTGGCGAAGGTCAGAAGACGGTCCTGCCGGCTTGGGCTATGGCCAAGATTTCCACGCGGCTCGTCCCGAACCAGGATCCCGAGGAAGTTCAACAGCAGTTGAAAAAATATATGGAGCAGAATGCTCCCAAGGATATCCGCTGGGAAATCATTAACATGGCCAGCAATAAGGCTTCGATTTCGGACCGTGATCATCCGGGTGTCAAGGCAATGGCTGATGGGATGCAGGCCGTCTGGGGCAAGCGCCCACTCTTCAAGCGGGAAGGTGGCAGCGTGCCGATCGTCGGGATGATGCAGCGTGACCTGGGCTTTGACTCGGTCCTGACCGGTTTCGGTTTGCCCGATGACAACGTGCATGCGCCGAATGAGAAGCTGCACCTGCCGACCTGGTACAAGGGCATTGAGGCGCTTGTACACTTTTTCTTTAATTTGAAATCCTGAGGATTATCACGGGCAGTTATAGAGACTGCCCGATCAGAAATAAGAATATGAGATTTGAATGGTATGGAAGATAGACTGATTGCTTACGGTGGACAAGCTGTGATTGAGGGCGTGATGATGCGCGGGCGTTCGGCGGCTGCGGTCGCCATGCGCGACCCGGAGGGGGAGATCGTCATCCATGTCGAGAAGTTGGCGGGCATCTACAAAAGCCGCCTGGCGAAGATTCCCTTCTTGCGCGGTTTGGTTCTGCTCTGGGATGCCCTGGGATTGGGCATGCGCGCACTGACCATTTCGGCTAACACGCAAACCGGCGAGGATGAAAAGCTGGAAGGCCCCTTGTTGACCCTCACGTTGGTTTTTTCGCTGGCGTTTAGCGTCGGCTTATTTTTCCTTTTACCAGCTGCAGCTGGTGGATTGGCGGAAAGCCTTTTACATTGGAATAGCTGGTGGGGCAACGTGTTGGAAGGGATCGCGCGCCTGGCCTTGCTGGTCGGTTACATCTGGGCTGTCGGTCTGATGCCAGATATTCGCCGCGTATACGCCTACCACGGTGCTGAGCATAAAACCATCAACGCTTACGAGGCTGGCGCCGAATTGACTCCCGAAAGTGTGGCGACCTTCTCGCTCGAACACCCACGCTGCGGTACAGCCTTCCTCTTGACTTTAGTGTTACTCTCGATCCTGGTTTTCAGCCTGCTGGGTCCGATGCCGCTGCTCTGGCGGCTGGTGTCGCGTCTGCTGCTCATTCCGGTCCTGGCTGGCGTGGCTTACGAATACATCAAGTGGACAGCCAATCACCTGGATTCCCCGATCGTGCGGATGCTGATTCGGCCGAACCTGGCACTTCAATCGCTGACCACCCGTGAACCGGACCTGGCGATGCTGGAAGTGGCAATCACATCCTTTAATACAATGCGGGATGCTGAAGTAGAATTTGCAGCCTGAAAAAATTGCGGGGCGGCCAATTGGCCGCCCCGTCGTCATGCCGCCAGTCGCAGACGCGCGGCCAGTACTGGGGGGATTTCGCTGAACTTGCCGCCCCAACCGAGCAGACTGGATTGCGGCGTATCCGCTGGAAAAGCTAATTCTTCGAAACCGTCCAACACGAAGCCATAGCGGAAACCGAGGTTGAGATATTCTTGAAGCGGGCGATGGAAATACCACTGCGGTTTGGGTTGGTTGCGTAGAGCCAGTCCCCGCGCTTGAAAGGCGGTCTGATAACGATGGGTCTTGACTGCGAAGCGCGTACGCAGTTCCCCGTCGTCCCATTCTTCGGCCATCAAGATCGAGGATGGATTGTTGAAGGCCGGATGCATTAAGGTGAAGACAAAGGCCCCGCCGGGTTTGAGCAACTTGCTAAGCGCGTGAAACAGCGGTTCGATCTCGGCCATATCGAATAGCGCCATATTCGACATGGCGGAATCGAAACAACCGGTCCCTAAGGCTAGCAAGGCCTGCTTGTCAGTAGCGTCCAGGACATGATAGGTGATCAGGCTGTCCTTTTGGCTGCGCTGTTTTGCTAATTTGATCAGTTTGGGGGAGAAGTCGAAGGCCGTCACTTGAGCCCTCAGAGCGGCCAACCGGCGAGACAGCAGGCCGTTTCCGCAGGCGATATCCAGGACTGTCTGTCCCGGTTTGACTTTTAATAAGCGTTCGATGGCTGGCCAGCAAAGCAGATTGACAAAGTCATTCCCTTGATCGCCCATGCGAGCGTCCCAGGCCGCGGCATTGGCTTCCCAGGCAACCTGAGTTTCTTGGTGAGCCCGGCGGATTATTTGCTTGGACATGATTGCCTCCAAAAAAACGGTATCGAATGCATCCAGATTTTATTCTGAGATTAATTTGAATAACGAAATCAAAAACTGATTGTTATAAAGATAGCAGCTTTTCTCATTTGTTGTTGGTAGAATATACCATTCCATTGACGAGGTGACTCATGACACAAATCGCGCAGGCCGTTAAAAAGGGAGGCAGGAATCGTGAGCATTGGGCCTGGTATCTCTACGACTTTGGAAATTCAGCTTATGCCGCCGTTGTTTTACTAGCAGTTTATTCCGCTTATTTCAAGGGACAGGTCGTTGGCGGTGCGCAGGGCTCTTTTCTGTGGGGTGTTTCGGTGGGGATTGCCATGTTGGTCGTGGCCGTCATTTCGCCCATTCTCGGGGCAATTGCCGATTTTACAGCCTCCAAGAAGCGTTTCATGTTTTTGTTCTCGGGTATCTCCTGGATCTTTACAGCCTTGTTGTTTTTCGTTCAAAAAGGCGATATTTTCATGGGGATGCTGTTTTTCATCCTGGCTGAGATCGGTTACCGAGCCGGGCAAGTCTATTACAACGCCCTCCTGCCTGAAATTGCTGCGCCTGAAGACATTGGGCGAGTTTCTGGCAATGGCTGGGCAATTGGCTCGGCAGGAGGTATTCTGTGCTTGCTGCTCATCCTGCCGCCGATTGTGCTCATCAAAGGTGATCTGGTGGTACGCGCATCCCTGGCTTTCACGGCGCTGTTCTTTGCGATTTCCAGTATCCCGGCTTTTTTGTGGATCAAGGAACGCGGTAAAGAGCAGAGTTTGCCGCTCGGGGAGAACTACCTGACCATCGGCTTTAAACGCATCGGACGTACGCTCAAAGCGGTCCGCCATTTCAAGGAATTCATCAAATTCATCATCTCCTTCCTGATCTACAATGACGGTATCCTGATGGCGCTCGATTTCGCTGCCATCATTGGGGCTGTGTTATATGGTATGAATCAGCAGCAGTTGATCCTGTTCATGATCCTGGTGCAAGCCACGAGTGTCATTGGAGCCTATATTTTTGCGATAGTTGGGGGCAAGATTGGTTTCAAACGCTCGCTCGTAATCTCGATCCTGTTGATGACAGCCATCGTAATCTGGATGATCTTCAACCAGACCCTGACCGGTTTCTTTGTAATCGGTGCGCTGGCTGGCTTTGCCCTGACCGGGGTGCAATCGGTCAGCCGTACGATGGTCGGCCTGTTTGCGCCGAATAAACAGAGTGCTGAGTTTTTTGGTTTCTTTGCTGTTGCCGGACGTACTTCGTCGTTCATCGGACCGACGGTTTATGGCTGGTTGGCAGCCGCTGCCGCCGTCTGGTTCCAGGGACGCGGCCAGGCGGCCGGCCTGGCTGAACAGGCCGGCCAACGGGTTGGTATCGTCTCGATTGCGGTCTTCTTGCTGGTCGGATTGGGATTATTGCTCAGCGTGAACGAAAAACGTGCACGCCAGGTTGCGTTGGATCATAACGGCGTGGATTGAATCGATCATGCAAAAAAAAGAATTTAAATATCCGCGTCGGCGTCTGTTACGCTTTGTTCTCAAGAAATTGTCCCGCCCGGCTTTTGCCCTGCTGACTGATATGGAAATTATCGGCCAGGAGAACATTCCGGAGCGCGGGCCATTGCTGGTCGTCGGCAACCACTTCAGTTTTATTGATCCGGTTTGCCTGGTGCACCTGCTGCCCTACCCACCAGAATTTCTGGGTGGGGCTGAGTTCCCGCACGCCCCCTTTTGGGTCAAGGTCATCCCCTGGCTGTGGGGCTATTTCCCGCTTTTTCGTGGTACCGGTTCAACCCACGCTTTAAAGGCTGCCCGGTCTATTTTGGATCAGCAGGGCGTCATGGGCATTTTCCCGGAGGGGGGAAACTGGGCGACGGTGCTGCGCCCGGCACGTCCCGGGACGGCCTTCCTGACCACCATGACCGGCGCACCGCTGCTGCCGGTTGGGCTGAGCGGCCTGAATGACGTCTTCCCGGCCCTGGGAAAGGGAAAGCGCGCCAAGGTGACGATCAAGGTCGGCAAGCCCTTCGGCCCTTACACTGTCAAAGGCAGCGGGCGGGAACGCCGCGCCCAACTGGACGAGATTGGGCATGAGATCATGCGTCACATCGCCGAATTGATCCCGCCCGAAAAACGCGGTCACTATTCGGACGATCCTGCCATCCGTGAAGCTGCACAGGGGACGGAAATTTATCCCTGGGCGGAAAAGGTTGAAGGCGAAGTCAAGGGGCAAGTACACTAGGCGAAAACCCCCTTTTGTTAGCGAGTATCAGCGCGCGTTGTTTTTGAACTGTGTTAGACAATTTTTGCATGCTGGACGAAGAAGTCGGGATACATGTGACTGTTCGTGATCAGAACTTCCGGATGATTTTTCGCGAATTCACGCAAAATGGGGTCATAAGGGCCGAGCACAAGTTTGATCAACCAGGCGGGAGTTTCGTCATTGTAGACGGCGCTCGAGTCGCCCGCATGCAAAAACCAGCCATCGGAGGTTCTAATCGCTAGTCCGCAATGGCCACGCGAGTGTCCATGAAGTGGAATTAAGTACATTTCTGGCTCGAATGGCAGGGGGATGGCATCAAATTCATACCACTTCGTGTCAGTCGTATCGTACAAGACGAACTCAGGCTGGTGCGTGATGTAGCGGGGGATGTATGCAAATTCGTCCCAGTGCAGGATCTTGTGGTCGGTAAAGGCGTCGAACTCACGGCGGTGCAGGTGGATTTTTGCCCAGGGAAAATCGGGTATTCCACTGCAGTGATCGAAGTGCATATGTGTCAGGACGATATTCCGGATGTCCTCGGGTCGGTACCCAAGCTGCTTCACACGATTGATGGCTGCTTCGTTCGCGTCGAACGGCATTGTGGTGACGATACGGAACAATTGCGTCATCCAGGTTGGCCTAAGGTATTCATCGCGTCCGAGGCCGGTGTCTACTAGAACCGGTCCCTGATTGGTATCGACCAGCAGACAGGCCATGCCAGTTTTTAGTTTGCTCGGCCAGCGGGCATTGCAAGTGAAGCAGTTGAAAACGTGAACGGTCATAAAATCACTATAGCATTAAAGTAAAGGGCAGGTCTAGGACCTGCCCGGAGTGATTAAGGGAGTGGGGTTTAGACCATCAATCGCAACGGCTCTTCCAGGTATGTTGCCAGGGCCTGCATGAACTGGGCCGCTTCGGCGCCGTCGCTGACACGGTGGTCGACCGAGATGGTAGCCTTCATGCGCCAGCCGGGGACGACCTCTCCGTCCTGGACCACCGGCACTTCACGAGCCGAGCCCAGCGCCAGGATGGCGGCTTCGGGCGGGCTGATGATGGCAATGAAATTCTCGACGTCGTACATGCCCAGGTTGCTGGTCGAGAAGGTCGAGCCCTCGACGTCGTCCGGCTTGACCTTGCCGTCGCGGGCGCGGGCAGCCATGCTCTTGATCTCGAGCGAAATTTGGCGCAGCGGTTTCTGGTCAGCGTCGCGTACCACCACCGTCAGCAGGCCGCCAGGGACGGTCACTGCCACACCGACGTTGACTGCGCCGAAGCGCAGCACTGCCTCACCGTCGAGACGGGCGTTCAGATTGGGGTACTGGCGTAAAGCCAGCCCGGCTGCCTTGACGATGAAGTCGTTGACCGAGAGCTTTTCGCCGTCCGGCAGGTACTGGTTGACCTGTTTACGCAGCGCCATCAACTGGCCCATTTTGTATTCGTGCGCCACGTAGAAGTGCGGGAACTGCTGTTTTGACTCGACCATGCGGCGGCCGATGGCCTGGCGCAGTTTGGTCAGGTTGACGCGCTGGTCCTGGCGCGGCTCAGCATTGATGGAAGGCAGGGGCGCAAGAGCCGCGCCAGCCTGGGGTGCTGCCTGCGCAGGTGCTGTCGTCGCTGAACTGACCGCTGTTGGCTGGGCGCTGATGGCGGATTCGACGTCGCGTTTGACGATGCGTCCGCCGGGGCCGCTGCCCTGCAGGTTTGCCAGTGCCAGGCCTTTTTCCTCGGCCATGCGGCGCGCCAGTGGGGAGGCTTTGACCCGTCCCGTGGGTGTAGTCACTGCCGGTTCAGCGGTGACGGGCTCGGGCTTGGCAGTCGCCGGGCCAGATTCGGCCGGAGCGGGGGCAGTTTTCTCGGTTTTGGATTCCGGTTCAGGAGTCGGGATCGACTCGATTTTTTCGTCCGGTGAACCGACCATGGCGATCGGGTCCCCGACCGGGACGGCTGTGCCCTCGTCCACCAGCAGCTTGCGGACCGTGCCGCTGGCCGACGACTCTACCTCGACCGTGGCTTTGTCAGTCTCGATCTCGGCTAACACATCGCCTTTCCGGATCTCTTCGCCCTCTTTCTTGACCCAGCGGACCAGGGTGCCTTCGGCCATGTCGAAGCCCAGTTTGGGCATGGTGATGGTTTCGGCCATTACTTCAACACCTCCTTTACCGCTGAGACGATGTCGGGCACCTGCGGCAGGGCCATTTGTTCAAGCGTGCGGTTATAGGGAAGCGGGACTTCCTTTTGTGCAACGCGTTTGATGGGCGCGTCGAGGTAATCGAAGGCTTCTTCGTAGATGCGGCTGGAGATTTCGGCGCCGACGCCGTACGATTTCCAGCCTTCCTCGACCATCACCGCGCGGTTGGTCTTTTTGAAGGATTCCAGGACCGGCTCCATGTCGAGCGGGCGCAGCGTACGCAGATCGACAATTTCGGCCTCGATCCCGTCCTTGGCGAGCTCCTCGGCGGCTTTCAGCGAAAGCTCCAGGCCCTTGCAATACGTGACGATGGTTACGTCGCGGCCGGGACGCTGGATTTTGGACTTGCCGATCGGGATGGTGTAATCGCCGTCCGGGACCTCGCCGCGGCTCTGATACATGGCGGCGTGCTCGATAAACAGCACCGGATTGTCCGAGCGAATGGCCGATTTCAACAACCCCTTGGCGTCTTCCGGCGTCCCGGGCGAAACCACTGTCAGGCCGGGAAAGTGGGCGAAGATGACGTCAGGAGTCTGCGAATGGGTGGCAGCCAACTGGCGGCCACCGCCGCCAACGGCGCGGATGACCAGCGGCAGTTTGAAGTGCCCGCCGAACATGTAGTGCAGCTTGGCAGCCTCGTTGACGATGTGGTCCATGGCCACGAAGGCGAAGTTGATGGTCATCAATTCGGCGATTGGGCGCAGGCCGGTCATGGCGGCGCCGATGGCCGAGCCGACGATGACCGCTTCCGAGATAGGGGTGTCGCGCACGCGTTCCGGGCCGAAGTGATCGTAAAAGCCTTTGGTGACGGCATAGGTGCCGCCCCACACGCCGACTTCCTCGCCCTGGATGAAGACCTTGGGGTCGCGCTCCATTTCCTCCCAGATGGCCTGGGAAATGGCTTCGCGCATGGTAATGCGGGTCATCTTACACCTCCTCCACGTAGACGTCCGTGAACAGCTCTTCGGGTGCCGGTTCAGGGCTGGATTCGGCGAATTCGACCGCTTGCTTGATCTCCTCTTCGGCCTGGGTGTCGATTTCGTTCAGGGCCTTGGCGGAGGCAATCTTCTTGCTGGTCAAATATTTACGGTAGATCCCGATCGGGTCTTCCTCTTCCCACTTCAGGACTTCGTCCTTCTGGCGGTAGCGCTCGGGGTCGCCCATCGAATGTCCGCGATAACGATAGGTGAGGAATTCGAGCAGGTAGGGGCCTTTGCCTGAACGGACCTGCTCGAGGGCTCCCAGGGCGGCTTCGCGGACTTTCATGATGTCCATGCCGTCGATGCGCTCATTGGGGATGCCGTAGCCATCGGCCTTCTGGCGGATCTCCGGAACTGCTGAGGCGCGATTGACAGCTGTGCCCATGCCGTACTGGTTGTTTTCGCAAACCCACAGCACCGGCAGATTCCAGACCTTGCTCAGGTTGAAGGCTTCGTGGAAGAACCCGATGTTGGTAGCCCCATCACCGAACATGCAAATAGTGACCCCATCGTTGCCCTGGTACATGTCACCCAAGGCCAGGCCGGTCGCAAGTGGGAGGTGGGCGCCGACGATGGCGTGCCCGCCCCAGAAATTCTTCTCAGGGTCGGCCATGTGCATCGAGCCGCCTTTACCTTTCGAGCAGCCGGTCGCCTTGCCGAGCAGTTCGGCCATGACCTCGTTGGCGCTCAACCCGCAGTTGATGGCCACGCCGTGGTCGCGATAGGCGGTGATGACGCGGTCCTGCGGTTTGCGGGCCGAGATCAGGCCGGTTGAGACCGCTTCTTGTCCAATGTAAAGGTGCAGAAAACCGCCGATTTTGCCTTGCTGATAAAGTTCAGCAGCGTTTTCCTCCAGGTGGCGGATCAGCACCATCTGATGATACAAATCGAGATGTTCTGATTTATCCATGAAAAACAATACTCCCTTGAGATTTCGCAAAAAACAACACCGGAGGACGTCCGGCGTTGTGCTAAGCACTTGCCAAACGAAAATTATATCAGATATTTATGGTCTAATTCTAGAATATCCAGTAGCTAAAGGGATGCCGGCAGGTTAGAAAGCGACCCTCGCGATTTGATCGAGAGGGTCGCTCAGGTGTGAACCGAGATTTTAGGGATTACAGCCGCTGTCCTCGACGGTCAATTGTTCCGAGGCGCCGTACTGGTTGATGGCTTCCAGGGTGTATTTCAAGGACTTGCCCATGGGTGGCGTTTGCTGGAAGGCGGTCTGGTTGGCGCTGGCGGTCTCGATCAATTGGCCGTTCAGGAATATGTGATATCCACTGGCACCGTTCGAAGCTTCCCAACCCAGGAGCAGATTGAAGCCGTTGGCGGTGCAGTTGCGCTTGGCGATGACGAAGCTGTTGGGCGTATCGGGCAGCGGCGGCGCAGGTTGGACCGGCAGCTGGTCCGGGGAACCAGACGGGTCGACGGTCGAATCGGAGACCCAGCAATGTTCCTGGCTGTTCGGGATCAGCACATACCACCAGAGCGGTTCGAAATCATTGTGTCCTTCGGGGCTGACGGTCTTGCCCGCTTCAAAGGCGGTCGTGTCGAAGTAAGCCGTCCCGGGCCCCTTGCGGCAGAAGGCATTCTTCGTGAAAGTCAGAGTCATGGGCTGCGGGGTGGGAGTCTCAGTATAGATCTGAGCAATTTCCGGGGTTCCGGTCCCTGGCGTGGCGGCGACGATCGCCATGCCGCTGGCTCCGGATTCGTAAGCGCCGATGTCGCAGGTGGTCCCGGCTGGGCGCGCGAGTCCGCGCTGGTCGTTCGCCGGACAGCCCGAGGGCGGACCGGCGGCGTCGATCAGCGGGCTGCCTGACTGCAGCGGATGCACGAAGGTGCCGGCCTCCTCAGTCAGGTCATCCAGGCCGAGCGCGGTTTGAGTCCAACTGTCGTTGCAGGTATAGGTGGGCGGGGTGCCCAGGGAGACGCTTGCGCGCGGGTCGAGGTAACACTCATCTCCCGAATTGAGGGCGATTACGCTGCGCCGGATAGTGGTAATGGTCGGCGTCGTTCCACTGATGTTGACCTGCAGCCCGTAACCGGTGTTGAAGGCCACGGTCGAATCGAGCAGGATCAACGAACCGCTGTACTGCCAGATGCCCCCGCCACCGGAAGATGAAGCGATATTGCCGCTGATGGTGCTGTTCTGGACGTGCACCTCGCCCCCATCGATCCGCAAGCCGGCAGTGCCATTATCCAGCAGGGCTGACTGGCTGATGTGTACCGTTCCGATCGATGGAACCGTGCGACCGCCCACGTTGACGCCGTATGCACCGCTGTTGCGAATCAGGCTGGTATTGATTTCGGTCGTACCTTGCATGTGCCAAACGCCGGTGCGATTGTTGTCCTCGATCGTCACGCCTCCCAAGGTGATATTGCCGCCTTGGTTGATGATCCCATCGCCATTATTGGCGATCCTGCCGCCAGTGATCGTCAGTTGGCCGCCGTTGACGATAGCTGAAGAGGTCGCCCCGCCACCGGTAACAGTGGCGCCGTTGTTTAGAAAATCTGTATTCTCAAGATGGGCTTCTCCGTCGTTGAAAAAACCGGTCCCGAAGGAACTGGCGTTCATACGGACGGTTGAATCGATTAAGGTCAAGTTGGCGCTGTTTTGGATGCCATAACCGTTTTGTTCGATGATGCAATTTCGGACGGTCACCTGCCCCTGGTTGATGCGCAAGCCGGCGTAGCTTTCGCGGATCAAGGAATTTTCCAGGGTCACCCGTGCGCCGCTGTTTCGAACGTCCAATCCGGAGCCGAAGGTGTCGTTGTCTTGGGTCAGGCCGATGGTCAGGTCAGAAATATAGACGTGGTATGGACCTGTCACCATGATGTTATCGGCGGCGTGATCGGAGATCAGCACTGTCAGGTCACGGCCAGCGCCATAGAAATTCAGGCTGTGCGGCGGCTGCAGCATGTAATGGTTGTGGAATTCACCCGCGCCAATGTGGATCGTGCTCCAGGGTGTGGATTTGCGCATCGCGGCTGCGATGGTCAGGCAGGCGGTCGTTTCGCTCTGGCAGTCATTGTCGTCATTCCCGCTGGTGGAAACATACAGATCGATGGACGGCAGGGCTGTGACCGGATCGCCAAGCACCCCGGTCGGGGTGGGTGTGGGCGTGGTCGTGCGCGTGCAGGCTGAAAGCGCCATGAGATTGATCAGGAACCATGCCAGGATGATTGTGGGGTATCTTTTATTCATTGCATTCTCCATCTTCAATGTGTGATCCTTTTTCAAGGATAGTGTGGTCAAGCCGGTTATGATCGGAACCATTGATGACAAATTATACCAATTATGTCATGTATACAATCGGAAATGTAACCAAACCCCTTGGCAAGGTCAATAAATCTTTGTGAAAAACGTGATCGTTTAGGTTAGCATTGGTTGCCGCTCAAGTCGCTACTCTTTGTAGCGACTTGAGCGGTTGAAGGCATTTTTCGTCTAGATTAGGGAGAAATCGAGCGCACTTCGCTGCTAGCGATCACCTTTCCGCTGGCGTCGAAGGCGATCACGGCCCAGGTAGAGCCGGCTTCCAGCGTCGGCCCGGCGCTGTCCGCAGGCGGGGGCGACTCGCTCCCGCCAAGATAGATTTGTGTCCCGGTGCCATCCCAGGCCCAATACGGCGCACCGGATGAATCGTTGAGTATCAATTGGTAACGGGCAGCATTAGCTACCGTTTCCCATTGGAATAGGGGCTTGGCGCCGACTCCTTGCGTATCGGTCTTCAATTGCACTGTTCCCAGACCGGGCGCGGAGAGTAGCGGTTCGGACTTCGACTGGGGCTGGTTCCCGGATGCGGGAGTGGCTGCACCCCCTGGCTGCGGTCCGCTTCCGCCGTTCGACAGATTGCAAGCCAGCGTCGATAGGATCAAAATTATTCCAATCACAAAGATGCGAATGCGCTGCATGGCTAATTTCCTCCACAAATAGCTGTCATGGCTTGTTTGGCCTGCTGGATCAAGCCTTTGTCCCCGATGGCGGCGGCAGCGACAGTAATGTTGGTCACCTCGTCGCAATTGTTGTTATCGACAGCGTCGGTCAGGCGGGCATCGAATTCCTTGGCAAATTTGGTCTGCAGGTCCGCAGCTTGCTGTGAGTTGGCTGCCCCGGAACCCATCGCGCCAACACGCACTGCGGCATAGGCGATTCGTCCCAGCTCCTCCGTAGTGAAGAGCTGCGGATTGGCTAATGCGAAATTGGCCAGGTTGTCGATCGTATCCGTGATCACGGTGATGAAGGATTTGTTATTTCCCAGCCCGCATTGGCTGTTTTTCTTCAATGCCTTGGCCAGTTCCTCGGCTTTGGTGACCAGCGCGTTCAATTCATTGAAGTCCAGTCCACCCGCTTGCGTAGCTTTCTGTTTGAGCGCTTCGGTTTTATCCAGCAGATCACCTACTTCCTGCATGTACTGGGGGGCATCCGCTGCGGTAAGATCGCCGACCCGGATGGCGGTGAAGGATCCGGTGATGGTTGGACTGCCTCCGGCTGCCTCATAGTTGGCAACCACCGGTGTGGTGATATCGCCAACCGCCTGACTGCAGGTGGCGCTGACCAGTGCGATGTCCAAGCCTCCCGCGTCACCCGGGCCGAGTGAGACGGTCGTGTTGACGGCCGTCCCGGAGACCGTGATGGATAGGTGGATGTCAAATTTTTCAACCTTGATGTGTGGAGTGTCGGAAGGGCCATCCAAGGGGCCGTTGGCGTTATAGGTGGCTTTGCCATTGAGCGTAGTACCGTTGTAGGTACCGCTTCCTTTCAGAGACCAATCCCCATTCAGTTCGCCGGCTGCGGAAGTGAAGTTCAAATCCCCATTATAAAAACCGTTCCAGGTGAAGCTTGTGAAGCCGACGACGGCGTGAATACTGAATTTCCCCAACCATTGACCGTCGCTGAAGGCCGGGATGGAGCTGGCGGGAGCCGGGCTGGCTTTTGCCGGGACGAAAGAGGTGATGAGCAAGAATAACAGAATCAGCAGGCTGCTCCAGCGTCTGCCATTTTTGGAATGGGTCTTTTTATACATATATCCTCCAAGCCATGATGGAACAAGAAGAAAAAAGACTGTATTTATCTTATATTAATACATTATTCCCGAAATTTCATATTAATATCCCCGTTTTTACCTATTTTTTTCTAATCAGGCTACCGACTGATTTCAGTGGTTTCGAGACCTGGTTAAGTATATTGAAAGACAACTTTGATTGCTTGTTCTTTCCCCTTGCTGCTGGCCACTCGGATCGCTTCTTTATAATCTAAAAAGGGGAAACGATGCGTGATTAAGCCGTCGATGTCGAATTTTCCCTGGCGGTAAAAATCGAATACCCACTCGTAATCATGTTTGCGCTCCCCTCGCCAATGGCTGTGACCGTGCATATACGAGCCGATCAAATTGACATGTGAGAACCACACCGGAGTCAGGTCGAGATTCTTCATCGGAGACAGGTGCAGACCGATGATAACCACGCTCCCGCCGGCGCGGGTCCAGCGCAGGCTGTCCGTCAGTGTCGCCTGGCCCCCGACGCAGTCGTAAACTACGTCAAACCCGTCGGTAACGAGGCCTTTGTTGAGCGGGCCGGTGAAGAATTTCCCACCGGTCAACTTGGCAATGGCTTGATATTCTTCGCGTCCGCGCAGGATGTGGTCTGCTCCTAACTTCTCAGCGCGTTCGGCCTGATGGTTGTAGCGGGCGACGGTCGTGATGTCCGCCTGCGGGGCGAGCGCTTTGACTACCATGGTGGTCAACAAGCCGATGATCCCAGCCCCATAGACCAGCACCTTATCACCGTCCAGCGGTGGGTGGCGCAGGACAGCTTGCATGACGATGCCCAATGGTTCAACGAACAATGCCTGGTCGGCCGTCAACTCTGGTGGACAGGGGAACACTTCCGTTTCGTGGGCCACGTAGCCCTGGCCAAATCCGCCACCCATGCCGTGCGGTCCCGGCTCGGATTTGTTGAGGCAGAAACGCACATCCCCGTCAGCACAATAGCGGCAGCGCGGCGCGATCCCCAGGGTGAAACAGTTAGCCCCTGAATGGTAGCTGTCCATCAAGACACGATCACCGACTTTGAGGCTGCTCACACCAGGCCCAACTTCGGAGACGGTGCTGACCACTTCGTGACCGAGCCAGAACCGGCTGAGTCCCGGGAGCGCAGCGGGGGCGATCGCGGGGTCAGCCTGGACGAACAGCAGGGACAGGTCCGAGGCGCAGATGCCGCAGCGTTGGTTTTCCACGCGAATCCAATCCGGACCCGGAAGCGGCTCCTCCGGCAAATCCGATACGTGGGCCGAAGAGAGCGGTGTCCAGACGAAACCCGGCCAGACCGGGGCGATCAATTTGGTGGCAAGAACACGGGGAATGTTTTTATCGGCATAGATGACGCGCATGTGTGACTCCGGTTTGATAGTGGAATGTAATTATTTTACTTGACGTCTTAAAATAAAAACTCCCGCAAGGCGCGGGAGTTTCGCTGTTTAGTCACAACCTTTGACGGTGATGTATATTCGCTGCGATTCCCCGTACTGGCTGATGGCCTTGACGGCATAGGTATAAGTCTTGGCGTTGTGCGGGTAGTCGCGGAAGGTGACTGTATTGGCCGGAACCTTGGCGTACCATGCGTCACCGCGATAGATGATGTAAGCGTTTTCCCAGTAGCCGTCTTCCCAGCTCAATTTTACGGTATTGAAGCTGCCGCAGACCACATCGGCGTTCAGGCCCCAGGGGTTTTCAGGCAGGGCTGCCGGTGGGATGACCGGCGCGCTGCTGATGGGCGGGACGTTCGTGACAACCGAGGTTGCGATCCAGCAATGATCGCCCTCGTTTGGGGTTTTGACCCATAACCAGCTGCTATCTTCATTACGGCCATCCACTTTGGTCGTTTCGCCTTTGGAATAAGTGATCGAGGTGTAATAAGCGGTCGAAGGACCGAGGCGACAATTTGTGTCCTGATTGAACGTGATTTCAGGAAGCGCAAATGGTGTTTGCGTGGGCATCAGGGTGGGAGTGGGTGCTCGCGTCGCAGAGACCAGGGTTGGTTCCAGAGTCAAAGTGGGTATGACCGCTGCTGTTTCCGAGACCAATTGGGTTCCTCTTGGAGTAAAACTGCGCTGAGGGCGCCCTCCCGTACAGCCGCTCAAAGCCAGGGCTGTTACGATTGTCAGAATAAGAATACGAGGAAGTGTGAATTTCATGAAATTCCTTTGAAAGCAGAGCCGCTTGACCGAATAAATCCTAACAGTTCTCCATGCAGAATTTATGGAGAAAATGTGAATCTTTTATCAATCTTACCTTTAATTGACAAATCAGGTGATTTAATTTCATTAAAATTACCCGAATTTGTTGATATATTTGGAT
>CAYOUV010000013.1:24891-61953 GCA_964407265.1 uncultured Anaerolineaceae bacterium | reverse complement strand
ATAATGGACGCGTAATTTGTAATTATACCAGTTTGACCTCAGTCCTTCCGCTGATGGCTCTCAGAATTGACATGATATACTCGAGTGAAACTAATCAAATCCGGTGGGGTTTGTAATATCAACAAATCCTCCGGTAGGGCCTAGCCAAGTGCCGGATAGCGAATTTAAAGAAGAAGATGTACTGAAAAGTGCCTCGGATGGTGACCGTGAAGCTTTTGGTCAGCTGTACGAGCGTTACGTGGATCGCATCTTCAATTATGTCTACTACCGCACAGGGAACCTTCACGACGCCGAGGATTTGACTGCCCGCGTTTTTCAGCGGGCCATGAATCACATCCACAATTATACCGACCGGGGCGTTCCGTTCTCTGCCTGGCTGTATCGTATTGCCCATAATCTGGTAGCCAACTGGCACCGTGACCGCAGCCGCAGGCAGGAAATCCCGCTTAATGACCTTCCGGTCCTGCCGTCCAAGGGCGAACATCCTGAAACGACCCTGGTCCATTCGGAAGAGCAAGAAGATTTGTTGCGCCTGATCCGACGCCTACCGCCCGACCGACAGCACCTCTTAATTTTAAAATTTTTGGAGAACCTATCGAATGCGGAAATTGGCCAGATCATGGGACGCAGCGAAGGAGCTGTCAAAAGCCTTTACCACCGCACTCTCCTGGCGTTACGTGATCAGATCAGTGGAGAGAATGGTTTAGAAGGAGAGTAAGAAAATGGTGCGGATTATCACCGACGGGGCAGCAGACATGCCTCCAGCCTGGGAAAAGGAATTTGACGTCCAGATTGTGCCGATCAATATCCAGTTTGGCGAAAAAACTTTTCTGCAGTACGAAGATATTGATAATGAGGGGTTTTACAAATTGGTCGATGAAACCAAAAAAATTCCAAAAACAGCCCAACCCTCACCGCATCAATTTGTTGAGTTCTACGAAAAGGTTGCCAAAGCCGGAGACACGATCATTTCTATCCATGTGACCAGCAAACTCTCCGGAACGTTCGACTCGGCTGTGGCTGCAGCGCGTGAAGTTGCAGGAAAATTCAAGGTTTTTCCGATCGATTCGTTCGGCGGCTCGGCTGGTATCGGTTTTATGTGCCGGGAGGCGCGCCTGATGGATCGGGCTGGAAAAAGCACCGAAGAGATCGTCAGACGGATCGAGTCGATCCGTGAGCGCGTCGGGATCTTTCTGACGCTGGATACGCTCGATTATGCCCGCATGAGTGGACGCGTGGGTACCTTGCAAGCCGCGCTAGCTTCGATTTTGAACGTCAAACCGCTGGTTGTCCTTAAAAATGGCATGCTGGATATGACAGAGAAAGTCCGTACACGCCGCGCTGCGTTAGAACGCACGATCGAGATGGCACGCGAGAAATATAGCAGTCAGCCGCTGCACATCGCCGTCGTCCAGGCTCGAGACCCGCAATCCGGAAGAGGGTTAATGGAAATGGTGAAGGATAAGTTCAACATCAAGGATTTGATCATGACCGATTTGTCGATTGCTGTGGCTGCCAATCTCGGACCCGGAACGGTCGGTCTGGTGTTATATCCTACAGACTAAATTGGAACGGGTAGTGTAGCATGAGTGAGAAAGATCAAAACCACAAACAATTCGATACCTTGGAAGCGCGATTGGCCGGAACCCTGCGGCCGGTACAACCAACCAGAGAACATATTCACCGCATGCGCAGTCGCGTGCGTTTTTCCGGTCCACGCGTTTTATCTCGCCGACTGGCAGATTGGGAGTACTTGCTCATCGTGGTGGGTGGTGTGGCTTCGGTAACAGTGTTCCTGGTCACTGTAGCGCGATTCGTGTTCAACCTGATGACGCGTCGGAGCGGTTGAGAGTCGATCAGGGTTATTTCATAAGAAAGATGCGGCTCCTTCTTGGAGCCGCATCTTTAATTTCCATCCCAATCGGTGAGCAGTCCCTGGCACAGCTTGCGCGCCTCGGATACCAGGTCCATCTCAACTGGGAGTTTGAATTCTTCATTGACGCGCAAGGTTAAAAAATCGCACGCTCGTATCAGTTCAGGGGATAGACCCGGTTCATCGCGTAGCTGGCGGATTAAATTATAAGCGCTCGAATTGGGTGTAGGCTGTCCTTGGCGCGCGAGATATTCGCGGATGGCGATGCCAGCCGCACGCCGGGCACAGACGCGCGCCCGCCCTTCGTTGTCGCGAGCGCGGGCTTCATCAGCGTGTTCGAATTCAGCCATCAATTCGTTTTTCCAATCGGCCATGCTGATGATTATACTTGACGATCAGAGCAGTATAATTGAGCGATCCTGCGAAGGATTATTTCTTATTAGTTAGGAGAGAGAAGATGAAGAAACGCGTTTTTTCCTTGCTGTCGATTTTAACGGTGATTAGTATGCTCACAGTGGCTTGCGCATTTTCTTTACCATTCAACACACCGCAAGCCCCACTGGGCACAAATCCATCGGGTGCAGGTGGGCAGGGCAACCAGCCATATGAAATTACCGGTGAATTTGATTACACCAACAGCATCATTACTACATATTATGTAGAGCAAGCAGTGGCATTGGTTGATATGTACGGTTTTGTCAAACGCGACCGGGAGTGGGAAATCCCGGTCGCGTCGCAGACCCTGGGTTACCTGGCTTTAGATTCGCAAAAAAAGCACGGTTCCTATGCCCTGCAATTGCCTGCCAGACCAACTGGTCAGATGGTGGATGTCGACAATAATGGACAGAAAAATGCCGGGGTGCAGATCTTCGCAGTTTCATATTGGCCGAACCTGACCGGTGGCCCGTATTCGGTTGCTGATGACGCCTCCAAGGGTTGGCCGACCTACCTGGCCTCAGTTGTAACCGATACTGAGAACGAGGACGAAGTGATTGGCGGAAATCTCGTCGTCTGGTCGCCGGATGCGAATCAGGAATTCCCAACCGGTTTTGGCTCGGATGGCAAGCTGTTCACGGCGGACGACCCGGTTGGAATTCTCCCGGCGGGCTATTCGGTCGTCAACCTTGACAAAGAACCCTTCACTGTTACCCAACAGCCGGAACCGAGCCTGGCTCTGTATGAGCCCAAAGATATCGCCATCAAGGATTTTTCGAAAGATTCCTACACCCAGGCTTTTGACAAAATGTTTGAGATCGTGCGTAAGGAGTATGCTTTTAATGGGATTGAAGGAAAACAGCCGAATTGGGATAGCTTATATGCTGAATTGCAGCCGCGCGTGGAAGCCGCCGAGAAAAATAAAGACCCCAAGGCTTTTTATGATGTACTCCAAGATTTCACGCTGGCCTTCAAGGACGGTCACGTTGGTTTGAACGGCGGGAATGTTGGCAATCAAGAATTCCTGGATGCCACAGCTGGTGGCTATGGTTTTGCGATCCGCGAACTGGATGATGGCAGCGTTATCGTAACTTATGTGCTGGCTGGCAGCCCGGTTGCTCAGGCTGGCATGCAGGTCGGCGCGCAGGTAACTGCATTCAACGGTCAACCGATCAAAGACGCGATCAGCAATGTCAAGCCCTGGACGCCGCAGTCCACGGAAATGTCTTATCGCTATCAGCAGTCGCGTTATCTGCTACGTGCCACACTCGGTACGCAGGCCAGTGTGACCTTCTCCAATCCTGACGCCCAGTCTCAAACCTTGAATCTGACTGCCATCGCTGAACGCCAATCATTCGGTGTCACTTCAATTTTCGCCGGCTCAGACCCAAATGCTCTACCGGTTGAGTATAAAATCCTCAATTCAGGCGTAGGGTATGTGAAGATTAATTCGAACTACGATGATCTGAACCTGATTATCCGGCTTTTTGAACGTGCTCTCACCACCTTCCAAAACAACAAAGTGGCGGGAATTGTGATCGACCTGCGCCAAAACTCCGGTGGCGCGCCGTTAGGTCTGGCAGGTTTCCTAACTCAAAATGAAATTACCATGGGTCAGTTGGAATATTACAGCAGCAAGACCGGCAAGTTCGAACCCGAAGGCTTGCCTGACAAGATCACGCCCAACCAGGAACAATATCATTTTGATAAGCAGGTGCTGCTGGTAGGGCAAGCCTGCGCCAGCGCCTGCGAATTAGAGGCTTATGGCTTTAGTAAGGTGCCCGGCATGATCGTTGTCGGGCAAAATCCGACTTCTGGAACTGAAGCGGAAGTAGCGCGGGGGCAGTTCATCCTGCCCGAGGGCATGTCCATGCAGATTCCGACCGGTCGCTTCATCCTGCCGGATGGCAGCATCTTTCTGGAGGGTAAAGGCGTTGCTCCTACCTTGCGTGTTCCGGTTGATGCGAAGACTGTCCTGTCGAATGAGGACGTAGTACTGAAAGCGGGCGAACAAGCTGTACTACAGCCGCAAGGGGCGGGGGTTGAACCGTCCGGTCCGCCGAAAATGTTGGATAAAAATGCCGCTGAAGCAGCTTTGAGCGGAGGGGCAAAATTCATCGAGCAGTTGGCACGCGAAAACTATTCGGATGCGGATTATGCCAAACCAGGTACGCTGACCTTTACAGTCCAGGCATCTCAATCTGATAAGTTGATTTGGGGCGGCATCTGGTGTGCCTCAACCAAAGAGGTTCTGGCTGACAACCTGAAGTCGATCCAGTACAAATTTGTCCTGGATGGGAAAGATGTGCCCAATGACCAGATGGCCGTTTTCGAGACGCCCTCTCAAAATCTGTTTTGCCACTTGATCTATGCAGCGCTAAGCGATTGGCCGGCTGGTGAGCACCATCTCAGTACGACAATGACGATGACGAAAAAGATCAATGATGGGCAGACGGATTATCCGCCGGGTGATTACGTGCTGGATTACAGCGTGTTTGTCACGCCGTAGTGATTCTAGGTGTTGGAAAGCATAATAACAAAATAGAGCACCGGTACTTACAATGGCCGGTGCTCTACTAATTTATTCTATTTAAATTCAATCCACAAACCTGTATTTGATCAAAGTCCACACTGCCTCGAAGGCGTCTTTCATTTTGATCTTTTTCCCCTCAGTATAATCGCGCGGGTAAAAAGTGATTGGCACCTCGAAGATGCGCACCTTGCGTTTGAGCATCTTGGCGGTGAATTCCGGCTCGAAGTCGAAGCGTTTGGCGTGTAGAGGAACCCCCTCCAAAACCTCTTTACGAAAGACTTTGTAACCGGTTTCCATATCCGTCAGGATATTGTTATACAAGATATTAGTTATCAGGGTTAGGATTTTGTTGGCAAGCATATTCCAAAACAGGATTGGTCGCCGGGCTGCACCCAGGAAGCGCGACCCATAGACTACATCGGCGGCACCCTCCTCTAGGGGACGTAATAAATTGGGATACTCGCGCGGATCGTATTCCAGATCGGCATCCTGGATTAGGAGAATGTCGCCTTGTGCGGCAGCGATGCCGTCACGCACGGCTGAGCCTTTCCCGCTATTCCTCTCGTGCAGCACAACGTGAACATTTGGCTTACCGCCCAATTCTTTGAGGATCTCACGGGTGCCGTCTTGTGAACCGTCATCCACAATGACGATCTCCCAAACCAGCTTAGTGGCCTGGACGCGTTTGACAATTTCGCGGATGCTGTTTTCTTCGTTAAAGACTGGGATGATGACAGAAAGATTCATGCGGCAAATTATATACGATAAATACAAAAGTTTAGAAAATCGATTGAAACGCCGTGCTATAATTCGGAATGCATGAATTATTAAATTTTGTAATCATTTTGATGATACTGGATTGCATGGGTTGGAGGATTAGATGACCAATATTCCCACACAACAAGTTCCATCTCTGCCCGGGACTGGATTTTTACCTCCGGCAATTGCCAATTTGGAAGACACAGGTCTTTCCCCACTCTGGTTGCAAGATTTAGCACTTAAGATCCTTTATTTTGGGGGTTATCTCTCAGGCTTTAAGATTTCCGAAGAAATTGCGCTGCCCTTTGCTGGAGTGACGGATCAGATTCTGGAAGTACTCAAGCGAGAAAAATTGATCGAGGTCAAATCCTCGCAGATTGGGTTGGGAGAAGGCGGTTATCAATACGCGATTACCGGTGCTGGGGTCGCACGCGCTCGCGAGGCGCTCGAACGCAGCCAATATGCTGGTCCCGCTCCCGTACCGATCGATGTCTACAATGCTTCCATGCGCCGTCAAATGCGCAGCCGGATGGTCGTCACAGCCCGGCAAATGCGGCAGATCCTTTCGCAGCTGGTTATTTCCGAGTCAACTTTTCAGACACTTGGCCCGGCACTTAATTCAGGATCCTCGATCTTTCTGTATGGACCTCCAGGAAATGGCAAGACCAGTATTGCGCGCGCTTTTGGAAACTTGATCTTGCAACAAAATATGTATATTCCTCATGCACTGCATGTGGATGGACAGGTTGTCAAGTTGTATGATTCGGTCAATCACCAACTGGCGCCTGAACAGGATTCGTTGGGAACGGGAACGGGATCATTGCGCACCAGCACCCGCCGTGACCCGCGTTGGGTCAAGATCCGCCGGCCATTTATTGTTGTTGGCGGTGAGTTGACGCTGGATGGCCTGGACCTGGTTTTCGACGATACAAATAAGTTTTACGAAGCCCCATTCCAAGTCAAAGCCAATGGCGGTATCCTGTTGATCGATGATTTTGGACGTCAACAGGTTCGGCCGAGAGACCTGCTCAATCGCTGGATCGTTCCATTGGAAAACCGGGTTGACTTCCTGACTTTGCATACAGGTCGCAAGATCGAGATTCCCTTTGATGTATTGGTTGTCTTTTCGACCAACCTGCCACCCAGAGACTTGGTTGATGAGGCCTTCCTGCGCCGCCTGCGTCACAAGATTGAGATTGGCGATCCTTCTTACGAGGAGTATCGTGAGATTTTTCGCCGCGTTGCGCAGGCTAAAGGCATCCCGTACAGCGATCAGGGTTTAGCTTACCTGCTGCAAGAGTGGTACATCAAACGCAATCGCAAATTACGCGCTTCTCATCCCCGGGATATGTGCGACCAAATCCTTGACATTGCCCGTTACTTGGCTATCGATCCCGAAATGAGCAAGGAGATGATCGACCGAGCTGCACAAGCTTACTTTGTGGAGCTCTAAGTGCTGAACGAACTTCCTCGTCCAGTTGTCTTTGCTCATCGGGGTGCTTCGTCTATGGCACCCGAGAACACCTTGGCCGCCTTTCAATTGGCTGCTGATCTGGGTGCTGATGCCGTTGAGCTGGATGTAAAATTGACCGCTGATGGGGTCCCAGTGGTCATCCACGACCCAAATGTGGATCGCACGACAAATGGAACCGGTCGCGTTGCTGATCTGTCATTTACTGCCCTGCGTGAACTTGACGCAGGCAGTTTTATGTCTGAAAAATTCCACGGCGAGCCAATTCCCACCCTGGAAGAAGTTTTCGAAGCGGTGGGACAACGTCTGCTCATCAATGTAGAACTGACCAACTATACGACGCCTCGTGATGGTTTGGTTGAGAAAGTTGTTGCCCTGGTTAAACGCCACAGCATGCAGGAAAGGGTCGTTTTTTCCTCGTTCTTTCCCGGTAACTTGAATAAGGCTGCGAAATCCCTGCCGGAAACCCCCTGTGGTTTGCTGACCCTCAAAGGTTGGCTGGGCTGGCCCGGTCGTACTATTGGTTACACTCGAAAAATTTACACTGCCCTGCACCCCTATCAATCGGATGTGAACGCTCATCTGGTTAGACGCCTTCACCAAAAGGGCAAGCGCGTTCACGTTTGGACCGTGAATGCTGAGGCTGAAATGAAGCGACTTCATTCACTGGGTGTGGATGGTATTATCACCGATGATGTACAACTAGCGAGAAATCTATTCGGAGGCGCCACATGATTCCTCCGGAATGGCTGGACGAAGCCGACGCCCGTATTGCACCTTATATCCACCGAACGCCGCTGACCTACGATGCGGCGCTTGATGTCTATTTTAAGTGGGACAATCAGCAGGTAACCGGCTCATTCAAAGCACGAGGTGCGTTGAATAAAGTACTGACCTTGCTGGAATGGGAGCGCGAAGTTGGTATTGTGACGGCCTCCGCAGGCAATCACGGCCAGGGAGTTGCTTTGGCGGGGAAGCAGGTCGGTGCTCCGGTGACGGTTTTTGCTTCTGCGCAAGCTCCAGCGATCAAACTGGATGCAATGCGCAACCTTGGAGCAGAGGTCCGGCTAGTTGATGGGGGATATGCCGAAGCTGAAGCGGCTGGCTTGAAGCATGCCACCGAATCCGGAAAGACCTGGATTTCCCCTTACAATGATGGTCAGGTGGTTGCTGGACAGGGCACATTGGCCATGGAAGTTGCCCGTGAGTTAAATCTATCCTTTGTCCCGACCTGGCTGGTACCTGTCAGTGGTGGCGGATTAATCTCTGGTGTCGGTGCATTCCTGTCACGTTTCAATCCGCGTCCGCACCTGATCGGTGTTCAAGCTGAGGCTTCACCATTTATGCATTCATTGTATTATCACAACACGCAGCAAAACGTCCCCGATCTTCCCAGTCTGGCGGATGGCCTGACGGGGGCGGTTGAAGAGGGTTCGGTGACCATCTCGCTGGTCAAACAATTCGTGGATGAAATCATACTGGTGTCGGAAGATGAAATCAGGCGGGCAATCGCCCATTCGTGGCACAAATACGGCCAGAAGTTAGAAGGAGCCGGAGCGGTTGGGCTGGCAGCCATCCTGTCGGAAAAGGTCAATGCTCGTCCCGCAGTAGTCGTGGTTTCGGGGGGGAATATCCAACCCGAGCTCCATGCAGAAATTTGTCAAAGTTATGCAGGAGATGCATGAGAGCCAAGCGCTTATTCTCAGCCCTGATGTTGTTGATACTGGTCGCGTCTTTAATGGGGTCGGTTGTATTTCCGCCAGTCTCTGTAATGGCGCAAACTGCGACACCACCACCGGCTGTGGGCGCATTACTTGAATCGATGACACCCGAAGAGCGTGTCGGGCAATTGTTTTTAGTGACCTTTACTGGCACAGACGTTGGAACCAATTCCCAAATTTATGATCTGATCGTTAATCATAACGTTGGCGGGGTTGTGATGGTGGCCGCCAATGACAATTTTTCGGATGCTCCAGATACGCTGGCAAATACGTTCCAAATGATTGGAGATTTGCAACGTGCGGAGTGGAATAGCTCTCTTTTGCCTTACATTGATCCAACGACAAACAATTCGTTGCAACGCAATTATGTACCGCTGTTTATCGGGATAGCGCAGGATGGGGATGGTCCACCTTATGATCAAATCATTAATGACCTGACCCCGCTGCCGAATGAGATGGCTCTCGGAGCAACTTGGAATCCCGACCTGGCAGAACAAACTGGCAATATTCTCGGTCAGGAACTGTCGGCGCTGGGATTTAACCTGTTCATGGGGCCATCATTGGATGTACTCGAAACCCCCAATCCCAGTGGTGGTGGTGACCTGGGAACGCGTGTCTTCGGGGGTGATCCGTATTGGGTTGGAAAAATGGGACAGGCCTATATCAGCGGATTGCATTCGGGCAGCAGCGGAAAATTACTGGTAATCGCCAAACACTTCCCTGGCCGAGGTAGTTCGGATCGGTTGCCCGAGGAAGAAGTGGCCACCGTACGCAAGTCCCTGGAACAGATGAAACAAATTGAACTGCCTCCATTCTTTGCTGTGACTGGAAATGCCCCCAGCCCGCAAGCCAAAGTGGACGGTTTATTGGTTTCGCATATTCGATATCAGGGATTTCAAGGCAATATCCGCGCCAGTACACGCCCGATCAGCTTTGATCCCCAGGCGCTGGCCCAGATTTTGTCTTTACCGCAATTTGTCTCCTGGCGCGAAAATGGCGGGCTGATCGTCAGTGATGACCTGGGTAGCCAGGCTGTGCGCCAGTTCTACGATCCGAGCGGGTTCAATTTCCAGGCGCGGTTGGTAGCCCTCAATGCTTTCCTGGCTGGCAATGATATGCTCTATCTGGGTAATATCCGCTCGAGCGACGACACCGATTCTTACACTACCGTGCTGCGAGTCCTGGATTACTTTGCCCAGAAATATCGTGAGGATCCGGCCTTTGCACAACGTGTTAACGCTGCGGTCGAACGCATTCTCCAAGCCAAGTACGGCATGTACCGGGACCTGTCTCTACCTTACATATTACCTCAAACCGATTACAAGAGTGTTGTAAATCAATCCAGCCAGATTCCCTTTGAGATTGCCCGCCAGGCTGCCACCTTGATCAGCCCTGACCTGCGTGAATTGGACACTGTCCTGCCGGGGCCTCCTGATTATCGTGACAATATTGTATTTATTACGGATGTACAAACTGCTCGCCAATGTAGTACCTGTGCCGAGCAACCGATCATGTCACAAACAGAATTTCAGGATGTGGTCTTGCGCCTGTACGGCCCGAGCGCGGGTGGACAGGTATTCATTAACCATCTCTTCTCACACAGCTTTGACGACCTGAAAGTGATGTTGGATGGTGGTGATACGCCTTTGTCGGATGATTTGCGCCGCAGTAATTGGGTGGTTCTGTCACTGGCCGGAACCGACCTAGATCAGCCCATAACCATCCAGCGATTTCTTTCTGAGCACCAGGATTTATTACGCGACAAGCACGTGATCCTGTTCTCATTCAGCGCCCCATATTATTTGGATGCTACTGATATTTCCAAACTGACGGCCTATTACGATCTATACAGCAAACAACCTCCGTTTGTGGATGTGGCTGCCCGTCTGCTCTATCGCGAATTGACTCCCAAAGGAGCTTCACCGGTTTCGGTACAGGGAATTGGATATGACCTGATCACTGCTACCTCACCCGATCCGGGACAAACTATCTCGCTCTTTGCGGACATTCCTCTGCCCTCCACGCCAGAAAGTCTGACAGCAACTCCTGAGCCGACCGCGGTTCCCTTCTACAACGTCGGCGATACGGTTGCAGTTCGGACAGGCGAAATTCTCGACCATAACGGCAATAGCGTCCCGGATGGAACGGTCGTGCGGTTTACCATGACCCTGACAGGGGAAAGCGGTGGTATTTTACAGCAGGTGGATGCCAATACTACCGATGGTATTGCTCGCGCCTCTTTCCGCTTGGATAAAACGGGTATGATCGAAATCCGTGCCAGTAGCGAGCCCGCAACGGTTTCAGATATTGTCCAACTGGATGTAACGAGCGGGGAAGCAGCAGCGATGACAGTCATCGCTCCAGTCCCGACCCAAACGCCACTGTTTGAAATTACGCCCACACCAATATCTCAAGAGTCCGGCTTATTTTCCATTACGGATGGATATCCGCCATTCAGCGTCTGGATTTTGGTAGTGATCGTGTTGATCCTTGGTACCTGGTTCGCTTACAGAATCGGCAGTCAAATACATAACCGACGCTGGGGACTTCGCTGGGCTTTAAGCGTGCTGCTGGGTGGCTTGATTGCTTACAATTATTTGGCGCTTGGATTTCCAGGTAGCACCGCCTGGGTCTCTACCAGCGGTACCTGGGGAGTGTTAGGTTGGACCATAATTGGGGAAATGCTGGGTTGGAGTGGCGGTTGGATTTGGTCGCAGCGCGCTAGCGACTGAGCGTTGCGATCAAGCTGATTAACAGCAAACCACTTGCCAGCCAGGCCAGAACGACTTCTGGTGGATTCATCAGCATATCCAAAATCGGAACAGTTGGGGTGCGCATGGCAGCAACCGGCGAAGTGGGAATTTCCCGTTGTCCAAACAGGAATTCGCGCAGGGCTTGGATTGAATCGGGGCGCTGGTCCGGGTGTAATGCCATGGCCCATAAAATTGACCGTTCTGTACGTGTGCTGACGGACGGGTTAATGCGGCGAGGCGGGGTCAGACTCTCAGGATCCAAAAATCGTCGGCGTGCGTCGGCTGGTGGCTCGTTGGTCAACAAGTGGTACAAAGTGGCGCCAAAGGCATAGATGTCTGTGCGGACATCAGTGTGTGTCCCATCACCACCATACTGCTCGAGCGGGGTATAAAGCGCTGTTCCCTGTCCCTGGATGACCGTGATGGTGACTTCCTCTGGAGCCATGACCTTCACCAGGCCAAAGTCGACCAGTTTTAGCAAGCCATTAGGGGTGATCTTTAGATTGCTGGGTTTGATATCGCGGTGCACGATGGGTGGGACCTGACTGTGCAAGTAGGATAGGGCGTCAGCAAGCTGATTTATCCAACCTAAGACCTCTGTCTCAGGCAGGAAACGTTTTTGTTGGCGGGCTTCGAGCATGATTGTGCGCAAATCCTTACCCGGGATGTAATCCATGACCAAGTAATCGCGCCGTTCATAAGTAAAGAAATCCGAGACCTTCGGTAGGTTGGGATGATCCAGGCGCGCGAGGACTGTAGCCTCGCGTAGAAACTGTTCGCGGGCCTCTTCCAGAACATTATCGGGAAGGTTGCGATCGTGTTCCACTTCCTTGAGCGCACACAAGCGCCCCTCCAGGCGCTGATCATCGGCGAGATAAATATTTCCCATTCCGCCTTGACCGATGCGATCATGGATGTGGTAACGATTGCGCAGTACCTCTCCAGGTTTGAGGGAAAGAGGCATTTGCCATCCTTGAAGACCAGCTACGTCAAATTACAGCCCAGAATTGTAGGTTCCCAAGTGCAGATCCTTCTGGTATTAAATCGCAACTGGTTATTTGGAGCGTGATTTCCATGCAGTTTTGGATTTCGGCGTGGTTGCTGCACAGAAACGTATTTTCTGCTATATTATAAACGCCTTTATATGCTATATAATAATTTTAACTAATTTGAGGCATTATGGAATTTCCGATCGAAGAATATCCCATGCTGGTTGCGCAAGAAGGACCGTTGAATGGACAGCGCTGGCCGCTGACCCATGCGATTGTAATGGGTCGCGAACCAGGATGTGATTTAATCGTTCCGGACCGGCAAGTTTCACGCTATCATGCCCGCATCACGCCGACGACAGAGGGCGTCATTTTAGAGGACCTTGGCAGTAAAAACGGTACCCATCATAATGGGGTTGCGTTAAATGCTCCGGTGGTTTTACAAGATGGTGATGTAGTGCAAATAGCCCTGATCCAGCAGTTTTTGTTCTTAACCTCGGATGCTACCATGCCGTTGACTGAATCGAGCGCCCGGTTGGGTCGTTTAATGATCGATGCCCGGTCGCGGCGCGTTTGGATCAACCAGCAGCAGGTTGTGCCGCCTCTTTCGGCCCAGCAGTATCGCTTGTTGTGGAATCTCTATGACAAACAAGGCGAAGTCGTGCCACGCCCGGAATTGATCGCCGCGGTTTGGGGCGAGGATGAAGCTGCCGGGGTTTCCGACCAGGCGCTGGATGCCTTGATCCGCCGTCTGCGGGATCGCCTGGCAAGAATTGATCCAACGCACCAGTATATCGATACAGTGCGCGGACACGGCGTCCGCCTTGACAACCCGCCTGCTTGAAATCATTTTATGTCTCAATTACCTCTGGATCAGATCCTCTTGGGGGACTGTATCAAAGTTCTTGAATCCCTTCCTGATAAATCCGTCGATCTGATTTTCGCCGATCCACCTTATAACTTGCAACTCTCCAAGGATTTGTGGCGTCCCAATTTAACGCGGGTTGACGCGGTGGACGATACCTGGGATCAATTCGATAGTTTTGAGGCTTACGACGCCTTTACCAGGGACTGGCTTATGGCCTGCCGCCGTGTACTAAAGGACACCGGGTCATTGTGGGTGATCGGTACTTACCACAATATTTTTCGTGTTGGACGCGTTTTGCAGGATCTGGGATTTTGGATTTTAAACGATGTGGTCTGGATCAAGACCAATCCAATGCCTAATTTTCGCGGTGTACGCTTTACGAATGCCCATGAAACCCTGATATGGGCTCAAAAGCACAAAGGGGAACGCTACACGTTCAACTACCAATCAATGAAGGCGCTAAATGATGATTTGCAGATGCGCAGCGATTGGGTTACCCCATTGTGCACCGGCAAGGAACGGATCAAAGTCAATGGCGGGAAAGCGCATTCCACACAGAAACCGGAGGCATTGCTTTATCGCGTGATTCTGTCCAGCAGTAATCCGGAGGATGTGGTGCTCGATCCATTCTTTGGTACCGGGACGACCGGGGCAGTGGCCAAGAAATTGCACCGTCATTGGATTGGGATCGAGCAGGATCAGCGGTATGTGGACCTGGCCAACGAAAGGATTGAATCGGTAATTCCCGTGGCATATTCTGATGAGATTTTTGCTGACCGTAAGCGGAAACGACGCCGGGTGCCGTTTGGTTTGTTAGTCGAGGCGGGATTGGTGTTCCCAGGACAGACACTTTTTTTTACCAGAGACAAGCGTATTACCGCGACAATTCGAGCGGATGGATCCCTGATCTGCGGGGAAATCTCTGGTTCGATCCATCAAGTAGCCCGCAAGCTGACCGAGACCCCCTGCAACGGCTGGGAATTCTGGTTATTTGAAGATCAGAGCGGTGAGATGAAATCGATCGATGCTCTGCGCAATAAATATATTTCAGCTTGATAGTGTTCCTGTGAGATAATGTTGGTATGACTTCCCTTCCTTCCAAAACCGATGTGGAACGCTACTACCAGTATGCCCTGTGGCTGGGTTATTTTACGGTATTCTACAATTTATTCGAGGGTTTGGTTTCGATCCTTTTCAGCGTCAATGACGAGACCCTGGCTCTTTTCGGCTTTGGCGTGGACAGTTTCATCGAAGTTCTCTCGGGAATCGGGATCATCGCCATGATCCTGCGCATCCGCCATAACCCGGGGACGGAGCGCAGCCAATTTGAGAGGACGGCTTTACGCATTACCGGGACGAGCTTCTACATCCTGGCCGTCGGTTTGGCGGTCACAGCAGTGATCAATATCCTTAGCGGGCACACGCCCGAAACCACCCTGCCGGGTATCATCATCTCGCTGATTTCAATTGCCATGATGTGGGCATTGGTAGCGGCGAAACGCAAGGTGGGCAGGACTTTGGATTCCGCGCCCATCCTAGCGGATGCAAACTGCACGCTGGTGTGTATTTACATGTCGCTGGTTTTATTGGGGTCCAGTCTGATCTATCAGTTAACCGGCTTTGGAATCGTGGATAGCTTGGGCGCCCTGGGGCTGATCTACTTTTCTGTGCAGGAAGGGCGTGAGTCTTTTGAGAAGGCTGCAGGCTTGGCGTGCGACTGCGAGGATGAGTAGCATTTAATTTAAAGAAATGATTAGCGGCACCTTGTGATTGGCGCAAGGTGCTTTTTTTAATTCCAACCTATGCGCTTAAAGTCGTCTTAATGGCTTCGCAAGAGAGTGATAAAGACAAACTCCTTCGGGAGTGCTAAAGTAGGTCTTAGATGGCCATCATCAAGAATGTGAAAGGACTTTGGAATGCAAACGACCGATCATCTAAATTCTCCATCAAAGCAGGTTGAGGCGTTACCCGGTCCGCAAGTGCTGGAAGCCTTGTTTCACAACGTGACTTGGTCTTGGGTCTGGCTCATCTTGCGATTGTGGTTGGGAGTCGAATGGGTTCTGGCTGGGCTCTCGAAAATTGGTAATCCGGCCTGGACCGGGAGCGAATCGGGAGCCGCGTTAATCGGCTTCATTCACGGATTGCTGGATCAATCATCTGATTCTACTTCGACAGTTCAGAGTTGGTATACGCGTTTCCTCGAAGGGACCATCCTGCCAAATGCCGTCCTGTGGAGCAATTTGATTGCCTGGGCCGAACTGCTGATTGGGGTGATCCTGGTCCTGGGTTTCTTCACCTGGATTGCCTCGTTCCTGAGCGGCGTAATGAGCTTGAATTATTTACTGGCAGGCGTCATTGGCCTCGATCCATATATGTTGGTGGTTGCAATTCTACTCTTGTTGGCCTGGCGAACAGCTGGCTGGTTGGGATTGGATCGCTGGATGATGCCCGCAGTCGGCATGCCTTGGAAACCTGGATATTTGTTCGAGCGATCAGACCCAGGCGAGGTCGAAGCGCCTGAAGACCTGAACGGTTTCCCGCCTCCGGCACGTTAGTTGTCACGAATAAACCTGTAGATATTGGAATATAAAATGAAACGAATTTTATCGATAGTTTTACCTAGTTTACTTGGACTGAGTCTGCTGCTTGCAGCCTGTAGCACCCAGACCGTGGTGACCGAAGTTCCTGCTCACCCAACTGCCATTTCATCAGGCAGTAACGCTCAGGGTGAAACCCACGATGTGGGGCACCCGGGAGGAAGCACGATCAAGGTCACGCTGGCTGACGACGGCTCAACGATCCAAATGCAGGCCGGACAGCAGTTGCTTCTGGCTTTAGGCAACCATTACAACTGGACCGTACAGGTGGACGATCCTTTGGTCTTGAGACGCGTAACGAATATCATGGTGGTACGTGGCGCACAAGGCGTATACAATGCCATCCAGGCTGGGTCGACCGGTTTGACAGCCACGAGTGGACCGCTTTGCCCGCCTAATGTTGCCTGCCCAACACCGCAGAAAGTATTTCATGTCACGATTGTGGTGAAATCACATCTGTCTAAGAATTCTTGAACCTAAAAATTCGAGGGTCGCGCTGGCCGGATGGCTTGTGTCGCATAACTTTAGAATTTCCCCTCCGGTTACCAATATTCCCGGCCAGCGCACCCTCTGGACACCTACTTTTCTAAAAAAAAGCGCCCGGTAATTTCCGGGCGCGATTGTTTTTGGTGGAGCAGCATCAGCCAGTTTTTATATTCCTTTTCATCGTGTATTTTAGGGCTGTGCGGAAAACCTGGCCTAATTTCTCGGCTATGGCTTTGTTTTCCTCGCCGAGTTGTTCAGCTTGAGCATCCATTTGTGCCGAAAGTCCACTCAAGGCTTCCATAAAGTTATCATTGACCATCGCTTCGTTCTCTTGGAGCATTTTTTCGACGGCGGCTTCGTCGGGTGCATCTAGCAATTGTTCAATGAAGGCAACCTCTGGCGGTGGTGCACTCGATTCTTGAAGAATTTGCACCATCTGCTGTAATTTTTCCAATCGAGCGCCGTCCTTCTTATCGGAGGCCTCGCGCAGCATGGTGTTGATGACATCGACTACATCCTGGTTGACAGCCTCCAGGCTGTCTCGCGTGGCCTGGGCAATGTCGTCCTGGGCCAGGATTTCTTCCACGAATTGCTGCGCCTGCTTGTAGCGTTCCTCGATTTGCTTGTCAACCTTATTGACCAGGTCGAGCAGCTTTTCGCGCAGGGCCTCCAATTTTTGCTTATCTTCGCCTTGGGCTTTGTCGATCTTTTCGGTCAGAGTCTGGAAAAAGACGTAGTCCAGGCCTGGGCGGGCCAGGCTGACCAGTGCGCTCAGGCGTTCATCGTTTGGCGCTTCGATAATGATATCCAGCAGTTTTTCGCGGGTCAGTTCTTTGCCCGCTTCCTGCAGGGATTTGGCGGCCGCTTCCATTTCGCCATACGAAGCCTGGATTTTGCGTCCATATTCGGTTTCTTCCAGAAGTAAGTTCTGCAAGTTGGCCATTTCTTTGGCTACCTGCTCGTCTCCGCTGGCAGCCGCGCTTTGCAGCAGGCGGCTGAAAAGCGCGAAAAATTGCTCATCGGCCAGGCCGGGTTCCTGCCCAAGAATTTCTTTGCGGACATCGTCTCCGCTGGCTTTCAGCAGGCGCTCGATCAAGCTCACACGGTCCTGCTGGGCTTTGAGCATTTCCGGTGTGACGCCATCGGCGGCCAGGATGCGCTCGATCAGACTTTGGAAACTCAAGTGCGCCTGCGGGCTGAGCAGGTAGGCTTTGCGTTTCTCGGGTGGAAGTTTGTTGGTGACCTGGGTGATCAGCGGACCGATCTGCTTTTCCTGCTCATTGACCGGCATTCCAATCTCGGCTGGAAAATAGGTCAGCAACAGTTGTTTGTCTGCATCGTGGTAAACGATCGGTGTGGCTAATTGACCCTCGTAGCCGCAAAACGGGCAGTGGGCGAAGTTCGAGACACCGCTTAGTAAACGCTGTTTGGCACCGGGATCGGAGGTGACGTCGAACAGCTGTTCGACATTGGCTTGGATGGGCTGCTTGCAGCGGGGACAGTTGATTGTAGTTTGGGGCATGTAACTCTCTTTCAATTCAAATTCGGTATTTTCGAAGTCCAATTGTACCGTTAAACACCAAGCAAATTTTCTAACCGGTCGATGTAAGCGCTCATCACGGCAAAGGTTTCTTCGATCGGTCCCGGCTGGGTCAGATCGACGCCAGCCAGCTTGAGCGCATCCAGCGGATAGAGCGAGGCGCCGGCTTGGAGGAATTTGAGGTAATCCTCGACAGCGTTAGATTCGCCGCGCAGGATGCGACCAGACAAGGCGTGGGCACCGGAAATCCCGGTCGCGTACTGGTAGACGTAATAATCGCTAAACAGGTGGCCAAAACTGGCCCAGAGCATACCTACTCGTTCGCGATCCAGCGCCAGCGTATCGCCAAAGCCTTCGGCGAAAAAATCAGCCATCAAATTCATCATCGTGTCGGAGGTGAGCGCATCGCCTCTTTCAACCCGTTCGTGGATCTCCAATTCGAAGCGCGCCAGGGTCGGCATGATAAAGAAATAGCGCAGGAAATTTGACATGGCTTCTTCGATCACTGCGATCTGGAAATCCTGGTCCTGGTTGTCGTTCAGCAGCGAGGCGCGCACCATGGCCTGGTGGAAGTTGGAGGCTACTTCTGCCACGAATAGAGAGTAGTCGCTGTAAACGAAGGGCTGATTTTGCCAGGTCAGTTTGGAGTGCATCGAGTGACCCAGTTCGTGGGCCAGCGTGCTCAGGTTAATAATCTCGTCCGCGTAACTCATCATGATGAACGGATATGTGCCTGGGGCACCCCAGGAGAACGCGCCGTTGCGTTTGCCTTGGTTGGGATATACGTCGACCCAGCGTTCTTCCAGGCAGCCTTTGCGGAGGGCAGCGACGTAATCTTCTCCCATTGGAGCCAGCCCCTTGCAGATCAGATCGACCGCCTGCTCGAAAGGGACTTTGATCCGGTCCTTGATCAGCGGCGCCCACAGATCGTAGAATTTCAGCTCATCCACGCCCAGTGCCTTGCGCCGGATGTCGAAATAACGCTGCCAAACCGGCAGGTTTTTCTTGAACACTTCGATCAGGTTGTGAAAGACCTCGGGCGGGACGTTGTTCTCGAACAGCGATCCGGCCAGGGATGAGTCATGTTTTCGCACCCGGGTCTGGAAGACGAATTGCTTGATCGAAGCCGTCAGGTTGCTGGTCAGTGTGTTTTTATGCGCCAGATACAGATCGAAGTAATGCTCCCATCCGGTCTGGCGTGCCCGGCGGTCATCCATCGAAAGGATTTTGATAAGCGTCCCCTGTGTGACATCGATTTCCTGACCTTGTTTGTCCAGGGCGGGTTCGAATTTAAAGTCCGCATTGGTCAGCATGCTGAAATTATTGGAAGGTCCGCTGAACGGATCAGACAGCATGCCGAGCAGCTCTTCCACCTCCGCCGAACGGACGTGGGCTTGTTTGCGGAACAGGTTGTCCAGGTAGTGTCCGTAGACGGCCAACCGCGGTTCGTGCTCGAGCCAGGCGCGTAGCTCTGTTTCGCCCATCGCGATCAGTTCCGGTTCGATGAACGAAATCGCAGCCATGACCTGCCCGAAGACCCCCTGCGCCTTATCAGACATAGCAGCTGCTTTCTGGTCGGTAGTGTCCACAGCATAGGAAAATCCGGCATAGACGTAGGCCCGCAGCATGCGAGCGACCAAACCCTCCAGAGATCCCATTGCAGCGACCAATATTTCGGGACTTTCCGCGATATGTCCCTGGAATTTCCTGACATTCGGGATTTCAGCCTGAATGCTTTTCAGTTCGGCTTCCCAGGCTGCGGGACTGGGAAAGACGCTTTCGGCATTCCAGGTGTATTTGTGATCGACTTCGCTGCGGAGTGGGACCTTTTTGTCCATGCTTGAATCCTTTTTACGAAAATTGTGTGGCGCTTGGTAAGACTGCGAATTTGTAATTGATGAAATTTACTTCACATCCCGCGGGAGCGAGAAACAGATGCGCGCACCGGCATCCGGTTGGGGATCGGCCCAGATCCGGCCGCCATGCGCCTCGACGATGGCGCGTGCAAGATAAAGTCCCAGCCCGGCCCCTTTGGTCTGTTTGACGGCTTTTGTCGCGCGGTAGAAGCGGTCGAAGATATGCGGCAGGTCGAACGGATCGATGCCCGGACCCTGATCGCTGACGCACACGACGACTTGTTCGAGGCGTACGCTCCCCTCGACGCGGATCTCGCCTTCCGAGGCATATTTGAGCGCATTGGAGATCAAATTGGCGATAACTTGCTCGATGCGCACCTCGTCAGCCAGGATGACCGGGAAGTCCTCTGGAAAATCCACAACGATCTTGTGTTTCTCAGACTGGCTGAGGAAGCGTTCGACCTGGCGTTCGGCCAATGTGCGCAGCGAAACATCCGAGCGGTTCAGGTTCAAGCCCCCGGCCTGCAGGCGCGAGGCATCCAAGAGGTCGTCGATCATCTTGGAAAGCCGGTCGGCTTCTTCTTCGATGACGGCCAGGCTGTCGTTAATGACCCCGCGGTCCCAACGGGCATCGTCGCGGCGCAGGGTGCTGGCATAACCCTTGATCAGGGCGACCGGCGTACGCAATTCGTGGCTGACGATGGAAATAAAGGTGCTTTTGATCTCTTCTGCGGTGCGGAAGTGGGTGATGTCGCGTACGGTTACGACGACGGCCCGCAGGGTCCCATCCGGTGATAGCAGCGGCGCATAGGTCACGCCAACCGGCAAAGGCGGCGGTTGCGGGCGTTCCAAATCGCCCTCCACGTATAAGTTAGCATTGGGTGTCAGCGGCCAGCCATCAGATTCGGCATCTTCCAGCTGCGTGCCCTGCGGCTCGCGCGCCCAGCGGATGATCTCGGTATGTTTTTTACCGGCGATCTGATCGCGCGGCAGGCCGTACAGCCTTTCGAAAGCCGGGTTGCTGCGTTCGATGGTGTGATCTGCGTTCAGGATCAGGATGCCGTCTGCAGCCGAATCCAGCAAAGCGTCCAGGCGTTGTTTTTCGTAGGAAACCTGTCCGTACAGGCGGGCATTGAAGACGGCAATGGCGGCCTGGTCGGCGAAAGAGCGCAGCAGGGTCTTGTCGTTGGCTGAAAACAGGTCTGGATAATTGCGAAAGATGAAGATCACCCCGATTACCTGGGTGTGCGCGATCAACGGCAGGCCGACGCCGTTCAACAGTCCCATGCTGGCGGTGTAAGCCAGCTCTTTGAGCATGCGATTGAGTTCGGAAACGTTGAATTCCGAGACTTTTTCCTCGGCCAACAGGGGTTCGAGATAGTGCAGCAGGGCTGGCGGAATCCCCTGCGCTGCGGCCACGCCCCAGCCGCGCTCTTCTTTGAAGGCAATCAATCCGGCCTGTCCGGCCAGCATTTCGATCGAGACGCGCAGAATGCGCGTCATGACCTTGTCCAGGTCGAGCTCCTGGGTGATCAGGCGCGTGATTTCGAGCAGGTAATCGCGCTGGCGGACACGAAAATCGGGAAGCATATCGGTTTATTTTATCATTTGCAGACGGAGTGCGTGTAAGAATTGCGTTATATCCCCGAAAAGAGCATCAGGGCGCGGCTTGCCGCGCCCTGACTGCCTTTAGAGCATTTCTTTTTCAGCCAGGTGGATGGCCTCTTCAAAGATTTGTAAGCCCTGGTCGATTTCGGTTTTGCTGATGCTCAGGGCTGGAGCGATGCGAATGACGCTGTCGCCGCAGCCGAGCATCAACAATCCGCGCTCGAAGGCCAGGTCGGCCACGCGGTCGCGCAACGCATCGGCGGGTTCCTTGGTTTTTCGGTCCTTGACGAACTCGACGCCGATCATCAGGCCCAGTCCGCGCACATCGCCAATGCTGGGGTGGCGGGCCATGATTTCATGCATGGCATCCAGCGTGTATTGCCCGACTTCGGCCGCATTTTGCATGTAATGCTTCTCGATCAATTCGATGGTTTTTACAGCTGCTGCGCAGGCCAGTGGATTGCCGCCGTAGGTGTTGCCGTGCGCGCCTTTCTTCCAGGTCATCACCGAGCGGCGGGCAATCGTTGCGCCCAGGGGAACGCCGGAGGCGATGCCCTTGGCTGAAGTAAGGATGTCAGGTTCGACCTCAAAGTGTTCGATGGCCCACCACTTGCCGGTGCGTCCCATGCCGGATTGCACCTCGTCGACGATCAGCAGGATGCCATACTTATCGCACAATTTACGCAAAGTCGGGTAGAAGCCAGCCGGCGGGATCAGGTAGCCTCCCTCGCCCTGGATCGTTTCGACCAGAATTCCGGCGACTTCATCAGGCGGGAGAATATGCGCCAGGATTTGGTCTTCGATGTAGCGCACAACGGTTTCGCCGTAATCTTCGCCCGGCTTGCGTTCCAGGATCGGGCGGTACGGATTGGGGAAAGGCGCGTGAATCACACCGTTCATCAGCGGGTAGAAGCCGCTATGATAGGTGGGTTTGCTGGCAGTAAAGGTAACCGCACCCATCGTCCGACCGTGGAAGGCCCCGGTGAAGCCGATGAAATTGGCACGTTCGGTGTGGTAGCGGGCCAGCTTGATGGCTGTCTCGACCGCTTCGGTCCCGGAATTGGTCATGAAAGATACGGCGGCTTCCTCGAAGGGAGCGATTTCGTCGAGCTTTTCACCCAGTTCGATCCAGGACTGGTGGTAGAAATCGGATGAAATGTGGATGAATTTTTCGGCCTGGTCCTGGATGGCTTTGACCACTTCGGGGTGGGCGTGACCGGTAGAGGCAACAGCGATACCGGCCATGAAGTCCAGAAAACGATTGCCGTCCACATCCCAGACCTCCGACCCTTTTCCGTGATCCATCACGAAAGGATATCCGCGCGGATAGGATGGTGAGATTACAGACGAGTCGCGCTTGATCAGCGCCCGGGCTTTGGGGCCCGGCAGTTTCATGGGTTCCATTGGATTGCATGTCTCCTTATACTTGGGAAGGATCACGACTCCGAGATTTGCGCCAAGGCAAGCGCTCCGAGCAGGCCGGCATCATCGCCTAAAGCGGCAGTCGTGATGATTAGATTTTCGAGATATCTGGGATTGAAAACACGTTCGTGCAAGCTGGTTTTGAGCGGGATCAAAAGTAAATCTCCGCTCTGTGAGACACCTCCACCAAAAATCACGATCGATGGGTCGAAGATGTGTAAAAAGTTGGCCAGTGCGATGCCAAGATATTCCCCGGCGCGGGCGTAAGCAGCAATAGCCAGTGCATCTCCTTGCCGGGCTGCATCCGCGATTTGCTGTGCGCCCAGTTCAGGGCTTGCTTTAAGGATGGATTTTTCACCTTTTTCCAACTCTTCATTGACATAGCGGGCAATGGCCGGACCGGAGGCCAGGGCTTCGATATGGCCGGGATATCCACACGAGCAAATCGGTCCATCCGGCACGATCGTGACGTGACCCAGTTCGGCAGCCAGGCCATGATAGCCTTGCAGCAAGCGGTCATTGCTGATCACGCCGCCCCCAATCCCGGTGCTGATGGTCAAATAAAGCACATGATGGTGGCCTTTGCCAGCCCCGAAGCGCCATTCGCCTAACCCGGCCAGGTTCGCGTCATTGTCCAGATGCACTGGCACACCAAAATGCCTGGATAGATTCGGGCCCAGAGGAAAATTAATCCATTCGGGGATATTGGGTGTGGCCAGGATCGTCCCGGTTTGTGGGTTGAGCGGACCGGGAGAAGCGACCCCGACGGCTTTTACTTTCTGGTCTTCCGGCCAAACCTTTTCGATTAAATGGACGATGCGATTGAAGATGGTATCGTCCTCTGAGCGGGTCAAAGTTCGCTCATGCCGGAGCGGTTCGGGATTGTCGCCTGAAAAAGCGGCCGCGCGAATATGCGTGCCGCCGATGTCCACCGTTACATAAATACTCATAGCGGCAATTATAATGCCAGAGCCCGGAAAGCGGGGTGATAGAAGTCATATAAAGCCTATGCTGGTTGACTATTCACATAAAGACTGCTATTATCCGCGTTGTGAACGAGCATCGGCAGGCTTGGCACCTGCGCTTATGGCATAGCCTGCAGCAGTGGATTCGCTGGCTTGCACCCGGTCTGGGGGTCAAACGTTGGCTGGGGCTCGTCTTGGCGGGGATTACGCTGTTGGGGGTTGGCCTGGGGATTTTACTTCTCGAAGTTTACCGCAACACACCGGAAACCTGGTGGCTGCCAGTACTATCATATGCATCGCTGCGCTTTCTCTCACGTCCTTTCCGCGTTGCAATCTTTGCTGTGCTGGGCCTGGGATTGATCGGCCTGGGTATCTGGGGTTTGAATCGCTCGATTTTGCAGCCCTTTCTACGTCCCGGCCGCCGGGTAGTGGACCAGATTGCCAATTATCGCCGCAAGGATCGTGGTCCGCGGGTCGTAGCGATTGGTGGAGGCCACGGACTGGCATCGCTTCTGCGCGGGGTCAAGGAGCATACCCACAACCTGACAGCGGTGGTTACCGTTGCGGATGATGGCGGCTCGTCGGGCGAGTTGCGTCGCACGATTGGGATTCTGCCTCCGGGTGATATTCGCAATTGTTTGGCAGCGCTGTCCAACGATGAAGCTTTGCTGACCCAATTATTCCAGTATCGCTTCAGCGGGGCTCCGGGATTCGACGGGCATTCGTTCGGGAATCTGTTTATCACCGCCTTGAGCGATATTACCGGTAGTTTTGAAGAAGCCGTATCTGAGTCGGGACGTGTGCTATCCGTGCACGGACGGGTTTTACCGGCTACATTGAACAACGTCAGGCTGGTCGCAGACGTGCAATTGCCGTTGGTGACCAATGAAGTCCGGGTAGAGGGGGAGAGCCGCATCCCGGAAATTTCCGGACGTGTGCGACGTGTCTGGCTTGAACCGAACAACGCTCCCGCTTTTCCACCGGTCGTCCAGTCCATTCTTTCAGCGGATTTGATCGTGATCGGGCCGGGAAGCCTGTATACCAGCTTGCTGCCAAATTTACTGGTTCCCGATTTATTGTCGGCCATCAGAGTCAGCCGCGCGATAAAGATTTTCGTTTGCAACATCGCCACCCAGGCCGGTGAAACCGATATGTATTCTTGTTACGATCACGTCCGGGCGCTGGAAGAACATGTCGGGGAAGACTTGTTCGACCTGGTCGTGTGCAATAATAATAATGAACCTGAACTCGGCTCGTCATCCCAATGGGTGCGTATCGATGAGCGTTCACTGTCCGATACGCGAATCTATGCTACGGATTTGGTCGATCCGGAACAACCCTGGCGCCATGATTCGCTCAAATTGGCGCAGGTATTGATCGATTTGTATTACGAGCGCACCGGGCCACTTGGTGAAGTACTATAATTGAGGCAAATTGAATATTGTGATAAAATTACAATTGTGTAAAAATTCACAAATTAAACCTGATAAAGGAGGTTTGCAATGACAGTTAAAGTTGGTATCAACGGGTTTGGGCGGATTGGACGCCAGGTACTTAAGGCGATCCGTGACCTGCATTCCGATTCTCTGGAAGTTGTCGCCTTTAATGACATCGGCGATCTCAAAACGATGGCGCATCTGTTGAAATACGATTCGAACTATGGTCGTTTCAACGGCGATATCGAAGTCGCCGAGGATGGGTTGGTGATTGATGGTGTGAAGGTCAAAGCCTTCAAAGAGACCGATCCGGCCAACATTCCCTGGGGCGACCTGGGAATCGAAATCGTGATCGAGTCGACCGGCATCTTCACCATCAAGGAAGACGGCCTCAACAAGAAGGGCAGAAACGTCAAAGGCGCAGTCAATCACATCACCCATGGCGGCGCGAAAAAGGTTATCATCTCGGCTCCCGCCCAAGGCGAAGACCTGACGATAGTGCTGGGCGTAAACGATGAGCAATACGATCCTGCCAAGGATAATGTCGTCTCGAATGCCTCCTGCACGACCAACTGCCTGGCACCGGCTGCCAAGGTAGTGCACGACAAGTTCACCATTAAGCGGGCCTTCATGACTACCGTGCATTCCTACACCAATGACCAGCGCATCCTGGACCTACCGCACTCCGACCTGCGTCGCGCCCGAGCCGCAGCACTCAACATCATCCCGACCACGACCGGCGCAGCCCGAGCCCTCAAGCTGGTTATCCCGGATTTGGCTGGCAAAGTCGACGGCTACGCCCTGCGTGTGCCTACCCCAACTGTCTCCATTGTGGATTTCACAGCCGAGACCGAAAAAGAGACCACTACCGACGAACTGCACCAGGCCTTCCGTGATGCGGCCAAGGGACGCATGAAGGGCATTCTGGCGGCGGTGGATGAGCCCCTGGTCAGCATGGATTACAAAGGCGACCCGCATTCATCCTCGGTAGATTTGCAGTTTACCCAGGTGCTGGGCAAGGGGAAAAGCAATTTCCTTAAAGTCGTTACCTGGTACGATAATGAATGGGGTTATTCCTGCCGCACAGCGGATCTGGCTGCCCTGATGGCCAAGAGCCTTTAGAACGCAAACTCTGCGGAGGCTCGAAGCCTCCGCAGAGTTTTTGGAGGGATAGATGTTCGATAAAAAGACAATCCGTGATATTGACCCGAAGGGCAAACGCGTGCTGGTACGCGTGGATTTTAACGTTCCGATCAAAGATGGCAAAATAGGGGACGATACCCGCATCCGCGCGGCTCTTCCCACGCTGCAATATCTGCTGGAACACGGCGCAGCCCTGATCCTGTGTTCGCACCTTGGACGCCCCAAGGATGCTCCGGACCCCCAGTTTTCGCTGCGTCCGGTGGCTGGTTATTTGGGCAAGCTGCTTGGCAAACCGGTCAGCTTTGCAGAGGATTGCATCGGCCCGAAGGCCGAATCTGCTGCTAAGGCACTCAAGCCAGGAGAGGTGGTGTTGCTCGAAAATACCCGCTTCCATCCCGGCGAAAAGAAGAACGATCCCGAAATGGCCAGACAACTGGCTTCACTGGCTGAAATCTTCGTCAATGATGCCTTTGGGTCGGCGCATCGTGCACATGCCTCGACGGTAGGCGTTGCCAAATTCCTGCCAGCTGTGGCCGGATTCTTGATGGAGAAAGAGATCCAATACCTTGGCCAGGCGATTGCCAACCCGGAAAAGCCATTCATCGCTGTGCTGGGAGGCGCCAAAATCAGCGACAAAATCGGTGTCATCAAGAACTTATTAACCAAAGCCGATGCGATTTTGATCGGTGGTGGGATGGCAAACACCTTCTTCAAAGCCCAGGGTTATCCATTGGGCGATTCGCTGGTGGAGGATGAAGTACTTGACACTGCGCGCGCGTTATTGGAGCAAGGTAAAACCCACCTGCGCTTGCCGGTTGATGTGGTGATCGCCGACAAGTTCGATGCCGACGCCAAGCACAAGACCATGCCGATGGGACAGATCCCGGATGGCTGGCGTATCCTGGACATCGGTCCCGATACGGTTGAATCTTTTGCCAAAGTGATTAAGGGAGCAAAAACCGTCGTCTGGAATGGTCCGATGGGTGTGTTTGAGTTTCCGGAGTTTGCCAAAGGCACCTTTGGTGTGGCAAAAGCCCTGGCTGAGTCTGGAGCAGTATCGATCGTGGGTGGGGGGGATTCGGTCGCAGCCATCCAACAATCTGGCGTGGTAAGCAAAATTACCCATATTTCAACCGGTGGTGGCGCTTCGCTGGAAATGCTTGAAGGCCTGACGCTGCCAGGTGTGGCAGCGCTGCAGGACAAATAAACAATCTGTAAGGGTAGGGATACAAACCCCTACCCTTTTTTGTTATAAAATTACTAATCGGTTCGTTTCCCGAAATCTGGCAGAAATTTCGTCAATTCCAGGAGTAAAGCATGCCATTCGCGGTTGGAGAAGCAGTAGGCCCTTATCGAATTTTAGATCAACTGGGTCAGGGCGGGATGGCGACGGTATTTAAGGCCTATCACGCCGCTTTGGATCGTTATGTGGCGTTGAAGGTTTTGCACCCGGCATTTTTGGAAGACCCGAATTTCCAGGCGCGTTTTCAGCGTGAAGCACGCCTGATTGCCAAACTCGAGCACCCTAATATCGTACCGGTCTATGATTTTTCGGAGCATGAGAACCGGCCATTTCTGGTGATGAAATTTATTGCCGGGGAGACGCTGAAGGCGCGTCTAAACCGCGGACCGCTTTCGGCAGATGATGTATTGCGGGTAGTCGATTCGGTCGGTGGGGCGCTGACCTATGCTCATAAAAGCGGCATTTTGCACCGTGATATCAAGCCTTCCAATGTGCTGCTGGCTGAAGACGGCGGTATCTATTTGGCGGACTTCGGCCTGGCGCGTATAGCCCAGGCTGGCGAGTCGACGCTCTCGTCGGATACGATCATGGGTACGCCGCAATATATCTCTCCCGAACAGGCAATGGGGAAGAAAGATCTGGACCAGGGCACAGACATTTATTCGTTCGGGGTGATGATTTATGAGATGGTGGTAGGGCAGGTGCCTTTCAGTGGCGATACGCCCTTCTCGGTTATTCACGACCATATTTACACGCCGCTGCCGCTGCCGCATTCTATTAATCCGCACGTGCCCGGAGCAGTCGAGCGCGTGCTGCTCAAAGCGCTTTCAAAGGAGCGTGCAGACCGGTATGCCGATGTTCCGGCACTGGTGAGCGCTTTCAACCAGGCCTGGCAGGAGATGGCTGCCAAGGATCAGGAAGTCACACTGGCTGCCTCAACCAAGTCCATACCCCCGATAAGCCCAACCGCTTCTCCCCCGGAGATCGGTGAATCAAAACCAGCCGAAGCTGGAAAGGAAAGCGAAAAACCCAACAAAGTTCGCAAGCGTTCTCCTTGGCCATTTATCGCGGGTGGCATTTTATTGACTATTTGTTGCTTGTTTGTTGCAATCGTAGCTAACCGCAACAACCGCTTAAACCGCAATAACCAAATTGCCACTGCGCCAGCTGGAGCAATGACGCAACCCAGCGGCCCGGTTGGCGCAGCAAATCCGGTCATTAGTGATGCATTTGCCAAGGTAGAAAAGAATCCGGATGACCCTTACGCACACCTGGATCTGGCAATCGCTCTGGGAAAAGTTAATCGAATGCAGGAAGCCATCGGTCAACTCAATCGGGCGGCAGATTTAGCCGGGGACGACATGGATTTTTTTATCAATGCCGGGGACCGTTTGGCAGAGATCAATTTCTGGCCGGGTGTGGCCTTGATGGATCTGCGTTTGGTGAGACTGCAAATGCCGGATGTACCGGATGAATCACGAAACCGATTGCATCAATCCGTGTATTTTGCTTTCGAGAATCCATTGGCGCCTCAGATGATTGCCTTTAATGAAATTGGCACACTCGACGAACCCCTAAGCTTGGTGGCGCAAGCGCAGTTCGCAATGTACGTTAAAAACGACCTGGCCTCAGCCAGAAGCGTTATCGACAAATTGAAAAATACCAAAGATAGCCTGCCTGAAATAGGCTTGCTCGAGGGGCAGCTGGCTCTGCAAAATGATAATCCAGAGCAAGCCAAACGATTACTGGCAGGCCTGGAAAGCGATTCCTCCCTCCCGCAATGGATCAGGGACGAAGCGGATTCCATGTTAAATAATATCCCTTAGGAGATGAAAATGCGTATCCCGATGGTCGCTGGAAATTGGAAGATGAACAAAACTGTAGCCGAGGCCCGTGAACTGGTGGCAAGGATGGGGGTCGAATTAAAAGCCATTCAGGGGGTGGAAAAAGTCATCTGTCCACCGTATCCGTCCTTGGTAGCGGTTTCTGCTTTGCTGCAAGGCACGGACATCGGTCTGGGAGCGCAAAACATGCATTGGGAAGAGAAGGGTGCCTTCACTGGCGAAATAGCGCCAAGTATGATCAAAGAGTTTTGCCAGTATGTCATTCTGGGTCACTCCGAACGCCGGGCTTATTTTGGTGAATTGGATGAGATCGTGAATCGCAAGCTGCAAGCTGCGAAGGCGTATGACTTGATACCGATCGTGTGCGTGGGCGAAACGCTGGAAGAAAACGAATCGGGCCGGACCGCGGAAGTTGTCTCCCGTCAAATCAGTCTGGGTCTTAAGGATATTGACCCCGATTTCGGTACGCGCATCGTGGTCGCTTACGAACCGGTCTGGGCGATCGGCACGGGCCGCGCCTCGAGCGCTGAAAACGCCAACACCGTGTTGGCAGACGTTATCCGGCCGGCTCTGGCGAAGGTAGTTGGCCAGGATACGGCGCAAACCATTCGGATCTTGTATGGCGGCTCGGTCAATGCTGCAAATGCAACTGAATTCTTTGCCCAACCTGAGATCGACGGGGCATTAGTCGGCGGAGCCAGTTTGAAGGCAGACGAGTTTGTGGCCATCACGCGCGCAGCTGTGCAAGCCTGAATAGGCATATAAGGCATGGACGAAATACGCGAATCCGGTATTGGTTCGCGTATTTGGTTTATTTGCAAAAATTTCCTCTAAGCAAGATTAAGATATGAGTCAGCTAACTTCTTTCAACGGACTGCTGTGGTTCCTGCTGATGCTGTTGCCGCTGCTTTACCTGCAGCGCTGGCTGCACCGCGAAATCCAGGCCATTTTCTTGATCCTGACCCGCCACCCGGGCTTGACAATGGGTATGTTCTCTTTGATATTTTTCCCAGGCGTATTGCTGCACGAACTCAGCCATTTCGTCATGGCCCGCTTGCTTGCCGTGCAGACCGGCCGGTTCTCGTTGCTGCCGCATTCCAGGCCAGACGGACGTTTGCAACTGGGCTACGTCGAAACCGCTCAGGCTGATCCGCTGCGGGATTCGCTGATCGGTGCTGCCCCGCTTATCGTCGGAGGCCTGTTTGTGGCTTATGCTGCGGTTTACCAGCTAAACATGTTGCCATTATGGGATTTCTTGCGCCAGGGAAGCTTTAGCAATTTTTGGTTCGGCTTATCTCAATTGCCCCAGGTTCCCGACTTCCCTTTGTGGTTTTACCTGACTTTTGCAGTCAGCAGTACGATGCTGCCCTCGCAGTCTGACCGGCATGCCTGGTTACCCCTGGGGTTATGGATGATCCTGCTAGTTGGGTTGGCGCTTTTAGCCGGTGCCGGTCCGTGGCTGCTGGAAAATCTCGCACCGCCCTTGAACGCTTTCCTGCGCTCGGTCGCCATGTTGTTCGGCTTGAGCGCGGCGGTGCACGCATTGCTCATTTTTCCATTATTTTTAATTCACCGTATCCTGACCCGCCTGACGGGATTGGATGTTGGCTAAAAGTATTTGAGCAGTGGTATTATCCGCCGAATGTTTGTTTGATTTGCTCCTCACCAAGTGCATTGGAAAGCGCTTCTTTCAATTGGTTGAGAAGTCTGCGATTTAGATTTGTTTTGGTTTGTTGGGGAGGCACGCTCAGCAGGGTCATTTTGCTGGCGCGATCGTACATGGAGAGGAAATGACCTTCGAAGAAGTTCTTGGTTTGCTGGTCGATGACCTCGTAAGCAGCGGAAGCATATCCCAGGGCTGATGAGAAGTAAAAACCGACGATCACTTCCTCGTCTACCCGATGGTAGGCAAAATAGGGCACTTCGTCATATACCCTTACATAAAGCGAGCCAGTCGTGAAATCTCTGTCCTTGATTTTGTTATACAAACGTTCCACAATCGCAATTGAGGTTGCAATGTCGCCCAGAAGTTGATCGGGATCCTGACCTTCTTCTCGTGCCAGGCGGGGAATCAGGTCCGAACGCGGATCAAGGAACATGAGTCGCAGATGCGCCCCTTGAGACATGCGACGGGTGATGACCTCCTCCACTCCCCCCAGCCCCCGGTTTCGAAAGTCGAAATCAATCCGATGTAAGACCGCCCGTCCGGCAAAGAAAAGGTTCTGTGGTGAATTGTGGATTGCCCAGTTGTAATACCCGGCAAAGCCTTTGCGCACCGGCGAAACCAGGCGAATGCCAACGGATTGCAGCGGGCTCTGGTAAAGTTTCTCGTAAACCTGGTCAGCCACGAGGTGTGCGGTTTCGCCCTGCTCGAGTCGGCTGAGCACAGTTTCCTCAAACACGGCCACGATGCCAGCGATGATCAGCGCCAGCCCGATGTCTGAAAGTAATTTACCGATCGGGCCGGTTAATCCAAGCAGGGAAAGTACAGCCCCGGCAAAGATAAGCAGGATCGAAAAGACAACCCGCAGCACTTTGTTAACGGTCATTTTGTTTTCTTTATCCACGTTCCCCTCCAAGCTTGGAATTCTTTTCTTCGCGGTTGGATTGCAACGCGATCGCTTCTTTTTAATCCACGCCTATCGTGAAAGGGTTCACAAGATAGAGTATAGCACCGTTAGAAATTGTGCGCTATGCATCCTTTTTCTAACCGGTTACGGCGCGACCCGTTTCAAAACTACATTCTGGGCTGGGAGTTGGGGAATGGGGATCGTCAGTTGCAGTGAGTTTTCACTACACTGATATTGGATGGTCGTTGATGATTGGGAAGTGCTGAACAACAGGATGCTTGGATCAATTTGCTGGTCGAAAGACTGCCCATTGGCATCTGCCGTGATGGTTAAATCCCCCGGATTGAAGTTGCTGATGGTCAGCTTGCCGCTGCTCTCATCGGCCAAATAATCCGCACTGGCGGATCCGCTCACGATGATATTTGCGTTGACCGGGAAAAAGCTGACCGATATTTTGGTTTTCAATTCAAGCTGGTCTGCCACGACCGTCAAATTTCCGTCCGGGCTAAAGGAATAGCGCACGGCACCAGAGGAACTGACTTCACCAACATTGCCGAACTGGCTGAGTGCCTGGTTTAGGAGCGTTTGCACGTAATTATTGAAATCTTGTATTTGCCATTTGCCCACCAGACAGTCAGCGCCAGGCGAAGGATTGGACGCTGCTGGCAGGGGAGTGGCTGTCGCAGTTGGCTGCGGGGTGGGGATCGAGGCTTTGAAGCCAAGATTGCAGGCACCCAATAAAAATGCGCCAATCAACACGGCTACTGATAAAATCTTTTTCGTATTCATTAAAGGATTCCTTTCCATAACCAATAAGACATTATTATAAATCACCCGGTCCCAAACTGACGGTCGCCCGCATCGCCCAGGCCCGGTACGATGTAGCCGTGTTCGTTTAGATGGTCGTCGATTGCAGCCAGATGAATGGGGATGTCCGGGTGATGTTTCTGCATATTATCGATCCCTTCCGGTGCACCGATCAACCCGACAAATTTAATTTTATTCACACCCCAGCGTTTCATCACGTCCGCTGTGGCTACAGCCGATCCGCCGGTTGCCAACATTGGGTCCAGGATCAGACATACGGATACCGTCGGTTCAATCGGCAGCTTGTTATAGTATTCGACCGGCTTGAGCGTACGCTCGTCTCGGTATAACCCGATATGCCAAACCTCGGCGCTGGGCATCAATTCCCAAATGCCTTCCACCATGCCCAAGCCTGCTCTCAGGATCGGGACCAATCCGATTTTCTCCCTCAATTCAGCTCCGATAACCTGTGTCAACGGTGTCTCGACCTGACGGGAAACGGTCAGCAGGTCAGCCGTAGCTTCGTATACCAGCAATGCGGCTATCTCGCGCACCAATTCGCGGAATTTCTTGGGATTGGTATTTTTGTCGCGTAAACGCGTCAACTTGTGTGCGACCAGCGGATGGGGGGATGCGTAAACGTTGGGCATAGATCCTCCTCGAGACAGGGCGATATCCTATAGTATAGCATCCTGACGGCTATGGTATGATTGCCAGCGCTTCTCATTTCAGGTGATGTTTTCGATGAAAAAAGATATCCTGGTGATCTCCTCGATCATTCTGCTTTCTACCCTGCTTGGTCTGTCAGTCTTGACTTATGGACAGGCCTGGTACGGGGATTTTTCGTCTTATATCATGCAGGCGCGTAGTATCCTGAGTGGCACGATGAACGAATTCCTGGCTCATAATGCCTTCACCGTGGATCATTCAACCCTGTTGGTGGGACCGGTAGCCTATCCATGGGGCTACCCGACCCTGCTGGCTCCGGCGTATGCTCTCTATGGTATGAAGCCTATCTATCTCAAGCTGCCCAATATTGTACTTTTCGCTCTGTTTTTGGCCTGTTTTTTTGTGCTGTTGCGCAGACGGTTGGATTTGCTTGATTCGGCACTGCTGACCGCTGTGGCAGGTTTTAGCCCGGCCTTTGTTACCTTTCTCGATCAGATCCTGTCCGACATCCCCTTTTTGCTCTTTTCGACCCTGTCCCTGCTGCTGATCGATTTGGTTGTTGAACCAAACCGCCCACGCAAACAGCTTTGGATATGGAATGTAATTTTAGGCGTAGCCATTTTTTGGGCCTTCTTTACCCGGACGAATGGGATACTGTTGCTGCCGGTGTTAGCGATCTACCAGTTCTTCAATTATTTTCAGCCGGAGCGGGACTGGATTGCTTTGAAAAAGAATCTTGGGTTGCTGATCCTCCCTTATGCGACCTTTGGCATCCTGGCGGCAGGCGCGCTGTTAATTTTCCCCGGCGGACAGGCTTCGTACTTCTCCCATTATGCCTTATTAGATATGGCTCAGTTATCATCGAACCTTCATTATTATTCAACGCTGATGGGCGACTTCTTTGCCGGATTGCCGGCTTCTCAGGCCATTTATTATGTCGCAGTTGCCTTCTTTGTACTTGGTGCTTTGGCTACTTTCAGGCGCGAATATCATTTCGTTAGTTATATTGTCCTGTCGTTGTTGCTCTTCGTTACCTGGCCTGAGCCGCAGGGATTGCGCTTCATCTTCCCGCTGATCCCGTTATTCCTGTATTTTTCGTACCGGGGTATGAAGTGGAGCCTGACAAAACTTTCGGTGGGCTACCAGCCCCTCGGGAAGGGATTCGTCTACGGCTGGTGGGGATTGATCGCACTGCTATTCCTGGTTTCTTCTGTGCAGACCGCTTACACCAACTTAGCTGACCAGCGCGCCATCAACGGTCCCTTCGACCCCTATAGTAACGCCATGTTCGAATTCGTCCGTCAGGAAACCCCGGCGGAAAGTGTGATCGTCTTTTTCAAGCCTCGCGTCATGCAAATGCTGACCAGTCGGGACTCCTTGCTGATCGACCGCTGCAACCTACTTGGCCAGGGCGATTACGTGGTCATCAACACAAAGCGCGACGAGAAATACGGGCAGGTTAACCCGAATGAATTGCCGGCTTGTAATCCAGACTTGGCTTCAGAGCCGGTATTCTCGAACCGACGATTTGTGGTCTATCAGGTGCTGAAGTAAGGTTTGTATCGGGTGAGCAGTCTGTTCGTTAAAGTTTATAAATATTCAAAGGAGTTCACTCTATGGAATATCGCCGGCTCGGCAGCGCAGGGGTAAAAATTTCTGCGATTGGATTGGGGACCAATCGCTTTGGGGGCGAGCGGGTTTCGGAAGACGAAGTCAGGAATATTATCGATGCAGCACTCGATTTGGGGATAAATTTCATCGACACCGCCGATGTTTATACTGGCGGGCAGTCCGAGATTTCTTTGGGCAAGGCGCTCAAAGGGCGCTGGGACAGGGTCGTCCTGGCAACCAAGTTTTTTATGACCACGGGGGAGGGCCCCAACGACCGTGGCGCCTCGCGTTATCACCTGATGAATGCGGTCGAAGCCAGCCTCACCCGCTTGGCAAGCGACCACATTGACTTATACTACCTCCACCGCTGGGACGAGGAAACGCCGATCGAAGAAACCCTGCGCGGCCTGGATGACCTGATCCGCGCCGGTAAGCTGCGCTACATTGGCGCTAGCCAGTTCGCCGCCTGGCAACTGGCGCACGCCAACTTACTGGCGGAAGTGCGTGGCTGGACGGCCTTTACGGTTTTGCAGTCCCACTATCATATGTTCGAACGTACTGCCGAGAGTGAAATTCTCCCTTACTGCCGGACCCAGCAGGTTGGTTTTGTACCCTATTTTCCGCTTGCGGGCGGCTTTTTAACCGGCAAGTACAGCCGTGGGACACCGGCTCCGCAAGGTTCACGTGGCGAATCAAGCAGCTATGTGCAGGGTTATATGACCGAGGCAAATTTTGACAAACTGGAAAAGCTGGAAGCCTGGGCGGAGGATCAGGGTCACAGCATGGCCGAACTGGCCGAAGCCTGGCTGCTGGCGCAACCTGCGGTTTGCTCCGTCATCTCTGGTGCGACGCGTGTCGAGCACGTGCAGGCCAATGCCAGGGCGGCTGATTGGCAACTCTCCGCGGACGATTTAAGCCAGGTCAACAGCATCCTGTAAGCCCGAAGCGACCTATTCACCCTCCTGAAATTAGAATCTCATCCAATAATCATGATGTTTGACCCGTGACATCCTCCTCGACATTTTGTACACTAAAAGTGTCAAGGAGGATGTTATGCGGATTACGGGTCTCCATATCCTTCTCACCTACCAATGCACCTTCGAGTGCGACCATTGTTTTGTTTGGGGCAGCCCCTGGCAAAAAGGGACGCTGACGATCGCAAAGATCGAACAAATCCTCACGCAGGCCAGGGAGCTTGGCACGGTCGAATGGATTTTTTTCGAGGGCGGTGAGCCGTTCTTGTATTATCCCCTGCTGGTACGCGGGGTGCGGCTGGCGACCGAAGCGGGGTTTCAGGTCGGTGTAGTGACGAATGGGTACTGGGCCAATACCGTCGAGGATGCCGAGGAGTGGCTGCGCCCTTTGGCCGGCCGCATCCAGGACTTGTCCCTCAGCAGTGACCTGTATCATTGCGGGGAAGGGTTGAGCGATTGTACGCAGGATGCGGTCGTGGCCGCTAAATGGCTGGGCATCCCTGCCGATGTCATCCGGGTGGCACAACCGGAAGATTCTGCAGAAACAGGTGTTGGCCAACTCCCTGAGGGGGTCTCGGGCGTCATGTATCGCGGGCGGGCAGCCGTCAAGCTGACGCCGCGTGCGCCCCGGCATGCCTGGGAGAGTTTCGATCAGTGCCCGAACGAAGATCTGCGTGAGCCGGGGCGTGTCCATCTCGACCCGCTCGGTAATTTGCATATCTGCCAGGGCATCTCGCTCGGCAATCTCTTCCAAACCTCGCTCAAGCAGATTGGTGAGGCCTATCATCCAGACGAACATCCAATTTGTGGACCGTTGCTGGCTGGTGGACCGGCTGCACTGGTGACCGAATACAACCTGCCGCACAACTCGGACTACGCCGATGCCTGC
>CAYOUV010000013.1:0-24791 GCA_964407265.1 uncultured Anaerolineaceae bacterium | reverse complement strand
TGCACTGGTGACCGAATACAACCTGCCGCACAACTCGGACTACGCCGATGCCTGCCACCTGTGCTATGAAATGCGCCTGGCCTTACGGGAGCGCTTCCCCGAGATCCTGGTTCCTGACCAAATGTATGGCGTTGATGCATGAATGGGAATGATTTTGTGGCCTGGTTGTTGCGCTCGCGGTTGCACGGACTGTTGAGTGGCGGTATGTTATTGATCACATTCACGGGCCGCAAGACAGGCAGGCAGTACACCACACCGGTCGGGTATTACCGTGAGGGTGACGTGCTGTGGGTCATTACCAGTCGGGACCGGACCTGGTGGCGCAACCTGCGCGGCGGGGCGGAGGTGACCTTGCGCTTGCGCGGCCGCAATGTGCAGGCTCATGCCGAAACGCTGGAGGATGGATCGGCAGTAGCCAGGCAGATCGGGGACTATATCCACCACCTCCCGCAATCCAGACGGGCCCTGGGAGTGCGTCTGGAAAACGGTGAGCCGCATCCGGAAGACGCGGCTCGCCTGGCACAGGAACGGTTGTTCGTCAAGCTAAGTCTCAGGAACGGAGCCGCAGCGTAACGATCTCATGCCCGTGGGCGCTAAAATCAACCCCCCCATCCTTGGCCGCCTTCAGGGCGGCCAATTTTTCTTCCGCCAGATTGACCCGCTCCACCTTTTTGAAGGGCTTCCAAGGCTTGAGATTGACCAAAATCTGCTCATCGCTCAGGTTGTAACCGCGCACGATCCAGCCGCGGCCATCTTCCGCCTGTTTGACTGTGCTGACCACGAAGGCCGGGTGGTCGATGCTGACGAAGGCTCCGCTGGGGGGCAACGTCCCCTCGTGGAGGCTAACCCCGACCGCGCGCAAGGGAACCTCGAAGGCATAAGCCTGCGCAAAGGCGTTCTGCCAATCGCCGCTGTGTGGGATCAGGCTGTATTCGAAACGCCATTTGCCGGGCATTTGCGCGCCGGGGGTGGCCATAAACGGACCGGCATGTCCATTTCGGGTGGTAAAGTCGTCGCGGGAAAGCCAGCCGACGCAGCGCAGCAGCGTCAGGGCGATCTCGCTGCCAGTTTGGGTCTTCAGCGCTTCGACTTCGGGCAGGCCGCGGTTAGCGACGGTCAGCCCGTGCTCCCCGGCAGACAGGCTGGTAAAAACACGCTGCGGCATTTCCGGGCGCGGCTGCTCCGCCCAGGTTTCGTCGAAATCCGGGACGCCGATCGGGCGGCGGATCACTTCGAAGTGGCCGTCGTGATCGGCCTGTTCGACGGTGAAGGGCGCGGCGAAATGGACGCGCAGGCGGTGATCCCTGGTACGGTTGTCAACCTCGGTCTCGAAATCTATACGTGGGACACCGGGATAGAGCGTGGCGCGCGTGACGATCTCGATTGGCAGGCTGTCTTTGGAACGCTGTTGGCGGTCTTCAGACAGCTCACTTGGGATATGCATTTCGAGCGTCAGTTCCAGCACCTGATGGGTGGGATTGTGGTGCACGCGCAAGCGTTTTAATCGGGCCTCGATCAGGGCGTCGGTGGGGGGCGGGCAGTAGTTGTATTCGTCGCCGCAGTCTCCGCCGTCCACAAAGCGGTTCTGAGCCTGGTACACGACCCGGCTGCGTTTGTCGGTCAGCTTCAGGCTGGCGTCTTGCTGCGCCTCCACGATCAAGAACTCATTTTCGATGCGGTAAGGCCGCTTGTCGCCCGGTTCGGATTTCAAGCGTTCCATCAGGCGCTGCCCCAGGGGATTTTGTGCCAGATGGCCGAGGACTGGCATCAGGGCACGCGCGAACGGATTGAGCCTGGTGGGTGCGCTCGTCTTGGTCTCCAATGCGCGAACGTAGAAAGTACGGTAGCCCAGACCGGGAACTGCGCGGGCGGTGAACAAGGCCCGGGTGGTTTCAAGCGTGCGAGCCCGCACGGTATAGCTGCTGATGCTCTCGTCGGCCAGCAGGGTTTGGACCTGGGCGCTGCCCTCATTCCAGGCTTTGAGATCTGGTTCGCCTTCACGCATCAACACCTCGAGCGCTACGCTGGCGCCATTTCTTTCCACACGCAAGCCTTGCAGCCCCATCCCTGCCACCCGCCCTCCGTGCACCATGCCGAAAGCCTCGATGAACCCGTTCCTGTCAAGCGACATGTTAATCAGGTCCTGTGACCCCAGTCCGAGGACCTGGTGTGGGATGACCTGCCCGGCCTCGTCCGTGAGCTCAAAGGCGTTGACCTCCTGCGGTAAAACCAATTCGGCAGTAACCGGATCCGTGCGTGCGAAGGACGACGGGTTGAAGACCACCACGGCAGCGACCACGTCTGCGCTGGACCGGGTATCAATCACCCTGCTCAAAGCTTCCAGGCTTTGACGGGTGAGCTCCTGCCCGAGTTGATCGACCTGGTCGAAGCGCGGGCGCATTTCATCGTGAACCTGGTCGATCGAGCAACCGCAGATCGAGTCGTGGGGATGATTTTCCATCAGCAGCCGCCAGGCCTGGCGCAGGAGCGGTGCCGGATTTTCGATCCGGTCACCTGGGAAATGGCCGCTTGGCGGCGTCTTGGTTTGTGGGTTGGTTGCTCCTACAATCAATTCTGCAAGAGTGCTGAAGGGTTCAGCCCACTTTTCCAGCAAGGTTTCGCAGGCGCGGTTGCGTTGTTTGATCCACATGCGCGTGGACAGCACGCCCGGCAGCAGGTGCGCATGCCGGGATGAGCGCAGCTCGCCCTCGACTACCGGCAAATCAGCGCTACGGATGGCAGGCTGGATGGCTTTGAGGTAACGCGGCAGGGTCGAATGCAGGACACGCGTTCCCTTGAGGTGGGCATCCGCGTAAGTGATGGCTACGGCGGTGTCGGGCGGTGGCTCCATGTGGTCATTGCCCAACATGATCAGGAAATCCGAGGTGGCAGAATGCTCCGCCAGTGCCTCCCCCAGGGTCGCGATCTCGGTCAGGAATTTTTGCGGATCGCTGGTCGTCAGGCCAGCGCCGTTGGCGTAGCTGTTACGCAGGTAAGCCATCAGTACGCGCGAACCGTCCGGGGCCTGCCACCAGAATTCGCAGGGCTGCGCGTCGAGTCCGCGCCAGAGACAGGCGGAATCGATCCCAAAGCCGCGCAGGATTTGCGGGATCTGCCCGATATGACCGAACGAATCGGGCATGTATCCGACGTTCATTTTGGCGCCAAACCTGCGCGCGCTACGCTCCCCCTGAAGCAGGTTGCGGAGGTGCGCTTCCGGGCTGACCAAGAACATATCCGGCAGGATGTGCCAGGGGCCGATCAGGATGCGTCCGCGGCGGATATGCTCGCGTAGAACGGGCTCCTTTTCTGGCCGCATAGCCAGGTAATCGTCCAGGACGATGGTCTGCCCGTCGAGCATGAAAAATTTGAAATTTTTATCTTTTTCCAGAATATCCAGTAAGTGGTCGACCAGGTGGACCAGCTTCAAACGGAACTGCTGAAAGCTCAGGTACCACTCGCGGTCCCAGTGAGTGTGTGATATGACGTGTAAAGTTCGCATACTTTAGTCGGTTTTCTCCCTTAGATAAGCCATAAAATCCAGGTCGCCCGGCGAGTGGCCGTAGGCTGTCAGCGCAACGGCGGCTTCAGCGCGGTACTGGGTACCATGATTGACCAGATGCAGCAGGATCTGCCAGAGCGGCGTTTCAAAGGCCACGTCTTTGGTGGTCTTGTATTTTATTTTTTGATTCAAGTCTTCATCCTTGAGCTCATCGAGGTAAGCGCGCATGGACTTCTCTTCAGCAGTCCAGCGCGAGACGAGTACATCCAGCGAGGGGATATCGGCTTCGCCCATCAGCTTGCCAGGCGAGATGCCTTCCTGGCAGCGCATGCGCCAGATGACCTCGGCGGCCAGCACGTGCACCAGTGCGCCGCGCAGGCTTTTGTAGCTCAACCCTTCCATTTTGGCTACGAAATGCTCGGGATTCGCAGTTGCGGCCACCTCCAAAAGACGATGGGTAGCCCAGTAGTTGTAGTCGAAAAGCGTCAGAAATTCGTTTTTGTTCAAGTGAGACTCACTTTCTCGTCCGTAAGGGTGCGAGCTTCAGCCAGAGCCGCTGCGCGGATCGTGATCGGAAACCGGCCGTGAATCGGGCTGATACGCGCACCCAGTGCGGTCGAACGCCAGGTGACCCAGGCCAGCGGGCGGGCGAATCCTGTCAGTTCAACGGCTTTCTCCAGTTCTGCCAAGGTATCATCGTCCCAGCCGCCGAACAGGCCGTACAAGAACATGTAGACCGGGAATGAAGGCAGGATGCCAATGAAGAAGATCAGCACGCTGGTCATCTGATCTCCCTGCCAGAGGATACCGGCCAGCCAGTAGAGCAGGCCGTAGTGGACGGCGGCGGCCAAGAGCGGCGCAACTGCGGATTGCCAGACGAAGAAGCGCTGCGGGAAGCACAGGCGGTGGTCGATGAAGTAGGCCACGATACCCTTGCTGCCCAGCCCGACAAAGTAGGCAATGATCAGGGCCGTGACCTGGAAGCGCTCCAGCAGGAGAAGCGCCAGCGTTACACGAATGATCTGCTCGCCGAACACCAGCGCCGATTTAAGATACGGGCGGTTCGAGCCAAGCTGGACGTTGTCACCGACCCAGGATGGATATTGTATCGCACCCCAGATGGCCAGCGGGACCACATACAAGGCGGCGCGCTGGAATTCGACCCCCGATGCGCCGATGATAAAGCGTGGTGCGACCGCCAGCAGTACTGCGCCGAGGAAGGCGCTGGTCAGGCCGCCCCACTTATACATCATCACGCTGTAATACTGGCTCAATAATTTGCGCCCGTGCGAGATCGCTTCCGAAATGGCCGGCATGGCCCCGTCGTAGAGCGTGTTGACCACGTTGAAGGAAAAGACAAAGTTTTGCGCCAGTCCCCAGTTGCCCCAGATCTCGGCGTAATTGATCAACCTGGATTGCGTGATCCATATTTCGCCAGCTTGCCCGGCAGCCCAGGCGGCCGAGCCCAGCATTTCGAAGACCCCAAACTTGAAGCTGGTCACAACCACTTCCCGGTCGAAGTGCGCCAGGAAGAGCACCCCGGGATTGTAGCCGATGCGCCGGTAAAGCCACAGTCCGAGCAGGAAGGTCGACAGTTCTGCAGCGTAGGCGGCGATGCCCATCCCGAGCAGGCCGCCGGTCGCGCCTCCGAAAACCGGATGCGCTTTGCCCCAGGCGTACATCAGGCTGACAAAGAGCGGCTGGACCAGCATCGGCATGACCACCTGCAGTCCCAGGTCCAGGTAGCGGGCGTAATCCTGGCGCTGGAAGCCGTTCAGGGCGTGGCGCATGACCTGATAGAACCCGGGGATCTGGATGAAAGCGTGGATGATCACGCTCCAGGCGTAGAGAGCGTAGGCCGAGTTAGGCGCCAGCGTGCTGGCCAACCCGATCACCAACGCCACCTGCACCGCGCCTGAGAGCGCCTGCCACCAGACGAACAACTGTCCGTACTGGATGCCCTTCTGCGGGTCATGCACGCGGTACTCGGACAGGAATTTGATGAAGGCCACGCTGGTGCCCATATCAAAGAACAGCCAGGTCAGGTTGAAGAATTGCACCACGCGTCCCCAGATGCCCAGGGCCTGGGCCGAGGGCAGGATGTAGACCGGCAGGATCAGGTTCTGGTAGATGATCAGCGGGATGAACAGCACCAGGCCGAGACTCAAGGCGACCAGGAATCCGCTCAAGGGGCGGTGAAAACCGACATCCTCCCATTCGGTCGATTCCTCGCGAACTTTGTAGAGACTGCGGTCCAGGACGATTTTGTCGAGCGCCTCGGGGTGGGACATGCTATAACGGCGCACGAAGTAGTAGGCCGTGAACGTCGTGACCAGCATCAATGCCATGATGCTCAGCAGCAAACGGCGGTCGGCGGCATGCGGCACGGGCGAGCCGGGATAATCTGCGAAGGAGGAGGCCACCCCGCCTCCGGCACGCACGGTCATGGAGTAGATGAGATAGTTGAAGTAAGCCCAATCCTGGATTTGTGGGTTGTCCCCATTCAGAAAAGCATTGAAGATAAACTCTTTTTGATTGGCTTTCCAAAGGATCCACTCGCCATCTTCGTAAGTCGTGACCAGCGGTTGCACGGACGAGAGCGGGGTCAGGACCTGGTAGCGTTGGCGGACCTGTGGCGCGCCGTTCCAGATAATGTCGGTGGTCAAGGGATCATTGAGGCCCTGGATCTCGGTCAGGCTGACAGGATTATCCTTGAGGGTCAGCGCGACCGGGAATCCCAATACCGTCTCGACCTGGACTTGGCTGATTTCGGGCCCCAGGATCAGCACCAGGCCGGCACCTTGCCTGATACGTGCTGACAGGGTCTCTGGATTTGGAATTGAGCCGTTGAGCAGGATCACATTCGCCTGGGACGGGTCATTCACGAAAGCAAAGGTCCCCGGTTTTGCCAGTTCCAGTGCCTTTTGAACGGAGCTGTCCGGACTGCCAGCGTAGTAGACGTTGATGGTCTCGGCTGCCAGGGCCGGAGAGGCCAGCGAGCAGAGCAGGATCAGCGTGATCAGGGCGAAGACGAGTTTGCGCATTGGGGGGCTTTTGGAAAAGGATTATTTTGACGCGTTTTAGGGTGGGTCCAATTCGAAGCCGTGGTCATGGATCACCTGGCCAAACCAACGGCCGCTGTCTTTAAGGATGCGCTCAAGGGTTTTGTAATCAAGATAAAACAGTCCGAAGCGTGGTCCATAACCCAGCGCCCATTCGAAGTTATCCAAAAGTGACCAGTGGAAATAACCCCTGACTGGCACGCCATCCTGCATGGCGCGCTGTACCTGGGCCAGGTGGTTCTTCAGGTAGCGGATGCGTCGTTCGTCGCGCACGCGGCCGTCGAAGTCGATCCCATCCGGCACGGGCACGCCGTTCTCGGTGACCATGATCTCCGCTTTCGGCTGGTAATCCCGCTGGATGCGCATCAGGATTTCGTACATCCCCTCAGGGTAGATCTCCCACATGCCCGAATATTCGTTGCCGACCGGATGGACCTGCTCAACGTTGATGACCGGGATTTTATTCGAATGTTTCATCACCGCCCGGGAGTAGTAGTTGACTCCCAGAATATCCAGGTTATTGATTTTTTCAAGGTCGCCAGGCTGGATCAGCCGTCCGCTCAAAAGCTTGCCGATGGCTGAGTCCTGGATTGGGGATGTGCCCTTGAGCAGCGGATCGAGCACGATGCGATTCATGAACATGTCAACCCGGTCAGCAGCCTCCGCATCTTTTTTTGAGCCTGTGGCAGGATGTACCGGGTTGAGGTTGAGCGTGATGCCAATTTTGAGCGGTTGTTTCGATATCGCCTGCATCGCTTCGGTTGCCAACCCGTGCGAGAGCAGGATGTGATGCAGCGCTTTCAGTGCGGCGGGGAGGTCCTTCTGTCCGGGGGCATGCTCTCCCAGAAAATGTCCCACAAAGGCCGCTACCCAGGGTTCGTTGTGTGTGAACCAGGTCGAGACGCGGTCGCTCAGGCGCTCGATTACGACATGCGCGTAATCGGCAAAATAATAGGCTGTGTTGCGCTCCGGCCAGCCTCCTTTATCCTGCAAAGCCTGTGGCAAATCCCAGTGGAATAGACAGACATATGGCTCGATCCCTGCTTTGAGCAGTTCGTCCACCAGCCGGTCGTAGAAATCCAATCCTTTTTTGTTGACCAGGCCGGTCCCATCCGGCAGGATGCGCGTCCAGGCGGTAGAAAAGCGATACGCCTTCAGGCCAAGTTCGGCCATCAGGCGTATGTCGTCCTTATAGCGGTGGTAATGGTCGGCGGCTATATCGCCGCGGTCGCCATTGGCGACGCAGCCGGGGGTGTGGCTGAACGTATCCCAGATCGAAACACCCTTGCCGTCTTCATTCCAGGCGCCTTCGATTTGATAGGCTGAAGTTGCTGAGCCCCAGATAAAATCTTCGGGGAAGGAGATGAATTGTGTCATGGTTTTAAGGGACCCTTAGGTAGAATATGAGATAAGAATACAGGAAAAATGCTGCGAGTGCAAGCTGGCTTAATATTTCCATGTCGATGGACTTTCTCGAAGCAGATTGAGAAAATTAATACAAATTCATCCTGTGGCGGTACAATATAAGCAGCGACCATCATCGGGAGAAACAATCACCCTTTAAGGAAATCCATGCCGGGAACAAAGATCATCGAACTGCAGGATGTGATCAAGGTTTATTCAACTGCTGCAGGCGATTTCACCGCGCTTAAAAGAATCAATCTCACCGTCAACAAGGGTGAGTTTTTAGGTGTGATCGGGAAATCTGGGGCGGGGAAGTCCACTCTGCTCAATATGATCAGCGGCGTCGACCATCTGACCTCCGGCAAAGTGGTTTATTACGGAAATGACCGGGAAACTTCCATCCACGATTTGAGTGAAAACGAACTGGCAGTCTGGCGCGGCACCACGATGGGCGTGGTCTACCAGTCCTTCCAGTTGTTGCCCATGTTGACCCTGGTTGAAAATGTCATGTTGCCGATCGACCTGTGCGGACAATACCAGCCGCGTCTGAGCCGCAAGCGTGCCCTGGAATTATTGGAACTGGTCGAACTCGAAGAACATGCCAACAAGCCCCCGGCTTTTATCTCTGGTGGGCAGCAGCAGCGGGTTGCGATTGCACGTGCGCTGGCAAATGACCCGCCCCTCATTGTGGCTGACGAGCCCACCGGCAGTCTTGACTCTGTCACTGCCGATCACATTTTCGAAGTATTTCGCCGGCTGGTGCAGGAGCAGGGGAAGACCATCGTTATGGTCACACATGACAACAGTCTGGTGCCACGTTTTTCCCGGCATTTTTTGATTGCGGATGGGGAAATCGTTGGCGAGCGAGTCTATGAAGAAATGACCTCGGCCGGAGGCAGGGCCTGATGGCCACACCAGGCCCCAAGCCTGTCTCCGCTCTGGATGATGAGGCCATCATCCAGATGGATGGCGTGGTCAAGACCTTTAAGAACGCGGCGGGGGAGTTTACCGTGCTCAAAGGTGTCGACCTGAAGATCTATCCAGGACAGTTTGTCTCCATCGTTGGAAAATCCGGCAGTGGAAAATCCACCCTGTTGAACATGATCACGGGCATCGACCATCCGACCGCCGGGATTGTGACCGTTGCCGGGACCAAGATCCACCAAATGTCGGAAAGCCAGCGTTCGTTGTGGCGCGGCAGCCACCTGGGGATCGTCTTCCAGTTCTTTCAATTACTACCGATGCTGAGTTTGCTCGAAAACGTCATGCTGCCGATGGACTACGTCGGTTTGTATGATTTCGATGAACGCCCGAAGCGGGCGATGGACCTGCTCGCCATGGTTGATCTGGATAAGCAGGCGCATAAATTGCCCACAGCCGTTTCGACCGGGCAGCAACAAAGCGCGGCTATCGCGCGCGCGCTGGCGAATGATCCGCCCGTGCTCGTGGCTGATGAGCCGACTGGCAACCTTGACTCGCGTTCAGCTGATCGGATTATCGCTTTATTCGAGCAGCTGGTAGAAGGTAAAAAAACCATCGTCATGGTCACGCACGACTCGTCACTGACCATGCGCACGAAACGCAACGTGATCATCTCCGACGGCGAGCTGATCGACGAGTCTGTAGCGCGGGCCCTGCCTTTGCTCAATCATCGCCTGATGCTGGACGTCACCAATCAAGCTGAACGCCTCGTATTCAATCCCAATCAGACGATTATCCAGCGCGACCAGCATGTGGAAAAATTCTTTATTATCGTCCGCGGAAAAGTTGAAGTGATATTGCAGGGACGCCGGCGCGAGGATGTGGTCGTCACCCAACTGGATGCCGGTGATTTCTTCGGTGAAATTGAACTGATGCGCGGCGGAAAATCCATTGCCAGCATCCGCTGTGCTCCAGATGGGCCAGTGGAGTTATTGGCTTTGCCGCGTGAGAAGTTTTTGCAGCTGGTCAAGGACTCGCCGATGACGGAGGAAGCAATTTACAAGATCGTGAAGCACCGCCTGGATGAACACCGCGCGGTAGATCGACGGCGAAAGCTCCGCTTGTTTGGATAATTGATCGATGCGATCTGCGAATCAGGTAATGACGGAACTCAATTTGATCCCAGAATCGGTCTCCTGCTCAATCGGTGCGGGTTTTTGGTTGGATTTGGTAACCGGCACCATCCGGCGCGGTTCGGGAAGGTGAAACAATGATGCGTCCACGTTGGCGCAAGGTAATTTCAGATCTGTGGGATAGCAAACTGCGTACACTCTTGGTGGTTTTATCCATCGCAGTAGGCGTGTTTTCGGTGGGGATGATCGCTGGCGCGTATGCAATTATTTCCAACGATATGAGCGCCAGTTATGCCGCTAATCGCCCGGCCAATATCGAATTGCGCATGGACAACTTCGATGAGGCCTTGTTGTCTACCGTCCAAAATTCGCGTGAAGTGGCTGATGCCGAGGGGCGCCGGGTGTTCAATATCCGTGTACGGCCCATCAACGGCAACAAGTGGATCACACTGGATATCGTAGCCATCGACGATTTCGAGAAGAACACCATCAACCTGCTTAATCCGGTATCGGGTCTGTCTGCCCCCGGCAAAAGGCAAATCATCCTGGAGCGCGACGCTTTCAAACAACTTGGCGTCGCGGTGGGAAGTGAGTTGGCTTTGCAGTTGCCGGATGGCACAACCAAGACCATGCCGGTAGTCGGGGTTGTGCAGGACCCCACAACCGGCGCGGACGATTTTTTGGCACCGCCGCTGGCTTATGTCACCTTGAAAACGTTGACTTATTTGCAGCAGCCTGAGCTGTATAACCGTATCTACGCCACCGTAGCCGAAGGGCAGGATGATGAACAGCACATCCGGAACGTGGCCGCCGATTTAAAAGATAAGATCGAGAACAGCGGATATACGGTCCAGCGTATGCGCTTTTCTAAGACGCACGAACATCCGCTGGCTTCGACGGTCAACGCCATCCTGGGGATCCTGCTGGCGCTGGGTGTGTTGATAGTCCTGCTTTCCAGTTCGCTGATCGCCAACACCTTGAGCGCTCTTCTCAACCAACACCTGCGCCACATCGGTGTAATGAAACTGGTTGGTGGGCAGGACCGGCAGATTTTTGGGATGTACCTGGTGCTGATCTTGTCCTTTGGCGTGCTGGCTTTGCTGATCGCCGTCCCGCTGGGCGGACAGGGCGCCTACGGACTGTCGCTCTTCATTGCCGACAAAATGGGATTCAACCTGCTCGGGTACCGGATCGTGCCGCTGGCCTTTGTGATCCAGATTGCGATTGGTTTGCTGGTGCCGCTGGCGGCTGGATTTGTGCCGGTCATCAACGGCTCGCGCATTACCGTGCTGAAGGCCATCAGTGGCGATACGGCTCAGGGAAGCGCGGATCAGGCTGAGGGGGATTCGAACCGGGGTTCGCGATTCGTACGCTTCCAGATGCGGGCAACCGCAGCCCTGGCACGGCGCGGCATCCACATTCCCCGTCCACTCTTGATTTCAATGCGCAATACCTTCCGCCGCCGTGGACGACTGATCCTGACGCTTTTTACCCTGACCATGGCGGGCGCGATCTTCATCGCCGTCTTCAACGTGCGTGTGACCCTGCACGATTATATTGGACAGATTGGCCGTTATTTCCTGGCGGATGTGACTCTGGATTTTGACCAGCCTTATCGCCTGCACGAGGTCGAGCAGTATGCCATGCAGGTACCGGGTGTGCAATACGTCGAGGGCTGGCAGTTCGTGGGGGCGGAGATCCTTTTTCCAAATGGTTCGGTGGCGGACAACCTGAATATCCTGGCGCCTCCGGCTGACAGCAAGCTGGTATCACCGATCCTGGTCGCGGGACGCTGGATTCGTGCTAACGATGTGCGCAAAATGGCCATCAGCGAGGCGGTCTTATCCGAATTCCCGGACTTGAAACCCGGCGATTCGCTGCGACTGCGCATCAACGGTAAAAATGAAGATTGGGAAGTGGTTGGCATCTTTAAATTTGTCGGGCGCGAGGGCATCCTGGCTTACGCGCCGTATGATTTCATCGCCCAAAAGATCGATCTTGTCAACCGCTCATACTCGTATCGTGTAGTCACTGTGCAACACGACCGCGCCTATCAAGAGCAGATGAGCGAAAAACTGGATCACTTCTTCCGCGAAAAAGGTTTCAATGTGCGCCAGGCGCGTCCCGGCCTGGAGACGCTTGACACCGCCTCCGAGAGCCTGGACATCCTGGTGACCTTCCTGTTGATCATGGCCCTACTGACGGCAACCGTCGGCAGCATGGGCCTGGCCGGGACGATGGGCATGAACGTGCTCGAGCGCACGCGTGAGATCGGCATCATGCGTGCCGTCGGAGCCACCAACCGGGTCATCATCCAGACCGTGGTAGTAGAGGGCATGACGATCGGCTCGATTTCCTGGGTGCTGGCCGTTTTGCTATCCATCCCGTTCACTGTGCTGCTCTCGACCATCGTCAGCCTGGCAGTCTTCGAGACACCGATTGACCTGGTCTTCACTCCCACCGGATACATCATCTGGCTGGTGTTGGCGCTGGTCCTGGCCGCAATCGCCAGCGTGCTGCCAGCCCGCAATGCAGCGCGCCTTACCATCCGTGAGGTACTGGCGTATGAATGACATCAAAGATTACCTGAATATTGGAAAGAAGGTAACCATGAATAAAAAACGATCACTCACTGTCGTCCTCCTGGCCGCAGCACTGCTGCTGGCCGCCTGCGGTTCGAATCAGGCCACACCTGAGCCGTTCTCACCACCTGTCAATGACAACACCGTCATTGCCGAAGGACATCTCGTCCCGCGTGACGACCTATACCTGTCGTTCCAGGTGCGGGGCAAGGTAGCTGATATCCTGGTCCAGAAAGGTGAGCAGGTCAAACAGGGACAGGTGCTGGTCCGACTGGCTGATCAGGAAAGCGCTCAAGCGGCATTGACCTCGGCCAAGCTGGAGCAAACCTCCGCCCAGCAGGCCTACGATGATTTCGTGCGCAACGCAGATTTTGCCCATGCCCAGGCCTGGCAGGACTACCTGAAAGCCCAAATTGCACGCGAGGATGCCCAGGCTGCCTGGGACGCGCTCAATCAGGATAGCATCGATACGAAGATCGATGAGGCTGAAGCGGTGGTCGAGGACAAGAAGTCCGCGCTGCAGGATGCCCAGGACGAATTCGACAAGTACAAGGATTTGAACAAGGACAATGCCACCCGCAAGCGCGCCAAGGATGACCTCGATAAAGCCCAGAAAGATTACGACGAGGCAGTCGCCAAGTGGGATGAGGCGCAACGGGAGCGCGACTCGGTCCGCGCGGAACTGGACCAGGCCCTGGCCGCCGAAACCGAGGCCAAGCGCAAGTTCGATCTGACGGCTTCCGGTCCAGACCATGAGCAACTCGACCAGCTCCAGGCACGCCTGGATAACGCCACGGCGCAGGTGGCTGCCGCGCAAAACGACCTGGATAATTACGAGTTGAAGGCTCCCTTCGACGGCACCGTGGCTGATCTCAATGTCTCAGTCAATGAGATGGTTGGACCGGAAAAGTGGGCGGTGCTGGTGGCCGACTTCAGCCAGTGGTACGTGGATACCAGCGATCTGACAGAACTGGAAGTGGTCAAGCTGACCCAGGGCCAGGCGGCGGCCATCGCTCCGGATGCGCTGCCGGACGTTAGTCTGACCGGCACGGTGACAGAGATCAGCCAGTCCTACAAATCCCAGGGCGGTGACATTCTCTACACGGTCCGTTTGAAGGTCGACAATGTCGATCCTCGCCTGCGCTGGGGGATGACGGTCGAAGTCACCTTCCAGCCGTAAAAAAACCGGATATCAACTGAACGGCCTCCCGCAAATTGGGAGGCCGTTTGATTCAGGTATAATCTCTCTTATGACAGAACGCAACCGCCCGCTCGACCCGGAAGCCAAGCCTGACGACCGTGTGGATAATGCTCTGCGCCCCCAGCGCCTGGCGGAATTGATCGGCCAGGATCAGGTCAAGGAAAACCTGTCGATCCTGATCCAGGCCGCACTGCAGCGCAAGGAGGCCCTGGATCACGTGCTCTTCTACGGTCCACCGGGGTTAGGTAAATGTATAACTGCCGACAGTCTGATCATTACGGATCAGGGTATGCAACTTTTTCACGCCGTAATTCCCCCAACAATGCTATCTGGAGAAAGTCGTCCAGTAGATGTTCAGATTTATGGACTTCATGGTTTAGAACATACATCGCACATATATTGTAGTGGGAATACACCAACCCTCCGAATAACAACTCGTTCGGGTTTTGAATTGGAAGGTACGTACAATCATCCGGTTCTTGTAGCGACTAGCGATGGACCACAATGGAAGCCATTGAGTGCACTTACTCAAAATGATTATGTTGCAATATCCCGCGGCAGTCAGGTTTTTGGACGATCGCAAGTTGTGTATTGGCGCCCCTCTTCCCCGAGTTTTCGTCGGGAAGGCACAGAAAAATTGGTAGGCCATCTCCACAATGCGTTATCAGCCGTATTGGGACGTTTCCCATCGGCGCGCGAACTAACCCTGGCATATGCTGGCGGAGAAAGCCGTAATCCTACGCCTGAATATACAGCCAAACGACTGAATTTGCCACTATCAGATGGTCGTTCCGTTGGAACTGTTATTGAACCTTGGTTATTGGTTCCTCCTCCGGAGGAACAGACAGGACGTGAGATTGTCCTTGATTCTGACTTGGCTTATTTATTAGGCGTTTTGGTTGGGGATGGTCATTTTGAGAAGCGATCTAACTGGCCAGCATTTGAGATCACCTGCGGTGAAACGGAAATGCAAGAAGAATTGTGTGATATTGCCAAAAGGCACTTTGGTGAATTTCCCTCCGTACACAAAAATGCCAATCGAACGGCAATGATTCGTTTCCCGCAAAGTATAGGCCATGTAATGCTCAACCTTGGTGCGAAAGCCGTTAATGCCAGAGAGAAAGTAACACCGCAGTCCGTTCTAACGGGCTCGCGTGAGGTGGTGATCGGTTTTTTGCAAGGACTGTTCGATGCGGATGGGAATGTTTGGCCTGATGGTTACGTAGAGTTTAGTTCTCGATCGCGCTCTTTGGTTTGGCAAGTTCAATTGTTGCTGGCGAACATAGGTGTTATCGCACATCGATCAAAAAAGCAAGTCCACGGAGAAGCGCAGTGGTCGCTATTTGTTGGCGGCGATGATGCTGAGAAATTTCATCAGCTAATTGGTTTTCGATTAAGCCGCAAACGAATACGTGCCACCGGTTTGAGAATTCGGAAACGCGGCTGGAGTCGTAGCGATTTGGTTCCAGGAAGCAATCCGCTTATTTCGCGAATGTTCGATCACTCACGTCCGCATGCGCATAGGATGCATAAAATATTTGATCACGTCAAACGTGGAGACCGCATACCCAGTCGACGGCAGATTTCTTATTATCTATCGTTGTTACCTGTTTCGGTCACTCGTATGCCTGAATATAGGAAATTATGTGAGTTGACAGCACCTACAATTTATTGGGACAAAGTTGCCAATATTATTGAATCGCAGGCAGAGACGTATGATTTTGTAGTTCCCGGAACACACTCATTTGTAGCTAATGGTTTTATAAACCACAACACCACCCTGGCACACGTGCTGGCCAACGAAATGGGTGTGAACATTAAAGTAACTTCCGGCCCAGCCGTCGAGCGCGCCGGGGATCTGGCGGCCATCCTGACCAACCTGCGGGCGGGGGACGTGCTTTTTATCGATGAGATCCATCGCCTCGGTCGGGCGGTGGAGGAAGTGCTCTATCCGGCCATGGAAGATTTTGCGCTGGATATCGTCATTGGCAAGGGACCCTCAGCCCGCTCGATCCGGCTCAAGCTGCCGCACTTTACGATCGTGGGCGCGACCACCCGCCTGGCGCTGGTGACCGCTCCCTTGCGCGCGCGTTTTGGCGCAGTCTACCGCCTGGACTATTATGATGAAGCTGCCATGCAGAAAATCGTCAGCCGGGCGGCCGGGATGCTGAAGGTCGAAGCGGACCAGGAAGGCATTGGCGAGGTGGCGCGCCGGGCGCGCGGCACACCGCGCGTAGCCCTGCGCCTGCTGCGTCGCGTGCGGGACTTCGCCCAGGTGCGCGGCGACGGCACGCTGACGCGTGAATCGGCGGCCGGGGCACTGGACCTGCTGCAGGTCGATCTCTCCGGGCTGGATGACGTTGACCGGCGCGTGCTGCGCACCATCATCGAGAAATTCAACGGCGGGCCGGTGGGACTCAACACCATCGCCGCCGCCATCAGCGAAGAACCCGATACCATCATGGACGTGGTCGAACCCTACCTGCTGCAATTGGGTTTCCTCGACCGCACGCCGCAGGGCCGTGTGGCCACAAAACTGGCCTACGAGCATCTGGATTTGCCCTATAACGAGCAGACGCAGCCGAAATTATTTTGATTTGGGGAAATGGGAATTGGTAAATTTATGGATTCGATTGGCCGTTATATCATCTTATTTGGCGTAGTGCTGATCATCATCGGCGGATTGGTGCTGCTGGCCGGCAGGCTCAACCTGCCGCTCGGTCGTCTGCCGGGGGATTTCCATTTCGGGAATGACAAGGCCAACGTGTATATGCCCTGCGCCACCTCGATCTTGTTATCGATCCTCTTGACGGTCTTATTGAATGTGATCGTGCGGTTTATAAACAAATAAGGGTGTTGCGTTCTCCCGATAAATGTTATGCAAACCTCCGATTTCGACTACGACCTGCCCGAAGCCTTCATCGCCCAAACCCCCGCCGAGCCGCGCGATGCTTCGCGTTTGTTGGTGCTGGACCGCCAAACCGGCCAAATCACGCATCGCGTCTTTCGCGAGATTGGGGCATACCTGCACCCGGGCGATCTGCTGGTGGTCAACCGCACACGCGTCATCCCGGCGCGCATCTACGCGCGCAAGCCGACCGGCGGGCGGGTGGAAATTTTGCTGCTGCGCCGCCGTGACGAACTGACCTGGGAAGCGCTGGTGGGCGGTAAGGGCTTGCGTGTAGGCAAGATAGTGGGGGTTGAGCAGGGTCCTGAGGCTGAAATCGTTGAGATTTTAAATGGCTCGGGACGTTTGATCCGCTTCAAAGAGCCGATCGAGCCCTATTTCCCCAGGGTGGGCAACGTCCCGCTGCCGCCCTACATCCACGAGAAACTGGATGACCCGGAACGCTACCAGACAGTCTATGCGCGCGAACCAGGTTCGGCCGCAGCGCCGACCGCCGGGCTGCACTTCACGCCGCGCTTGATTGAGGAACTCAAGGGGCGGGGCATCGGCTTTGCAGAGGTGACCCTGCACGTTGGGCTGGACACCTTCGCCCCGGTGACCGAGGCCGATCCGGATCTACACCAGATCCACACCGAGTGGTGCGAGGTTACGCCCGAGGCGGCCGAAACGATCAACCGAACGCGGCAGGCCGGGGGGCGGGTGATCGCGGTCGGGACCACCTCGGTCCGCACGCTCGAATCGGCTGCGGCAGGGTCTAAATCTTTGGTATCGCCATTTTCCGGCCCGACCTCGCTCTACATCCTGCCGGGCTATCGCTTCAAGATCGTCGACGCGATGATCACCAATTTCCACCTGCCGAAATCGACGCTGATCATGCTGGTCAGCGCCTTTGCCGGACGCGAAACGGTCCTGGACGCTTACGAACTGGCTAAGCGCGAGGGCTATCGCTTCTACTCGTTTGGTGACGCGATGCTGCTGATGTAGTTAGCGTCCGTGCGGTGGGGCCAGGGGCGGTAAGACCTGCTGGGCCCTGTCTACCTGGTCGTTCAGGATCATCTGGCCCATCTGTTCGCCGTATTGGATCAGAGCCGGGATAGCGGATGGATCGTCCATTTCGATACTTTCCTGTAAATCAACCTGGAACCGGCGAAAGTCTAGCTTGTCAAAAAAAGTCTCGACCAGGTGTACCTGCTGGTCGTCAGCCGAGTGCATGAAGGCGCCCAGCAGTGGCCCCAGCCACTGCCAGGGAAAATAGCGTTCCGGGTCCCCGGGTTTGACGGCCTGCGGGTCGCGTCCGGTCCCCAGGCTGATCAGCGTCGTCTCCTCCAGCTTCCACCTCAGGCAGAAGAGCGCTTCGTACGCTGCCAGGTAGCAGGGATTGGCGTAGGAGCCGACCCCGCCGTCCACGTAACGACCCTCCACCACCGGGAAATACGTGGGCGCGCTGCTGGAAGCCAGCACAGCCTTGACCACTGGCCAGTTTTTGTAATCATCCTTCCAGGATTTGACGAAGAGCGATTTATTGGCCAGCACATCGAAGGTTGTGATGACCACGTCGGTCGGTAGGGCGTCGGTCCAGAAATCACCCATCGTCCGGTCGCCGAACTGGGCCTGCAGGGCCTCCTGCAGCGGCTCCTGGGGGTAGCGGTAGCGCGTCAGCGGCCAGAAAAACGTGCGCCAGCTCTTTTTGAATATCTCACCACCCAGGTCTACGTACAATTGCAGCATCTTCTCCGCGTTCAAACCCAGACCGATCCCGGCAGAGATAATCGAGCCGGTGGAGGTCCCGGCGCTCAAGCGGAAAAGATCGTGCACGGACTGACCCAATTCCTCTTCCAGCAGCGAGAGCGCCTTGGCGATGATCACGCCGCGGATACCACCACCGTCGATGGCAATGGCGACATTTTTGCGAAACGGTTTCATGAATCCTCCTTTGCGACCCTTCCAGTGTAGCGCAAAATCGAGTTGATTTCCAGATGGGTAGGGTACAATCTGCGGGACTCTTGAATAGGAAAATGGGATGAATTTTGAAGAACATGAGGCTGAAATAATCGCATGCCGAAAGTGCCCGCGCCTGGTCGCGTGGCGCGAAGAAGTGGCGCGTACCAAACGCCGCGCCTACCGGGATTGGGACTACTGGGGCAAACCTGTGCCCGGATTTGGCGATCCCAGGGCGCGGGTGATGATTATCGGTCTGGCGCCGGGGGCGCACGGCTCGAACCGCACCGGGCGCATGTTCACCGGTGACGCCTCCGGTAACTTCCTGTTCGACGCGCTCTACCGCGCCGGTTTCGCCAGCCAGCCCGAGGCGACCACGCGTGACGACGACCTGACCCTGAGCGACCTGTTCATCACGGCTGTCGCGCGCTGCGTACCGCCGGGCAACAAGCCCACCAGCGCGGAGCTCGCAAACTGCCAGCCTTATCTGGAGCGGGAACTGGAGCTGATCCAACCCCAGGTATTGGTCTGCCTGGGTCGGATAGCATTTGAGAGAATCAGGCGGATATATTCCATCCCGGCTTCGGCTCTGGACTTCGCCCACGGCGCGACCTATCGCATGAAAAACGGCCTCTGGCTGGTCTGCTCCTACCATCCCAGTCAACAGAATACCCAAACAGGCCGCCTGACACGCGAAATGTTCGACCAGATCTGGGCCAAGGTCAAATCCATCCTGAATTAACCGAACGGCGAGGAGAATACTCTTGGCTGGAGGGTGCACGAGGAGTATCAATGAAATTACGTAAAATCCTGATTGGTCTGGCTGTTCTGCTGTTGGGAGTTGTAGCAGGTTTCGTAATCTGGGCTGAAAATCCGCTCGGCCCAGCGCCTGCGGCGCTGGCGGCCTTGCAATCCGATGCGCAGGTCAGGGTCACGACCGGCGCATATACAGTCTTCCAACCGGCGGATGGCGAACCGACCACCGGGCTGATCTTCTATCCCGGCGGCCGGGTGGATGCGCGTTCCTACGCCCCGGCGCTGCACCAGATCGCCGCCCAGGGCTACCTGGTGGTGCTGGTCCCGGCGCCGCTCAATTTGATGGTCTTCGCACCCGGCAAAGCCGCGAACGTGATCCCGCTGTTCCCGTCTATCCGGCATTGGGCCATCGGCGGCCACTCGCTGGGTGGGGCCATGGCGGCCAACTTCGTCTACACCCATCCCGGCGCGGTCGAGGGACTGGTGCTGTGGGCCGCATATCCCGCCAGTAGCAACGATTTGTCCCAGACGGGAGTAAAGGTGCTGTCGATCTACGGGAGCGAGGACATGGCCGGCATGGAACCCTTCGCTGCCTCGCATGCCCGGCTGCCGGCCGATACGACCTGGGTCGTGATCCCGGGCGCTAACCACGCCCAGTTCGGGGATTACGGTCCGCAACCGGGGGACAACCCGGCCAGCATCGACCGGGCGAGCCAGCAGTCCCAGACGGTGGCCGCTACGCTGGAATTCCTGCGTTCCCTGGCTGGACAGCCCTGAAGCTATTTGTATCTGCTCTCCTCGGGATTCTGCTGCTGGCTTTGCTGGCCCATCTGGCCGGTAAGTTTATGCGCCTCAAAGGCATCCAAGTTAATAATACAGGAGAATTCTTGAGAAAGATAACCTCATGAGCGATTTTGAAGTTGCACCCGATTTTGAATTAGAGGACACCCAGGGTAACCTGGTCCGTCTGTCCGATTATCACGGGCAGAAGCAGGTCGTGCTGGCCTTCCTGCGCGGATTCATGTGACCCTTCTGCCGTGCACATCTGGCACGTTTGCGTGAAGATTACGCGGCCTTTACTGCCCGTGAGGCGGAAATCCTGGCAATTGGTCCGGACAAACCGGATACCTTCCAGCACTACTGGCAAACCGAGCGGCTGCCCTTCGTCGGTCTGCCTGATCCACAGCACCGGGTGGCCAATGTCTATAAGCAGCAGGTCAAGCTGTTCAAGCTGGGACGCATGCCTATGCTGAGCGTAGTCGACAAAGACGGTTTCATTCGCTACTCCCACTATGGGAATTCGATGTCCGACATTCCCGAGAATCAGGTCATTCTGGATTTATTGGACGAGTTGAACCATGTTTCATAAAATTGAGAGGTATTCATGAGTCATCACACCCGGACGGATATGGGACAGATCGCCTTCTTAGGCTCGGGCGAGACTGCTTACGCCGGAGGCCGCCTGTTCGAAGCTCTGGCCAAAAACCTGCCCCAGCCGCTGCGGATTGCCATGCTGGAGACGCCGGCCGGTTTCGAGGTCAACTCGGGCCAGGTGGCCGGGAAAGTGGGGGATTTCATCCAGACCCGCTTGCAAAACTACAAGCCGCAGGTCGAGGTCATCCCGGCCCGCAAGCGTGGCACCGCCTTCAGCCCGGATGATCTTGAGATCCTCAAGCCCATGCTGCAAGCCAACCTGCTTTATATGGGCGCCGGTAGCCCGACCTACGCCGTGCGCCAGCTCAAGGACAGCCTGGCCTGGCACATCCTGCGCGCCCGCCACCGAATGGGTGCTACCCTGGTTTTCGCCAGCGCAGCGGTGGTCTCGGTCGGCGCCAGCGCCTTGCCGGTTTACGAGATCTACAAGGTTGGCGAGGACGTGCATGTCAAACCGGGGCTGGATTTCTTCGCTTCCTTCGGGCTCAACCTGACCTTCGTCCCGCACTGGAACAACGCCGAGGGCGGTGAGGACGTCGATACCAGCCGCTGCTTCGTAGGCGTGGACCGCTTTGAAGCCTGGCGCGCCATGCTGCCGCAGGACCAGGTGGTGGTCGGCCTGGACGAACACACCGGTCTGATCTGGGACATGGCCAGTGGCACCTGTCACGTCAGCGGGGTTGGTTCAGTGACGGTCATGCGCCAGGACGGCACCCAGGTCTTCCCCAACGGCTCGGAATTCAATATCGAACAGCTGGGCGAATGCTGCAACTGGCCGGAACCCGAGGACGATATCCCGGCTGAAGTTTGGGAGATGGCACAGCGCGCCTCCGACTCAGCTGGGGCCGAGTCCGTCCCCTCGGACAAGGTGCTGGCCCTGGCCGAACAGCGCCAGCAGGCGCGTACGGATAAGGACTGGGCCGCAGCCGACCGCCTGCGCGACCAGCTCGCTGCCCTGGGTTGGACGGTAAAGGACACGCCCGACGGCCCGCAATTGGAACAGAGAAGTTAAGTTCTGATGGAAGAATTAAGAACGCTGGAGAAAAAATCTCCAGCGTTCTTTTTTAAACCCTGCTTGTTTTAAATAGAAACCGTTCTCAACTTATGATGTGACTTAGCGTGACTTAGGTAACCGTCGCCTTATCGCTCGAATACTTTTCATAAACCTTCTCCGCCACCACCTTGCGGATGCGTTCCAGCCCCTGCCAGACGTCCTCGAAGGAAGTGTACAGCGGCGCGAAGCCCAATCGCAAATTATCCGGTTCGCGGAAGTCGGGAATGACCTTCATTTCCTCGATCAATGCGCGGTTGATGCGGTAGCCTTCCGGGTGGCGAATGCTGACGTGCGAGCCGCGCCGCGCGCTCTCGCGCGGCGATCCCAGGCGGAAGCCCAGCGGTGTTAGCAACTGATCGTGCAGGGAAATGGCGTACTCGGTCAGCCGCAGGGATTTCTCGCGGATAGCCCCCATTCCAGCCTCAAGCAGCGGTTCCAGCGAAGCTTCCATCGCCAGCAGCGACAAAATCGGCTGCGACCCGGCCAGGAAGCGCGCCGCACCCGGCGCGGGTGCATAGTCCAGGTCGAAGGCGAAGGGCATATGCTGACCCCACCAACCCCAGATGGGGGAGATGGCTTTATCTTGAAGGGATTTATTGACATAGATAAAAGCCGGGGAACCGGGTCCGCCGTTGAGATACTTGTAGGTGCAGCCGATGGCGAAATCTGCCTGGCAGGCGTCCAACTCGATCGGCACGGCGCCGACCGCGTGGCTCAGGTCCCACAGCACAAGCGCACCTTTTTCGTGCGCGCGGCGCGTGACCTCGGCCATGTCGTACAGGTAGCCGCTCTTGAAGACCACGTGCGAGAGCGTCACCAGGGTGGTTTCTTCATCGATGGCGGCGTAAAGCGCCTCAAGATCTGGGGTGATCTCGCCGTCCTGCGAGCCGATGCGCAGGATACGGTGCCGGCCGCCCAGCAAGCGGGCCAGGCCCTGCAGGATGTACAGATTGGAGGGGAAGTTGAGCGTGTCAGTGACGATCTTGGTGCGCTCGGGACGCAGCTGCAGGGCTGCGGCAGCCAGCTTGAACAGGTCGACCGAGGTCGAATCGCCTACCAGCACCTGTCCCGGCGCGGCGCCTACCAGTTTAGCGATCCCTTCGCCCACGCGAGCAGGCGAGTCCCACCAGCCCTGGCTCCAGCCGCGGACCAAGTCCGCACCCCATTCGCGATTTACCAGGTCAGCCAGGCGTTTGGCGGTAGCCTTGGGCAACCGGCCTAAAGAGTTGCCGTCCAGGTAGATCAGGTCGGGGTCGGCGATGACGAATCTTTGACGGTAGCCGGCCAGCGGGTCGCTCGAGTCGAGCTCTAGGGCGAAGTCACGTTCGGGGGAGAAGTCGGTCATGATTTCCTCATTCAAACATAAAGGTCACCAAGGAGCGCGAGGAGAGTACCCAGCGTTGTATCACTTGGTGTCTTTCGTAATTAAGATTTTGCTTTGATCCTGCTCATGGCGTACTCGGCCAGCGCAGTAATGGTCAGGGATGGGTTGACACCGGGATTGGCCGGCATGATCGATCCGTCAATGATGTACAGGCCCGGGTAATTGTGCACCTCGAAATTTTCGTTTACCACGCCTTCGGAGGCGTCCTTCCCAAGCGGCGCGCCGCCCAGGATGTGCGCGGTGGTGGGCAGGCCGAGTAAATTCTCGCCGATCGAGCCAAGTGCGATGCCGTCCGTGCGCCGGGCGAATTCGCGCGTCAATTCGTGTGAGCCCTGGACCTGGGCGTGGATTTCGTAGCCCGGTTCTTTCTGGGCCACCATCCCGCGCCGGAAGAGGGTGAAGAAACTGCGCCCGATCTGGAAGCGCATGCGGTTATCAGCGTGCTGCATCACCAGCAGGATGGTGACGTTGTGCGCCCAGCCGGGTAAAAGCAGCGCCTTGAGGAAATCCAGCGGATGGGTCAGCGCCCACCCGGCGAAGCGCAGCAGGCGCAGCGGCACGCCCACGTCAGTCTCGATCAGCGGGGCGGCCAGGTAGCGCATCAGCGATGAGCCGTCGGGGTAGCGCACCGGCTCGACGCGGGTCATCTCGTCGTGGTTGTAGATGGAGGTAATGGCGATCCCTTCCGAATAGTTGATCTTTGAATCCCGCGCCACGCTGCCCAGCAGGGCTTCGGAGTTGGTCCGCACCATGTGGCCCAGCCTGGGTGAAAGATTTGGCAGCGAACCCTTCGAATCGCGCAGGTCGAGCAGCAGTTTGATGCTGCCCATCACGCCGCCTGCGAAGATTACGTTGCGGGCCTGCAGGGTATGTTTGCGTTTGAAGAGGGAGGTGGATGGTTGGTAGGTGACGGCGTAGCGCGCGCCCTCGTTGTTATCGAGCGGCCGGACGTCCACAGCCTTGACCTCGGACAACACTTCCACCCCGTGCTGCTCGGCGAGGTACAGGTAGTTCTTGGGGAGGGTGTTCTTGGCGTTGTAGCGGCAGCCCACCAGGCAGGCACCGCACTGGCGGCAGCCCGTACGCGCGAGACCTGCGCCGCCGAAATAAGGGTCGGGGACGGTGACGTCCGGCTCGCCAAAGTAGACGCCCACTTCCGTGGCGCGAAAAGTGCCTCCCATGCCGCGTTCCTCGGCCAGTTGCTGCAGAAGCAGGTCGGCCTGCCACAGCTGCGGATTGCGTGCCACACCCAGCATTTTTCGGGCGGTCTGGTAATGCGGGCGCAGGACCTGTCCCCACTTCAGGGGCTTGTTCCAGGCCGGCGTGGCAAAGGTCGCTTCGCTCGGCACCTCCAGCACGTTGGCGTAGCCCAGACTGCCACCACCGACGCCTGCCCCGTGCAGCACCATCACACCCTTGAGAATGCTGATCTGCAGGATGCCGTAGGCGCGCAAGGCTGGCAGCCACAGGTATTTCCAGAACTGCCAGTTGGACTTGGCAAAATCCTGGTCC
>CAYOUV010000012.1:0-64503 GCA_964407265.1 uncultured Anaerolineaceae bacterium | reverse complement strand
CGTACTGGTCCAAGATCAATTCCAAGCAAATCAAGCACAGCCTGCTTGTCCAATTGCTTAACCTCGTCGAGAGTCTTACCTTGAATTGACTCGACCAATAAATCAGCAGATGCTTGAGAAATGGCGCATCCATGGCCATCAAAAGCCGCCTCGGTAATTCGATCGTCCGTGCCGACGCGCAGGGTAATCTCAATGTGGTCACCGCACAATGGATTATCATCTTCGAAATGAATATCGTTGGGGTCAAGATGTCCGCGAAAAAGCGGGTTTTTGTAATGTTCGATAATAAGTTCGCGATAAAGATCGTCCATTAGGTAAATATTTCCTTCACTTTGTAAATCGCCTCCACCAACTTGTCAACATCGTCTTTCATATTGTACAGGTAGAAACTGGCTCGCGTCGTGGCTGGAATACCAAATTTCTCGTGCAGTGGTTGGGCACAATGATGTCCGGCGCGGACAGCAATCCCATCACGGTCCAGGATCTGGGCTACATCATGGGGATGGACGCCTTCCAATGTGAAGGAGGCTACGCCACCCTTTTGATCGGCTTCGGGGCCAAAGACACGCACACCCGGGATTTCGACCAGGCGCTCCAAGGCGTATTCGATCACCTCATGTTCGTGGGCTGCGACAATTTCCAAACCCAAATCCATTAAATATTCAACCGCCGCACCGAAACCGACTGCCTCGGCAATCGCCGGCGTTCCAGCTTCAAATTTATGCGGTAGCTCGTTCGGACTAAATGTACGCAGTTTGACCGTCTTGATCATTTCCCCACCTCCCATGAAGGGCGGCATCTTGTCAAGCAAATCCAGTTTACCGTAAAGGGCACCAATGCCGGTTGGACCGAGCATTTTATGGGCAGAAAATCCCAGGAAGTCCACATCAAGTGCACCCACATCCACCGGTATGTGCGGCACGGACTGCGCTCCGTCAAGCAGGGTCAGGGCCCCGGCTTCGTGCGCTAATTTGATGATCTCCTGGGCTGGAGTGATCGTCCCAAGTACATTGGACATTTGCGTAAAGGCCACGAGTTTGGGTTCTTTTTCTAATAATTTCTTATACGCATCAAGCTCAAGTAAGCCATCGTCACTGACTGGAATAAATTCAAGACGCAGGTCCCGTTCTGAAGCCAGGATTTGCCACGGAACTAAATTCGAGTGGTGTTCCATTTCGGTCAATACGATCAAATCGCCGGGTCTGAGATTGGCGCGCGCCCAAGTGTAGGCTACCAGATTGATCGATTCGGTCGTGTTGCGGGTAAAAACAACCTGCTTGGCAGAGGGCGCATTGATCAACCTGGCAACCTGCCCGCGCGCAGCCTCGTACATGGCTGTCGCCTCTTCCGCCAATGCGTGCACACCTCGATGGATGTTGGCGTTATGCCGGCGATAGAACGCATCCATCGCCTCAATTACCACCTGCGGTTTTTGGGAAGTAGCGGTTGAGTCCAGGTAAACTAAAGGAACGCCCGGGCGTACTTCCCGATTTAATATCGGAAAATCAGCACGGATTTTTCGCACATCCAGCGTAGTGCCGCGAAGAGAAGCGGTCATACGTCTTTTTCTTTCGAGGATTTCTTTTGGAGCGAGCGAATATGCTCGGAATTTACCGGATACCAAAGAATTCGGTCAGGCACCATCCAGCCATCCGTTAGAAATACATTTGTGCGGAACTGGACTGCCACCAATTTGTTATCTACCTGGACGACAATCCCTTTAAGCCATCCGCGCACCCGATCCTCGTTCTTCTCGTGATCGCAATACACTTCAACCCGGTCGCCAACTTCAAAGGCGTGCTCAGTATCAGGGGAGCGCATGTATGAAAACTGTGTCATTCAACCTCCTCGGCAAGCGAAGCCCTCCCGGACAGGCGAAAGCATTAAACCAAAAAGCCGCGCGACCTCAGGTTACATGCTTTGGATACGCTCACATCTTCGTGTGTCAAGATAATTTATTCGCCAGCAACCTTCTCGTGAATTGCCTGTTGGAAGCGTTCGCGCACGCCCTCAAAGGGGATGCGCTGCATGATCGGATCAAAGAAACCTTCCACAATCAGGCGCTCAGCTTCCTCCGGAGGAATGCCGCGCGAGCGGATGTAGAAGAGCGGTTCTTCTTCAATTTTACCAACTGTCGCACCGTGAGAACAACGCACATCGTCCGCCAGAATTTCCAATCCGGGGATAGAGTCAGCACGAGCCTCCTTGCTGAGCACAAGGTTGCGGTTAGCCTGATATCCATCTGTTTTTTGTGCGCCGGGCGCAACATATATCATACCCTGCCAGACAGAACGGCTCTTGCCCTTTAACGCGCCCTTGAACAACAAATCGCTGGTGGTGTTAGGTGCCAAATGATTCTGCTGCGTATCATGATCCAGATGCTGCAAACCGTTGGTGAAGTAGAAACCAGACATACGACCCGTGGAACCCTGTCCTGCCAGGTCAAGCTCAGTGAAGTTTTTGGTCAGGTGGGACCCGATTGCCCCAAAAATCCAATCCAGGTTACCGTCACGGTCTACGCGCGCACGTTCGTGACTAAAATTCCAGACGTGCGTACCCCAGGATTGCAATTCCACAAAGCGCAAATTAGCTCCAGCCGCAACCTGGATCTCAACCAGGCCGGCATGCAAAGTGTGTCCATTTTCATTTGGCGAAGCGGCCTCGTGCACATACGTGACTGAAGCGCCTTCGTCAATAAAGACCATTAAATGCGATATTTGGGCCAAATCCAGACCGGGACCCCACAGAATGCTGTGAAACGGATCCTCGACCTGAATTCCCCTAGGAACATACAGGACAACCCCATTTTGGGCAAAGGCGGCAGCCATGGATGCAAATTTTCCTTCATCCGCACTGACAACTTGTCCGGCCAAACGGGCAACCAGCTCGGGATGCTCTTTCTCGGCGGTCCGCAGGTCGGTGAAGACCACACCCTTCTTTACCAGGTCAGGCTCGAGGTGGATGGAAGAACCGCCGGGAGTCAGGACAACCTGTCCGGCATGTTTTTCCCCTACCAGTGGATGCAATAACGCCTCCGGTACACCGGGTAGATCCTGGTGCGAACCGATTTCTGGCAGATGAAACCTTTCGGTCGGTAACGGTCGCAGGTCAGTCCGCCGCCAAGCCTCTTCCCCGGGAGTTGGCAGCTTGAGACGATTATAGCTTTCCCAGGCTTGTTCTCGGTATTCTTTCAAGGCACCCGAGCGGTTGACCTGCTCAGGAGTGAACTTGAACTCCTTGGTCGAATTATCTGATCGTTGGGATCGTGATGTTAGGACAACGCGTGGTCTGTCTGCCATATTAACCAATCGATCCTTCCATTTGTAACTGGATCAGACGATTCATCTCGACCGCATATTCCATCGGCAATTCCTTGACCAGGGGTTCGATAAAGCCCGAGACAACCATGGTTGTGGCTTCTTCTTCGCTCAGCCCGCGGCTCATCAAGTAGAAAAGCTGCTCATCTCCGACCTTCGAAACCGAGGCCTCATGGCCAATGGTGACGTCCTCTTCATCAATTTCGATGTATGGATAGGTATCGGATTGAGATTCGGGGTCGAGCAACAAGGCATCGCAAACCACGTTAGACTTTACGCCGTGCGCGCCCTTGTAAACCTTGAGCAGCCCGCGATAAGAAGCGCGGCCACCACTCTTGCTGATGGACTTTGAGGTAATCTTGCTGGTGGTGTTGGGCGCAAAGTGGACCATCTTACTGCCTGCATCCTGGTGCTGACCCGGGCCGGCAAAAGCCATTGACAGCATTTCGCCGCGGGCACCCGGTTCCATGAGATAGCAGGACGGATACTTCATCGTGACCTTGGAGCCCAGGTTGGCATCCACCCATTCCATGGTGCCGTCCCCAAAGACCTTGGCGCGCTGGGTGACCAGGTTGTAAACGTTCGTCGACCAGTTCTGGATGGTTGTATATCGCACGCGCGCACCACGCTTGACGACGATCTCGATCACGCCGGAGTGGAATGAATCAGTGGTGTACTGGGGAGCAGTACATCCTTCAACATAGTGAACCTGCGAACCCTCGTCCGCAATGATGATCGTGCGTTCAAACTGTCCGATGTTGGCCACATTCAAACGGAAATAAGCCTGCAGCGGCAGGTCGACCTTGACGCCTTTGGGCACATAAACAAAGGAGCCGCCGGACCAAACTGCACTGTTCAGGGCAGCAAATTTATTGTCTTCAATTGGGATGACGGTGCCAAAATATTCCCTGAACAGGTCCGGGTGTTGGCGCAGGCCATCTTCGATGCTCAAGAAGATGACGCCCTTCTCTTCCAGATGCTTCTGGATGGAGTGGTAGACCATTTCCGATTCGTACTGCGCCCCCACTCCGGAAAGGAACTTCTGCTCAGCTTCAGGGATGCCTAACTTGTCAAAAGTTTGCTTGATCGTGGAGGGCACATCGTCCCAGGATTTACCCTGCCCCTCGGTCGGCTTAACATAATAGAAAATCTCATCCAGGTTGAGCTTGGACAGATCCGGTCCCCAGGTCGGGATTGACCGCTGCATGAAATGTTCGAGGGCTTTCAGGCGATATTCGAGCATCCACGACGGCTCCCCTTTCATCGCGGAAATTTGTTGGACAACCTCGCTGTTGAGACCTTTTTGGGATTTGAATACAAAGGTGTCGGGGTCACTAAATCCATATTTATATTGACCCATTCCCTCGAGGAGTTTCGTATCTTCTGTCATTGTTACCTCCAGTCCAGTTTACCGGTAAGGATCAGGCGGAGACTGTGTCTTCGTACTTCTCGCGCACCCAATCATATCCTTGATCTTCGAGGTGTAACGCCAGGTCGGGGCCACCCGATTCGACGATACGTCCATCGAGCATGATGTGAACAAAATCTGGTTTAATGTAATTCAACAGGCGTTGGTAATGTGTAATGACGAGCACACCCAAATCGGGACCCGTCAAGGCATTGACACCGTCTGAAACGATCCGCAACGCATCAATGTCAAGTCCGGAATCGGTCTCGTCCAGGATGGCGATTTCCGGCCTAAGAGTTGCGAGCTGTAAAATCTCAGCCCGTTTCTTCTCCCCACCCGAGAAACCATCGTTGAGGTAGCGCCCCGCCACGTCGTGGTTCATCTTCAGCAGGTCCATCTTCTCTTTGAGCAGCTTGCGGAACTCGGGGATGGAGACGCCTTTATCGTCTTTATTCTCAGCTTTGCGGCGGGCATTCAACGCGCTGCGCAAAAAATTTGCCACCGTTACCCCGGGAATGGCAACCGGGTACTGAAAAGCCAGGAAAACGCCTAAGCGGGAACGCTCGTCGGCGCCTAACTTCAGGAGATCTTTCCCTTTGAATTTAACTTCACCTTGGGTAACCTCATAGGCCGGGTGCCCCATCAGGGTATAAGCCAGCGTGGATTTTCCGGTCCCATTTGGCCCCATGATTGCGTGTATTTCACCTTGCTTGATCGTCAGATCGACACCTTTGAGGATTTCCTTACCCTCGATCTTGACATGTAAATTCTTAATTTCAATTTGCGACATACGTGTTAACTCCTAGTAAAAAAATCATCGCTATTTGTTCTTTCTCGTATGGGCCATTATAGCAAAGGCGACCAGATATGTCAATATTTATGATAATATTCTAGTATATTCTTAATATCCATCACTGCTCTCCAAAATGGATATTTATGATAATTATCTATAATATTGACAAACCTAATCGGGACTGATATACTCCAAATATAGAATCACCCAAAGAAAGCTGTCACAAGATGAAAAGTACACGTGAGCGAATTCTTCAATCCCTCCTGCGCCATCCCAGCTCGACCATCAATGACCTGGCTGAGGCAGTTGGTATTAACCCGATTTCGGTACGTCACCACCTGACCAACCTACAGGTGGAAGGACTGGTTTCGGCTGAGGAAGAACGTCACGGAGTCGGGCGACCGCGCCTGATTTATACCTTGACCGAAGACGGCATGGAACACTTCCCTACCCGCTACCTGCGCCTGACCTCGCGATTGCTGTCCCAGATGAAAGAGACCTTACCCCAACCCATGATCAGCAAGCTGTTTTCTGAGATGGCGACCAGTCTGGCAGAAGAATATTCTGAACAGCTAAAAGGCATGTCGATGGAAGAACGCCTGGAAACCGTCAAGGAATTGCTGGCCCAGGAAGGTTTTGTGGTCGAATGGGAGAAAAGCGGGCAAGAGTATCACATTCACGAAATTACCTGCCCTTACCTGCAGGTTGGCCAAAACCACCCTGAAGTCTGCACCGTTGACCAAACCATCCTCTCAAATATGCTGGCTGTCCCTGCCGAAAAAGTAAGATGCATTCTAAGCGGTGATGCACATTGCACGTACGTAGTAACTTCAAATGTTGTGGAGCAAATATCATGAGCGAAAACGATACCAATGAAATAAAATGGAGCCTACACGAAACCCATCCCGATCTGGTTAAAACACTGCGCGATGGTTTATCCGAAGTGGTGGACCCTGAAATCGGGTTGAATATCATCCAGCTTGGTCTGATCCGTGACGCCGAGCTGGTCGATGACATCATGCGGATCAAGATGATCCTGACCACCCCCTTCTGTCCTTATGGTCCAGCCATGATCGAGACCACCCGCCAAAAAGCCCAGGATGCGATCAACAAACCCGTCACCATCGAGATGGGCGCCGATATGTGGGATTTCTCGATGATGGAAGATCCCTCCGCCCTTGATTGGGGAATGTACGCTTAGGCTGTTAATTACCTAAAAAACGGCGAGCAAAAGTGCTCGCCGTTTTTTCGTTCCATCGTTATACATTTTTTTGGGTTTTGTTCAAATGCATTCCGGTCAGATGCTCACCCTCCGAGAAATCACACAACAAGATCAGGGCATTGGTTACCACATTCCCAGCATTCTTCCAGGAATGCCTTAAACGAGCCGCAAACAGCAGGCTGTCCCCGGATTCCAAGGCATAGGTTTGATCCTCGACCTTATATTCCAAAGAACCACGCAGACAAAAAACAAATTCGTGGCCAGTGTGCATCATGGCATGCTGACCGCTCGTCGCACCACTTTCAAGGGTTAAAACAAAGGGCTCGATGCGGCCAATGAATTGTTCGCCGCCAAGTCCTTCCCAAACCCCCTGCACGAACGGTACCCTGGGGCGTTCGTTACCCTTAATAAACACAACCTGCTGCCGTTCGGCTTCGTCCCCAAAGAAGGACGTGATTGAAACACCCAGCGCATCGGCAATTTTATACAGTGTGCTGACCGAAGGAGAGGTCTTGCTGCGTTCAATCATACTCAGCGCGTTGGCAGACAATCCGCTCAAACTTGCCAGCGTACGCATTGACATATTGCGCTGCTCGCGTAGTTGGCGCAACCGCACGCCAACGCTAACCGAGGGGGCATTTTTTGCATAAATATCCATACCAATACGCTCCTTAATAATCAGATATATCCTACCATATTGGGCGATTTGACACAATATTAGAACGATTTTGTCATCATATACTCATATTACCGCCTCCAACAAGCAATTACCCAATCTGGTGGCTACCTGTCAGATGGCAGATTACACCTCGGACCCCGGTAAGCCAGGTGTTATAATCCCAAATATGTCTGGCTTAAAGCAATCGATCTTCCGTCGTCAGATTGCCTTACCTCAGGATCACGGCTCCTGGATATTTCTTCTCAGCCCATTATTAATTGGTTTATTTGCCGGAGGCTCTTTTAGCTTAGCCTCCGCATTTTTGATAATAGCCGCCATGGCTGCCTTTTTGATCCGCCAACCGGTAACAATTGCAGTCAAGGTTTACAGCGGCAGGCGTGGCAAACAGGACCTGGCTGCAGCACGTGTCTGGATGTTGGTCTATGCGGTAATCATACTCGCTGCCGTGGCAGGTCTGATTTGGCAAGGATTTGCAATTGTCCTTTACCTGTCTGTCCCTGCCATTCCGGTCTTCACCTGGCATTTATATCTGGTCAGCCGACGTTCGGAACGCCGTCAGGCCGGAGTAGAAATCCTGGCAACCGGAATCCTTTCACTCGCTGCTCCGGCCGCCCTGTGGGTTGGCAAAGGCCATTACGACCCGATCGGGTGGGCGTTGTGGCTTTTGATCTGGCTACAAGCGGCGGCCGCCATCGTCTATGCTTATTTGCGGCTCGAACAACGATCTTTGGCTGATATTCCGGAGCAATCCGTATTATTTTTAATGGGACGTAGAGCAATGCTGTATACATCATTCAATTTGGGAGCAGTTACTGTCATGTCTCTCACTGGTCTCGCACCCCGATTCCTGGCCTTGCCGTTCTTGCTGCAATGGATCGAGACTTTTTGGGGTATTACGCATCCGGCAATCAAACACAAACCAGTAGAGATCGGTATAAGACAATTGATCGTCAGTACACTGATTACTATCCTGTTCATTATGACTTGGAGGCTTGGATGAGCGACGAACTCACCTGGGAATTACTGCACGAAGTCTACGGGCGAATGGAAGCCGACTTACTTCAGACGTATCTCGAGGCAGAAGGCATTCCGGTACAAATGATTCAGGAGGGAGCCGGTCGCTCCGTCTACCCTGTTACGTTCGGGCCGCTGGCGCTGGTACAGCTTTTTGTACCCAAAGAAAAACTGACGGCAGCCAAAACATTACTAAAAAACTACCTCGATAACCAAACAACTATCGATCCTGATGATGATCGCGATCAAGAATCTGGTGAGTGAGTACGCCTAAACGAGCTCAGCTGAAATCGGACGAAATAGCTGATCATTCAAATAATCGTCTAAAAACCATGGAGGAAACCGGAGGAGACATGAATTTTGATTTAAATGATGAGCAACGCTTGTGGCAAAAAACCGTCCATGATTTTGTGGCAGTCGAGGTCCAATCCAAGGCTCGCGAAGTGGACGAGACCGCCACCTTCAACTGGGAGGCAGCCCACAAAATGGGTCCGCTCGGGTTGCTGGGGCTCAACATTCCCGAAAAGTATGGCGGTGCAGAAGTGGATGCCGTCAGCGCAGCGATTGCCATCGAAGAACTTGGCTGGGGTTGTGGAAGCACCGCTCTGGCTATCGCTGCTCACAACGGACTGGGCACCACCCCCATCGTGCGTTATGGTTCTGATAAACTGAAACAACAATGGCTGCCAGTTGTATCCAGCGGCAAGAATAAACTGGCGGCCCTGGCCCTGACCGAGCCCGGGGCTGGTTCGGATTTGCAAGGTGGGATACGGACCAAAGCCGAAAAAGTTGGAAATGATTGGGTGGTCAACGGTTCAAAAATGTGGTGCACGAATGCCAGCATTGCCGAATACATCGTCAGCCTCGTTCGCACCGAAGCCGGGGCAGGCTCTCATTCCCTGAGCATGATCCTGGTTCCTACCGACAGCCCCGGACTGCACATCGCCCCGCCGGAAAAAAAGATGGGCCTGAAAGGCTCCCCTACTTCGGCCGTGACCTACGCAGACGTGCACGTTCCACTTGGCAACCTGGTTGGCGAGGAAGGGCACGGGCTTCATCAGACGCTTGCAACCCTGGATGGCGGTCGCATCAGCATTGGTGCGCTTTCGGTTGGGCTGGCTCAAGCAGCATTTGAAGCCGCAATTACTTATTCAAAAGAACGCCAGACTTTTGGTAAGCCAATCGCCGAGCACCAGGCTATCCAATGGATGTTGGCTGATGCCGCCACAGAAATTGAAGCTGCCCGCAAGCTCGTCTATTACGCAGCCTGGCTCAAGCAGGAGGGGCGCCCGTACACCAAGGAAGCAGCCATGGCCAAATTATTTGCGACAGAGATGGCAGAACGCGTTTGTCGCAATGCAATCCAAATCCACGGCGGGTACGGCTATAGCCGCGAATACCCCGTCGAACGCATCTACCGCGATGCACGCTTGATGACTATCGGCGAAGGGACCAGCGAGGTGCAGCGCATGGTCATCGCCAGACAAATCCTTCATTAAAATCAATCACCCGCAGAAAACCTGCGGGTGATTGATTATTTTAGGATTACAACCCAGGCGCTGTAATCCTCTGTATAGTGTTCTATCCTGGCGCCATCCATCGAAAACAAATCTGAAATTTTTGGGGGTAAGAGAAAATGACTGCGCATCAATGCCAATTTTTCAGCCAGGGCGATAAGCTTGACAGAGAATCTGCGCACATCCGGTTCCTGAATAACAATCCGGCCGCCGGCCTTGAGTACGCGCCAAAGTTCCCGCGCAGTTGAAGTTTGATCGATCACATGATGGAGCGCGTCCACCATAATCACGCGGTCAAAAAATCCGTCAGGAAAAGGTAAGTGCTCAGTATGAGAGCAGACAGGCCAAAGGTCGGGTTTTAATGCAGCCTGACGCAACATGCCCAGGGAAAGGTCAGCGATGATAATTTGGGAAGCCTGGCCATGCAAGGCAGCAGCGACGCGCCCCGTCCCCCCACCCGCATCCAGCAAACGCCCCTCGGCCGGTAAATCCAGGTAGCGTTGCATAGAATCCTGCGCAGAGAATTCGTGAATGGCGCGGTCATATAACGGGGCCAGCCAATCAAAATGGTCGAAGGGCATAAAAATTCCTAACTTCCCAGCGTAATCATATCCCGGATGCGCTCAAGCGAAGCCGGACCCATACCCGGCACATCGAGCAAATCGTCCAAGACGCGGAAGGGACCGTGTGCCAGCCGGTAGTTGACAACATTCTCGGCCAGTGTTGGCCCAATGCCGGGCAGCGAATCCAGTTCATCGATCGTGGCTATATTGACATTGATTCTCTCGATCGACGAACCTCCACCCGACTGAAAATTCCGCGGAACGTGGATCTGGTCACCGTCATGAACCAACGCTGCCAAATTAATGCTCTCATTATCGGCGTCTTCCGCAAAACCGCCGGCGGCATCGATTGCATCCCCAATGCGGCTCCCTTCAGGGAGTAAATAGACGCCAACTTTTTGGACCGCACCTGTTACGTAAACCTTGATCGGCTGGGAAGTAGGTTCCGGAAGAAGTTCAATCGGCCGTCCACGCGGCGGGCTGGCAACAATCCAAATCAGCCCCGCGGCGATCAATCCAACCAACAATCCGATGATGATGTCGAGAATTCTTTTCATTGACATTCCGGTCCCTTTTCCAAATTATACCAGCCGCATGACCAACAGTGATCCGACACCAGGCCTCAACAACCCAAAAATACCGGCCAGGTTCTGGATGCGGCGGAAATACTGCGGCATTTGCTCGGGCAGGACAACCTGAAAGCCAAAGCGTTCGTAAAATGGACCGAGGTTCGAGCGGCACATAAGATAAAGCGGTCGCGGATAATGCGCTAGCAAATCTTCGACCAAAGCCCGCGCCACACCTTGATGACGAAAATCCTGCTCGACTGCTATCGAAGCCAATTCAAGAGTACCACCACGATGAGGTTTGACCTGTCCACAACCAACCAATAATCCATCATTCGTCTCAGCAACGACAAAGCGCTGCCAGTCTAAGCCGGTCGGGTTGATACGAACCGCACGAATCAAGGATCGGATCGCAGGAAAATCATCCGCCCGAGCAGGGCGCAGGAAATAATCAACCAAGGATGCCTGCCGCAATCAAAATCACGAACGAGGAGACGAACCAATGGATCAGGAATGGGTACAGGAAAGAACGTGTGCGATACGCCACCCAGCCGAAGGCGAATCCGCCGAAGATGGTCGACAGCGTCTCCACAGCCGGCTTGCCAAGATGCGCCAATGCAAAGGGAACGGCCTGCATCCAGAGCGCATCCGGGCCAAAGCGGCGAGCGTAGCCGAACAGCAACCAGCCGCGGAACATAAACTCCCAACCCAGCAAATCGACCAGCGTATTCCAAGGCAACCCGCCCGCCAGTCCGCGGTAATACAGAGTCATCGTTGGATCACCACGAGTGACAAACCACAAAATTGGAGCGATCAAAAGGATGCAAATGGCGGTGATGGCAATTCCGGCTTTCCAATCACCAAGTTGGAAGCCATACTCCCGCGGGGATTCGCGAAAGACAATCAACGTGATCAGCAAGGGAACCAGTAAATACAGAATTGTACGATCCAATTCTTTGCTGGAGGTCAGCGCATAATAATGATCAAGTAGCAACAAAAGAGTTGATACAACCGCCAGGACGGCAATCTTCCAATCCAATTGCAGAGTTGCCTTTGGTTCTTGTACCATGCAATGCTCCTTGTACTCAATAAGGGAAAAACGTGCGATTTCCATTCGGGCCGAACAATAACGCCAGCTTGTCCGCATCGTGCCAGAGTTCCAATCCCCAATTGAGGCACAGAAGTACAACCGTCAACCCAGCCAGGGTCAAGGCCAGTTTCCCGGCTCGTGTGCGCCAGCGCTCAGACAACCCGTTCCATCCACGGTCCCAGAGTTGAGCCGCAAGGATGGCCAGGAAGGGTACCAATACCAGATGGAAGCGCTCTTCGGCTAACAACAAAAGATGCGGCAGGATATAGCCGAATATGATTGTGGCCAGCAGCCAGACTCGGCGGTCCCAGGGAACAAGTCCCAATCCCAGCGCGGCTGAGGTCGAGACCAATCCAAATGGAACCAACACCAGACCTCCCAACAACAGCAGGATTGGCAGCGGCAAATAGCCAAAGAAATCGTTCGAATAGAAATAGGTCAGGGCGCGGCGCTCAAGGCCGAAGAAATATCCCAACTTGGAAACCATCAGTGAGGGGACACGTGTAGGATTGTCTTTGATGAAAACCACAGCCGCTTGCATGCCCAATCGGTCGCGTTGGTCGTCATCCAGGATGGGAAGCAAATCCAATGAAATACCGTATTTGAAGGTTCCGCTGCTTTGCGGATGGTATCCCATGTACAAATTGTAGCCCAGGCTGACTTCGATGCCAGCTGGTCGATGGTAAAGCAGCGAATTGCGAATTATCCAGGGGGCAATCGTCACGGCCAGGGCAGTCGCTGCCAACAGCGCTCCCCGGCGCTCTCGCAGGAAAAACCAGAGCCACAACAGGCACAATCCGCTGGCAACCAGAATAACTGAACGCGTCAGGGCACCCAGGCCTGCCAACAACCCAAACCAAATGAAATCCGATGGCCGGCGCCTTTCAACCCCGCGCAGCAGCACCAGGATCGAAGCCAGCACCAGGAAGATGAATAGATTCTCGGTCGCCAGTGCCAGGGGAAACAGGACCAGCATTGGATAGAAGACAACCACCCAGGTAGCCAACCTGGAAGCCCGCGGCCGATTGGGGAAAAAGCGAGATGCCAGAGAAAAAGTCAGTAATGGGAGCAGACTCCCCATTACCACCTGGACCAACCGTGCAAAAAAGAAACGCCGCGTGCCAAGACCAAAAACGGAATAAACCAGGGCCAGGAAGGTGGGATAAAGCGGCGGTCGAAACGCGGTCAGCACCCCGCGCGGGTCGTAAGCTATAGATGAAAGATCGAGAGGGAGATATTGCTGGACCAATCGCAGGTCGTCCTGAGCATACCAGCGATAGCCATTTCCGCTGACGAGGCTGCGCGCCAGCATGTCATACTGGAACATGTCATCCAACCCGATACCCAGGTTATAGGACAATAGAACCGGAACCAAGCGAAGAACCAGGGCGACCAGGAAAACTCGCCAGAGAAATTTACGTGTGGGCCGGGGTGTGTAGATCATGGATCAGAGGAGTGCAGAAAAATCCAGGATCAAATTGGCAAGTGTTTCAGGATGTTGCAGGGGGATATCGTGGATGGAATCTTCCATCCACTCCAGGCGCAGATCGGGCCTAACCTTCAGGGCGTGTTTCACTCCGCGCTCCTTCAGCGCCAGGAATTCAGCTGCAGGCCCTCGTGGATTTTTCGGACGGGCCGGAACAGCCATCACAGGACAGGCCAGCTGTGACAGTCGCTCATAGGTCTGGAATTCCCACATGGCGCGTACGATCTGCATATGATGTTCGAAAGTCAAATGCGGTGAAATCGTTCCATCTGCGCGCAATTCGAAGTTGGCCAGGATGATGTCGATCGCCTCCCGCGAAAGCTTCCAATCGCCCCGGTTTTGTTCGAGGCGTTCGCGAAATTCGGACAGCGGCGTACCTGCCAGCCGCGGCGGTTCCAGTCGCTCGGACACCGACTCCCAGGTTGCACCCGGCAGGTCGTTGAGTTGAGTTAATCCTCCATCGACCAGGACCAGTCCTGAAGGAGAGTACGCACCGGAACGGACGTGTGCAGCGAAATCCAGAACGACCGAAGCACCCCAGGAGTGGCCAACTAACAAGGGTTTCTCAAGCTGAAATAGCTCAAGGAAGGCAGCCAGATCACCCGTGAACGGCTCAAAACCGTAATCACCATCCGGCCCATCGCTAAGGCCATGACCACGCTGATCAAGTGCAATCGGGACCAGCCCATCCTGCAGCAGGTGCGGGGCTACCAGGTCCCAGATACGAGCGTTAGAAGCCAGTCCATGCAACAGGATGACAGGCCGGCCACCCATACCTTGATTCCAGGTTAGATAATGAAACCGAATACCATTAAGAGAAACAAAAGATGAGGCCATCTACCCTACTTGAGCAATTCCTGTAAGATGGTACGCGCGATTTGAGCATCAGCTTTTCCGCGCATTTTCTTCATGACCTGACCGACAAACCAGCCAATCAAGGTCTCCTTGCCACCTTTATAACTGGCCACTTCCTCCGGGTTTTCAGCCAGCACTTCTTCACAAACGTTACGGATGGCGCTGTCCTCACTGACTTTTGCAAGCCCTTCGGCTTCGACGATCGAGCGGGGAGATTTGCCAGTATTATGCGCCTTGCTGATCAGGGCTTTTCCGGTGTTGGTGTTGATAATATTCTCATCCACCAACTTAATCAGCTCTGCCAAATTTTCCGGCGTGAGCTTCAGGCCAGCGGCTGTCAGACCTTGCTCATTCAAGAATCCCAAAATATCGTTCATCAGCCAATTAGAGACACGCTTTGGATCGCCAGCATAGGCCTTGACAGCCGTTTCATAGTAGTCGGACAGACTGCGCTCGTTGGTCAGAATATCGGCATCGTATTCCGGTAAACCGTATTCTTCAACAAAACGTGCCCGGCGCTCAAGCGGAAGCTCGGGCAGGTCAGCCAGAATTTGAGAAAGCCAGGCAGTATCCAGATTAATTGGCAGCAAATCCGGTTCGCGAAAATAACGATAATCCGCCTCCGTCTCCTTCGAACGCATCTTCCGCAAGGTCTGGGCCTCCTCGTCCCACTCAAGAGTCCAGGCTTCGATTTCATGCCCCAGTTCGTATTCCCTGATCTGGCGCTCTATTTCTTTCTGGATGGCGTCGCGCACGGCCTCAATCGAGTTGACATTCTTGATCTCGGTCTTAGGATTGAGGTATTCCGCTCCTTTGGGTCGCACCGAGACATTGGCATCGCAGCGCAAATGCGCCTTTTCCATGTCAGCCTCAGAGATACCAATCCAGCGTAATAATTGTCGCAACCGGATCAAATATTGTGCAGCCTCATCGGCCGAACGCAGGTCCGGACCGGTCACCATCTCCACCAGGGGAACACCGCAGCGGTTGAAGTCAATCAGGCGCTGTCCCGCCTCATTCCTGGTTTTTCCGGCATCCTCCTCAAGATGGAGTTTGGTGATCGAAACATGACGATAGCTGCCATCCGGCATGGGCACATCCAGATAACCACCGCGCGCCAGCGGACGGTCGTATTGGGAAATTTGGTATCCCTTCGGAAGATCGGGGTAGAAATAATTCTTGCGATCAAAGAACGAGACCGATTGGGGCTCAGCACGCATGGCCGCAGCCAGCAAGACACCCTTCTCAACCACAGCTTTGTTCAATACCGGCAACACACCCGGAAGGCCCGTACAGACCGGGCAAATATTGGTATTCGGGGGGTCAAACCATGAATCAGCCTTGCAAGAGCAAAATATCTTAGTAGTGGTATTAAGTTGAATGTGGGTTTCAAGACCAATCACAGCTTCGTATTCGGGCATGGATTATCCCTTCTTTGAATTGGCGTAATTATAGGTCACGTAAAAGTGATGCGCAAGCGATTCGTCCTAATTCATTACAACACCACCTGAACAGACGGACAGCGTCCGCCTTTCCCAGAAAACCGGGTAAAATAACTCCCGGCGTCCTGTGGGTGGGGATCCGCAATTTAGTCTAGCTGGAGCGGTACTTAATGTCCATCAACAAACAAAGCAACGAAAAAGTCACTCTCAGCCGTAGCCTGAGTCTGTTCACCATTACAATGATCGGTGTCGGCGGCATGATCGGGGCCGGGATCTTCGTCCTGACTGGAATCGCAGCAGGCGTCGCTGGGCCCGCCTTGATTCTAGCATTCCTGTTGAACGGCATTGTCACATCTTTCACTGCCCTATCCTACGCGGAACTCGGTTCTGGCTTCCCCGAAGCGGGTGGCGGCTATTTATGGGTAAAGGAAGGCCTGGGCGGAGTAAACGGCTTCCTGGCCGGATGGATGTCATGGTTTGCCCACGCCGCGGCTGGAAGCCTGTATGCGTTGGGTTTTGGCCGTTTCGCTTCCGAACTATGGGACATGGCTGGTGTACCAACCTTTGGTTTGAGCATAAATCAGCTGACCTTGATTTTCATGACCTTGATCATCATTATTTTCACAGCCATCAATTATCGCGGCGCGTCGGAAACCGGGACGATTGGAAATATCATCACCATGACCAAGATTTCGATCCTGGGATTATTTGTGATCTTTGGTATTCTGGCGATGCTGCGCACCGAAGCCTGGCACACACGCTTCACAACCGGATTCATGCCGAATGGCGTAATGGGCGTGTTCGTTGCAATGGGCCTGACATTTATTGCATTCGAGGGATATGAAATTATCGCCCAATCCGGGGAGGAAGCCATCAACCCGAAACGAAACATCCCGCGTGCAATTTTCCTGTCAATCGGGATTGCCGTGGCTGTTTACATTTTCGTCAGCATCACCGCTATCGGCGCAACGAAAGCTCCGATTGGTATGAAAGTCTACCAATACCTGGGCCAGCAAAAAGAAATTGCCATCGTGGATGTTGCCCAGCAAACTTTCCCATTCAAGGTTGGCGGGATCGTTTTATTAATTAGCGGCTTGGTCTCAACCATGTCGGCCCTGAATGCCACGACATATTCTTCATCGCGCGTATCCTTTGCCATGGGTCGGGACCACAACCTGCCCGAGATCTTCGCCAACATTCATCCGATCCGGCACACCCCAAATTTTGCTGTCCTACTATCCGGCGGATTGATTACACTCATCGCCTGGTTGTTGCCAATCGAAGACGTGGCAGCGGCAGCAGACATCATGTTTCTATTGTTGTTCATGCAGGTTAATGTAACTGTTATGGCCCTACGGCACAAAATGCCCGATTTGGAGCGCGGCTTCCGCATCCCCTGGATGCCAGCCATTCCATTAATTGCAATCTTATCCAATGCCTTGTTAGCAATTAATTTGTTTTCATTCAGCCCGGTAGCCTGGTACTTTGCGGTAGTCTGGATCGCGATCGGTACGATTGCCTATCTGGCCCACTTCTCCAGAATCGAAGAGATGGAAAAGCCGATCGAGATTTTACAGGAGGAGGTACTGGTAAGCAAGGATTATTCGGTTGTCGTGCCGGTTGCCGACGAAGAACAAGCGCGCATCTTCGGGCGCATTGGGTCGCTAATCGCCAAGAACAATGGGGGCGAGGTGCTGGCATTGCACGTGATCAAAGTTCCACCACAGCTGACATTGGGGGAGGGCCGTTTGATGCTCAAGGAAGGGAGGCCGCACATCGAGACCGTGATCGACCAGGCCAAGGCTCTGGATGTGCCTGTTCACACCGTCCTACGGCTGGGTCGTAATCCAGCCGACGCGGTTCGACATACGGTCAATGAGAATGCCGCTGACTTGCTGGTGCTGGGCTGGCCCGGTTACACCAAAAGCCCTGGAAGATTGTTCGGCTCCGTCATCGATCCCATCATGGCTGACCCGCCGACAGATGTGGCTTTAGTTCGCTATCGAAGTTTTAGGGTATTGAAATCGATTCTGGTCCCAGTCGGTGGTGGTCCCAACAGCCGCCGCGCATTAAATTTAGCCATCAGCATGGCGAGTGAATGCGAGGATTGCCCGATCAAAGTCACCCTGCTTCATATCATACCCAGGGGTTCAGATCAGCAAGGATTAGCGCGAGCGCGCCAGGTATTCAGAGACATATTGCAGGGAATCGATTATGATTCAATCGATACGCAGATCGTGAAGGGGGGGGATGCAGCAGATGCGATTTTAAAGTATGCGCGCGGAACGGAGAAACGCAAACCCTACGACCTGATCGTCGTGGGTGCAACCAATGAACCGCTCTTCAAGAATTTGTTGGTAGGGAATGTTGCCGCGAAAGTAGCCCGAGGCGCCGATGTGACGGTAGTCGTAGTAAAGCGTCGCAGTAGCCCACTCCATTCATTCCTGCGGCAAACTGTGCTTGGCTCAGGAGAAAACGGAATAAATCAACCGAAAGAAGAGTAGCAGTCTATATAATCCTTCTGAAAAATTAATATTGCGGAGGAAAGCTTATTTCAGGAATGGTGCCCTGGCCCAGATTCTGAAGTTTACATCGAGGATACAATGGCACACGTTTCACACAAACTCAACAATTCCATAGAAGGTGCGCTAGCCGGCGGCGGTGATCCGGCCACCTCGCCATTGTATGTCTTTGGCCCCTTCCTGAAATTAATATTCGTAGCCGGTGTAGCCGAAGTCACCTTCGGAGCTTCGGTTTGGCTGGTTGTTTTAACTATCGCCGTGGTATCAGCCATGTACCGCCTGGTCATGTTGTGGGTAACCGATGGCAGTGGTGGAAGCGGATTGAGTGAAGAAGAGTTTGGAGGCTGGGCTGTAAAAGTCAATGCCGCCATTACCTTTGTCGAATACACCCTCACCTTTTTGGTCAGCATGGCAGCACTGGTTACATTCATCGCTGACCGCATCCCCATCCTGAACCAAAAATTCCTTTGGACTCAATATCGTGGCCTGGTTGCAATTGGCCTCAGCCTGCTGACTGGCTGGCTCGTCAACCGTGGGCCGAAAGTTGCCGCCCGAACATTTGGCCCGGCGACCGCCGGGGTACTGGTGCTTTTATGGATCATGGTCGCTGCTACGATTTGGAAAACGGGCTTGCATCTACCGTCGTTTAATTTACAAGCATTTAACGCCCAACACATCAACTATACAATCAGTGGTTATGCACGCATCCTGGCTGTCATGACCGGGATTGAGGTTTTTGCCAATCTTGTAGCCGCTTTCGACGGTGCACCGAAACGCAAGAGCAAATTAGCCTTCAACAGCCTAATAATCGTAATGGGCACAACCGCTTTAACCATGCTGATCGTCGGACCGGCAATTTTTAAATTTTCAGATCCGACAAATCCAAATGTTTCTGTTTTTACCCAAACAATGGATAAGCTTTTGCCTGACCCGCTTCCCTATTTTGGTACCCTGGTTGGAATTGCCGTACTGATGTCAGCCTCGGCAGCCAGCGCGCAAGGATTGCAAAATCTGGCACTCGGACTCAAAGAGCGGAACTACATCCCCCGCCTGCTTGGTCAACGCAACCAATTCGAAGTAGCAGAAAAGCCAGTCTGGATCCAGGTGGCGATTGTCTGCATATGCTTTTTGTTGTTCGGTACACACGAAGAAACATATCTTGCTATTTACGCCGCCGGTGTGTTCATCTTATTAAGCATGACGGGCTGGGCGGTGACCAAGCGGTTGGTACGGAATGCGCGCGGGAAATTTTCCTTTCAAAATGCTGCTTTGATTGGCGGCACAATCCTGGCCGCCATATTGACCACAGCCGCAACTTTCAGCATTTTTGCAGAAAGATTCACCGAAGGCGCGTGGACATATTTTATTTTCATTCCGCTACTATATGCCATTTTCACCTACTTCCGGAACCAGATGGGGGAACCTTCCACGGAAATGGACTACCTCGGTCAACTTGATGCAGCTCAATTAGCCGGCTTTGGCTTTGGACAGTATTTGTCCGCCGATTCCGAATTAGATCAAAACGGCGAGCATATTACCGAAGTAACCTGGCAACCTGATCCGATCGAACGCAGCACGTGGCGGCAGGATAAAGTAGCGATCCAAAAAGTAGTCGTCCTTCTGGATAGTTCGCCCTTCGCAGCCCTAGCTCTCCCATTGACCAAATCCATTTGCAAAGCTGCTGGCGCAGAAATCGTGCTCTTGTCATCGGTTAAAAACCACACCCAGTCTCTCCGGGAACAGTACGATGACACTTACCATAATCGCGAAATTTATCTAACCAAGGTTGTAAGAGAACTAAAAGCAAGCGGTCTGGAAGTCGGATATAAAATTCTACCCGGTCACATTGCCGATGCAACGGCGACGCTGGTTCAAAATGAGGACATTGATTTGGTCATCACCTCCACCAGCGGCAAATCTGGCTCAAAACACTGGGTAAGTGGAGGGGTTTCTCGGAAACTCATCCAAAGAATCCCAACACCGATCATTTTGGTGCAAACATCCGGAGAAGCTGGTGGCGAAATCAGCTTGACACGAATTCTGGTGGCATTGGATGGCTCAATTTATTCCGAACGGACACTGCCGTACGCCCGCGCCCTGGCCAAGGCTTTCAACAGTGAAATCATTCTCATGTCCGTGCCGGCTGTCCCGGATATGAAAAGTTATCGGGCGCCTGCTGAATTCGTACAGAACCTGCGGATCAAAGCTGACGCAAACATGCGCAAATTCATCAAAGCGGTTGCTAAATCACTGCGCCAGGATGGGTTGCATGTGCAAACAGTCGTAAGCGGTTCGATCCCGGCTCAAACGATTGTACGAGTCAGCGAAAAAAAGGATGCAGATTTAATTATGCTCACCTCCCGCGGACGGGGTGGCTTGAAGCTGATGTTTATGGGAAGCGTTGCCGAAGAGGTCGTTCGAAAAACAAATAGGCCGGTCTTCATGATGCCAATCCCCGATCGAACTGATTGACACCTTGCTCTAAATACAAATTAGCGGTTGGCAAATGTCAACCGCTAATTTTATTCCTGACCTTTTCGCTGGTTAATTCACGCAAAGCATCCCTACCAATCCAGCGGGTAGTTTTGTTATCCGCATTTGCCAGGTCGGAGGCCAATCCCAGCGCCTGTGCATGCAAATAAATATTACGTTTTCCAATCTGCCGCAAAGCCCAATTGATCGCCTTCTTGACAAAATTACGTTCATCCCCGGCTTGCTCGACGATAGCTGGCAGGAATTGTATAAACTTCTCATCGGGTGCCTTTTTATCGTGTACAGCCAAACAAGCCACCATAACGAATCCTGCACGGCGGACAAACTCTTCTTCCTGCCGGCTCCATTCAAGGGCTTTTTGATAGGCCCAGGGTGTCCGGTCGAACAAATTACTACACACCTGATCGCACACATCCCACGAGTTAAAATCTCGCACCCAGTTTTCCATCTGGGCCTCAGTTACCTGTTCGAAATCGTCCACGAAGGCAGCCATCAGACGTGCTTCGTGATAACCGCTGCCCCACAATTCCTGTGCCAGGGCATGATTCTTGCGATATTGCTTTGCCAATCCACGCAGAACGGGTACCGGAATTCCTAATGTATTTTCAGGGTTAATTCCAAATTTTGCCATCCCCTTCACGTTTTCAGGGTTGGCGACTGACTTCAGATAATTCAGGATCGTATCCAGCTCATTAGACATGAGAAATATTTAATCTCGTAAAAATGCCTCGACATATTTTCCCAGCCAAGGATAACAAAAATCCCTGCCATTATAAACTTTGACTGCCGCGAGGGTATGCGCCAAGATGATTGCCAAAGAGACGGGGAGGATGAAGCAAAATAGAGCAGGGGGAATTGCACTGGCCAAACCAATTAGCCCGCCCATATCTTGCGGGGAAGTTGACCGCGATACAGCAAAAACCGACCAACATGCACCCGCTGGACGTTACCGGCCGATAATCAAATTCACTCATTTATCCCAGAACAGGTGGGCGCTTTAGACGCCACTCAGCCTCAGAAGTTGCCATTTCATACGTTCGACCTAAACGCAGCAATACCTCCTCGGAGAAATCCGGTCCAAGCAATTGGATTCCAATCGGCAGCTGATCCTGATCGAAACCAGCCGGGATGGAAATCCCCGGCACCCCAGCGTGATTGGCCGGAACGGTAAGTTGGTCAGCATATTGCATCAAAACCGAGTCTCCATACACGTCTGCTACCGGAAATGCGGTGGTCGGGGTAGTCGGTGTCAACAAAGCCTGCAAGCGATATTTTCCCTGAGGATCGAAGGCTTCATCGAAATCACGGCGGATAAGTGAACGAATCCGCAGGGCGCGATTGTAGTATTGCTCGCTATATTGTGCCGCACTAACATACATCCCCATTAGAATGCGCAACTTAGGCTGCTGGCCAAAACCTTCCCCGCGCGTCTTGCGATACATGGCGCGCAGATCGTCCACTTTTTCGGAGGTCCGGTACCCATATTTCACACCATCGTACCGGTGCAGGTTCGAAGCGGCCTCAACCCGCGAGATGGCAAAGTAGGTCGGGATCCCATAGCGCGTGTGCGGCATGGAAATGTCTTCGACAATGTCCGCACCCATCTCCGCCAGCCTTCCGGCTGCACGCATGACGACAGCCTTGATTTCGGCTGGCAATTCCCGCTCATCCAGTTCGCCGGTCTCTGCGTTGAAAAAGGTGATCCTGAAATATTCCGGCGACAGGCCAATCCGCAGACCCTTAATACCCTTTTCCAGCCCGTTTAGGTAATCTGGCACCGAGACATTGGCTGCCGTGGCATCGCGCGGGTCAGGACCGGCCATGACGCGCAACATCAAGGCCGCGTCTGAAACTGTCCGCGCCACGGGTCCTGGACAATCCAGGGACGAACCAAAAGCAATCAACCCGTATCGCGAAACACGCCCATAGGTTGGCTTCATGCCGACCACGCCGCAAAAAGCGGCCGGTTGACGGATCGAGCCGGCAGTGTCAGTGCCGAGCGACAACGCGCTTTCACCTGCAGCCACCGCTGCCGCTGACCCGCCCGAGGAGCCACCCGGTACACGACTGGTATCCCAGGGGTTGCGCGGTGCCGGTTGGAAGGCCGAAGATTCGCTAGACGAACCATACGTGAACTCGTCCAGATTGACTTTGCCCAGCATAAACGCACCGGCTGATTCCATTCGCGCCACAGGTGTGGCTGTATAAGGCGCCACGAAGTTTGCCAGGATTTTAGAGGCTGCCGTCGAGGGCGTGCCATCCACACAGAAGATATCTTTGACCGTGAGCGGCACGCCAGCCAGCGGTCCTGGGTCTTCGCCTGCTGATAATTTCTTATCCACAGCCTCAGCCTGGGAACGGGCGCGTTTTTCGGTCAGGGTAATAAAAGCGTGAACCCGGTCCGCTTCGGCTTTGGGATCTCCATTAACTTTCCCTGGAACACCGTCAACAGCCGCAATTCGCTGAAGAGAAGCCTCAAGCACTTCAACTGCTGATACCTTACGGCTGCGCACTAAAGAATTGATTTCGATGGCAGAAAGATCACATAAATCCATCATGATTATTCCAGGTCGGTATGCGGGATTTCGGGAACAACGACATAGCCGTCACTTGTTTCCGGAGCTTGAGAAATGATTTTTTCAGGATTGGGATAGGCTTCCCACTCGTCTGGACGGACCGCAGCAGAAATCTCCAGAGAGTAAGGAACTCCGTGCGAAGCGATTGGCGTTTCGGCATCCAGCGGGATCGCTTCCAATTCGTGAATTGCTTTCAACTGGTTGTTTAATTGTCCGCGCAGGTACTCGGTTTCATCTGGATCCAATTCCAGCGCAGCCAATTCCACAAGGTGATCGAATATTTCGCGGCTGATTTCATCGTTCATAAAGGGATCCTTTCAGGGCGATTATACCCGAATCCCCTGCTGGGCCAACCATGCTATAATCACCGCATCCCAGACCTTTGGAGGACAGTATGAGTGAGAACCTTTTGTTTTCTCTCACCCCTGAGCATGAAATGATCCGCAGTGCCGCGCGCGATTTTGCCCAGAAAGAGATCGCCCCGATCGCAGCGGAATTTGACGAAAGCGGGGAATTCCCAACCAAGACCATCAAAAAAATGGGGAGCATGGGCTTCATGGGCATCGAAGTTCCGGAAGAATATGGCGGGGCGGGCATGGACACGATGGCATATGTACTTGCCATGGAAGAGATCTCAAAAGTGGATGCCTCGCATTCCGTAATTATGTCGGTCAACAACTCACTTTATTGTCACGGTCTGCTTAAATTTGGCACACAGCAACAGAAAGAGAAATTCCTTACACCAATCGCATCAGGCCAAGCCATTGGTGCGTATTCATTAACCGAACCGATGTCCGGTTCCGACGCCGGGACCATGCGTTCACGCGCTGTTCGCGACGGGGAAACCTATGTCTTGAATGGCCGGAAATCATGGGTCACCTCCGGGCCGGTAGCCGACTACGTGGTGGTTTTTATGATGACCGCCCCCGAGAAGAAACACAAAGGTGTTACTGCTTTCCTGGTGGATACAAAAACTCCCGGTTTCACCCGCGGCAAAAAGGAACCCAAGCTCGGTATTCGCGCATCCGCAACCAGCGAATTGCTCTTTGAAGATTGCCGGATTCCTGCCGAAAACCGTCTTGGCGAGGAAGGCGAAGGCTTTAAGATCGCCATGACCGTGTTAGACGCCGGCCGCATTGGGATCGCCACCCAGGCGCTTGGAATTTCCGAGGCTGCATACGAAGCATCAGTTGCCTATGCCCAGGAACGAGAAGCTTTTGGCCAACGAATTGGCGAGTTCCAGGGCATCTCTTTCAAGATCGCTGATATGAAGACCCGAATTGAAGCTTCCCGTTTACTGATCTACCAGGCCGCGCTGGCAAAAGAAGCCTCAAAGAAGAGTGGCGGACGCTACACACTCGAATCAGCGATGGCCAAGCTTTTTGCGTCGGAGACAGCCATGTTCGTCACGCACGCCGCCGTGCAAATCCACGGCGGGATGGGCTACAGCAAGGAATTGCCGGTCGAGCGCTATTTCCGCGACGCCAAGATCACCGAGATATACGAGGGGACCAGCGAAATTCAGCGCCTCGTCATCAGCCGCAACGAATTAGGCATGAAATAACCCGGAGCACTAAATGGAAATGGTGATGACCTGGGGCATTTTTGTCCCTGTGGTCACTTTCTTCATCAGCGCTGGCCTGGTGCTGGTTACTCAATTCAAAAAATGGGCTGATGATTCACCTGCACTAGAGAGTTCTTCAGAATCCTCGATCGCTTCGAAATCAAAAAAAACAGCCCATCCTTCTCCTCCAAAAATCGATCAAATTAAACGCTTCGCTGATAGGTATCGATGGGAGCTTGCCCTCGCGCTCGCTGCTGGGGCAATCCTGCTATTCGCGCTGGTTTGGGCTCCTCCAAGGATCGATAACAAGATCCCGCTCAACCCGTTATTCCCGGGGCGTCCTTTTTACAGCCTGCACTGGATTCGTAATTATGTTCGCGACCACTACAACCTGATCTGGGCATCCAGCAGCAGTTTACTTATTTTATGCAGCCTGCTCCTGATTGGCCGGGCTATTCAAATTCGGTCCAGGTCGGTTGCCGAATTGGCATTGTTGGCTGCATCCCTAAATCTTGCCTTTACGGGTCAATGGACGGTGAATGCCAATAAATTAATGTCTGTTGGGGTAATCTTCTATCTTTTTGCCGCCGCCGGGTTCACGGGTTGGGCCTGGAGTTCAAAACGACGCATAAAAGCTGATTTTGTTTCCCGCCCAATCAAAAGAAGCACGGAGATCTGGCTGGTTATGGGATTATTAACCCTAACCGCCTTTGGAAGGTTATATGCTCTCAAAGCCATTCCTTATGGGATTGAAGGCGATGAAGCCAAATGGACGGCGGAAGCCGTTGACTTGGGCATACGCGGAAAATATGATTCGTCTGGGGAGTTTCATCGCGACGCACTGCCTGTCAGCTATTACATCCAGATGCCTTTACAGCGCCTGATGGGTCCGGGCATCCTACCCGCCCGCTTAACCGTGGCACTTTTAAGCATTATCGCAACGCTTGTATTTTATTGGCTGCTGCGGCAGATTGGGCCTGTCCCTTTGGCTGCGCTTTCTGCCTACTTGCTTGGGTCGTCCATATTCGACATAAGTGCCAGCCGCCTGGCCAATGTCGAGAGTTTTGTAAAATTATGGCCCATCCTGACCCTGGCATTGCTAATGCTGGCAATTCGCAAACAACGCTGGCAAATTTATGGGTTTAGCGGTCTGGCTCTGGCACTCGGCATGTTGACCTACGACACGGTCTGGCCGATATTTCTGGTAACGCTGCTCCTGGCGACTACTGAATTAATCCGCCAACGCGTAGATGCCAGATTTTTTAGCAAATCGCTGGCAGTTCTGATCACGCCAACTTTACTTGCTTTGCCAATGCTAATCCCGTACGCGCTCAGCCGAACAGAATATTACGACCTGAGCAGTAAGGGCTGGAAGGGAAGCTTTTGGAATCAACTAGGAAGCCATGCAAGCATGGTCATCCAAACCTGGTTCGTAGACTTACGATCCGACTTTATCTACAATCGATCAGGCCCTCTGCTAAATGCGATTCTTTTACCCTGGCTGGTCCTCGGGTTGGTTGCAGGCATCATTCTGATCCGGCAGCGTTACAACGCCTGGAATTTACTCTGGCTGGCAATACTAATATTCCCGGTTCCGGTCATCACTAATTCGCAGCTCGGGCGCGTATATTATCCCGGCCTGCCAGCCGTGTATGCAATGATCGGGGTGGGATTATTCCTTTTTTGGAATGAGGTCAACCGCTTCCTGGGCAAGAACGCCCAGCCTTTGTTAATTTCCGTTTTGCTGGTTCCCTTGGTCTGGTTTCCGTTATTCAATCAGTTTGTTTACTACAACGAGGTGCCGGATGCCACTGACAGGCAAATGCGCCGCGAAATTGGTGCGCTTATCGCACAAGCCGCCAGCCCCGACACATTGATTTTCCTGCCGGTAGTCTTGAAAGCCGACGAACCGTTAAACAACGAATACCAGATGGTGGAAATGTTCATGCTGCAAAAAGTCCCCTCCAGCCAAATAGCTCACTCCCACAAGTACGTTGCACTGGCCTCACTTTTACCAGACCTGACAGGAGAACTAAACGGCCATTCCAAAGCAGCAGTCGTCATGGACAAGACAACCAGCCTAGAACGTGATATCAGAGACCAAATTGCGGCAAGTTTAATCCGCTGTTTCCCCGGTGTCCTCGTGACGAAGGGCACCTATTTTGACCTTTATCAATTCGATCAAAACACACTCAATACCGCTATCTGCGAGCCCGCGGAGCTGACATTGCAATTCAAACCTCCGCGAACACTGACCTGGAATCTTTCAGCAGGCACTGCTCGCAGGATAGATTTCACTTGCCAGTTACGAAAAACCGATTTTACATGGATCGAAGCCGAGACTCTGTCGTTAGCGCCCGGTTGGCAAAATGAGGTAAACTTTGCCACTGGTTGGGAGGGGACCGGCTTCATCTCGGATAGCTACAAAAGCCAATATATCACGATTGATTTTCCAAACAGGAATACAAAAGGGCTATACATTTGGATCCGTTATTTCAAACGCGTGCTGGACCATTCTCCAGGTCAGGTCACGATCGCGGGGCAGACAGAGGCGTTTGCCGATGTCGAACCGAGTCAACTGAACAGTTGGGTCTGGCAACGACTGGGACCTTTTCGGGTTGAGCCGGATACAACCCTACATATTTTGATAAACCGACCGTACACCGAAGACCCGCAGCACTTCATAGCGCTATTCATCGACAGTTTCGTTGTTACCAGCGACCCGGAACTTTCGCCTGAATCGAATTTGTATTTTGCGCCGATTTATCGCAACTTTCCATATATGCCAGCGCTGCCCTTTGGTTCGATAGACACAAGCCAGATCTCGCAATTAGATTCCGGCCACTATCGCTGCCAGGCTACAGCCATCAGCGACGATCCAATTGTTGACGTCTTTGGCAATTTGCCGGTCATATCCAATGAACTTAAATTCGAGGTTATTCGATGAAAGCAGTTCTGCTTGAGAAGCACGGGGGGCCTGAAACATTACAATACGGGAATTTCCCGACACCCGACCCCAAACCAAATGAAGTGCTGGTGCGTCTAGGCGCTGCAGCCCTCAATCGGGCTGATTTGTGGACCCGTAATGGCTGGCCCGGCCTCAAGCTGGAATATCCGCACATCCTTGGTTGTGATGGTGCCGGAGAGGTAACCGCACTCGGCGCAAATGTGAGGGGTGTTCAAGTCGGTGATCGCGTTGTGATCAACGGCAATCTGGGCTGTGGTGAATGCGACTTTTGCCTGGCCGGACAGGACAATCTGTGCCGCAGCTGGCACCTGCTCGGCGAGACCATGCGCGGAACCTATGCCGAGTATATCGCCCTCCCGGCTCGACAACTTTTTCGTATTCCCGAGGGCTATGATTATCATGCCGCCGCCGCAGCAGGATTGGTTTTCCTAACCGCCTGGCATTCATTAATTAAACGTGGAAATTTGCGAGCAGGCGAATCCGTGCTGGTTGTGGGCGCTTCAGGTGGGGTCAATACCGCCAGCATTCAGATCGCCAAATACTCTGGCGCGCGGGTGCTGGTCGTTGGTTCGGACGCCAAAAAACTGTCCTTAGCCGAATCGCTTGGGGCCGATGTTTTAATCGACCGCTCACAGGAGGAAGATTGGTCGAAGGCCGTTTACAAAGCCACGAGCCGAAATGGTGTTGACGTGGTCGTGGATAACGTCGGCACGACCTTCCCGCTCAGCCTTCGCGCCCTGCGCAAGGGCGGGCGCATCCTGGACGTCGGGAATACCGGTGGTCCAAAATTCGAGATCGACAACCGATATATCTTTGCCAAGCACATCTCGATCATTGGCTCTAGCATGGGTACGCTGAAAGATTTTTCTGAAGTCATGTCATTGGTCGTAGCCGGCAAGTTAAAACCGGTCGTCGATCAAACCTTCCCATTGAAAGAAGCGCGCGCAGCCCATGAACGCCTGGAAAGCGGACAGCAGCTTGGTAAAATCACCCTTCAAATTGATTAGGCACAAAGGCTTCGCTAACTCGCATGAAACGCTTTAAGTGGTTTGAGATTCTTCTGATCGTTGTCGTCTTGGGCGTGCACTTGTATGCAGCACTATCTCAAGCCCACAACTTTCCAAATAAATGGTTTACACGCGACGATGCTTTCTACTACTTTAAAGTGGCCCAGAACATTACCGAGGGCCATGGAATAACTTTCGATGGCATCAACCCGACCAATGGCTACCACCCATTATGGCTGCTGGTGTGCATACCCATCTTTGCCCTGGCGCGTTTCGACCTGATTCTTCCTTTGCGTATTCTGGTGATGGTCATGGCCGGCTTGAGCGCAGCCACCGGAGTTTTGCTTTACCGCCTCGGAAGACGGACGCTCTCGGAATTTGCCGGTATACTGATTGCTTCTTACTGGACATTCAACATGTACATCCACAAGACCATCACGCAGCTCGGACTTGAATCCGGCTTAACGATATTCGCGATGGTCCTATTTTTGTATTTATTGCAATCCTTCGAACGGAAATGGCGCACAGAACCGGTTAGCTCCAAACAGATCACTGTTCTGGCACTGGCTGGAATTTTTCTGCTTTTCAGTCGACTGGATACTGTTTTTTTAGTGACCCTGATCGGTTTCTGGATCGTCTTTCGCGGTAGCCCAATTCGCTACTACCTGATGTTGGATCTATTAATTATTCCCTCCAGCATAATCATCAGCTTCTTCCTTCGTTTGGGCATGCCGATGTATTTTGGTTATAGCGATGCCATGCTGGTAATGATCGTGCTGGCGCTGGTTCTACGAATACCGCTGTTTTATTTCAGCGGACTCTACCGTCCACCCCGGGCGCTAACCCTGCAAACCACATTGGTTCGCGCCCTTTTAGCAGTTTCCGCCAGCACGCTTGTCATTGGGGGATTGATGCTTGCCATCTCTCCATTTTTGTACGGACTGCCGCGCAGCGCCCTGCTGCTCGACTGGGGATTATGTCTGATGCTGGTGATAGCCAGCCGGGTCGCAGCCTACGTCCTGAAAATTGGCCCGGCGCCTGAGGTTAAGTCAGAACCACTGGCGTATTTCAAATCCAATTGGAAACGCTGGTTCGCCACCGGACTGCCGTATTTCAGCATCATGGGAGGCGCGCTGGGCGCATACATGCTTTTCAACAAGATCGTAATCGGTGCCGCGATGCCGGTCAGCGGTTCGATCAAACGCTGGTGGGGCTCCCTTCCTGACCGGGCTTATGGTGGTCCTGCCAACAGCCTGTCTGATATTTTTGGGATCGCCCCCAAAGGTACAAATCAATCCTGGCAACTGTTAACGAACCTGGCCAATAAACTCTCCGCTTTGATTACAAGCAATCAACCCGACCGAATGGTAAACCAGTACTATTTCGGAATCCTGGCTGCCATCACGCTCTTCACATTAACGGTATTCTTGTTGAATCGCCGCCGCACCTTCCGCGCCTTTTACGAGATGGGATTGCTGCCCTTAGCCATTGGATCCGAAATCCACGTCCTCTCATATAATGCCATGGGGTATGCAGCCTCCAAAGAGTGGTATTGGATTAGCGAAATGTTACTGATCGTGATAATCGGCGGGCTGGCACTAGATATCTTGCGTAATAGGCTCCGTCACTGGATGCCGTCAGACCGTCCAGCCAAAATCATGGCCGGGGTCTTGGCCATGTACATGATATTTGGATATAGCCAGACCATCATCCATCGCATGCCATACCATTCCGACCATCCCAACCAGCCATACATGGAAGTCGCAACTTTTCTCGAAAAAAATACCGAACCCGGTGCCATAATCGGTATGACTGGAGGCGGTAACGTTGGCTATTTTATTAAAGGACGCACAATCGTCAATATGGACGGGTTGATCAACAGCCCAGAATATTTTGGCGCGCTCAAATCAAGACGAGCTGGACTGTACCTACAAGAAATTGGCATGGACTATATATTCAGCAATCCGGATATCCTGTTCCAATCCGAGCCCTATTGGCATCAATTCGACGGCACTCAATATCAGATCATCAATTTATATGGACGTAAGGCTCTCATGTATATAATATCTGGCCGATAAATTGAGGCGCAAGGAGACAAGTTGAAATCTTATCTGACATATATCCCTCTGGCGGCGCTGGCTTTGCTATTAGCCGGCTGCAATCTGCTTACCATGTCAGCAACTCCGACACCTCTGCCCACACCAACACCACCGCCCGCGACGTTCACCCCGAGGCCGACTCCTACTCCCATCCCCGCCACCCCTACAAATGATCCATTTTCCCTGGTGAAATCGCTGCCAGGAACCGTCGCTTATGATTTCATCGCCCACATGTGTGACGCGCAATGGGCCAATAGCGGAACTAAATTTTCATTTTGCCCTGGTGATTTGACCGATATTCAACCCGGCTATTTCAACCGATTGTATGGAACATTTGTAGAAGGTTCCAGCTGGACAGATGTCCCCGCACTCATTACCCTTCCCTCCACCGGGGCCATCTTTGGTATTTATCCCGAATATGTGGTCATGCCCGGTGACCATTTTCGCGCCATCTTAGCCTGCCAGGGAGATAATAAATGTGGCGTCGAATTCGCGCTTGAGTATTATGACGCCACTGGAAAATACCATGGCGACGGACTGGCCTCCGTCCGACACCAATTTGGTGGGGGACCAATACCCCTGGACATTGACCTGAGTGCGCTTGCCGGACAGACCGTTAAACTTGTCCTGGCACTCAGGGATATTCAGGATGACCCCTCCAGCGACTATGCGCTCTGGATTGGCCCGCATATCTGGCGGGATCCCAACGCACCGCCTGCTCCAGCCATTTCTTCCACACCCTCAAGCGCATCGGCGGGTGGTGGAAATGGAGCAGATAAAACTCCCGGTGTCATTTCCGGAAAAGTGGAGATGGCAAGTGCGCCTCCATATCTCAACGATCCTGTATCCGGTCATACCTCCACAGTCGTGGTGGTCTTCTTTAATCTGGACGACAGCACATGGTGGTATATTGACACCGGCCTAACGGGTCACCCCTATTACCAAATGACTGTTCCGCCCGGGCATTATCATGTTGTTGCCTACGCGCATGGCGTTGGTGATGTGAAATACGTCACTGCTGGTTACACCGGAAACAACCCCTCGTGCGGGGAGGCGCTCAAAACCGTCGTTGTGAAACCAAATGAGACCGTCAGCAATATCACCATCGCGGATTGGAATTGGAGCTGCGGCGGAAACGCCAGTCGACCAGCCAAACCCGTCGAAGTCCCGATCCCATGAGCGCCAATGGGCTGCTGGCTGCAATCATTACGGTTTGCAGACTTAATCACAAATCTACTCCAGCAAAGGCATATGCAATGCGAAACAACTGGAAACTTTTTGCCAGGCTTGCAGCCATGGCAGTCGGCGGAGGTTTACTCGTCGGCCTGATTGGAGCTTTGTTGGGGCTGCTCTTCAGTAAAATCACCGACCCAACCGGCTGGAGCGAACTGATCGACGCACTCGGCGGGGCTATTTTCGGTTACGGGTTAGGCTCCGCTGTCGGAGCTTATCTTATCCATCGAAGGAACGGCGGCTCACATGGCTTTATGCGCGCCCTTTTAAGCAGCCTGACAGGTCTGTTTGCGTTCATTTTTCTGGCGGAACCATTACACCTCGGTTCGACACCGGCTTTGATGTGGGTTCTGTTGATTTTAATTCCACCCCTGGCTACCAGTGGAATGCTACTCCAGAGCAACCCGAAAGAGGTAGAATGAATAAGGTCAAACGTCCTTTTAGCGTAACCCTGCTTGCCCTGGGAGTGTTAAGTGTAACGGTCCTGAATATGGTTCGCTGTGGGACAGCTGTGCTCAATTGGAATTTATTGGGAAGCTTTGTTCCCAGCCCCGGACCGTTCTATATTTTCCTGACGGGACTTATCTGGACACTGGTCGGTTTGTTGATTTATGTAGGCCTTTGGCTCGGACATCCGTGGGCCAGGCCATGGACAGTGCTCATTACAATCGTGTATTTTACTTATTATTGGTTTGATCGGCTGGTCTTCCAAAATGCTGTTCCGCGTACCAACTGGCCATTCGCTCTCGTGGTCACGCTCCTATGGTTGATCTTCACTGCAGGTACGCTTTTACTCCCTGCCAGCCGCAAATTCTTTGCAAAGCGAGAAATCAATGAGTGATAATTCCAAAATCCAACATCTTCATGACTTGAAGGCACAATCACACCTGGGTGGCGGCGAAGAGCGCATCGAGGCTCAACATAAACGCGGACGGCTAACCGCCCGCGAACGTTTAGATCTGCTGCTTGATAAAGGCTCCTTCCGGGAAATAGACACCCTCGTTGTTCACCGCACAAGCGACTTCAATCTCGACCAACAAAAGTATTTAAGCGACTCGGCCGTTACCGGGTGGGGCACAATTGATGGACGGCTGGTGTATGTTTTCTCACAGGATTTCACGGTCTTTGGCGGCAGCCTGGGAGAAGTGCATGCCGAAAAGATCTGTAAGATCATGGATATGGCTCTAAAAAATGGCGCACCGGTCATCGGTCTGAATGACTCGGGGGGGGCCCGCATCCAGGAAGGCGTTGTCTCCCTGGGAGGTTACGCCGACATCTTCCTGCGTAACACGCTTGCGTCCGGCGTCATCCCTCAAATCAGCGCCATTATGGGACCTTGTGCTGGAGGCGCGGTTTATTCCCCGGCCCTGACCGATTTCATCTTCATGGTTCGAAATTCATCTTATATGTTTGTCACAGGACCGGATGTAGTCAAAACCGTCACCCACGAGGAAGTCTCCTTCGAAGATTTGGGCGGCGCCAGTGTGCATTCCGAGAAATCCGGGGTTTGCCACGTGGCAGCCGAAAGCGAAGCCGATACGCTTTTCCTGATCCGCAAGCTGATGGGGTATCTGCCGCAAAACAACATGGAAGATCCGCCTTTCGTGGAAACCAACGACGATCCACTGCGGATGGACGAAAGCCTTGATGCGCTCATCCCCGACGATCCAGGCAAGCCCTATGACATCAAGGATGCCATTCGCGCCATTGTGGACAACGGACAATTTTTCGAAATCCACGAAAATTTCGCCATGAACATTGTCGTCGGCTTCGCACGCCTGGGCGGACACTCGATTGGGATCGTGGCAAACCAACCCGCAGTCCTGGCCGGAGTCTTGGACATCGACGCATCGGAAAAAGCCGGCCGCTTCGTTCGTGTTTGCGATTCGTTCAATATTCCAATATTGACATTTGTGGATGTACCCGGCTTCTTACCCGGCACCATCCAGGAGCACGGCGGAATCATCCGCTCCGGCGCCAAGCTGCTGTATGCTTATTGCGAGGCAACCGTCCCCAAATTGACCGTCATCACGCGCAAAGCCTACGGTGGCGCGTATGACGTGATGAGCAGCAAGCATATTCGCGGTGACGTAAACCTGGCCTGGCCCAGTGCTGAGATCGCCGTCATGGGGCCGGAAGGTGCGGTCAACATCATCTTTCGCAAGGAACTCGCAGAAGCCAAAAACCCCGACAAACGCAAATCGGAGTTGGTAGCCGAATACCGCAATAAATTTGCGAACCCTTACGTGGCCGCTGAACGTGGATATATTGACGATGTGATCGAACCACGCGAAACTCGGCCACGCTTGATCAACGCGCTGGAAATGTTGAGTAACAAACGGGATTCCAACCCGGCCAAAAAACACGGGAATATCCCGCTTTAGCAAGCGGAGGTGACATGTTTACAAAGGTTCTGATCGCCAACCGAGGAGAGATCGCTGTCCGCATCCTGCGCGCCTGCCGGGAAGTGGGCATTGAAACTGTTGCAGTCTATTCAGAAGCTGATCGCCAGGCGTTACACGTCCGCTATGCCGATGAAGCCTACCTGCTAGGACCGGCTCCATCGCGCGAATCATATTTGCGCGGAGATAAAATCATCGAAATAGCCCGCAAGTGCGGGGCGGACGCCATCCACCCGGGATATGGTTTTCTTGCCGAACGCGACGACTTTGCGGAAGCCTGCGAGGAAGCCGGGATTGCATTTATTGGACCCAAACCTTCGTCGATCGCCGCGATGGGCGATAAAGCAGTAGCGCGCGCGACAGTGCTTAAAGCAGGCGTGCCGGTTGTACCCGGAACCGAAGACGTTGGCAATATGACCGACGAGCAACTGCTGGCAGTGGCATCCAAGATTGGCTTCCCTCTCTTGATCAAAGCAACTGCCGGGGGCGGTGGCAAAGGGATGCGCGAGGTGGTCAATCTGGACGAAATGCCCGTGCTGATCCAGTCGGCACGTCGTGAAGCCGAAGCTGCTTTTGGAGATGGCAATGTCTATTTGGAAAAACTGGTCGAAGGTGCCCGTCACATCGAAATTCAAATCCTGGCTGATGCCCATGGCAATGTGATCCATTTAGGGGAGCGCGAATGCTCGCTCCAACGCCGACATCAAAAATTACTGGAAGAAAGCCCATCGCCCTTCATGGACGAAGAACTGCGAAATAAGATGGGTGCAGTGGCAGTCAAGGCAGCCAAGGCAGTGGATTACATTAATGCCGGGACGATCGAATTCCTGGTTGACAAGGATAAAAACTATTATTTCCTCGAGATGAACACGCGCTTGCAGGTTGAGCATCCAGTAACCGAAATGGTCACGGGCATCGACATCGTCAAGGAGCAAATCCGGATCGCCCGCGGACGCCAATTAAGCTATACGCAGGACGACATTAAACTTAATGGGGCTGCAATCGAGTGCCGCATCAATGCCGAAGATCCTTACAATGGTTTCCTGCCATCCACCGGCCGCATCGAACACAGCCTGCTCCCTACTGGGCCTGGAGTTCGCGTGGACACTGGCGTCTATCCGGGATTCGAAATTACCCCCTATTACGATCCGATGATTGCCAAGTTAATCGTCTGGGGTGAAACCCGCGGACAGGCTATCCTGCGCATGCGCCGCGCCCTGGAAGAATATCGCATTGTCGGTGTACGCACCAACATCCCTTTCCACCAGACCATGATGAATTCGCACCGCTTTATGGCCGGTCAATACGATACGCGTTTCGTCGAAGAGCGCTTTTCGATGGAACAAATCGAAGAAGGGCGCTCCGAATTCCCGGATATCGCCGCATTGATCGCCACCCTGGTGACCCATGACCAGACCCAGCGGGCTGCGCAGATCGTCCGTCGTAACGAACGCGATACAAGCAACTGGAAATGGGTTGGACGTTGGGAGCGCATGCATCGCTAAGGAGCCTGTCATGATATACGCAGCATCAATCAATGGAAACGAGTTCACCATTGAGATCATTGACGAAAAAACCGTCATCGTAAACGGAAAAACCTTGACAGTAAATTTCGACTCGGTCTCCGGGCAGCCGGTTTACTCGCTGATCGTGGATGGAAAATCTTACGAAGCTTATGTCTATCCCGGCGATGAGGACTGGCAGGTACTTCTACAAGGACAGCTTTACCCGGTCAAGGTTGAGGACGAACGTGAGAAGCGACTGCGCGCCGCTGCGGGAGGCGCTGTCGCCGACACCGGTGAATACCATATGAAAGCTCCCATGCCGGGCATGGTTGTGAGTGTCTCAGTGGAAGAAGGCCAGGAAGTCGAAAAAGGTCAAGTGCTGGTCATCCTCGAATCGATGAAGATGCAGAACGAGCTCAAATCCCCTCGGGCTGGCACAGTGAATCGCATCCGTGTCAAATCCGGCGATAGCGTCGAGCAGCGCCAGACTCTGTTAAGCGTGGCATGAAGGCACAGCCGGATCAAGAAACCGAAATTAAATTATATGTTCTCGATCTCGACAAAATCGAACGCCGCATACTGGAATCCGGTGGGAGATTAATTCAATCCCGCATTTTTGAAAGCAACCTGAGATTTGACCTGCCGGACGGGAGTTTGCGCCGAGATGGACGCGTCTTGCGCTTGCGCCAGGACCGAGCTTCCTACCTGACCTACAAAGGTCCATCTACGCGGACGGATGGAGTGGTCAGTCGCGCAGAGTATGAATTTACTGTTAGCGACTTCGAAATGGCTCGCAGGACGATCGAAGCACTGGGATACCAACTTACTGCTGTATATGAAAAATATCGTGGCATTTATGCTCTCGATGATTCCCTGATCATGCTGGACAAACTTCCCTATGGGCACTTTGTAGAAATCGAAGGCCGGGACATCGATGCTATTCGTAAGATCACAGAAAAACTGGAAATAAATTTCGATTGCGCGGTCCCCAACAGCTACTTAAAATTGTTTGAACAATTTTGCGGGCAATTTAATCTGGACCCCAAGAAATTAACCTTCGCTGCCCTGGCCAATATCAGCATAACCGCGCAGGATTTGGGAGTCAAACCAGCAGATCGATAAATTCAGGAGTATCCAGATTGCCAGCAACAATTATCAATCAGGAGATCAATTAAACCAAGTATTGAATTTGGATATCTTCCAACCAATTTTACGTAAGTCGCAGATAAATAATCAGGGGGATGGAATCAGGGGATAAAAGTTTGAACCAGCTTAAGTTCTGACTCATCCCAGTGCAGGCTCTGGACACGACCCGGCTGTCCTAATAATTTTGGAAGCAGCGCTTCAAGCAATTGGCGCGGACCGGTTGTAAAAAACTTTATTTCAACTGGGTCACTGCCTCGAATTTGCAAAGCGCGCGTTTCTAATAGACGCCGGACCTGCCGTGCTACTGCCGGAGCCGGATCGATTACTCTGACTTGACCCCCGGCAATTTCCTGAATCAAGGGGATAACAAATGGGTAATGGGTACACCCCAGAACAATCGTATCGATATTTTTTGCCAACATGGGCTGCAAGGCTTCTTCGAGGATAGCTCTCGTCTCGGGTTGATCCAGCGCTCCACGCTCAATTTGTGCCACTAAACCCGGACAGGTACTTTGGATCAAATCCACCCCATTGGCAAATCGTTCGACTACCGAGGCGTACAATGCTCCCTGGAAGGTGGCAGGTGTTGCCAAAACCCCAACTACGCCGGTTTGGGTATGCTCAGCGGCCGGCTTGACGGCCGGCTCCATTCCGACAAACGGTACCTCGGGAAAAGTTTTTCGCAGGTGGAGTAAGGCCGCAGCAGAGGCAGTGTTGCAAGCCACGACGATCAATTTTGCCCCCTGGGCCAGTAAAAAACGAGTAATCTCCTGTGAAAAAGCGCGCACCTGCTCCAATGGGCGCGGACCGTAAGGGACATGTCCCTGATCAGCCAGATAAATAACCGGTTCACCCGGTATCTGCTGGCGAATCGCTTTCAAAACCGACAATCCGCCGACACCGGAATCAAAGACACCAATTGGCGCCTGACTTATAAGATCGATCATACGTGTTGATTACTTCTCAGCTGCCTGAACAAATGAACGGAACAGGTTGCGCATCGGCTGCTGATCTGTCAACCATTCCGGATGCCATTGTACCGCCAAACCAAACGGATGGTCAGGTAATTCCACCGCTTCGGTCAAGCCGTCTGGGGCGTATGCAACCGGTTTTAGCCCCACAGCCAGACGGTCCAAGCCCTGGTGGTGCAAACTGTTAACCCGAACGATCGGCTCCCCCAGGATTTCAGCCAGGCGGCTGCCTTCTTCGACTCGCACTTCATGGGCCAGGTAATTGCGTGGTATATCGGGATAGTAATCATGCTTGATTGCGCCCCGGAGCTGATCCTCGATGTGTGAGTAGAGCGTTCCTCCCAAGGCTACATTGGTTACCTGACATCCACGGCAGATGCCGAAAAATGGTTTGCCATCTTCGACCAGCATGTGCAGCAATCCTAATTCGAGGCCGTCCCTGGCTTCATCCAGCTCGGTGACCTTTTGAGAAAAAGCCCCGCCATAGAGATCAATCGCGAGGTCCCCGCCACCCGTGAACATGACCCCATCCAAGCGTGGGTAAAGGGTCCGCCAGCCTGCTTCAGGCAAATCCGAAGGGATCAATACGGGCACCCCTCCGGCTTGAATCAAGGCTTTGACATAAGGCTCTAGCAAAACAACAGCTGGCAGGTCATCTCTGGTGGTATCGCGATAAGTGGTCACACCAATCACTGGCTGGGACATCCTGGCTCCTGGTAAAGAGAAAGGGCGCAGCAAAATTCCGGGCTGCACCCTTTGGACTTCTGGAAACGGGCAGATTAGTCGAATTTCTGCTTGAGGCGTGCGCTCTTACCTGTACGCCCACGCATGAAATACAACTGTGCGCGGTTGACCTTGGAATGACGCTCGACAACAACTTTTTCCAAGCGCGGTGAACGCAACAGGAAAGTTCGCTCAACACCTACACCGTTGCTGGCAATACGCCGGACGGTAAAATTGGCATCATTTCCACCTTTTCGCAGGCGGATCACTAAACCCTTGAATTCCTGGATACGCTCGCGGTCGCCTTCCGTAATGCGTACGTGTACACTGACCATATCGCCGGGGCGCAGCTCGGGAATATTCTCGTTTACCGGGGCTTCTACAGCCTTTATCAGATCACTCATTTAGTTCTTCCTTACAATTTACGGGATGATCGCTTCACAGCGAAGGTTTTCAAACGCAAAGGCGGATTATATCATGCTCCCAAGGATGCGACAAGACCCGGGCAGAACGAATTTTCGATATCACGTATATTTACGCACGACCAGAACGGCGTTATGTCCGCCAAAACCAAATGCATTGCTAATAGCGATTTTTACATCGGCTTTTCGGGCCGTGTTTGGCACATAATCCAGGTCACATTCTGGATCGGGGGTTTGATAGTGAATAGTCGGCGGAATTAATCCCTCGCGTATTGCCTGGACACAGAAAACTGCCTCCAGAGCTCCTGTAGCACCCATCATATGTCCGGTCATCGACTTGGTCGAGGAAATCGGGACCCGATAGGCTTGCTCACCAAAAGCAGCTTTAACTGCTTTGGTCTCTGATAGGTCGTTCAACTGGGTAGCCGTGCCATGTGCATTAATGTAATCCACATCCTGAAGATTTATTCCGGCTACATCCAAGGCCTGGCGGATGGCGGCTGCGCCTCCCGATCCGTCTACCGCGGGAGCGGTGACGTGGTATGCATCGGAGGTGGCACCGTATCCTGCCAGTTCGGCCAGGATGGTCGCGCCGCGCGCTTTGGCATGGCTCTCTCGCTCCAGCACCAGCACCGCGGACCCCTCGCCCATCACCAGACCGTCGCGGTTTTTATCAAAGGGCTGCGGTGTCATCGAATAATCATCGTTCCGACGCGACATGGCACCAACCCGATCGAACGCTGCCACCCCAGTCGAGGTAACCGTCGACTCGGCTGCGCCTGCCAGCGCCACATCGATCATCCCGGCACGCAGCATCATCCAGGCCATACCGATGCCATCCGAACCGGAGGCGCAAGCTGATGCAATCGAGAAACACGGGCCTTTGACATGATGGTCAATTGCAACGATCCCGGCTGCACCGTTTGGCATTAACATCGGAATTAAGAACGGGCTGACGCGCCGCGGTCCTTCGGTGTAATTCATAATGACTGCATCCTGCAGGGATTTCAACCCTCCAATCGCAGCCGAGATGATCACGCCGATACGTCCCGTGTTAGATTCGGTAATTTCTAATCCCGAACTTTCCAGGGCCTCTTTGGTGGCAGCCACTGCCAATTGTTCAAAACGATCGCGGCGGCGGGCTTCCTTGGCCTCCATATAATTCTCGGGGTCAAAATTCTTTACTTCACAGGCAATTTGTACCAGCAAGTCGCTGGCATCAAACAAGCTAATTGGCCCAACGCCGGATTTCCCGTCAACGGCATTCGTCCAGCTTTCCGAGACACTCAGACCGAGGGGGTTGACCGTCCCCATGCCGGTTACGACAATCCGCTCCTGCATGGTTCCTCCTTATAATAAAAACGATTATTGCACCGGAGATTTGTATCCCGATCCCGTCAGCACCGCCACGACAGGATCAGGCAGATCCGGTAAGGTTTCGCTCAACGCCTGCCAAACCAGCGCAGAGGTTGGCTCTACATATAACCCGCGTTTGGCAAGTTCGTCACGCCCCGCCATAATTTTGTCCTCGTCTACGGCCACAAAGGATCCGCGCGAATTCTTGATCGCAGCGACCACCGCGTCGCCTCGTAACGGGAAGCGCACACGGACGCCTTCCGCAACAGTCGGGTTTTCACTGACCATCTCGAGCGCCAGCGGTCCAATCGTACCCATAGCCCAGAGCGGTGCGCAAGCCGCAGCCTGGACGCAGACGAGTCGGGGGATATCTGCTATCAAGCCAGCCTTCTGCAGCGCCGTAAAGCCGCGCGCAATCCCGAGTAATAACCCGCCTTGTCCGGCGGGAACGATGACAGCACCGGGTGCCCCCTGGAAAGCTTCATACACTTCATAGGCTAAAGTCGCATATCCGGGAAGGTTGAACGGCAGAAAAGCGTGGCTGGCGTAGGCCAGCCCTGATTCGGCAGCCAGCTGGACAGCCCGCGTCGCCGCTGAACGGGCTCCCGGGACGGATACCAGGTCAGCGCCGTAAGCCTCGATCTGCCTGCGCTTCGGACCGGAGGCTGATTCGGGCGCGTAAACCCGAGCCCTGATCCCCGCCCGGGACGCGTAGGCCGCAAACGAAGCCCCGGCATTCCCGGACGAATCCTCCACTGCCTGGCTCACGCCACGCGCCGCAAGTGCGCCGAGCAGCGCAGCCGTACCCCGGTCTTTGAATGAGCCGGTCGGGTTGTTGAATTCACACTTGAAAGCCACCTGACGATCGAAGGCGGATGCCCAAACCAGAGGAGTATTTCCCTCCCCCAACGAAAGTGCCGGATAATCATCCGGCACCGCAAATGTATGCCGGTAACGCCAAATGCCTGGCTGTGAATTGTCAACCCTGGTTGGATCGAAGAATAGCGCCTCAGCATAATCGTACGGGCCACTACATATCGGGCACCGATATGGCGTGTCACTTTCCGGATAGGGACGGTGACAGTTGGTGCATTGAACGGTGGCCACTGACCTAATCCCCTCTTTCCGGGATGTAATCTCCTTCAACCCAGAACTGGCCATCCGATCCAACTTCTTTCTTCCAGATTGGGACGATCTCTTTCAGGCGGTCAATACCATAACGAGCGGCTTCGAAGACCCCCGTGTCACGGTGCGCAGCGGTACAGGCGATCAGCACCGTCGGGGTTTTGGGAAATAATTTACCGATGCGCTGTACGATGGCAATCCCTTCGACCGTCGGCCATTTTGCCCGTATTTCGTCCGCTACCTGCCTCATCTTTTCTTCCGCCATTGGTTTATAGGCTTCGTATTCGAGAAATTCGGTCTCATGGGCTTCCCCGCGCCTGGTAATGCCGCGAACCATACCCGTAAAAATTGCGGCAGCTCCTGAAGAGGTGAGCGTGATCTGTGCCAAGAGGGCATTCAAGTCGATTTCATCTTCAGTGATAGCAAAGAATGTTGGAGAATCCGGCATGCGCTAGCCTCCACTAACGGGCGGGAAGAGCGCCACTTCCGCCCCATCAGGAACCACATCCTCGTCAAAGGCGTATTCGTGATTGATCGAGACCAGCACAGTTTGCAGGGCTTGTTCAAGATCCGCGTTTTGCCGGACGAGTAATTTTTTTAGAGTTTTTACATCGGAGCCAATGGGAATTTCCATCGGAAGGGATTTGCTTCCAGCGTAATCCCGCAGGTTCGCAAAAAACAATACCATTATGTGATTCATTCGTTCACCACATCCCCACTCTGTCCACCATGTTTCTCGATCAGGCGGATGTTTTGAATTCTCATCGTTTTTTCAACCGCCTTGGCCATATCGTAAACCGTCAGGGCAGCCACCGAGACCGCTGTTAAGGCTTCCATTTCAACACCGGTCTTGCCAACCGTCTTGGCAGTTGCCGTGATGACCACGCCCGGCAGCGCGTCGTCTAAGACCAGATCAACATCCACCTTGGTGAGCGGCAGCGGATGACATAACGGAATCAACTCCGAGGTTCGTTTTGAGGCGCTGATTCCCGCAATCTGTGCAACAGTCAGGACATCGCCCTTTTTTATCGACCCGGCACGGATCAAATCCAGGGTCGCCGGCAACATGTGGACTTCACCTCTGGCAATTGCAATCCGCTCAGTGTCCGGTTTCGAGCCGACATCTACCATGCGTACCCGGCCATGTTCGTCCAAATGAGAAAGTTCGTGAGAAGGCATATTCGAATTATACCGTCATTGAAACGAGGATGATATAATGCGCTTTCTATGGACTTGAATGTCGCCAGCCACCAGACAAGTGGATACACCGTTAATACCCCGGTTTACGAAGGGCCGCTCGACCTGCTGCTCGACCTGATCCAGCACGCGGAATTGGACATAACGACCATTTCCCTGGCGCTGGTAACCGATCAGTACCTGAATTACATCCACAGCCTGCAGGACGCCAAAGCAGAGGAAATTTCCGCCTTTCTGGTGATTGCCGCCAAGCTACTACAAATCAAATCCGAGGCGCTGCTACCGCGGCAACCAGTACGTGAGCCTGGCGAAGAAGATCCAGGGGATTCGCTGGTACGCCAGCTCAGGCTTTACAAGAAATTCAAGGAAATATCCATTCTGCTCCAGGAACGCGAAAGCAAAAATCTGCAAACTTATTTGCGGCTCGCCCCACCGCCAAAAGTCGAGGGCCGGCTTGATATGTCTGATATTACTCTGGACGACTTGATCGCAGTCGCCAGAGAGATATTTGCCAAGCAGCAGGAAAAACAGTCGCTGGGGACAGTCATCACGGCACCCAAAGTCACCATCCGCGAAAAGATCGACCTGATCGCCAAGATTTTGCGAAATACCAAACACACATCCTTCCAAGAGTTGATCGGCAGCCGTCCGTCCCGCCTGGAAGTCGTGGTCACATTCCTCGCGCTACTGGAATTGGTCAAACGCTATCACGTTGCTGCCCGCCAGGAAACATTATTCAGCGAGATCGAGATCGATCGCACCAATGATTGGAGCGAGGATGAAGAAATCGAAATCGAGTTTGAATAAGCACCGCCAGTAAAAGGGACTGGCTCAGGTCAAGTCCTTCTTGTGCCTCCACCCAAGGTTGTATTGCATCCACACGAACAACAAAACGGCTGCACCAATGCCATCAATCACGACGTCCACTGCCGATGGATGGCGACCCAGGACAAAGGACTGGTGAAATTCATCCGTAACCGCGTATAGAACCGCCAATCCCCAAGCCAGGATAGAAGCGCGCCGATCATTGTCGGACCTGCCACGTAAACCGCGCAAATAAGACAGCGCCAGCAGGCCGTATCCGAGCATGTGACCACCCTTTTTAACCAGAATGTCAGCCCAATTAAAATTTGGAAGATCCTTTGCAGGCGTTGCTGAAAAGGCAAAGATGATCAGCATCATCAGGATAGCCGGTCCCCAGCGATTTAATAGTGATTTGAAATTTTGCATGATCCAGATTGTAATCCACTCGAGAGTGGCTTTTAAAGAAAATTTAAGATTATATCCGGTTCCGCATAAAGTCCAGGTCCCTCTTCCGTGCTATGCTAGCAACATACCCGCAATGAAAAAACACTTTTACCAGGGAGAAACATGATGAAATCTTCCAAACATCTTTTCCCAAGATCCAAGCAAGGCAGGTTGACCGTCGGCTTGTCAGTCGCCCTGGTCTTCGTAACAGCTTGCGCCAGCTTTAGTGCCGCCACCACCCCCACGATTTCGGTTAGCTCTTTATCTACTCAAGTGGCGGCTACCTTGCAAGCCTTGACACCGGCTATGACCCCCACAATTCCGGCGACTGCCATCCCGGCCTCTGCCACCCCAGTGCCTCCAACGCCAACGCCGCCCCCACCAACTATGGTTCCAGCGCCGCCCGGGTCAATTCGTATCGATTTCGCAACTGGAGCAACGGCCTCCAACACACCCGGGACTGTCGCCCCCGGACAAGTGCAAAGCTATCTCGTCCGCGCGCTCAAGGGACAGCCGATGATCGCCATGGTCGATTCACCCGCTCATGATTTGACACTCTCCATATCCGGCCTGCAAAGCGGACAGGTGTTGCTACCTGCCTCCAATGGCAGGAACGCCTGGCAAGGCACCCTGCCTGTGACAGACGATTATCTCATTCGGGTCATCGGCGGCACAACGACTCAAAATTTCAACCTGTCCCTGACCATTGCCAGCCGCATCAGCTTCGCCCCCGGTGCCGACTCTGCTGTTGTCTCGGGCTCAACCCAAGGTGGTTTCAACATGACATTTGCGCTGTACGCTTCTGCCGGCCAGACCATGGACCTCACCCTGGATGCCCCAACCGGCAAAGCAGCCTTAGAAGTCTGGGGGTTTGGCGATGGACAACCCTACCTGCGTTCGCAATTGGGGGAAACCACCTTCAGCATGAAGCTGCCATCTACGCAGGATTACATCATTGAAGTAGTACCCTTCGCAGGAGGGGCAGTAAACTTCAGTCTTCACGCCAGAGTAAAGTAGATTTGCCAGCACGTGAATAAACATCCCGCACATAACCTTTGCGGGATGTTTATTCATTCCGGTATAATCTTTCTGCCTTTACCGTACTCAATTGATCGAATAGTGGCTTCTATGACCAACCGACTTTCACACACCACATCTCCCTACCTTTTGCAGCACGCCCACAACCCCGTGGACTGGTTCCCCTGGGGTGCGGAGGCGCTGCAAAAAGCAAAAAGCGAAGATAAGCCCATTTTTCTATCCATCGGCTACGCAGCCTGTCATTGGTGCCACGTCATGGCGCACGAATCCTTTGAGGATAGCCGAATTGCTGAGTATATGAATGCGCACTTCGTCAACATAAAAGTCGATCGTGAAGAGCGCCCTGATTTGGACAGCATCTATATGTCCGCCACGGTTTCGATGACCGGCTCTGGCGGCTGGCCAATGTCGGTATTCATGACGCCCGATTTAAAACCTTTTTATGCGGGGACATATTTTCCACCTGAACCACGTTTAAACATGCCGTCTTTTCAGCAAGTGCTTTCCAGCCTGGCTGAGGCCTGGCAAAATCGTCGCGACGAGATTACAAGTGTCAGCCAGCGGTTAACCGCAAACCTTCAAGCCCAGGCGCGATCCAGTCAATCCGGACATGCTTTACGCCCAACCTACCTGGATGAAGCTGTCCGTAACCTGCTCAAAAGCTACGATTGGGGTTATGGCGGTTGGGGCAGCGCGCCAAAATTCCCCCAACCGGAGACCATCGAGTTTTTGCTGCGACGCGGCCTACAAGACATTCATCCGCAAAAGGAGGCGCCCGATCCCGAAAAATCGGAAACGAACAACTCCGAGGCTCTCAAACCCGCGCTCCACGCTCTACACGCCATGGCGCGCGGCGGGATGTACGATGTCGTCGGGGGAGGTTTTGCCCGCTACTCCACCGACAACTTATGGCGCGTTCCGCACTTCGAAAAGATGCTATACGATAATGCCCAGTTGGCGTTGGCTTACCTGCACGCCTGGCAAATCACCGGCGAAGCAGCCTTTCGGCACGTGCTGACCGATACTTTGGCATTTGTCGAACGCGAACTCACCAGCCCGGAAGGCGGTTTCTATTCTTCGCTTGATGCCGATTCCGAGGGCGAGGAAGGCAAATTTTACGTCTGGAGTGCAGCCGAGCTCAAAAGCGTTTTGAGCGAAGATTATGTTTTCTTTCAAGCAGCCTATGGCGTAACCGATCGCGGAAATTGGGAAGGCAAAGTCGTTTTACAGCGTGCAATCGAGGATGCTACCCTGGCAGCGCGTTTCGGACTCAAGCCCGAGCAGGTTCCCATCAAACTTGACGACTGCCACTCCCGGTTGCAGGCTATACGCGAGACTCGCGTCCGACCCGGAACCGACGGCAAAATCCTGACGGCTTGGAATGCGCTGATGGCACAAACCTTCACCGAGGCAGCCCGGGCAATTCAGAGCGACGACCCCGTAATGGGAAACCACTACCTTATGTTGGCTACCCGCAACATCCGGTTTTTATTATCCGCTCTTCGACCGAAAGGCAAACTCCGGCGTTCCTGGCATGACAACCAGACCAACCAAACTGTTTTTTTGGAAGATTATGCTGCTTTGATAATCTCATTGCTGGAACTTTACCAATCTGACTTTGACAACCGCTGGTTTGTAACGGCAACTGAACTCGCGGACGAGATGATCGATCGCTTCCGTGATCCGGATGGCGGCTTCTTCGACACCCCGGCAGACGGAGAGACTCTGCTGGTACGTCCTAAAGATTTACAGGACAATGCCACCCCCTGCGGTAATTCTCTGGCAACGGACGCATTATTGCGCCTGGCGGCTCTTACTGATAATCCCGAATACCGTCGCCTGGCCGACGAAGCCCTGGGATTGGTAACCAATTTCGTGTTGCAATACCCGACCGCCTTCTCGCGCTGGTTGTCCACCGCAGACTTCGCCCTTGCGCCAGTCAAACAAGTTGCGGTGGTCAGCGATGCGAAGGGCGCACCCGTCGATAATCTGATTCGAGTCGTCCGCGAAAAATATCGGCCTAATCTGGTACTTGCCTCTGCTCCTTACCCACCCCCAAAAAGGTCCCCCGCTCTATTGGATAATCGCCCGCCTGTGAACGGCCAACCCACGGCATACATTTGCCAGGGATTCGTTTGCAACAATCCGGTTGTTTCGATTGAGGATTTGCGAAAACAATTGTAAAGGACTTCATTCGAGAGATCGTTCCAGGTTCTCTATTAACGAGATTAATGGACAAAAAACTAGTCCAACAGGAATTCAATCAGGGCCCGGTTAAACACCTCGTAGTTATCTACACTGGCCGCGTGACCGGCACGCGGAATCATTACCTGCCGCGCACCGGCAATCTGATCTACAAGCACGCGCTGATTTTTATGCGAGACGGTCGTATCCCTTTCCCCCGTCATGACCAGTGTTGGCTTGCGGATCTCAGCCAAACGCGAAACAACATTGAAAGTAGCCAGGGAACGCATGGCCGCCCGGTAAGCCTGCGGATTGGCATTCGAAATCGAGCCGACCAATGCAAGGCGCGGAAGTTCCTGCTCTGGCAGGGGAAAGATCCGCTGCGCGACAACCTTAGCCTGAGCCTCCAGGCCAATCGTGTGAACCAAAACCAGACGCTGTAAAAAATAAATCCATTGATTCCATTTTTCAGGGCGCAGGTGGGCAAAGGTATTCGCCAGAACCAGCTTGCGCACGCGTTCCGGATAATCCAAGGCGAACTGAAGCGCGATCGTCCCCCCTAATGAAAGCCCAACGACGTGTACCGATATAACTCCAATTTCATCCAGGAGATTTGACAACTGGCTGGCGGCCTTGTGAATACTCCATTTACCCAGGCTCGGAGAGCGCCCGAATCCGGGTGTATCGGGCGCTACTGGTCGAAATCCCGCCTCAATCAAGGCCGGAAATTGCATTTGCCAGGAACTACCGTCCGCTCCCAGCCCATGCAATAAAAGGACAGCCGGTTGGCCTTTTGGATCAGGGTCAAGGTAAAATAGATTTGTCATATCCGAGGCAAAGATCAAGGCTCTCCGCCTGAGGCGGAGAGCCTTGCATTCTCCCTAAAACCCGCCGCCGGGATTATTCCTGTGGCGGCTCTTTTGGTTTATCTTCTTCTTTTTTATCTTCGTCTTCGCCGCTGATCCCATCTTTGAAGGCGCGGATGCCCTTGCCCAGTTCTCCTGCGATCTTTCCTATTCGATTGGGGCCAAACAGGATCACGACAATCACCAGGATAATGAGCAGTTCAGGAAGACCAAAATCGCGAAACAACATGCTAACTCCTTCTTCGTTTCTTCCAGAACAAAGTGCCAGTTCTGTTCCAACAAATTTACCACAATCACAGAGTTTTGACCATGCCTCAAGCTCCGCGGCCCCAAATGATCCCTTCGACAAAGCGTATCAGACGATTAATTAACGACCGCAAACGACCCAGCAGGCGATAGCGTTGAGGATAAACGATCGGCTCAGTTTCCATTGGACCAGTCCACTCAGCAGCCAGTGCCCCCCAGGTCAAGCCCGCACCAAATCCGACAAAGACAATTTTATCTCCAGCCTTCAGCTGTCCTTTTTCCACAGCCTCGACGGTGGCCAATGGGATCGAAGCGGTGGATGTGTTTCCATATCGCTCGAGATTGACGATGAATCGCTCCATCGGTAGTTTCAACCCCCGGGCAGCTGCTTCGATAATTCTCAGGTTAGCCTGGTGTGGAATTACCCAGGCAATATCGTCGATAGTCAGTTTGGCATCTTCCAATACTTCCCGGGTGGCCTGCGCCATGACGCGCGTCGCAAATCGAAACACCTCGCGTCCATCCATGCGGATATAATGCATGCCCGTGCGCAGCGTTTCATCCGAAGCTGGGTACTTGCTGCCACCGGCCTGTAAGGTCAACAAATCACCACCAGAGCCGTCCGAATGCATTACTGCGGAAAGCACGCCACCGGGTTGTTCACTGGCCTGCAGGACAAACGCACCAGCCCCGTCTCCAAATAAGATGCAGGTTGAACGGTCTGACCAATCCACAAAGCGGGAGAGCGTCTCAGTCCCAATCACCAATGCATTTTTGATCGATCCACTTTGAATGGACTGTGCAGCCATATTAATGGCATAGATAAATCCCGTACATGCGGCCAGCAGATCAAATGCGCCAGCCTTGGTCGCGCCTAACTGATCCTGAACAATGCAGGCGGTTGCCGGGAAGAGGTATTCCGGTGTTGAAGTGGAGCAAATGATTAGATCGATATCGGTCGGCTTGAGATTGGCGACTTTAAGCGCTTTTGTCGAAGCCTCTACAGCCAGGGTCGATGGAAATTGATTATCCCGCGCGATCCGCCGCTCGCGAATTCCCGTGCGCTCACGGATCCAGGCATCGTTTGTGTCGACAATTTTGGATATATCATCATTGGTCAAGACCGATTCCGGGACCGACATACCCCAGCCGGTAATGTGTGCGTATGGCATTTTACGACTCCTGATACCGGCTAATAATCAGCGTTGCGTTATGTCCACCAAAACCAAAGGAATTCGACATAATGTGCTTTGGGTTGGCCGGGCGCGGTTTGTTTGGTACGTAATCCAAGTCGCACTCCGGATCCGGTGTTTCGTAATTAATCGTTGGGGGCAAGAGGTTGTTCTGGAGAATTTGCACGCAGAAGATCGCTTCCAGGGCTCCAGAAGCACCCAGCAAATGTCCAGTCATCGATTTGGTAGAAGAAACTGGAATGCCATAAGCGAGCTCGCCAAAAACAGTCTTGATCGCTGCTGTCTCGCTTTTGTCATTTAATGGCGTGCTCGTCCCATGAGCGTTGATGTATCCAATCTGATCCGGTTGCAGTCCAGCGTGCGCAAGCGCCAGGCGCATGCACAAGGCTGCCCCGGCCCCATTTTCGGCCGGTGCAGAAATATGGAAGGCATCGTCACTGGTGCCGTAGCCAGTAATCTCAGCCAGGATTTTGGCACCCCGGGCTTTGGCATATTCCAGTTCCTCAAGTACCAATACCGCCCCACCTTCGCCCATTAAAAATCCGTCACGGTCTTTATCAAAAGGACGGGATGCACCCTGTGGATTATCGTTTCTAGCCGAGAGCGCTCCCATCACGTTAAGGCCAGCCATTGCTACCGGGACAATCGCTGCTTCCGACCCACCCGCGAGCATCACATCGGCGTCATCCCGTCGAATAATCGCTGCTGCTTCACCCAAGGTATTTGAGCCGGTGGCACAGGCTGTGACGATTGCCAAATTCGGACCACGGATCCCCAAATGGATTGCAACCATTCCGGGGGCGGTATCCGCAATCATCATCGGCACCAGAAAGGGGCTCATACGATCCGGTCCACGCTCCCGATAGGTATCCGCCTGCTCGAGCAGGGTTCCGATTCCACCAATTCCCGAACCAATCAAAACACCGATTCGATCGCGGTTTTCATCCGAGATTTTTAACCCGGCGTGTTCAACTGCCTGCAAAGCAGACGCCATGGCAAACTGGGTAAAGCGATCCATTCGCCTTGCATCACGCACGCCGAATAAAGAAACGCCATCAAATCCTTTGACTTCGGCCGCAAACTTTGTCTTATGCTCGCTGGCATCAAAATGTGTGATCGGCGCTGCGCCGGACTTACCGGCGACCAGAGATTCCCAGGTCGTATACGGATCGTTTCCAATTGGGCTGATACAACCAAGGCCGGTTACAACAACACGTCTTTGCATAATTTTCTCCAATGATGCAATACTGCCAGAGTTCTGGCAGTATTAACACAGGCATTTAAAAAGCGATACGCAATAACCAGAATCTAATCCTCAATACTTTTAAGCGTTTCGTAAATTTGTCGCACGTGAACGCGATCGTGTTCCGCCATGAAGCTCACCAACTCTCGAAAAGTGGATGGCCCAAAGATTGCATGCCGGATTTTGCGATTCCAGGTAGCTTCATCCATATTTTGAAGCTGTTCAATCAGTTCAACACGTGCAGTGGTGAAATCATCCAGGGCTTCCAAACCATCTTGTCTTGAATATCCACGCTCCTTAGCCCACACATCGGTTTCCATCCCAGGGACAAACAGATTATCCTGTTCAAGGACTTTCTTCAGGCGCGGCAGGTTTACTTCGAGATCAACATCGCGCAGATGACACATAATTTCAGTCACACTCCATTCTCCCGGCTGCGGCGTGCCTTTCCATTGACTCGAGGAGAGCTGTGCAAGCATACTGGCAATTGCTGCAGGTGTGGAGCGCAGGACTGCAAGCAACCCACCTGGCAAATTTAAATCCGGCTGTAAGATTTGCTGGTCCACTCCCTCCAGCCAGGAGCACAAATCTTTTACCCGCCCCTCCCCCACAGGATTGAGGCCGTCGGGCAAATTTGCACCATCTGCCGTTATCCAGAACGACGACAGGCCCATTTTCATTGCCGGGATTAGATCCAATTCCGGATCGTCGCCAACCAATAAAACCGGCCCATCCGGCCAACCCATACGCGCCAACACTTCGGCGAAATAAGCTGGGTTGGGTTTAGAAAAATGAAATTCCTCGTAAGAGGAGATCACTTCAAAGGGGTATTTCTGCGGATCCAAGCCGGCCCAACGCAAGCGGTGATAGATCGCTTTCTGCGGAAAAAGTGGATTAGTTGAGATGGCAATTCGATAGCCCTGGGCCACAGCCCAATCGACAAAGGCAACTGCTTCAGGCCTGGGTTTTGTCAGCACCTGTAAGGTCGGGAAAATCTCATCATAGAATTTTTCGAGAACCGGCCGCATCTGCTCGCGATCCAGGCCGAGTGGATGGTAAAAATTTGCATCGAATGTCTCTCGCAATGTTTGGCGCGGATCTGTATTGGACATCATTTGGCGAGTACCAATCATTAGGTATTTCACTAATTCATCCGGAGAAACGCGATTCGCCAAGTACCCGGCCAGCTTTTGAAAATAAGCCGGGATAAACGCATTCATATTCGAATCGAGCAAGGTATCGTCAAGATCGAGCAGAAGAGTTAGGCTCATTTTTTCACTTCGAAGACGGGCGGTAGCGGATGGCATTCGCCACAACCAATTTCGGGTTGGGCAACAGCACGTTCCACCTTTTCACAATAGGCTGTCACCTGTACCCGGCGCTGAAAAGCGGCGGTTACAGGCCGGATGACACGAGCATTGAGGCGCAGGAATTCACAAGCATTCGCTCGCGTAATTTCCGGAACGGGACAGGTTTTGCACAATTCCGAGGTCCATGGTTGGGGCGGAATGGAAGAAGAGAGCAGTCGGCATTCTTCGTTACTCCGACCACGATAATAATCCCCGTAAAAATAGCGGCATTCAACACCAACTGGAGTGCGCATGAATAATCCTTTCTTAAAAAACTGTCCCCTGATGGGGACAGCAGTACGAATTTCAGATCAGGCGATCTCCACTTTTTAGACCCGCGTGAGGTACTCGCCCGTGCGTGTATCAACCCGAATCATGTCACCAGTTTCAACAAAATTCGGGACTTGGACCTCCAACCCGGTTGCGAGTTTGACCTTTTTAGTTACGCCAGTTGCGGTGTCCCCACGCACGGCTGCTTCGGCCGTGACGACTTCCAGATCAACCGAGGTTGGCAACTCTATATCGAGCGGTTCGCCCTCATAAAAGGTCAGTTTTACCTCAAGTCCTTCGGTTAGATAACCCACCACATCTTCAAAGGCATTAATTCCGACCGCGGGCTGTTCAAAAGTCACATTATCCATAAAATGGAGAAATTCAGCATCAGCGTATAAAAATTGGACATTATGAAAATCCAGGCGAACATCCTGAACCCGGTCGCCGGACTGGAAGGTTTTTTCAATATTGGATCCAGTCCGAATATTCCGAGCCTTAACACGGATAATAGCATTCCCGCGTCCGGGCTTGTGATGCTGGTAGTCGGTAACGCGGTACAACTGGCTGTCAATTTCAAAGATCGTTCCCTTGCGAAGTTCGTTTACATCGATCATAGATTTCCTCACACACAATAGTTTGCAAACAGAAGGATTATATTGCAAGCCCCCGAGCATGGCAAGGGGCACCCGCTAGGTTGCGCTTCGATGCCCTTTTTCGGCATTGGCCGCATCAGTTAGGAGTTCGATCGCATGTTGCAATACTGGAATGACAACTTGAAAATTTTCAATGGCAGCCTTCGGGCTGCCAGGCAAATTGACGATCAATGTTTGGCTGCGGATTCCAGCCACCCCACGAGAGAGCATCGCATGGGGCGTTTTTTCCAGGCTTTTAGCCCGCATGGCTTCTGCCAAACCGGGCGTCAGGCGTTCAACAACAGCCAGGGTAGCCTCGGGGGTCACATCGCGAGGAGCAAATCCGGTCCCACCGGTCGTCAAAATCACATCCAGATCACCCTGGTCAGCCCAGGTTGAGAGGGTATCGCGCAGTAGCGCTAAATCGTCGGGCAAAATCGATTGTCGGACAACACTCCAGCCCTGTTTCCGAGCAAGAGCAAACAAGGCTGGGCCAGATAAATCTTCTCGCTCGCCACGAGCTGATCGATCCGAAACCGTTAAAAGCCCAAACCGTAGAGTCATTTACTGCAAATCCTTCCCGTAAGCGTACAGTTCCAAACGAGACCAACCCCGCTTCTCGTAAAACGCAATTGCCTCTTGATTATCTTTGGTCACCAGCAAATAATAGCGGATACATCCTTTAGCGCGGAGGCGGTTCTCCAGCTCGCGCATCAATCGCTCGCCAATACCCAGGCCCCGGTGGGTTTTGCTCACGGCTAAGTGATACATGATTCCACGTCGGCCATCAAACCCTCCCAGCACGCTGCCCACAATCTGATCGTCCAGCTCAGCGACAAGGAACAGATCGGGGTCGCGCTGCATTTTTTTGTCTATCTCATCTGGTTGGTCTGAGCGGCGCAATTGGATGCCAGGACCAGCAACTGCCCACAACCGGTAGACAGCCGGGTAATCCTCCGGGTAGCGGACTGACCTAATTTCAATCTTTATTGCTTGAGCATTTTTCGTCATTGGAAGAACGGGCTTTAAATAAGATCAAGTTGCCGTTTAATCATACCGATTAATTCATCCGGCATATAGGGTTTAAGTAAAAAATCATCAGCGCCACCGGCCATACATTCGATCTTCAAATTCATACCCGAGGTCATCACGACTTTGGTTTGTTTGATATCTTCACTCTCGCGCATGGAGCGCAAAACATCCAAGCCATTATGTTTCGGTAGATGCACGTCCAATAAGACAATGTCGGGGTTTTCGCGCCGTACAACTTCTAAAATATCTTCCTCAGCAGAAACCAGATCAATGACCTGGAAACCCTCCATTGTCAGCAGGGTACGAAGCAGGGAGAGCATTGTCGGGTCGTCTTCTGCAAGCAGAATTTTAGCCATTTTCCGCCTTCTTAGGTGCCTTAGTTTGTTTATTTCCTTGTTTCCTGCTCGAACTACGCTTTTTCTCCAACGAGGCTTCCAAAACATCATCCATGGTTTCGGCCAAAACAAATTTCATGGATTTTCGAATTTCATCAGGAACATCGTCCAGGTCCATTTCATTTCGCTTGGGCAAGATCACCGTCTTCAAACCAAATCGATGGGCAGCTAAAACCTTTTCTTTTAGACCGCCAATCGGCAGCACCTGTCCCCGCAATGTAATTTCGCCGGTCATCCCAACCCGAGAACGGACTTTGCGCCTTGAAATTAGCGAGACAAGCGAGGTTGCCATTGTCACGCCAGCGGATGGGCCGTCTTTAGGTTGTGCACCAGCCGGGATATGCAGGTGGATGTCCGTCTTTTCGAAAAAATTCTTGTCCAAACCGAGTTGCTCAGCCCGCGAGCGGACAAAGGACAAGGCTGCCTGGGCAGACTCTTGCATGACATTTCCAACCGATCCCGTGATTCGAAACCCCTTACTCCCGGGCATTTTAGTCGATTCGATAAAGAGCACGTCACCGCCATAGGGTGTCCAGGCCAAACCGGGAACCACACCGGGAATGGATGTCCTCAGACTCAACTCATCAGGTCCGAGATAGGTTGGGTTTTCCAAATATTCCTGGACAGTTTCGGGTTTTATGGCGAACTTTTCACCCTTTCCTTCGGCAATCCGCGTGCCAACTTTGCGACAAATCGCACCGATTTGCCGTTCCAGGCTCCGTACGCCAGCTTCACGGGTATATTCGCTGATTATGGTCCTTAAAGCCTTGTCGCTAAATTTAATCTCGCCCGGACGCAGGCTGTTCTCGCGGATCTGACGCGGAATCAGATACCCCTTGGCAATCGCGACTTTTTCACCCTCGGTATAACCAGAGATCCTGATAATTTCCATGCGGTCGCGCAAAGGTCCGGGTACAGTCTCTAATGTATTTGCAGTGGTAATAAACATGACCTGCGATAAGTCATATGCCACTTCCAGATAATGGTCGCGGAATTCCACGTTCTGTTCAGGATCCAAGACTTCCAGCAATGCAGAGGCGGGATCGCCATGAAAATCAAATACCAGCTTGTCAATTTCGTCCAGCACAAAGACCGGGTTATGGCTTTCCGCCCGCCGCAGGGCCTGCAAGATACGTCCGGGCATGGCGCCAATATATGTGCGGCGATGTCCGCGAATTTCTGCTTCATCACGCACACCTCCCAGAGAAATCCGAATGAACTTTCGTCCCATGGAACGCGCAATCGATCGCCCTAAAGAAGTTTTTCCTACCCCGGGCGGCCCCACGAAACATAGGATTACACCTTCCCGTTCACGGCGGATCTTGTCCTGGTTTGGTTGTTTGATTTCATCCTGACGTTCAATGCGCAATTTACGGATTGCCAGAAATTCCAGGATACGCTCTTTAACATCCTCCAGGCCAAAATGGTCCTGATCAAGGATTTTCCGGGCATGATCAATATCCAGATTGTCGCCAGTATTTACCGACCAAGGCAACGAGACCAGCCAATCCAAATATGTGCGGATAACACCATATTCAGCGGCTGCGGTTGGCAAGCGCGATAGTCGGTCCAGTTCACGAAGAGCCTGCTTATTGGCTTCTTCCGGCATCTTAGCAGCCTCGATTTTTGAGCGGAATTCTTCAACCTCAACCGCCTGTTCGTCCTTTTCGCCAAGTTCCTTCTGGATGGCTTTAAGCTGCTCACGTAAAAAATAATCGCGCTGAACTTTCTCGATTTCTTCGCGAGCCTCGTTTTGAATTTTCTGGCCCAGTGTAAGGACCTCTGACTCGCGCACCAGCAAATTGATTAATTTGCGCAATTTTTCAGTAGTTGAATCTAATTCGAGGATTTTTTGCGCATCGCCAAGTTCGATGCGCTGGAAATTGGCAATCGTATATGCGGTTTGCAATGGATCTTCGATAGATGATATCGAAGCGACTAACTCTTCCGGGAAGGAAGGGATCATGGTCGTGATTTCGACAAACTGATCGCGCGCATTGCGCGCCAAGGCCTCGACTTCCAAACCTTTTTCAATTTTTTCAGGCGCCTGCCGAACCCTGGCTTTGAGATAAGGTTCTGTCTCGATAAACTCATCAACCTGGATGCGTTCTAAGCCTTGCACCAGGAGACGGATTGTGCCATCCGGAGCACGTAGCAATCGATGGACTGTTGCCAGGGTTCCGTACCGGTACAGTTCTTTCGGACCCGGCAGCTCAAGTTCCGGATCCCGGGAAGCAACCAACCCGACCAGTTTCGTATCGCTTGCCACCACCTCATCGATCAGTTTAATGGACCGCTCTTGTCCAACGGTCAACGGCACCGCAGTTTGCGGGTAAACCACCACCCCGCGTAACGGCAGGATCGGCAGCACTTCCGGAATCTTTGAGTTATCCTCCTGACCGGGAACCTGTTTGATTTCTTCAGTCTCTTGTTCTTTTTTCTGGATTAATGCCGAAAAAACAGACGGCATAAATAGCTCCAAGAGGGATGCATCGTTTTCCCAGATCCAATCAAATAATTCGGCGAAGCTTGTGAGCCAGCGTTGGGCAGCCATGTAAATTTACTCAGTATCCTTAATCTCTATCCGGCTTGGTTGGACCTTGGGCAATGTCACTGTTAAAATACCGTTTTCATACTCTGCCCGGGATTTTTCATAATCAACCAGCCCCGGTAAACCCACTGCCGTTAAGAATTTCCCAAAACGAATTTCCATTTGATGGTAGGCGCGCCGTTCGGGTATTTCTGAACGGACACCGCTAATCACGAGAATATGATCCTCGACATTAACTGTAAAATCTTCCTCATCCGCTCCTGCGATTTCTACACGGACCACGTATTTGTCATCCGTCTCATACAAATCGGTTGGAGGACTCCAGACATTTGAATTGACTTGAAAGCGCCAACCGATTGCACTCTTCACCTTGTGCTGATCAGAGACAGAAGAAGATTGAGGTTTTTTATTCACCGGAGGCATCGCAAACTCCTTGTTGATACCCTTTGATTTTCAGGCCAGAGCCGCATCGCAACTATGCAGACAAAACAGCCTTTGCAGCTGCCAAAACCTTTTCATAATTTGGTTCGTCTCCCAGAGCAGGCATATAATCAGCATAAGTGACCTTACCATTAGAATCGATCACAAACACCGCTCGCCGCAAGATACGCCGTTCCTTGATCAAACAACCATACTTTTCAGCAAAATCAGCAAACATGTGGTCTGATAAAACCGATACCTGATCCACTCCGGCGCTGCCGCACCAGCGCTTCTGGGTATATGGTAAGTCCTCACTAATAACCAGGATCGATATATCCTTGCTCAGGGAAGCAGCTTCTTGGTTAAATCGACGGGTTTCACGGTCACAAACAGAAGTGTCCAACGATGGGACGGCGGCAATGATCCGAACCTTACCCTGCGTTTTCTCCAATCCCTTGACCAGATTCCAATCCTGATCCTGAACGGTGAATTCAGGGGCCACTTGCCCGACTTTGATATCCTCACCAATAACGGTGGTGTCCTTTCCACCAAGTTGAAGCAAACCCGTACGTTCTTTCATGGCTATCTCCTTTAAATCTGACCGTAAATTCGAAATAATGAGCGCCCCCGGCGGGGCTCGAACCCACAACCTTGTGCTTAGAAGGCACCTGCTCTGTCCATTAAGCTACGGGGGCGAATTAGCATCACTCTGAAAAGGGGCGTATTCCTTTGTAAACCCTTGGACCGGCCAGCGTTCTCAGAATGGTCATTGCCGGACGATTAAGTCGTTCGCCAAGCTCGCGAGCATTCATTGGTTCATTTCCATTGACCAGGAATAAGCGAAAAGCTGCCTCGACCAGGGCTGTCTGTTCGGTGACAAATTCCGGCTGCTTGGCACAATGGGTCAGCAAGATATGCTGAACACCGTCGATGGGTCGGACTTCTGCGGTTTCCGGATCGACCCAATCGATCGTCTGCCCTTCCTCCCAATTTGCAAATGCCTCCTGGTGTTCCGGGCAAAGCAGACTGTTTAGATAAACACGCCAGTCGCGATCGCTGCGCCGCCACCAGTCAAAATCCACGTGGAAAGGAGTGTCCAGCGTTGGCTTAATCAGGCTGGAACGCTTCGTATCGGTCATGAAACCTCCTTATCCCGAGATTCTTCCAAACGGAAGTGTAGGTCGCCCACATGGATAAAATCGTTACGGGTGTTCAACAAGCACAACAATGGCGCAGGGGGGCAGCGCCGAATAATGTTGACAGCTGAATATAGTTCCTGCGCGTGTACGTGCCCCTGTGGATTGAGCTTGGTTAATTCGCGCATCATAATATTTACCAATTTGTCGAAGCTTTGGTGGTTTTTGAGTGCCTGAGCACGCGCCTGATCCACTGCCTCGACATCCGTTGCAGCTATGACCATGCGCTCGTTAAAAGCCGCAGTTACAACCTGCTTTAGCAAGGCAAATACAAGCCCGCCATCTGCGCCGACGATAACCGTCCGCACCCAATCACGCGTGTTGCGATGAGAAACCGGATCTACAATCACTTCACCCGGCTTCTCACCATGTCGTACGCGAATCAAGTTGCCAGGAATTAATTCCTTGTTCTGGTACCATTCTCGCAACCCAAACACGTATCGATGCTGGCGTACAACCCACCCCGGCATGCGATCACCGGTTTCACCATCCACCAACGTAAAGCGGACGCGGGGTGATTCGTAGGCCGTTGGAAAGAATTTTTTTAGTCGGGCTGATACAGGCAGTGTCCCGGTTCGCCAGTGTGGATAGAGCAAACTGATAACTACTTCTTCGGCATCCTCTTCAGTTGGCTGGGGTTGAACCGCACTTAATTCATCATCAAGTTGCGCCTCAAGTTCCAGCATCTCATCCGTTAAAACGGCCCGGTCGTGATCAATCGGGATATATTTCAGGAATTCGGGAATATCTTGTACTTCTTCTGGTTCAAGGCGCTGCAGGCACCACAAGACCTGTCCCGCGGATCCAACTTCATCAAAGCGGGTATCCTCCTGCAGGGCGTAATTCAATGAAAACTCTGCCAGCTTTGGATTTACGCCGTCGGGTAATTCAACATCTTTAAGTAAGCCTGCCGTCGGGAGCGGTTCGCCACCGGCCATGTCCAAGACGGCTTCAGCCAGATTTAGATGTCCGACATTTACATCTACCAGCAAGGCGCGCGGAAACCAGCGTCCAGCAATTCTGACCAGGTTGTCGTCTGAAGAAAAAGCCTGGTCCAATTTCTTTTCCAATTCACCGCCATACGTAGCCACAACCACCTGCGGATCGAGACTATCGTCTGTGGGCGAAGCATCCTGTAATTCGTTTAGATGATGGTCTGCAAGATTGTAGGCAAAGAATCGTTCATCGCCGCCATCCATCTCCACCGTCAAAACTCCAAATTCGTCGATCTCAGGATTGGTCCCGGGACGGACAGCGGTAACCTTTCCCTTTTTCCACTCCAGCGCCGGAAATGTTAGCGCATCGCCGATTTTATACTTGTCCTTTGGCAGGTAAATTTTACCGCCCGCTTTTTTCTGTTTAAGTTGAGCTTCCTGTTCGGAACGAATCCGTTCCTCCGCCAACACAAACACCAACTCCTTAACCGTCATTGGTGTTTCAAGCTCAAATAGGTGATTGTGGAGGAAATCGAGGTCCTGTTTTTGAATTTCCAGGTTTTCCCAGTAATCTTCTGGTAATTTTGCAGAAATTGTCATCATAAGCTGCCTTGCGGAGATCGTTTTTTTTGAAACATGAATACGTCCCGTACCAGTGGCAACGGGCCGTTTCTAATTATACCCTACCCGGAGAGTCTTCCCTTAATTTCTGTAATTCAACTCTTGACTGCCATTTTGCCCTATGTTATACTCCATTCGTACGAATAATCTGATTAATCATCTTATTGAAAAACATGCTACGTGAACGCTCAGCCTTCGACTCAATTTCCGGATTTCTCCGCTATCTGGCAAGACAAGATCAAGCGGAGACTTTCGGATTGCCTTCGTTAACTGATCTGAGCCATGAATTGGGGATTAGCGTGGCAGCACTTCGCGAACAACTTGAAGTAGCCCGCGCACTCGGTCTGGTTGAGGTCAAGCCACGCACCGGCACGAAACGCCTGCCTTACACCTTCTTGCCAGCCGTCAGACAAAGCCTTGGTTATGCCATGACCCTGGACGATTCGCACTTCCAAACCTTTGCTGATTTACGCAAACACATTGAGACCGCATACTGGTTCGAAGCAGTCGAAAAACTGACGGTTGAAGATCATCAGGAGTTGAAAACACTGATTGGGCGAGCTTGGGAAAAATTACGTGGAAATCCAGTCCAGATCCCCCATGAAGAACATCGAAAATTACATTTATTGATTTATCGCCGACTAAATAACATCTTTGTTACCGGCATTCTCAATGCGTATTGGGAAGCCTACGAGGCAATTGGCTTAAATGTGTTTTCGAGCTATGACTACCTTCAGGAAGTCTGGCAATACCACACCAAGATGGTTGAAGGCATTTGCAACGGCAATTACGAAACTGGCTATCAAGCCTTGATGGATCACACAGATTTACTCTACCACCGTCCAGTTTCTGAGTAGTAATTTAAATCATTTGCAACGAGGAGACGTATGTCCGAAAGAATCGTAAATGACTTCTCGATCACCGTTGGCACGGTCAACGGTTCAGGGAGTCAAACTGCAAACACAACTATCCTACGCGCCTTGTTCAAGATGGGAATTCCAATCTCTGGCAAGAACCTGTTCCCGTCCAATATTCAAGGCCTCCCGACCTGGTACACCATCCGCATTAGCCGGGACGGATTTATCGCCCGCCGCGAAGAACACGAGATCGTAATTGCAATGAACCCGAACTCCTTCGCGCGCGATCTGGCTGATGTAATGCCGGGTGGCGCTTTCTTTTATGCCGACGATATCAAATTAGACATTACCCGGGACGACATCGTTGCCTATCCGATGCCAGTCAAGGAGATTGTCCGTTCACAGGATATTCCTTCCAGCCTGCGCGACTTGGTCGCGAATATGGTCTATGTTGGCATATTGTCCCAGATGATCGGTATTGATCACGCCAAAATCAAGCAGGCGCTGGATTTCCATTTTAAAGGCCGTCAAAAACCAATCGACATGAACTACAATGTAGTGAAACTTGCCGCAAATTGGGCGGCTGAAAATCTGGAAAAGAAGGACCCGTATTTTGTCGAGCCGCTTGACAAGACAGACGGGATGGTCATGGCGGACGGCAATACGGCCTCCGCACTGGGGGCAATCTACGGCGGCGTACAATTTGTGTCCTGGTACCCGATTACGCCAGCCTCCAGCCTGGCTGAATCCTTGCATGAATATCTCCCCACGCTCCGTAAAAACGACGACGGCAAACACACCTTTGCTGTCGTCCAGGCGGAAGATGAACTGGCTGCAATCGGCATGGCAATCGGCGCCGGCTGGGGCGGATTGCGCGCCATGACTTCGACATCCGGGCCCGGCCTGAGCCTGATGACTGAATTCGTCGGTCTGGCCTACTTCGCCGAAATTCCGGTCGTGGTGTGGGACGTGCAACGGGTCGGGCCCAGCACCGGTATGCCCACCCGCACTTCGCAGGGGGATTTGACCTTCGTGCATTCTATGGGTCACGGCGATACCGAACAAATTATCCTGTTACCTGGCTCCGTCAATGAATGCTTCGAGTTCGGATGGCGAGCCTTCGACGCAGCCGAACGCCTCCAGGCTCCGGTTTTTGTCCTGAGCGATCTGGATCTTGGCATGAATCAATGGATGACCGAACCCTTCAAATACCCTGACACACCGATGGATCGCGGCAAAGTCCTGAGCGAACAAGATCTGGAAAAGCTGAAGGGCGATTGGGGCCGTTATCGCGATGTTGATGGAGACGGCATCCCCTACCGTACCTTACCAGGCAACACCCACCAAGCCGCACCTTATTTCCTGCGCGGAACTGGCCACAATGAAAACGCCCGTTACAGCGAAGATCCGGATGTCTGGGTACGGAATATGGAACGCCTCAAAAAGAAATACCAGACTGCCAAACAATATCTTCCCAAACCCATCGCCCACAACATGGCTGGTGCCAAGATTGGCATCATCGCTTTCGGTTCGACAGATGCGGCAATAAAAGAAGCGCAACAGCAATTGGCAGATGACCACAAAGTCAAAACCGATTTCCTGCGATTGCGCGCAATCCCGTTCGCAGACGAAGTCAAGGAATTCATCGAAACGCACGACCAAGTTTACGTGCTTGAGATGAATCGCGACGGACAAATGCATCAGTTACTGACACTCGCCTTTACAAAATTTGCACCCAAATTGGTCTCTATCGCTTTCAATGATGGTCTACCACCGACCGCCAAATGGGTACGCGAAAGTATATTAGAAAAGGTGAGCACCCTCGCAAAGGAGGTAAGCTAACATGGCGACCAATCTTCCAATGGCTGGCACAACCGCCAACCTAAACTCAATCGGCTTAAGCAAAAATGATTATCGGGGTAATCCGAGTACGTTATGCCAGGGGTGCGGACATAATTCAATTTCCAGCCAGATCATTTCTGCATGCTACGAGATGGATCTTGCCCCGGAAAAGGTTATCAAATTCAGCGGCATTGGCTGTTCGAGTAAATCCCCGACATACTTCCTGAATCGTTCCTTCGGCTTCAACGGTCTGCATGGACGCATGCCCTCTGTAGCCACCGGCGCTCTTTTTGCGGATTCCCACTTGCGCGGGATTGGCATCTCCGGTGATGGTGACAGCGCCAGTATCGGCATGGGGCAATTCAAACACGCCATACGCCGAAATGTGCCCATGGTTTACATCGTCGAGAACAACGGCGTTTATGGCTTGACAAAAGGCCAATTTTCAGCCACCGCGGAAGTCGGACTGCGGCTGAAACATCAGGGCACCAATACGTATATGCCGATCGACATTGCCTGGGAAGCTCTGGTTGGGAATGCCACCTTCGTGGCACGGTCCTTTGCCGGCGACCCTAAACAGGTCAAGGAATTGATCAAGGCAGCCCTGGGCCACAACGGCATCGCTGTACTGGATATCATCAGCCCGTGCGTGACCTTCAACAATCAGGATGACGCATTCCACTCTTACTCGTGGGGTAAAGAACACGAAGCCCCGCTTCACGAATTGTCCTATGTGCCACCCGCCGAAGAGATCATGGTTGAATACGAAGAAGGTGAGGACAAGGAGGTCACACTCCATGACGGCTCGGTGATCGTCCTGAAGAAGCTGGATCGCGACTACGATCCGACCGACCGCTCCGCTGCCATCGATGTTTTGGAGGAAGCCAATTCCTGCAACTGTCTGCTGACCGGGCTAATCTACGTCGAACCAGACAAGCCATCCCTGACCGACTTATACGAACTAACGGACAAACCGCTCAACCGGTTGGAAGAATCCGATCTACGACCCAAGCCGGAGACGATCAAAGAGATCAACGATTTGATGTTCTAAATCAAAGGCTAATGCCCTCCCCGAAAATCGGGGAGGGCATTTTTTATTTGTATAATTATCCAATCGCCTG
>CAYOUV010000011.1:0-66379 GCA_964407265.1 uncultured Anaerolineaceae bacterium | reverse complement strand
TCTTCGCTGTTTCTTCAAAGATGTTGCCTACATGCTATTCTCTTTTTAAGGTGCTGGTCTTACTTTTTGCCGGGCCTGTGTATGGTCCGTCTCAGAACCATCAGGTCCAGGTGGGCCTTTCAGGGATCGAACCTGAGACCTCGCCCTTATCAGAGGCGCGCTCTAACCAGCTGAGCTAAAGGCCCGGCTCCCTTAACAACTGAAGAGTGATAGGAAGCTTCGCTTCGTATTCATTAGGGCCTCGCCACCGAGCGAGGCTTCGTCTTACTGCTTGGAACTCGCGTTTACTTCCTTAGAAATAAACGCATGTTTCCTAGAAAGGAGGTGATCCAGGCGCACCTTCCGGTACACCTACCTTGTTACGACTTCGTCCCAGTCACCAGTCCCACCTTCGACGGCTCCCTCCTTACGGTTAGGATACCGGCTTCAGGTGTTGCCAGCTCCCATGACGTGACGGGCGGTGTGTACAAGGCCCGGGAACGTATTCACCGCAGTATAGCTGACCTGCGGTTACTAGCAACTCCGTCTTCACGCAGGCGAGTTGCAGCCTACGATCTGAACTGAGGGTAACTTTGAGGATTGGCTCCACCTCGCGGTTTCGCTACCTATTGTGTTACCCATTGTAGCGTGTGTGTAGCCCAAGGCATAAAGGCCATGCTGACTTGACGTCATCCCCACCTTCCTCCGGCTTAAGACCGGCAGTCCCGTGTGACACTTGTAACACACAGCGAGGGTTGCGCTCGTTAGCGGACTTAACCGAACATCTCACGACACGAGCTGACGACAGCCATGCAGCACCTGTTCAGGCTCCCCGAAGGGTCGGTCCAGTTTCCTTTCCCTACCACCTGTATGTCAAACCTTGGTAAGGTTCTTCGTGTAACATCGAATTAAACCACACGCTCCGCTGCTTGTGCGGGCCCCCGTCAATTCCTTTGAGTTTTAACCTTGCGGCCGTAGTCCCCAGGCGGTGAACTTATCGCGTTAGCTTCGGCACTGATGGTGTTTAAGCCACCAACGCCTAGTTCACATCGTTTACAGCTAGGACTACCGGGGTCTCTAATCCCGTTTGCTACCCTAGCTTTCGCGTCTGAGCGTCAGGAACGGCCCAGGAGGCCGCCTTCGCCACTGGTGTTCCTCCCGATATCTACGCATTTCACCACTACACCGGGAATTCCACCTTCCTCTGCCGTCCTCTAGTTCGGTAGTTTTGAACGACCTCTCCCAGTTGAGCCAGGAGCTTTCACATCCAACTTACCGAACCGCCTGCACGCGCTTTACGCCCAGTAAATCCGGATAACGCTCGCCTCCTACGTTTTACCGCGGCTGCTGGCACGTAGTTAGCCGAGACTTATTCCTGGGATACTGTCCTTTCTCATCTCCCAGAAAAGCGCTTTACGATCCGAAGGCCTTCTTCGCGCACGCGGCGTTGCTGCATCAGGCTTTCGCCCATTGTGCAATATTCCCTACTGCTGCCACCCGTAGGTGTATGGACCGTGTTTCAGTTCCATTGTGGGGGGTCACCCTCTGAGGTCCCCTACCCGTCGTTGCCTTGGTAGGCCGTTACCCTACCAACTAGCTGATGGGACGCAGGCCCCTCCCGAAGTGGATTACTCCTTTAGACACAAGGTATCTAACCCTCGTGACCACATGGGGTATTAGCAGACCTTTCGATCTGTTATCCCCCGCTTCGGGGCAGGTCACCAACGCGTTACTCACCCGTTCGCCACTAGGAAGCCTCTAAGCAAGCTCAAAGGCTCCTCGTTCGACTTGCATGTATTAGGCACGCCGCCAGCGTTCATCCTGAGCCAGGATCAAACTCTCCGCAAAAAATCACTCTTTCGAGTGGGGGATTACATACGGAGTTTTACTGGATTTGACAGGTTTTGTTGCTTCCTATCACTTTTCAGTTGTTAAGGTTCCGTCAACGAAGCGGGCTGAATTCTACCCGCATCAAGTTGGCCTGTCAAGGCTTTCTACGGACAGAGACAAAATTACCGATGTTCTTGGTTCAACATCGGGGCGTCAGACTGCGAAACCTTTTGGCTTGTGTCTCTGACGGGACGTCTCTACTCAATTGTAAGCGATCTGTCTTGGAAAGGCGAGATCGTTCTCTGATTGACTGGCCTGCTAATTATACACATGCCAATCTATTTGTCAAGGTTTTTACGAAAAATTGCCTATTTTCTCTCGCTCAGCCAATTTCGCGGACCCTGGACGAAGGCGTATTATACGCCTTCCGATCAATCTGTCAAGGGATTCCTGCATTTGTCAGACATTTTAGGCAAAGGAATCGTTGATTAAGACAATTTCCGCCAACCTTGAACACGCAACTCGATCCAATGATCCGCATTCCCCACCCCATCTTCTACACCGATATTCCTTCCCGTTGATTGTACAGCACTACGAACAGCTTCTCCATCCGCTTCGACCAGTGCTGCGACCAGCCTACCAGCCGTCAATTCCTTGACCGGGATGGGTGGCGGTTTTGCGCCGGTGGCATAGACCCGCGTTCCCCAGAAGACCTGGTCACCCGCAAAAGGCACGACACATTCGGGCAGAGGCATAATGTGCAAATCGCTACAACCGCTTAGAAGGATGGCGCGGTTCTTTGTTTTCTCCGGAGCAGCCAAAGCCAACACGGTCCGGTAAATTTTTCCGACCTCGCGGTGGATCATGGAGCCAAACGTCTCGCAGACGGGGACCATTCCAGCTGAGATGAAATTTGTTAGTGCTGTAGGCGGTTGGTAAGCATCAGGCACTTCCAGAAACATTTACCCCGCGAACCAATGGTAAGAATCGTGATTTTCATGCTGCATCTGAAAAAAATAATGTGCAGGTCTTAACCTGCCTTTGGTGAGTACTAATCCATTACTTGCCGGCCAGCCAGCGCCCGCAGGAGCGTATTCTGGTCCGCATATTCCAAATCTCCCCCGACTGGTAAACCACGCGCTAGACGTGTAACCCGCACCCCATAAGGCTCTAGTTGCTGTTGCAGGTAGAGCGCTGTGGCATCCCCTTCCATGCTCGGATTAGTTGCCAGGATAATTTCTTTGGCATCCCCTTTTGCAACCCGGTCAACCAACGCTTGGATTTTCAAATCATCCGGTCCGATCCCCTCGATTGGAGAAAGGACACCATGCAATACGTGATATTTTCCTTGAAAACCACCCGTACGCTCCAAAGCCAGTACATCCAGCGCTTCCTCCACGACGCAAATCACTGCGCCATCACGACTCGGGCTCTCGCAGACTTCGCAGCGCTCGCGTCCAGCTACAGTGATATTGAAACATTCCTGACAAAACGCGACACGGTCTTTGATATCAGTCAGTGCTTCTGCCAGTTCCTGAGAAATATCTCGCGGCGCGCGTAAAAGATAGAACGCCAGCCGCGAAGCCGATTTGGGGCCAATTCCCGGCAGGCGCTCAAAAGCGTTAATCAGGTTTTGAAGGGGTTCGGGAAGGATCATTTTCGTAGAAACACAGTCTAGCGCTCCACAGACTAGAACGGCAATCCGCCGGACAGCGGACCCAGGCGCTCCGCCGCCAATTCACGCGAGCGATCCAGGGCCAGGTTGACTGCTGTGAGCACCAGGTCTTGCAACATTTCAGCATCGGCATCCTTAAGCAAAGCCGGATCGATCTCAACCCCCGTGCACTTCTGGTCACCGGTCATGCGAACCGTGATCGCGCCACCACCAGCCGTAGCCGTAACGATCTCCTCGGCCAGCTTGGCTTGGGCCTCCGCAAGTTGCTGCTGCAGCTTTTGGATCTGCTGCATCATACCACCCTGTCCGCCCCCCCCAGGCGGCCGATTGAATCCCTTTGCCATAAGATACTCCTATTCTTGAATATCCACGATCTCTCCGCCATGCTGCAGTGCGGCCGCCACCATGCCATCCTGCTTTACATTCGGGGGGAGCTTTCCTTTCGCGTTCGTCACCACGCATCGGATTTTCAAGTCAACATCCAATAAATCCGCTAATACCTTGCTGGTCAATTCAAGGTGTTCAGGTTTTTCCATTTTAGAAATCAGTACATCGCTGGTGAAACCCAGGATCAGTTCGTTACCCTGCACGTCGATTGATTTGCACGAGTTGAGCAGCGCGGCCAGATTGGGGGAACTGGCCCTGACAGATGCCGCTACCCGTTTCCAGTTATTGATGATCTGGCCGGCCGGGATAAGCGGCGCATCAGCCTTGTTGATGGGCGCTTCGGACTTCGCCTTAGGCTTGCTACCTTTTTCTTTAACGGGAGGTTCGCCCACTGAGGCGTCCTTGGATTGGGACGCTGGGCGTTTTTCGGTTTTAGTCGGGAGCGTTGCTTCCTTTGTCGGCTGATCGAGCACCTCAGTCAACGCTAGTTCGAGGCTGAGTGCAGGCTGCCAGCCGCCGCGTAAATCAGTCGCTGCAGCATTGAAAGTTTTGATCATGCGCAGCACGTCCGATGTGGCAAATACCTGCGCGTGCTCGGACATACGCTGTTTTACACCTTTGGTATTCTCAACTTCTTCCGCGTTGCCCAACTGAAACAACATCAACGACCGGAAGTAGTCCACAATCTGCCGCGCCAGTGCACGTGGGTCAGTTCCAGAGTCGAGGGCAGTGTGAATAGCCTCCAACCCGGCTGCAGGCTTCTGGTCCCGGATCGAATCGACCAGATCCAGCACAGTTTGGCTGGTAGCCGTGCCAAGCACGGTCTGCGCCAAGGATAGGGTGATCTTTTCTCCCGCAGAGGCCAATTGATCCAGCAATGATTGGGCATCACGCACGCTACCGGTAGCCTGACGGGCAATCAGAGTCAGGGCGTCCTCTTCGGCTTTGAGTTTCTCTTCCTTGACGATCTGTTTGAGATTGAGAACGATATCATCCACCGGCACACGACGGAACTCGTGGCGCTGACAGCGCGAGAGTACGGTAGCCGGAATTTTGTGAATTTCGGTCGTTGCCAGCACGAAAATCGCATGGGGCGGCGGCTCTTCGAGGGTTTTCAAGAGAGCATTGAAGGCGGCTGTCGAAAGCATGTGGACTTCGTCGATGATATAGATCTTATACTTACCCTGCGTTGGCGAAAAACTTATCTTGTCGCGCAAGTTGCGGATATCATCAACGCTGGTATTGGAAGCCGCATCGATCTCGATTAAGTCGAGGAAGCGGTTCTCGATGACCGCTTGACAGTGTGGGCATGCATTACAGGGACGCGCAGACACATCTTCCGCCTGGCAATTGACCGCCTTGGCCAGCAAACGAGCAACGGTGGTCTTGCCTGTACCGCGTGGACCGGAGAAAAGGTAGGCGTGGCCGACACGATCTGCCATTAACGCGTTGCGCAAGGTCTGCACCACGTGCTGCTGGCCAATCACTTCATCCCATTTTTGGGGTCGCCATTTTCGATATAGAGCTTGAGACATAATACTTGAGAAAATCCCTAAGGAATACGATAAATCGCCCGTACGCTGCCCTGTGCGTCTACCAGGCTGGCCAACTCGCCAGACTTCCAAACGGTCCGAGTTCGGCCCCAGTACAAATCGATGACCGTGTCGTTGCCAAAGCCGGAATGAACCTGAACAGCTCCGTTTTTGTAAAGCTTGAGTGTCGGAAAAATGTAGGCATCGCCATCACCATTCTGCAATTGCCATCCGGTCAAATCAAGCTCGCCATCACCGTTATAGCGGATCAAGACCGTCTCAGACCCGAGTGTCCCGGCCCCAACAACGCTGACGATCTCGACCGGCATTGGCTCGTCCGGGTTAACGGTGGGCAGCGGGGAAGAGGGCGTCGCAGCAGAGGCTGGGGCCGACGTCGCTGCTGCAGGAGCAACCGGTTGGGATGGCTGCGGTACATTGCGCATGGCCCGGTCGTGCCAGAACAGGATCGCTCCGGTCACACTGGCCGATACGATGACGTTTAACAACAGATACAACAGCAAGCGACGCGGCTCACGCATATACCTTGTATAATAGCACAAAGTAAGATGCGGATGGGGAAATTTTTAAAAATTTGGCACAAAATATCCCGGGTAAATCAATTTGTAAGACTACTGAAATATTTCCTGTAAGGTTGAATGTATTTTGATGACCAAGCTCATTTCGGGGAACTTAATCCAGTGCAATATAATGGATGGAGATTCTCATTATGGACCAACTTTTGGCTTAATTTCCTGCCAGGTCAATGCCCCGTCAACTGATTTGACCAGGGCAATCTGATCGCCGTCACGGGCTACAGCCCAGATGTTGTTGGCATCCACAAAACTAAACTGACCATCCCAGCTGACAGTTTTAACCTTCGTCCAGGTATGACCGGCATCCTCTGAGCGCTGGATATCGCGGCCCAACGCAAAAGCGGCCATCTGTCCGATGAATTTCAGGTCTCCGCCGGGATAAGGATAGGTAGTCCAACTTAAACCGTTATCTTTGGTCTGATAGAGATAATACTGGCTGATTTTCTGTCCGTTATCGAACTGATCGCATTTAAGCACAAAATCACCAGCCTGATCCGTGAACAACAGCGGTGAGTGGAGGCCGCAGTACCACTGATTGAACAGGTCAGTCGTACCAGCTGGGGCTGGTAATCCCACTTTGTCCCAAGTCGCGCCGCCATCTTGTGTCTTGAACAAATAGGGGACCGGCGCCACACCACGACAATCAGTCGGCATCCAACCATTTTGGGTTGTGGCAAATACCAGACCTGTTTTGGAACAACTTTGCGTACCACTCAAATCATTCATGGGCGATACCAGCGTCTCCCAGGTTTGGCCCCCATCATTGCTGCCCAACAAAACGTAATAATCGTGGTTCATCCCAGCCCCGACGTGCACCAGCAGCCAACCATGCTGTGGATCCAGGAAGAATGGCGCCTCAGGCAGGAAGAATTCCTGATAAAGCGCTGGCTCAGTCAAACCGCTGTATTGCCAGGTCGCACCGCCATCGTGGGTAAACCAAACGTAAGCCGTCGAGCGGGCTATCGGCCCCAAGTTAGAATACACTACCCAGCCATGCAAGTCATCTAAAAATGTCCCGGCAGCTTTTTGGGGCTGGCTCGGATCTGCCGAAGCAGGTTCGGGCGGGGTCAGGTCCTGCCAGGTAAGTCCGCCGTCAGAAGTGCGGAAGACATGGTTGCTGGCGCCATTCTGGCCGCCAATCGCCCAGCCATTCATCAGGTTCAGCATGTGGATGTAGGTCAGCTTGATCGCCTGCCCGGCTGATAGGTGCGTGATGGGTGGACCAACCGGAGGTACGGCGGTAGCGGTCTGCGGTTCAGGCAAGCTTGGCGTCATGGTCACGGTTGATGGCTCAATCGTTGCTGGAACCGTTTCTGGTGGTGTGTCTGTCGATGGTACAAGGGTCGGAGTTGGGGTGACGAAAGTTAGAAATCTGCAAGCCAGAATTAAAAAGACCCCTGCGAACAGGGGGGCGAGGCGCTTGAATTTCATTTTTACCTCCGGGGATAGGTGACGGTCGGATATTACTCATCCCGATTATATTCGTAAACCTGAGCGACCCAATCCCCCATTTGGCGCTGTTCGACCAGATCCAGGCCATGCGCTTGCGCGGCAGAAATGACGGATTCGGCCTGCTCCTGCAGGATGCCCGACAAGATCAGCGCGCCGTCCCGCGCCACCAGGTCAGCCAAACCCTCGTCCAAGAGATGCAGAATGATCGGGGCCAGGATATTGGTAATCACCAGCGGCGCGTTGTCGTAAGGATATTGCTCGGCGATGATCTCGCGTACCGAACCCGGGCCGAGCACAAATTCAGCGCCGATGCCATTCGCGTTGGCATTTTCGCGTGCTGAGCGGACGGCTTCATCTTCGATATCCACGCCCAGGGCATGGGTCGCACCCAGCTTGAGGGCCGCAATGGACAGGATACCCGAACCACAGCCAACGTCGATCACTACGTCATCGATCGGCACCCATTCTTCGAGCAATTCAAGGCACAACTGGGTGGTTGGGTGCGTGCCGGTTCCAAAAGCCATTCCCGGATCGATGCGGATGGGAATGCGCTCTGGCTCCGGCGAATCTAACCAGATGGGGACGATGATCAAGCGCTTACCAACCGGGATCGGCTGGTAATGCTGCTTCCAGGCTTCCATCCAATTTTGATCTGCAATCGGTGTAAAGGCTGCGGGGGGCAGCGGCTGGATGCGCCCCAGATACCAGAGGGCTTCTTCGAGCTTCTGGCGTCTCTCTTCCAGGTTTTCGTCCACGGGTAAGTAAGCACGGACCGTCACCGGTCCAGCCGGCGTACCGGGATCGTCAGCGTTCTTAAAGCGCACACCGCTCTCCACGGCTACACCATTGGGAGCGAAACGCGCCAAAACATCTGCCACCGCTTCGGCAAGTTCGCCGTCCAACGTGAGGGATACTTCAAGCCAATTCATTGAAAATAAGAATAAAACTCAGTCTATTCCAGGGTCTCCATTAATTTTTTGCTAGCCTCCCAAAGTCTCATTCAGCCAATCCAAAAAACCTCTTTCGTTCGGCTGCGGAGTGGTGCCCAGTGTCTCGGCCAGCTTCTCGAACAACTCACGCTGCTCGTGGCTCAGCTTCGTCGGAACATTCACATTGACGAAAACCTTTTGATCGCCGCGCCCGTTGCGGCGTACGTGGGGTACGCCTTTTCCCTTGAGTGTAAAGACCTTGCCGGGCTGTGTGCCAGCCGGAATGTGCAGCTTCTCATCCCCGTCCACGGTCGGGACTTCGATCTGCGCGCCAAGTGCGGCCTGAGCAATATTGATGTCAATATTGAGCAGGATGTCATTATCGCGGCGTTTGAAGAATTTATGCTTGCCGACATCCAGCAGCAGGTACAGGTTGCCGTTCGGTCCACCGTTGACGCCTGGCTGGCCCTCGCCTGCCAGTCGGATTTGCGTGCCCTGATCCACACCGGCGGGTATCTGGACTTTTTTGGTAACCGTCTTGCGCTCCAGCCCCCCACCGCGGCAGGTGTGGCACGGCGATGTAATCACTTCGCCGCGACCATTACAGGTCGGGCAGGCAGCCGTCTGGACCATCTGGCCCAGGAAAGTCTGGCGCACCTGGCGCACCTCGCCCTGTCCGCCACAGGTAGTACAGCGCTGGGGGGTCGTGCCGGGTTCTGCTCCCGATCCACCGCAGGTCGAGCAAACCTCGTCCCGCTGGAACTGGATCTCCTTCTCAACGCCAAAGATCGCTTCCTCGAAAGTCAGGGTAACCTGCATCTGCAAGTCGCGTCCACGGCGTGGAGAGCGACGTGAGCGCCGCCCACCCATACCAAAACCGAAACTGCCAAAGAGTTCATCAAATAAGTCGGCAAAGTCGGTCGTGAAGTCGGGCATACCGCCCAGGTCACCCAGACCGGCATGGCCGAAGCGGTCATAGCGCGCACGCTTATCCGGGTCAGAAAGCACGCCGTAAGCTTCGTTGATCTCTTTGAATTTTTCCTCAGCATCCGGCTCCTTATTAACGTCCGGATGGAACTGGCGCGCCAGCTTGCGGAAGGCGGACTTGATCTCATCGACCGAGGCCGTCCGCGAGACACCGAGGACTTCATAATAATCGCGTTGGGTCATCATTTTTTATCTTTAATGCGGGCTTGCACAACAGGAAAAAATCCCAAACAATCTCAGGAGACGCGTTTGCCGTTTCTTAGCTCCGCCGTGCAGCTCAAATACACCATTCACTCTTTGACTTCGCCATCAACGACTTCGCCCTCGTCGGACGAATCGCCAGGTTCAGACTCACCCGAGGCAGCTTCCGCTTGCGGATCTTCGTATACGCTGGCGCCAATCTTCTGAATCAGCTGTCCCAGTTTCTCGGTGGTCTGCTTGATTGCTTCCGGATCATCACCTTCCGCCGCCTGACGAACTTCAGCAACTCCGGCATCGATCTCACTCTTGACTTCTGCTGGCACTTTGTCACCGAATTCCTTAAGCGCCTTCTCGGCCGCATAGGCAGTATTGTCGGCCTGGTTGCGAACCTCGATCAATTCCTTGCGCTTGCGATCTTCCTCAGCATTGGCCTCGGCGTCTTGCCTCATCTGCTCAACTTCGGCATCCGAAAGGCCGGAGGAGGCCGTGATGGTGATGTGCTGGCTGCGACCACTGGCTTTATCCTGAGCAGTGACCTTGAGGATGCCGTTGGCATCGATATCAAAAGTTACTTCGATCTGCGGAATACCGCGCGGCGCAGGTGGGATTCCGTCCAGGACGAACTTGCCCAGCGATTTGTTGTCGGCAGCCATCGGACGTTCACCCTGCAGGACATGGATTTCAACCTGGGTCTGGTTGTCGCTGGCGGTTGAAAAGACCTGGCTGCGGCGGGACGGGATCGTGGTATTGCGTTCGATCAGCGGAGTGGCAACTCTGCCCAGTGTCTCAACCGAAAGCGTCAGGGGTGTGACGTCGAGCAGCAAAATATCTTTGACTTCGCCGCCCAGCACGCCGCCCTGAATGGCCGCACCAATTGCCACAACTTCGTCCGGATTGACCCCCTTGTGCGGCTCCTTGCCAAAGAAAGCACGTACCCGGTCCTGCACAGCAGGCATCCGCGTCATGCCGCCGACCATGACGATCTCGTTGATGTCGCCCGCATTCAATGAGGCATCAGCCAAAGCCTGCTTGACGGGTGCGATGGTGCGGTCAACCAGATCGCTGGTAAGCTGCTCCAGTTTGGCGCGTGTCAGCGTCATCACCAGGTGCTTCGGGCCGCTGGCATCCGCTGTCAGATACGGCAGGTTGATTTCTGTCTGCATGACCGTGGAGAGTTCGATCTTGGCTTTCTCGGCTGCCTCTTTGAGACGCTGCAAGGCCTGGCGGTCCTGACCCAGGTCAATCCCGTTTTCCTTTTTGAACTCTTCCATCAGGTGATCCATGATGCGCTGGTCGAAGTCGTCACCGCCCAGGAAGGTGTCTCCGCTGGTCGAGCGCACCTGAAACACGCCGTCTCCGACTTCCAGGATGGAAATATCGAAGGTACCGCCGCCCAAGTCATAGACGGCGATAACCTCATTGGTCTTCTTATCCAGGCCATACGCCAGAGAAGAAGCAGTCGGTTCGTTGATGATGCGCAGCACTTCCAGACCAGCAATCTTGCCGGCATCCTTGGTGGCATTGCGTTGAGCATCGTTGAAATAGGCCGGGACGGTGATCACAGCCTGGGTCACGGGTTCACCCAGATAGGCTTCCGCATCCGCTTTGATCTTGGTCAATATCATCGCCGAAACCTCGGGCGGTGAATATTCTTTTTCGTCCAGCGCGACACGCACATCCCCATTCGACGCTCCGCTGACTTTGTACGGCATACGATTCTTGGTACGCTCCACCTCGGGATCGTCAGCCTTGCGTCCCATAAATCGTTTGATCGAAAAAATGGTGTTCTCAGGGTTAGTTATGGACTGATTGCGCGCCACACGCCCGACCAGCCGTTCGTGATTCTTGTTGACAGCCACGACCGATGGGACCAGGCGCTCACCCTCCGCTGAAGGAATGACAACGGGCTCGCCCCCGGACATAACGGCTGCTACAGAATTGGTCGTACCCAGATCGATTCCAATAATTTTTGCCATGAATAATTTCTCCTTAAATTTCGATGACGGGCGAACGACCGCGGCTTTTCACTGATCACGGTTGTTCACTTTCAGTCTTATTGCGCAACACGGACCAGCGCCGGGCGAATAACGCGCTCACCGATCATGTATCCTTGTTGGATAACTTCGATAACGCATCCACTTTCGACTTCATCACTTGGCTCATGGGAGATCGCCTCGTGGAAATTCGGGTCGAAGGGCTGACCTTTGGCCTCGATGCGCGTTACGTTCTGCACATCCAACAATCCCTGCAGCTTGCGATAGATCAGTTCGATCCCGTCTACCCAGCCCTTAACTGTCTCGCCCTGTGGCCGATTTTGCAGGGCGCGCTCCAGGTCATCGATGACAGGTAATACCTGTTTGAAAATATCGCCCTTCATGGACGTGTAATTCATCTCACGGTCACGTTGGACACGGTTCTTGTAGTTTACAAACTCCGCCTGGGCTCGCTGCCAGCCATCCAGGTTCTCCGCCGCTCTGGCTTCGGCTTCTTCCAGTTGCCCTCGCAACGAACTGTACTCTTCACCAGAGACAGTTTCAGGTTCAGCCAACAATTCTGGTGTCTCTTCGATTTCTTCGTCTAATTCCTCGTGCAGGTCTTTTTTTTGTTTGTTAGTCATACCGCTACTCTCCGGCAATAGTATCGTTTACAAAATCACTCAACAGTCCAGCCACAAAGCGAACTGTGGGGATCGTCTTCGCATATGACATGCGCATCGGGCCGAGCACGCCCAACATACCGGTCGCCAAACCAGGTACGCCGTAACGCGCCAAGACCATCGAGCACTGGCGCAATTCTTCCCGGCCGCCATCACCACCAATCAGAACCTGCATGCCGCCGACACTACTGCGCATGATCGTTCTGGCCAGCAAATCCTGGAGCATGGAACGTTCCTCGAATAAGCGCAGCGCGCGCCGGGCATCGTCGGATTCAGCAAATTCCGGTTCAGCTAATACGTTAGTCAGGCCATCCAGGTAGATTTCACCCGATACACGCTCAGCTGTCTCGCGCACATCCTGCAAGATCAGCGTCAGGATGTCTTGCTCAAGGGCGTCCGTACGCGTCGGGAGCGCAGCAATCTCTTTCACACTCCGGCCGGCCAGCACCTGGTTGAGTTGTATGGTCGTCTGGGTCAGGCGTTCTTGTGAGACTGGTTCGGCCAGGGTCAGGATCTGCTGCGACACTTCTCCGCCAAGCATGACCAGGACCATCAAGACCTGGCGTCCCTGGGTGGAAATCAATTCGACATGTTTGAAACGTGCCTGTTCGGCACGTGGTGCAGTGACCATCGAAACCGCTTGCGATTGGTGTGCCAGGATCGAAGCCGCCAGATGCATCCACTGGTCCACATCGGGCCGGGCTTGGTAGAATTGGTGCGCGATCGTATGCTGAATCGTTTCCGGTAGCTCAGCCTGGTGCATCATCTGGCTGACGAAATAACGGTAGCCATCCTCAGAGGGAACGCGCCCCGCCGAAGTGTGTGGCTGGCGCAGGAATCCCATTTCAGTCAATGCTGCCATCTCGTTGCGCACCGTGGCTGAACTCATCTCGAGATGATAGTGATCGACCAGGTGCTTTGAGCCTACCGGCTGGGCCAATTCGATGTATTCGCGAATGACCAGCAGCAATAGTTTTTTTTGGCGTTCCGTCAGTTCAGGCATAAAAGATATCCATTTATTTTAGCACTCTCGATTTGAGAGTGCTAACTTTGCGTCAATAATGATAACATGCCTGAAAATGTCAGTCAATAAGAGGAACGTAAGAGTTACCGTAAGTAGCCTTAGAACAACTTGACAAAACCTTAATTTTATTTATAATAACTACAAATTTATAATAGTTCTAATTTAGGACGGAACATGTCAGATTTCAAAACCTTATCGACTACCCTGCAACAAGCCGGCATGCGGATTACCCCGCAGCGGGTTGCAATTTGCAAGTTACTGGCTGAAAGCGAAGAACATCCAACCGCGGCCACGATCTATGGCGAATTAAAACCGCAGTTCACCTCCCTCAGCCTGGCGACAGTGTACAACACGCTGGATACGCTGGTCAGCCTGGGAGCGATCAACATCCTGGGTTCGGCCGGGGATGATACGGTTCATTACGACCCGGATACAGAACCTCATGTAAATCTGGCGTGTCTATCCTGCAATAAGATCGTCGATATCCCCAGTCAACATGTACTTCACCTGGATGCAGAAATTACCGAAGCCTCCGGCTATAAACTACTTGGCGCCCGCGTCCTGTATTACGGACTATGCCCCGATTGCCAACACAAATCATGACCGAGGACACCACCCAAATGACTACCAAAGGAAACACCGAAACCAAACTCCCCATTTCAGGCACACGCTGCACGGATGTCTTTTCAGACACGCTGCAGGGATATGCCGGTATTCATGAAGTTGATTATGACTATGACACCGGCAGCCTGAAAGCTGTATTTGATCCGCGAATTCTAAGTAATGAGCACGCGCTGCATATCATTCAAAAAGCCGGGCAGGTCGCTTCAACACGGGTCGCGCAATGCGCTGCCAAAGCAGCCCGCGGCGAAGAAGCCTGTGCTGGTTGCGCCGGCGAATTATCACAGCAACTCGTCAGCCAATACCAAATGGCAGCCAGACTCCCAAAAGCCGAATTTCGCAATAACACCATCGAAGTCCGGCTCAACCAGCCGCGCCTGATGACCACTGAAAACCTGGAAGTTGAAGCTACATTCCTGAGGCCCGAAAAAGAAGAAAAGCGGGCCTCGAAAGGCATTCCCCAGGACAAGCTCGAAATTACCTTCACTATCCTGACCGCCGTGACCACCCTGGCAGCTTTTATCGGTTCCAGGCTCGGATTGAACTCCGTTGCAGTTGTCGTACTCTATGCTGTTGCTTACCTTGCAGGTGGCTGGTTTGGACTGCTGGCCAGCATTCAAGCTCTCAAGCAAAAAACTCTTAATGTGGACCTGCTGATGATCGTCGCCGCTTTAGGTGCGGCCATCGTCAACCAGCCGGCCGAGGGAGCGACCTTGTTGTTCCTGTTCTCGCTTTCCAACACGCTGCAAACCTACGCCATGGACCGCAGCCGCAAGGCCATTGAAAAACTACTCGATCTCCGGCCTTCGATCGCCACTGTCCGACGAGGATCGCGGTTGGTTAATATACCGATCGATAAGTTGACCCTGGGCGATATGGTCATCGTCCGCCCTGGCGAGCGCTTCCCGATCGACGGCGAAGTCATCAGCGGCACATCTGATGTCGATCAAGCCACCATCACCGGCGAGTCGATGCCGGTCCACAAAGGGGACGGCGATCCGGTCTTTGCCGGGACGGTCAATGGGACCGGCGCGCTGGAGATCCGTGTCACGCGTCTCGCCAAGGACACCACCCTGGCACGCATCGTCCAAATGGTCGAGGAAGCCCAATCGACCAAAGCCAACACGCAGCGCGCTTTGGATGATTTTGAACAACGCTATGCAATTTTCGTGCTTGGCGCAGCACTCCTGCTGATCGTCGTGCCATATTTCTTCCTCGGCAACGATTTTCAATCCACATTCTATCGCGCCATGACCTGGCTGGTCGTCGCTTCGCCTTGCGCGCTGGTTATTTCCACCCCGGCCAGTTTTCTCTCGGCGATCGCCAACGGCGCACGCAACGGCGTGCTCTTCAAGGGCGGTGTACACCTGGAAAAAACCGCAACGCTCAAAGCCCTGGCCTTCGACAAGACCGGAACATTGACGTCGGGCACGCCCAAGCTGACAGTTATCAAAACTTACAATCACATGGGGGAAGACGAATTGCTACGGCTGGCGGCAGCGGTTGAATCGCGCTCCGAGCACCCATTAGCTAAGACGATCGTCCAGGCGGCTCATCACCGGGACATAGAGTTGCCAACTGCTACCGGATTCCGCGCCATCCCCGGGCAGGGAGTGGAGGGTCACCTCGATGACCGCATACTATGGATTGGGAACGAGCGTCTTTTTACCGAGCGCGGCGTCGACATTCCGCAAGAAATCCTGGCGCAGGCCCGCAGCCTGGAAGAAGACGGGCAAACCGCCATGTATGTCTATTGCGCCAATTCCCAGAGCGGGCTTCCGCGCTGGCTGGGCCTGATCGCTGTGGCGGATTCGCTGCGCGAAGATGCAATCGAGATGATCAAGGCCCTCAAACAAGCCGGCATCGAGCGCGTCGTCATGCTGACCGGCGACAATGAGCGCGTAGCAGCCGCGATTGCCGAGCGCGCCGGAGTGGACGAATTTCATGCCGGGCTGCTGCCGCAGGACAAGGTCACCGTTCTTAAAAGCATCCAACAGCGATATGGCCCGGTAGCAATGGTTGGGGATGGCGTCAACGACGCGCCATCTCTGGCTACGGCCGACATTGGCATCGCCATGGGTGGGGCTGGCACGGACGTTGCCATCGAAACCGCCGATGTGGTGCTTATGTCCGACGACCTGCACAAAATTCCTTTTGCAATTGGACTGGCGCGCCATGCCAAACGCGTGGTCTGGCAGAATCTGACCTTTGCCCTGGCTGTGATTGTCATTCTCGTCGCAAGCGCCTTCGGTGCCAATCTGGCCCTGCCACTCGGTGTGGTCGGCCATGAGGGCAGCACCGTCATCGTGGTATTGAACGGTTTGCGCCTGTTGGCTTATCGAGCCTGAAATCCCGATTAAAACTAAAACTCCCGCCAAAAGGTTGGCGGGAGTTTTTTGGTTTCTAAGGCAGACTTGGTCGCCAGGTCGGGTCCCAATCATTGCCAGGATCCTTGGTCAGACGTTTGGTTTCCCCATCCGTCAGGTTCAACAAAAAGATGTCATTATTAGATGATTCGATCCCTTCATAGGCTATCCAGGACCCATCCGGTGAAACATCCACATCTAGAATCGGTGGATTTGCGATCGACACACGCTCGCCCTCCGTTCCACGTTCCTCATAACCTATGGCCATTAACCAAGGCTGGGTCGGGCCATCCGAAGGTCGCTCACTAAAATAGATCGTTTCCCCATCCGGCGCCCAGACCGGGAGCAGATCCCAATATTGCGTTCCCCGGCGCGCAATCTGGATCGGATTCTGACCCAAATCGGTCATCGCAAAGATCTGGTAGGCACCGAAACGCTTGAGGACATATAAGAGCTGGTTGCTAGATGGCGACCAAGCCGGTTGGCGTGTTTCTTCGTTCTTGGGCGTTTCGGTCAGGCGCACCAGGGATTGGTCGGTCAGATTATAGGAATAAATTTGCATATACCCATCGCGCAACGAAGTAAACGCAATATGCCTGCCGTCCGGAGACCAGGCGGGATCGAAATCCCCTCCAGGCTCAGTTAATAATTGTTGTAAACCGGTCCCGTCCACTCTGATTGTATAAAGGGTGGAGTCGGGGTAAGTCGTTTGATAAAATTCCTTACTCCATGCACAGGGCGAAATAAATACTAAACGTTTCCCATCCGGTGACCAGGATGGCTGGCATGCGCCATCCGGGACATTCGTAATGGGATGCAAATTGCTACCGTCCACATTGATGACATAGAGTTGAGCTACGCCGGTACGGTCGGAAACAAAAGCGATTTGCCCCACGCTGCCGCCCAAAGGCGTCGGTGTGACCGTGGGCGTACTGGTCGGGGTGGGTGTGGAGGTTGGCCTGGGAGTAATCGTCAATGTCGGCGTGGAGGTGCGAGATTCTAACGATGTTGGGGTTGAAGCGACCTGTGTCGGGGTAGGTGAAGGTGTAGGCGATGGGACAAAAATACCAACTACCGATGCGCGCAATTTTGAATTAAATGCAAAAAATAAAGAAATGACAATGACCAACGATATCACAGCCAGCGCAATTGGCCCGCAACCCAAATCCTTCCCTAAGATAGGTTGGGAAGGTGGTTGAGAAGGTGGAACAGTGTTAATCGAAGAAGGAGGCGTAATCGGTGAAATCTGAGGAGATTCAATCCTGGCATTGTTTTTCTCATCCCCGGGTTGTTCTTCAATTTCAGGAGCAGGAGGGACAACAAAATCACTCATCACGCGCTGCGTTTTGGAATTTGAACTCAGCAGCGCTTTTTTGAATTCATCGGCCGTCTGGAATCGGTCTTCCGACTTGACAGCCATGGCCTTTTCAATTGCAGCCGCTAGTCGGCGCGAGACTTTCGGGTTGCGTTTGCGGATGGGAGTCAATTCGGCGTTGTCCATCGCGCGTGCCAGCCCGTCCTCAGGGATGATGCCGGTCAGAGCTGCATACAGGGTCGCACCCAGGGAATAAACATCGGTTCTGGAATCTGTGCGCGCCGTACCGTATTGTTCCGGCGGGGAATATCCGGGGGTCATGGCACGCGCACCGGTCGTCGTGGCTTGGCTACCCTGAACGACTTTGGCCAAACCGAAATCGACCAGATAAATCTCGCCCGTGGATGTAATCTTGACGTTACCAGGTTTGATATCGCGATGAATAATCGTCGGCTTTCGGCTGTGTAAATACGCCAGGGCATCACACATCGCAGCGCCGATCAGAATGGCTTCTTCTTCCGGGATCGTGCTCTGACGCTCCATGCGCTGGCGCAGATCTTCCCCCTCGATGTAATCCATTACGAGATACTGACCCTGGTCACCGATGACAAAGTGATCGGTTACGCGAGGCAGGTTTGGGTGCCGCAAATTTGCAAGGATGACGGCTTCTAGGCGAAACTGGCGTGCGTATTCATCCGTTGTAAAAAGATTTTCTTTTACAGCCACTTCGACGCCCAGATTCTCATCCACCGCACGATAGACAGAGCCCATCCCGCCCTGACCGAGAATCTCGACGATCCGATAGCGTTTATGCAACAACGTTCCACGTTCGAGGGTCATGCTGCTATTCTAATCTCCACATGGGATTGTCTGCAACCTTAATCCCGTCGATTATATCAGATTGCATCCTCAGAAATAACGGACAAATCAGTAAGGTTTGCCTACTGAGATGTACAAATCAAGGTTACCTCCACAATCCACTTCTTGTGTTTAAGGATGTACTTTTAGACAGGTTGCCAGCCAGGCAAAACAGTCCTTGGCAGACAAGAGCCAGGCGATACCACCTTGCAGTACTAGTCGTATCCATACCTGCGTAGAATTGACGGGCAGGTGACGTTATTGTACACTCAACACATGGAAAACTCACCCACGCGCTGGTGGGACCTACCCTCGGCAGGAATTTTACTGGCCGCGGTATTCACTGCGGTTGTACGTTTGGGTGTGACCCAATGGGCCCCACATCTGGATTATGTCGAGACGCTGACCGTCATTGGCGTGCTTCTGGGAATCGTGCTCGGGCAAAGTCTTTTCAATCGGCGTACAGTAGCATTCCTGGCTTTTGGCTATAGCCTGTTCAGTATCCCATTGCAACTTTCCCTGGCCATTTCCGGTGAATTAAATATCAACGAACGCCTGGTCAGCCTGGGCGGTCGCCTGGCTTACTCGCTCGGTCAATTCTCACAACAACAGCCTGTAGAGGATTGGCTGTTTTTCATTAGCGTGCTGGCAATCATTTACTGGACGATCGGATTGGTAGCGGGTTACTGGCTGACACGGCATGCTAATTTTTTGGTTGCCATCCTGCCATCCGGCTTAGCGATCATGATCGTTCAGGTTTACGACAAGACTTCCCCTCTACGTATCTGGTTCCTGGCATTCTTTATATTCCTGGCACTATTATTGCTGGGGCGTTTGAATTACTTGCGCAACAACGTGGAATGGCGCAAGCGTCGTGTCTTCCTGGTCCCTGAAACCAGTATGGACTTAATCAATGGAACACTCATCGCTTCAGCTATTATCGTGCTGGCTTCCTGGACTTTGCCTGGAACACTCTCGAAGATCCCCCTTGTGGCTGACACCTGGGATCAGGTCTCACAACCCTGGCAGGGATTGCGTGACCGCATTTCGGATGCCCTGGCTTCCATCCAGGGAACCGAGGTTGTCGGTACAGAATTTTTTGGCAACCAACTTGCCCTGGGAACCGGCGTATCGTTAAGTGATGAGGTGGTATTCAGCGTTCATCCTCAAGCGTTGAGCAACAATCCACCTCGTTACTACTGGCGTGGCCGCGTGTATGACGATTATGAAAATAATCAATGGAAGACCTCTTCCAAATCAATCCAATCGTTTTCTCCAAAAGACACAAACCTGCCCATCCCGGATGCTTTCGGCCGGCGCATCGTGGATTTTGCATTTACGCTCAATGTGCGCCAGTACACCTTATATGACGCATCCCAGCCGCTATGGGTTAGTCGACCGACGGAGGTGACGCTTTCCTACACCCCAGAAGGCTATACGGATGTATATCTTTTCCAATCCAGAGAGTTGCTCGAAGCCGGGGAAACCTACCAGACGCGCGCTGCCATCGGCAATCCGACCGTCATTCAGATGCGTGGGGCTGGAACTGATTATCCGGCTTGGGTCACGGAGCGCTACCTGGAACTTCCACAGGATTTCCCAACGCGCATCCGCAACCTGGCTCAACAAACAACCCAAGATGCTGGGACGCCATACGACAAAGCGGAAGCCATTACCCAATGGCTGCGCAAGGAAATAAAATACTCCCCTTCGATTCGGACACCACCGGCAGAGGAAAATCCAATCGAATGGTTTTTATTTGACTACAAGGAAGGCTTTTGCAATTATTACGCCACATCTGAGGTGCTGATGTTGCGCTCACTCGGCATTCCGGCTCGGATAGCAGTCGGGTTTGCCCAAGGTGAACTGAACGATAAGAACGATTACATCGTGCGGCACCGTGACTATCACGCCTGGCCGGAAGTTTTTTTTCCGGGAGTCGGCTGGGTTGAATTCGAACCGACCGCTAACCAGGACCCACTCATTCGCCCACAAGGCCGCGAACAGGACCCGACCCAGTCCGGCGCAAACGGCCAAAACCTTCCGACTCAGGCCCAACGAGATCGCGAGCTGCCAATTCCCGAAGAACAACAGATTCCGATCGGGCCAAATGCAGCCTTTTGGTTGTGGGTCCAGGCCCGCACAATTGCTATCTGGGTAATCCCGCTTGCGCTCATCCTATTGTTCTGGCTGCTAAATCGCCGGTTTGGATTGAGCAACGTTCTCATCCTGACCTTGATCGCTACCCTGGAACGGAACGACTTGAACGCACCTGAGTGGTTGCTGCGTGCAGCCCGTATGGCGCGCGCCACTCCAATAGAACGGGCCTTTGAGACCATCAACACCAGCCTGCGCTGGCTTGGCAAACCACCCACCTATGATGACACACCAGCCGAACGGGCCAGCGTCCTAACTGAAATTATCCCGGGCGCCGCCCCTGCCATCCAAATTCTGGTTGGGGAACACCAGACTTCATTTTACAGCCCGCGCCCGGGGGACGTGGACCGCGCATATCGCGCCAGTCTGGTTATCTGGAAATACACAGCCGGCGGCCTGCTCGAACGTGCATGGAAGACAGTCAGGCAATATTTACCGCATCCGGTCTAAAATTAATGGGATGACAGAAGAGACTCACCCAAAGTTATCGCTTGAAAAATTTAATGGCTCTCAGCAAGCAAATTGGAGGGATCCGATCCAACTTACAGTCCCAGCAAAAGGAGATTCCAACACAAGCGTTGCAAGAATTGACCGAGGTCGAAGGAATTCTTTATCAACTCAGCCGCGACCTGGTCGACTATGAGGAAGAACGCAGCAACCTACTGGCCCTGGCGGATATCGGCCAAGTGATCAACTCCTCGCTCGAACGCGATGAAGTCCTGTGCCTCTGGCAGTCAAAGGCAAAAGTCAACCCATTGAAATATTGGAAGGGCTTGGATTGAAATTGCACGCGGCCTGGTCGACCGGATTACCCTTACTTCTTATCCCACACTTTACTCACAAAGCTCAATAACTGTTCGATCCCACTTGCTGAGGGTTCGGTATAAGCGAACTCCAGGATTGTATGTGCTCCGGCGCCGGATGTAATCCCCAGACAGATGGCGGGGTAACCCCGGTTAAGCGGGATATTCGCGTCGGTTGAACCAATGGTCAGGATCGGATTGAGGCCCTGCTCGCGCAAACATTCCTCGGCCAATATCACCAGATGATGATCGGCTGGGATTTCCCCAGCAGGGCGCTGTCCGATATTCTCCATGGTGATGCTCACGCCCTCGCGCTGGTATCCATTGGCCAAAGCTTCCACTTTGCGCACAAGACTGAAAAGCACCTCCGCACTCTCGGAGCGCAGGTCCAATTCCAAATGGGCCTCAGCAGCCACAGTATTGACGGAGGTCCCACCCACGATCCGGCCCACATTGATCGTCGTGCGCGGGTCGAAGGGTAGGGCCATAGAAGTCAGGTTGGTAATCAGCGAGGCCAGCTCATGTACTGCAGAAGGGCGACCATAATCGATCCAGGAATGGCCTCCGGCAGTTTTTACAGAAATCCGGTAACGCGAGACGCCCAGCGCACGATGGTAAATATGCCCGAGCGCCATTCCTTCCAGCGCGAGATAAGCCAACACATCCCCACCGAAGCGCTCGACCACAGCGCGCATTCCGTGCAGGTCGCCCAGGCCCTCCTCACAGACGTTGGCCACCAGCCATACATCACCCGGTAATTTCACTTTTCGCTCGCGCAAGGCCCACAACAGACCAAATAAGCCAGCCACACCGAGAGAATTATCCCCAATACCGGGACCGGCAATCCGGTCTGGCTGGCGAGTGACCTGTAAATTCGTCTCGATTGGGAAAACCGTATCAAGGTGAGCGCTGACGATTAGCGGGGCAGAATCACTACTTCCCATCAATCTGCCATAGACATTTCCGACTGTGTCGATCGAGACATCAGCCAGATTTTCTTCCAGGAACAGTCCATGCACGAACCTGGCCCGCTGCCCTTCTGCGAAAGTCGGCGCCGGGATTTGCTGAATTTCAATTGCCAAATCGAGCATGCGATCGATAATGTCGGTCATCAAACCTCGCGGATGATATCTCTGAGGGATGCAAGGCGGGCGCGTGCCAGGCCGGGAACCACGTCCAAAGCGTAGAACGGGCCACTTCCTTCAATATTGAGGGAAGCCGAAACGTTGCCATGCATTGCCGCCTCCAGTGGATCATAATTCACCCGATATCCGGCCAGGAAACCACCACAATACGAATCGCCCGCGCCGGTTGGGTCGGCAACCCGGGCAGGGTAGGCCGGGATTTCCCAGCGATGTTTGCCCATTCCATCGTACAACAACTGTCCCTGGCTGCCACATTTGATCACAATCAGTTCGCAGCCGAAGGAGGCGATTTCCTCTGCCATTTCCCACAGGTCGTTGGTCTTGCCCCAGAACAGTCCGCGTAGTTCTTCCTGAGATGGCATGAAGATCGTGATGCCCAGCATCAAAGAGCGCAGTTCGTCCTGGTAGGCCGGCTGCATGTAGCTGGCTGAGGGATCCAGGCTGATGGTTGTGACATTGCCCTGTTTAAACTTCGCCAGCAATCGACTCTGAGATGTAATATCCATCGGGCAGAGATGCAAAGCCGAGGTATTTAGATAATCATCTGGTACGTCGGTCACTCCCGGGACAGCTGGATCAGATTGGTCGCGCCCATTTTGGGTATCGCTGGATGGTTGATAGCCAAGCAAAGCCTTCGGAAACGGCAAACCGAGACGCGCAAAATGCGCGACCGGGTTAGAGCGATTCGGTTCCATATCAAGCGTATAGGCTACGAACGAACGTAGGTCCAAAGCCTGCGGCAGGATCCGGATCCCAAGCGTGTCCAGGCCATAAGATTCGAACCAGCGCAACCAGTTGCGTGGGTAATCCTCACCTACACGGCCAACCAGACCTACACTCCGGTCCCATATGCTGACTCCTCCAGCCGCATAAAGCAAATTACCTCCGGCAACATCCAGGATCGGATTGCCCAAAGGAGGTAAGACATATTCCCGACTCAAACGGCCGGTAATTACAAAATCAGGACACATCAAGATTGGACAGGACGGTCAGAAGCATCATCTTGAGGAGCCTCGGTTGGTAACAGGAAGGTAAAGTTGCTCCCCTTGCCCTCGGTGCTCTCAGCCCAGATTCGGCCACCATGCATTTCGATCATGACCTTAGCGACGGAAAGGCCCAAGCCCATACCGCCATAACGTCGCGTTAGATGTGTTTCTACCTGATAAAAACGCTCGAAGATTCGCGGCAGGTCATTTGCTGGGATACCGATCCCATTGTCGACGACTGACACTTTAACATAGCCGGGGATATTTTCAGCAACGACGATGATCTTTCCACCCTTCTCGGTAAACGTAATTGCATTTTTAATCAAGCTGCTCAGAGCAATTACGATTTTACCCGAATCCCCTTCGACAACCAGGTCCTTGTGACCGGTATCAACCCGCAGAGAGATCTGCTTTTCGTTGGCTTCCAATTGAAAAGAATCGACTACTTCATCAAGCACCCGATTAAGTGAGATTTGCCGGCTGCGGAGGCGGGCCGCACCGCTTTCGAAGTTATCCACGCTGGACAGGCTTTCGATAATCTCCTTGAGCCGTTTAGCGCTGTAGATAATCGTATCAAGCTGTTCGCGATGTTCTTCCCCGATCACTTCGCGCAAAAAGGTGGCATGACCGAGAATTAATCCCAAAGGCGTACGCAACTCATGTGAAGTAATTGCGATAAAATCATTCTTCATGCGGTCAAGTTCGGCAAGTTCATCGTAGACCGACTGGACCCGCATCTCTAAACGCAGGTTCTGAAAGACGATTGAAGTTTGTGATGCCAGTGTTTCTAGAATGTATACATCTTCCTCGGTATAATTGGCATTGTCTTTTTTATTAAGTACTTCAATAACACCGACCGGCTCTCCCATAAGAAAAATGGGAGCTGCCAACAAAGAGCGGGTTTCGAAACCGGTTAGCTTGTCAATGGATTTATAATGACGTGGATCACTCTTTAGATCCTGACTAGTCAGCGGCTTGCCCAGTCGAAAAGCTTCCCCTGCTGCGCTGTCCGTCAATGAAATTCTGACACCGCGCAATGAGTCGCCGTGAAACCAGGGCATGGCCACGAACCGGAGTTGACCATCGATCTCATCATACTCCATGATCGAGGCCGCTTCACTGGATGTCAACTCACAGGCAATCGAGGTGACTGATTGCAAGAAAGATTCCGAATCCATTGCGGCACTCAAATTGCGAGTGACCTCAAGGAGCCGTTCAAGGAGTTGAGTGCGTTCTTCTGTAGTCATAGCCACCGAAATAGCAGAAATGTACTAAGATTATAGCATGGCAATATTGAGGCAGCAGCATGCAACCTCTGATTACAATTTCTTAAGGAGAGAGATTTTATGACAAAGAAAAAAGTGCGCGTCGCGATCATCGGCGTTGGGAATTGTGCTTCTTCGCTAATCCAAGGTGTGCATTTCTATAAGGATACGCCCGACGACGCCACCGTCCCCGGCTTGATGCACGTCAATCTGGGCGGTTACCACGTCAAGGACATCGAATTCACTCTGGGCATCGACGTGAATATCACCAAGGTTGGCAAAGACCTGTCCGAAGCTATTTTTGCTGAACCCAACAATACCTTCAAATTCACCGATGTCCCCATCATGAACGTCCCTGTGGTGCGCGGTATGACTCATGATGGCATCGGTAAGTACCTGGCGCAGGTTATCACCAAAGCTCCCGGTCCCACCGCTGACATCGTCAAGCTGCTCAAGGAGACCAAGACCGACGTTGTCGTATCTTATCTACCCGTCGGGTCGGAAATGGCCACCAAGTGGTACGTTGAGCAGATCCTGGATGCCGGCTGCGCCTTCGTCAACGCCATCCCGGTCTTCATTGCATCTTCCGATTATTGGGGGCAGCGCTTCAAAGACGCCGGCCTGCCGATCCTTGGCGACGACATCAAATCCCAGGTCGGCGCGACCATACTGCACCGCGTACTGACCAGCCTGTTCGTCGATCGGGGGGTGCGCATCGACCGCACTTACCAACTCAACTTTGGCGGCAACACCGACTTCCTGAACATGCTCGAGCGCGAACGCCTCGAATCAAAGAAAATCTCCAAGACCGGTGCCGTCACCAGCATGATCCCCTACCAGCTGGACGCCGGCAATGTGCATGTTGGCCCATCAGACCATGTGCCGTGGCTGTCCGACCGCAAGTGGTGCTACATCCGTATGGAAGGCACCACCTTTGGCAACGTGCCGCTCAATTTGGAAACCAAACTTGAAGTCTGGGACAGTCCCAACTCGGCCGGAGTGATCATCGATGCCGTGCGCTGTGCCAAGCTGGCGCTCGACCGCGGCCTGTCCGGCCCGATCATCGGCCCGTCTTCCTATTTCTTCAAAACCCCGCCCAAGCAATTCCGCGACAGCGTCTGCCGTGAGATGACCGAAGCCTTCATCAAGGGCGAAACGAACGAATAAAAACTCGTGGGGCGACCAGTTGGTCGCCCCCAAAAATTTCTGCTAAAATTCGACACATGACTCTATCCTTTAAACGTACAGTACGCATCATTTCAAGCCTGGTCCTGGCCAGCGTTATTGCCACGGCATGTGGGACACCAGCAGCGCCCTCCACCCCCGCTGATCCAAACATGGACACCGCCCTGACCCAGGCCGTACAAACCGCCTATGCCGGCTTGACTGCGACCGCCGCCCCTCCAACCGAAACACCAGCACCTTCGCCCACACCCACCTCCAGCGCGCCGCGCACTCCACCAGCCCTGCCGGGAACCTTCGAGACGAACGCCCTCAACCCCAACGACCAGCCGCAGAGCTATCTCTCGGATACCTGCCAGTACCTCAAATTGAAGTGGGATCCAAACAACGCCGCGCCCGGGACGGTCGTGATGGTAATCATGTTTCATTCGATCACCAAAGGCGAGGTGACCGAACCCAACCAGATCAGCATCCCTGACCTGCGCAAGCTGATGAATGACCTGCACGATATGGGCTTTGAGGCGATTGACATGCAGCAACTGTCAGAATTCATGTACAACAACGCCAAAATCCCGCAGCGCTCGGTGTTGCTGGTAGTTGACGACCGTCACTACCGCGAATATTTCGACGTGGCTTTCCGCCAGTACTATGAAGATTGGGGCTGGAAAGTGATCAATTCCTGGATCAGCGCCAAGGATACCCCGCAACAACTCTGGGACGAGAACGCCCAACTCGAAGCGGAAGGATGGGTCGACCACCAGGCGCACGGCGTGGTGCACAACATCCCGATGGGCCCCAATTCGTCGGACCAGTATATGCTGGGCGAATTACAAGGTTCGATTGACGCTATAAAGCAGCATTTCAACAAAACGCCCATCGCCATTATCTGGCCTGGTGGTGGATTTAGCAAACGCTCGGTTGAACTTGCGCGTCAGGTTGGCTACAAGCTCGGCTTCACCATCAATCCACGCGGTCCGCTGATGTTCAACTGGATCCCGCAATCTAAGCAGAGCGATCCGATGCGCCCGAGCTACATTCCCGAAGGTTCAGCCGGAGATCCGCTCCTGACCCTGCCACGCTACTGGGATACGGATGCCCGCTCCCACCTGGACACTGTCCGCGTGCTCGGCAAGGACGCTGCCGCTTATGCCGCGCAGAACAAGACCACTGAACTGGAATACTACGACATCATGTGCGCACCGACTTATGGTCCCATCCCGACTGTTACGCCTTAGGGCGCGGCTCGCTCCCATCGCCGCCATGCTCAACAAAATGTCCCGTTCCTGCGTGTTTTGCAAAATCGTCGCGGACGATGCTCCCGCCAACATCGTGTACCGTGATGATCAGGTGACCGCCTTTCGCGACATCCATCCCGTAGCGCCGACGCACATCCTGATTGTGCCCAACAAACACATTCCCTCAGTTAACGAATTGACCGAGGAGGATGCGGCTTTGATCGGGCATATGTTCATCATTGGCAGACAGCTCGCCGTACAGGATGGTGTGGACCAGAGCGGCTACCGTATGATCGTCAACACCGGTTCGCACGGGGGGCAAACTGTCTTTCATCTGCACCTGCACCTGATCGGTGGACAACGCATGCGTTTTCCAATGGGATAAAAAACGGGGTGCGAGCGTTCGCACCCCGTTCAAGTTATTTGCTTATTTCTTTTTCAAGCCTGGGTATTTTCTGCCCAGCACAGAGCTTTTCGGTTGGCGCATCTGATAGGCATACCAACCCAGTCCGCCACCACCCAGCAGAAGAATTGCCCCCAATATTCCCATCACAACCGAGCGAAAACCACCACTCCCGCCGCCATCCGCCGGTGTTGTAGTGTTTTGCTTTGATTGGGCACCGAAATCAACAAAAGCCTGGTCGCCGGCTTTGACATCCAGTGTGTAGTTCAAATCCATGGTTGGATTATAACCATCCGGAATGGCCATGCTGACGTTGTACTTACCCTCCGGCACGTCCGTGAAGCAGACCGGAACCGGTAAGCCGGTATCCGCATCCACCTGCGAGACCGTCGTCTGCGTCTTCGAGTATGATCCGTTGACATTGGTCACGCTGACCTCACCACCAGCCAGGCCTAATTCTGTGTCCTGCCGCAGCGAGTCCCCATTCACGTCATCGAAGAGCAGCACGCAGACCTGGGTAGTCCCGTTGAAAGGCGTGGGAGTTGGTAAGGCAACCGTCGGGGTCGGAGATGGTCCGGCAGTCTGCGTGGCGCCGGCTGGTCCGGCCAGACCGATCACCAGCTGCTGGTTGACCTGCAAAATACAATTCTCATCCAGGCCTGGATTATAGGAACGCAGCGTTTCAGTCGAAATCCCGTTCAGCAGTGCGACACGGATGCAGTTGTCGCCTTCCTTTACTATGTAAATGATGCGTCCATCCGCGCCGGGGGTAGGCGTTGAATACTGCGGCAGTTGTGCCGCTGGCGAAGCCTGCGCCGTCAGCGACATCTGCATTAACAGCACCGCTAACAGGAACAGGCCAATCACAAACAGGTGTCTTTTCATAGGCAATCGTCGCACGGATTATATCATTTCCGCCTCTGATATCATGGATTTTCAATATACTCTGGAAGTGCCTATGCTGCTCCAGATCGTCGTCGGCATACAATGCAAATCTACAAACAGGGACCGCCCTTTCGGGCGGTCCCTGTTCTTCAAGAAAAATTTTTCGGGTCAAGATCACTTTGCGTAACGTTTCTTGATCTCCGGCACAAAATATTCATCGAAGAAACGCTCCACGTCGTAATCGGGTTTCCAATCCCAATCAGAGCGGGCGGAGGAGTCATCCAAATCTTCCGGCCACGAATCGACGATGCCCTGCCGCTTGATATTCGACTCGAAGCTGATTCGCGCGCCGGGGAAGTATTTGAGTGTCCGTTCGCGAAATTCGCCAGCCGTCAGGCTGAAGCTGGAAATATTGTAAACCACACGCGTCAATTTCTCGCGCGGCGCCTCGGTCAGCATCTTCAAAGACTTGACTGCGTCCGGCATGGCCATGAACGAGATGCGGGTGTCTTCACGTACGAAGCAGGCATACGGATTGCCCTGCGCCGCAGCATGCAGCATCTCTGGTCCGTAATCGCTCGTGCCGCCGCTGGGCAGCGTGAAGGCGCTGATCAATCCAGGGAAACGGATCGCGCGGAAATCCAGCATGACCGGCGGATTGGGTTCGAGGTGGCGCTGTCCATAGAAGCGGCTGTAGTAAGCGCCCAACTTCTCACAGTACAGTTTATTCGTACCGTACATGGTATGCGGGCAGTTCCATTCATCTTCGCAGACGCGTCCGGCAGCGGTTTTGGTTTTTACCTCATCAAAGCCGTAAGCCGCAATCGAACTGGGGAACAAGAACTTGACCGGTTTTTTGTACTTTTCGGATTTATAAGCCGCCAGCTGCAGCAACTGCATCGTCCCTTCGACGTTGATACGGTGAGCCGCTTCAGGCGCGATTTCGGCTTTGGAAGAAAGCGAGGCAGCCAGGTGGTAGATAATCTCAAAATCATGATCATACAGTTGCTTTACCTTGTCGAGCAAATCCCCCTGGACGTGCTCGGCCGAAAGTGACCGGATGCTATCGGGCAGCGGCATTAAATCCGCTGTAACGATACGGTAGCCTCCCTGTCTGCTCAAACCTTGCACCAGAGCCTGGCCAATTTCTCCGCACGCGCCGGTGACCAGGACAGCTTTCTGGCTCATGTATCTCTCCTTTGTCCCCCTTCGGGGACTTTGTGCTAGAATGAGGGAGCGCATCGTGATTGTGACGCTCATCATTAATTGTACATCACCTTGCCGGAAAAATCCTCCCGTCGATTGTTATCAGCCTCGCAGACAAATTTCACATGATTCGCCGAATGACGCACAAGCTCACCCCGATTTGCATGGCACTCTGCTTGCTGGTGCTGGAGGCCTGCGCCACGCTCAGCCCGGCTCAGACCACGCCGACGTCCCCGCCCGCGACCGAACCCGCCGTCGCCACCCTGGCGACGGTCTGGTTTCCACCCACCAGCACAGCGACCGCCCGCCCGCCCCTGACCCCTTCGCCAACCGAGGAAACGCGCCCCGGACTGGGCCAGGCGATCACCACTGATACCTTCGAAAACCCGGCGTTGTGGTCCGTGCGCGAATCCGACAGCAGCAGTGTGATCGTTGCCAACGGACGCATCACGCTGGCCATCAGCCAGCCGCGCCTGTACCTGTTCAGCCTGCGCAGCGAGCCCCTCCTGACCAATTTTTACGCTGAAATCAATGCCACCACCAGCCTGTGCCAGGGACCGGATGAGTTCGGTTTACTCTTCCGCGCGCAGGGGACCTCGGATTATTACCGGCTGGTACTGGCCTGTGACCGGACCGTGCGCCTCGAGCGCGTGCAGGGCGGAGCCATCGCCCTTCTGCAACAGCGCCTACCCAGCGGCGATGTCCCACCCGGCTCTCCCGGCCAGGTGCGGATCGGTGTCTGGGCTGTCGGCTCGGAGCTGCGCTTCTTCCTGAACGGCCACTTCCAATTCGGCCTGAATGACCCGGTCTACAAATTTGGCACATTGGGGGTCTTTGCCCGCTCGGGCGGCGAGAACGCCGTGACGATCACCTTTTCCGACCTGACGATCCAGGATGTCACCTACCTCAGCCCGACACCAAGTCCCACGCCGTCCAAGACGCCCACGCCAACGCGCACACCCAGCGTCACCCCGTAGAAGCAGGCTGGCCGGCTACTGCGTGTATAATTTTCATATGCCCAATAAACTCAACGACCTCGACCCCAAATCCTGGCTCAAATTCCAGAAATCCTGGTTCACGCACAATCCGCCCCCGCGCAAGAAAGGCGTGCTGGTGCACCCGGCCAAATTCCCGGAAACCCTGGCCCAGGAGTTCATCGAATTCTTCACCAAGAGTGGGCAAACCGTGCTCGATCCAATGGCTGGCACGGGGTCCACGCTGGTGGCAGCACTCCGGGCCGGACGCAGCTCCTACGGCATCGAACTCAATCCCAAATATGCCGCCATCGCCGAGCAAATCGTGCAGGAAGAGCGCGCGACGCTGGGCGAAACGGTCCAAAATCTAATATCCAAGGTGATCACCGGCGACGCCAAGCAGGCTGCCAGGTACGGACTGCCGATCATCGATTATCTATTGACCAGCCCCCCCTACTGGGACATGCTGCACGCCCGCGGCGCTGGAACCCAAAAGAAGCGCCGCTCGTCCGCCGCCCTGGATGTCTTCTACTCGGACGACCCCAACGACGTGGGGAACCTGCATGACTACGAAGACTTTTTGTCCGCGCTGGTCGGCATCTACGCGGGACTCAAACCGCTGCTGCGCGACAAGGCTTACCTGACGGTCATCGTCAAGAACGTCAAGAAGGGCGGGAAAATTTACCCGCTGGCCTGGGACCTGGGGCGCGAGTTGGGCAAGACCTACACGCTCAAAGATGAAAAAATCTGGTGCCAGGACAACCAGCGCCTGGCACCCTACGGCATGAACAGCGCCTGGGTCAGCAATACCTTCCACCACTATTGCCTGCAGTTCAGGAAGGATGAGTAGGGAATTAGGTTTATAGCCTGCGGGGACTCGCTGGTGGCAAACAAGGAGGTTGCATTCTATTCGCAAATGAGCTATAGTTGTTTCGTAATACGTTCTGCTCATCGATAGGAGTTTCGTATGGAAACTGTGACTGTTTCCCCAAAATATCAGGTTGTCATCCCCAAAAATATCCGAAAAGCATTGGACATCCGCGTTGGTCAGAAAATACAGGTTGTAGCGTATCAGGGACGCATTGAGCTTGTTCCTGTAATGCCGGTCGAACAACTGCGTGGCTTCGCCAGGGGAATTGACACTTCCGTTCAGCGCGAGGCTGACCGCGTATGAACGTGGTCGATTCATCCGGCTGGCTGGAATATTTTGCTGATGACGTCAACGCAGATTTCTTCGCGCCTGCCATCGAAAAAACGGATGAATTGGTTGTGCCAACCATCATTGTTTTTGAAGTCTTCAAGCGTATGCGCCAGCAGAAAAGCGACGAGGCTGCGCTGCAAGCGGTTACAGCCATGATGCAAGGGCAGGTCATCGACCTTGACTCAACACTGGCACTCAACGCCGCTAAACTCTCTGGCGATTTACAAATCCCCATGGCAGACAGCATGATCCTTGCCACCGCACATGCCTTAGATGCTGAATTGTGGACACAGGATGCCGATTTAAAGGGCCTCGAAAAAGTCAGATATATCGAAAAGAAAAAATAATCCGCCTGCCGCTCACTACCTTACACATACAACCGCATGTGCTGCTCGCCTTTCGCCCGGCTGCGACGTATCGTGGGCGGATCTGCTTGATCTGGCCCCGGTGTGTGATCAGGTAGGATTTTAAGTCGCAGCGCTGACCGGATATCTGACTCGCGACGAATTTCGCCGCGGGGCGGAGGTCGTCCCAGCCGGTAGTCGCGTCTACCAATACAGCCGCACGCGCATCCGGCAATTGGCCGTGCCAATTGCCGATCTAAAGCCCCTGGAAGAATTGTTCGACCGGGTCCGGGAGTGGCAGGCCAGGAAAGACCAGACAGGCTGCCCATGTTTCGTGGGGAAAAATCGAATTTCCCGGAACCAGTACTTTTATCCCGGCGTCTATTCGACAGTCACAAGCGATTCTGATACACTTCTGCCCATGTCCAAAAAGAGACTTTTCCTGGTGCTGTTCGGCCTGCTGCTGGCAGCCGTCCTGCTTTACCAGCTTCCGCCCATCCAGCGCCGCCTGTCCTGGCGCATCGACATCGCCCGCACTTACCTGCGCGGCATTCTCCAGCCCGCCGGACCCGTCCCGACCGCCCGGTCCGCTACGCCGCTTGCCGAGGCCAGCACCGCCATCCCTTCTCCGCAGCCAACCCCGACCAGCAACCAGCCCACGCCAACCCCAACCGACACCCCCGCCCCGCTGCCGCCCTCGGTCCAGTTACCAAAACCGAGTTACGAGGCCCAGGGCGCCAATAACTGCGGCCCGGCTACATTGGCCCTGGCTCTGCGCATGTTCGGCTGGAAAGGCAGCCAGTACGACATATCGGACATCATCAAACCCGTCGAGCAGGATCGCAACGTCAACCTCAGCGAGATGATCTACTACGTCCGCAACCACGCCGGCTGGCTGCGCGCTGAATACCGCGTCAACGGGAAGCTGTCCCTGCTCAAACGTTTGCTGGCAGCTGGTTTCCCCGTTATCATCGAGGAGACCTTCACCTTCCGCGGCCCCTACTGGCCCAATGACGACCTGTGGGCGGCGCATTACCTGCTGCTGACCGGTTACGATGACGCGACCCAGAGCTTTACAACCCAGGATTCCTACGAGGGACCCGACCAGCAAGTCGGTTATGAGCGGCTGATGCAGAATTGGGAATCCTTCAATTACGTTTACATGCTGGTCTACCCTCCAGAGCAGGAATCCCAACTACGGACCATCCTCGGTCCGGACTGGGACCCGGACGTCAACCGCCAGCGGGCCTTATCCGCTTCCCAAACCGCCACCACTAACCACCCGTCTGACCCCTTCGCCTGGTTCAATCTGGGCACTAATCTGGTTGCCTCCGAGCGCTATGCCGAGGCATCCCAGGCTTATGACCAGGCTCGTGACCTGGGCTTGCCGCAGCGCATGCTGCGCTACCAGTTCGGCCCATTCATCGCTTATTTCCAATCCAACCGCATCGATGACCTGCTGACCCTGACCAAATATGCCTTACAGCGCACGCCTAATTCTGAAGAAGCGCTGCTGTGGCACGGCTGGGCGCTCTACCGCCAGGGGGACAAAAATGGCGCCATGGCCGACTGGAACAAAGCCCTGCAGGCCCGCCCCGGATACGCCGACGCTCAGTACGCGCTCAACTATGCATCCCAAAATCCTTAAGCTTTATGCCTTACAAATGGGTGATAGAGGCTCTTGCTCTTGACCGATATACTAGGGTCGAATCCCGTACCCCAAAAGGAGGTAGCAAGATGAAAAAAGTCTACGTCGTGCTGGCCGTTTTGACGCTGATCGCGACAGCTTGTGGATCATCGTCTGGGCAGGCTAAGCCAACACCAATCAATTTGCCAACCGCCCTACCGACCCAGGAAGTTGCCACCAACCCTACCGCACGCCCGGATAACGCCAAGGCCGGGGACGAACGCAGCGCCAAAGCAGATGGAATGGCCCAAGTCTTCATCCCGGATGGCAGTTTCCAGATGGGTGGCGTTGACTCGGATGCCCAACCGGACGAAAAACCGCTGCACAAAGTCACCCTGACTGGTTTTTGGATGGATAAAGTTGAAGTCACCAATTACATGTACTCGCTGTGTGTCCAGGCCGGTGCCTGCGACCCGCCACACGAATTCAAATCTGCTACGCGTGACAACTACTTCACCAGCCCCGACTTCAAGGATTACCCGGTCATCTACGTTTCCTGGCAAGATGCCAATAACTATTGCACCTGGGCTGGACGTCGTCTGCCTACCGAGGCCGAATGGGAATATGCCGCCCGAGGCAGCGCCGACTACCGCCGCTTCCCCTGGGGCGAAGACAGCCCGACCAACTCACTGGCCAACTATGACTACCAGTTCGGCGACACCACCCGCGTGGGCAGCTTCCCAGGCGGAGCCAGCCCCTTCGGCGTGTTGGACCTGGCCGGCAACGTCTGGGAATGGGTAGCCGACTTCTACAGTCCCACTTATTACAGCGGCGCTCCCGAAGCCAACCCGACCGGCCCGGTGGCTGGTGCGAACGGTCCGCGTAAGGTCATCCGCGGCGGCTCTTGGGCTGACGGCTTCAAGGAACTGCGCGTCTCCAACCGCGGTTTTTCCCTGGCTCCCGACCTGACCGCCGACAGCAAATCCGAGGCCTACATGGGGCAGGCTAACGATCGTATCGGCTTCCGCTGCGCAGCCAATAAATAGAACCGATCAGTTTGACAAGAACAGGCCGCCAGAACATTCTGGCGGCCTGTGTGTTAGATTGACGCAACCAATCACCTGTGGTATTATCCCGCCAACAATTTCATAGCCCTAATCGGCACTCTTATCCAGAGAGGCGGAGGGACCGGCCCTGTGAAGCCTCGGCAACCCCTAACTGACGCAAGTCAGCGGACGGTGCCAATTCCGGCAGACGGATGTTCTGGAAGATGAGAGGGCAGCCGTGTTTTTGCGTATTGCCCTTTCACGATCACCGGAAAGGGCATTTTAATTTTAAGAAAGGTGAACAAAATGAGTAGTACATTTATGACTTCGCCCAAGCTGATGTTCACGTCCGAGTCGGTGACCGAAGGTCACCCCGACAAACTCTGTGACCAGATCAGCGATGCGGTGCTGGATGCCTGCCTGGAGCAGGATCCGTATTCGCGTGTGGCTTGCGAGACAGCCACTAAAACCGGCTACGTGATGCTCCTGGGTGAGATCACCACCCGCGCCCAGATCAACTTCGACGATTTGGTCCGCAAAACCATCCTGGAGATTGGTTATGATAACAGCGATAAAGGCCTGGATGGCAACACCTGCGGCGTGCTAATTGCCATCGCCAAGCAGTCCGGCGACATCGCCATGGGCGTTGACAAAGCCCTGGAAGCCAAGATCGGCGAGATGTCCGAAGAAGAGATCGAATCGATCGGGGCCGGTGACCAGGGTATGATGTTTGGTTATGCCTGCAACGAGACTCCTGAACTGATGCCGATGCCAATTTATCTGGCGCACAAACTGACTCGCCGCCTGGCTGAATTACGCCGGAACGGCAGCCTGCCCTGGCTGCGCCCGGACGGTAAGAGCCAGGTAACCGTCGAATACTCACATGGCAAACCCAAGCGCATCGATACGGTTCTGGTTTCCACCCAGCATGCCCCCGATATGTCCCAGGCTGATATTCGTGAGCAGGTCATCGAACACATCATCCTGCCCAGCATGCCCGAAGGGATGGTTGACAAAGATATCAAGTTCTATGTCAACCCGACCGGGCGCTTCGTGATCGGCGGCCCGCAGGGTGACGCCGGTGTGACGGGCCGCAAGATCATCGTCGACACCTATGGTGGCATGGGCCGCCATGGCGGTGGCGCCTTCTCAGGTAAAGATCCGACGAAGGTTGATCGCTCGGCTGCTTATGCCGCACGCTGGGCTGCCAAGAACGTGGTTGCTGCCGGTCTGGCCGACCGCTGCGAGATCCAGGTAGCGTACGCCATCGGGGTGGCACGTCCGCTCTCGGTCAATGTCGAAACCTTTGGTACGGGAAAGATCGCCGATGAAAAAATCGCCGATCTGGTAAGCGAACACTTCGATCTGCGTCCAGGCGCGATCATCCGCGACCTGGGTTTGCGTAAACCCATCTACCGCAAGACGGCCGCCTATGGTCACTTTGGCCGCGACGATGTTGAATTCCCCTGGGAACGAACCGACAAAGCCGATGGCTTGAAAAAAGCTGCCGGGCTGTAGAGCGCACTAACCAAAAGTGCCCCTGAGATTTCAGGGGCACTTTTCATATCTACGTCGTTAATCGTTTTTATGGCTTTTCCAACCCATGCGCTTCCAACAACTCTTCATTATCCAATAATTCCATCGTCAGCCCGTCGGACACGATGCGGCCTTCATCCATGATCACCATGCGCGGAAAAAGCTCCTTGACCATCGCCAGGTCGTGAGTCGACACAAGCATCGAAATCGGAAGATCGCGCAGCAGGTTAATCAGCGAGCGGCGCGCACGCGGATCGAGCCCAGCCGAAGGTTCATCGAGCACCAAAATCTGTGGACGCATGGATAGCACCGTCGCTATGGCAATACGTTTCTTCTCGCCCATGCTTAAATGGTGCGACAGGCGGTCACGAAAATTGCTCATGCGGACCTGATCCAGTGCTTCAGATACGCGCGCGCGCACTTCCACCTCGGGCAACCCCATGTGCAGCGGGCCAAAGGCCACATCCTCGAAGACGGTCGGGGAGAATAATTGATCGTCCGGGTTCTGGAAGACCAGTCCAACCATAGCCCTGATGATAGGCAGGTTTTCATGAGTCAGTTCCATGCCACCCACATTGACATGACCCTGGCCGCTTAAAATCCCATTCAGGTGCAGCATCAGCGTGGATTTCCCCGCGCCATTTGGGCCGACCAGAGCGACCTTGTCACCCTGGCACAAATTCAGCGAGACCCCGTACAAGGCTTGATGGCCGTCAGGATAAGAAAATTTCAATTCGCTGATCTGCAAAACGTCCCCGTCACATTCAGGTAGTGCAAAATCAAATTTAGACTTATGTGCTACAGGCATAGATCTATCCCAGGGGGAAATGTCCCACAACGTGTAAGCTTAAAATCAAAACAACCGCCACGAGGCCATACAGCCAGTCCGCTCGGTGCATAGTGTGTGCGTGGAGGGTACGGATCTGCCCCTGGTAGCCGCGCGCCAGCATGGCATTATAGATGCGGTCACTGCGCTCGAAGCTGCGCAGGAAAAGCTGCCCGGTCATATTTCCAACCACCCGCGCCCTCCAGAAAACGTTTCCACCGGACTTGTGTCCGGGGAGAGTGGCGCTGCGCGACTCGCGCGCCCGCATCAAGCGCATCACCTCGTCCGTCAGCACGAATAGGTAACGGTAAAGAAAGGCGACGATCGTGGTCAGGATCGCGGGAACGCGTAAGTGCTCGAAAGCGTGAATCAGGTCCGGGAAAGGAGTCACAGCAACCAATAAAATCGCCATCTGCACCGAAAGCCACGAGCGTACCAGGATACTCAGGAATCGCAAAACGCCAGTATCTGTGGCGGTCAACGTAAGCAAACCAATCTGCCAGTTCCACAGGGCATTCCCGGGGATTGAAAAGATGGCCGTCACTGCCGCAAGCGCAAAGGGAAGTGCCACAAACGAACGTTTGAAAGAGAACCAGATCCCCAACCCGGAAAGCATATTTGCGCCTAGCAAAAGCAGCCATGACAGCCCAAATGCCAACCAAGCTGCATCAGGCAGCAAGACATTCGAAATGATAAAAATGACCGTGACCACCACTTTGACGCGCGGATCCAGGCGATGCAGCAGACTCTCTCCACTATGGAACCGGTCAAAAACGTTATCATGCATTCAATATTTTCTTTCTAGGTACTTTCGGTCCGCTTGCGCAATAAACGGGCAGCCAGGAGCGCTACGCCAGCCACAACCAATACGCCCAACCCGCCAGCCAAAATCCTGGAAAGCGGCGTCTCCCCCAAAAATGGAATGGCATACCCGCCCAGGATATTGATGGGGGAAGCCGTTTCGGTCGCAAAGAAGCCCAGGTCTAGCGCCACGCGGTTCAACCCGTCCGGATCGACCGAAGCCAGAGGCGAAAGCAGTACAACCGCCAGCGTGATCAACGCCCCGGCCACCACCCAGCCGCGTCCGCCCTTGGCCGACACGCTTTGCTCGCCAAGCAGATCGGGGCGGGTACGGAAGATAAATGCCAGTGCCGCGACGGTCACCAATGCCTCGCCGATGCCAATCAAGGTGTGGACTCCCAGCATGGCCGGGACGACGATATTCAGTTTGGCGGTTCCGCTCAACCACAATTCCAGCGAGGTAGCCAGTGCACCGGTCATCACCGAGACCCAGGCTGCCAGACCAGCGACGATTAATTTCGTGCGATTGCTCCGGCCGATCACGGTACGATACAATCCGTAGCCGACCGCCGCTGTCAGCAAGCCCATATTGAAAATATTGGCACCCATCACCAACAGGCCACCATCCTGAAAGAGCAAACCCTGGACAGCGATCACAGCTGTCATGACCAGCATACCGGCCCAGGGTCCCAGGATGATTGCCGCCAGCGCCCCGCCAAGCAGGTGACCGGAGGTCCCGCCGGCGACCGGGAAGTTGATCATCTGGGCCGCGAAAATAAAGGCCGCCATGATTCCCATCAATGGGACCTGGCGCTCGCCCAGAGCCTTGTTCGTCTTGCGGATCGCAATCGTCAGGATTGCGACTGTCATCACCCAGCTAAAGATCGAGATTGCCAGGCTGAGGAATCCATCCGGGATGTGCATGGGAGCAGGTGCATACAACATGATTTATTCTCCTGTTTCACTCTGAATCTTTTTACACGCCGGGCATAGACCGAAGAAGGTCACGTGTCCGCCCGTTAGCTTGAAACCGCTGACCGCCTCCAACTGACGATATAGTTTTTCGAGCAGAGAGTGCTCAATCTCAAGATTGTCGCCACAATTACGGCAGACCAGGTGATGATGATCTTCCCTGGCGATCTCGTAAGCCAGATGACCGTTTGCCAGATATGCCTGATGGACCAGCCCATTTTCGGCCAGGAATTCAAGCGTACGGTAGACAGTGGTCTCGGTCATGCCGGGTAAATCGACCAACGCCTGCGCGTAAACTTCAGCAGGGGTTAGATGACCACCATGGTGGTGCAGGACATGCAAAATCGTCCTGCGCTGCGGCGTCATGCGATAGCCGCGCGCGCGAATTTTATCTGCATACAGGGAGGCGCAAGTCATAGGGTTCCTTATTGCAAGTTTTTACAATAAATAGTATATCATATTATCATTGTCCTAAATATAGAAAACAAACGGCGGGCAAATCTTACCCGCCGTTGCACTCAAAAAGCACCAAAGCCGGTTTTATGGTTCCAACTGGAAATTGGTCAAAGAAAAGAGATAGGGATTCCCATCCATATAATCCACACCCAGCAGCCAGGCTCGCCAATCCCGTTTGCCATCCTGCGACTCCGGCTTGTAGACCGTGTAAAAATTGATATTCTTGTATTCCGACCGCCAGGGTTGAAAAGCTGTACTGACCTTGCTGGCATCATTGCAGTACAACTCATAGTCTGCCCCGAAGACGTCCTTCAAACGCGGATAGATAGCATCCCGCAGAGAGCCGACCTCGCCTTTGACTCCTCCGGGCGGCGGCCCCCAATTCACCAGGTAATCACTGGAAAAGAGATAAGGCGCGTAGCGTAAATAGTTCAAGGCCAGTTGATCCCGCCACAGGCGCAGCGTCACACCGTGCATCGGACTGACCAACGAAGCGACCAACTGACCGTCTAAATCGTTTACCGCTTTGGCAAAATTCGTAATCAAAGCCTTGGGCCGATCATCCTGGCAGAATACAGCGGGGGCAACATACTCAGCCACATAAAACGAAGTGATCCAGCCGGTCCCACCCCCCGAACGCCTGAGTTCATACCAGACCTTGGGGGTTGTCCCTTTTATTCTCCCGGTCAACGGGAGATTGACCATGTTGGCTTCCACGCCGCCCACCCGGCGAAAATCCAATCCCGGTCCGGCTCGCATCGACAAAACGCTCTTGTCGGGCATGTTGATCAGGGCGAAGACCGGGGCAGTCGCGGGAGTAGAAGTCGCCTCAGGCGTTGCGCTAACAGTTGCTTCGGCAGCCGCATCAGAAACCGGGGCTCCACCCGCGACCTGGACGGCGCCTAAGGAAGCCACCAGCAGCCCTACCAGCGCCAATATCAGACCAACCGTAAGCGCAGTTTTCATTGTCTTTTCTCCTCAGATTTGCTACAAATATATTAGCACAGGACCAGGGCGATTCGGGCTCAGCCTCAGCTGGATGCATCAGCGCAAATAAATGAAGCTTGCCATATATCTGGCACCTGCGGTACTCCTTTTTACAAAAATAGGAATACACTTTATCCTTAACCAAGATATGGGATAATTTGTGAGCAGGATCACAGGATAAGGCTTAATTGCATGTCAAATGATCAAACTTCACAAGTAAATATCCCCCCGGATGTGATTGACCTGGGATTGGGCGACCCCCAATTTTCGCTCCTTCCGCTCGAGGTACTCCGCCGAGCTGCGGAAGAACGCATGGCTCAGAATGACCCGTCCTTCCTGCAATATGGTGCCGAGCAGGGAGACGGCAATTTCCGGCGGGCACTGGCGGATTTTCTAGGCCGGCGTTACGGCACTCCGGTGACTTCGGAAAGCTTGTTCATCACCAATGGCGCTTCGGGGGGGCTCGACCTGCTGTGTACGCTCTTGACCCACCCCGGTGACACGATCTTCGTCGAAGAGCCGTCTTATTTCCTGGCGCTGCGAATTTTCGAAGACCACGGGCTGCAGGTTGCGCCCATCCAGACCGACGAGCAGGGTCTGATGATCGAAGCGCTGCAGGAAAAACTGGTCGAGGTGCGCCCGAAATTCATTTATGTCATTCCCACCTTCCAGAACCCGAGTGGGCACACTATGCCCCGGGAACGCCGCGAGCAACTGGTCGCATTGAGCCAGGAATATGGATTTTTCATTCTGGCGGATGAGGTCTATCAATTTCTGAGCTATACACAGACTCCTCCCCAACCTTTCGCTGCCTACACCAATGTTGAAAACGTGGTTTCGCTCAACTCATTCTCGAAAATCCTGGCTCCCGGCCTGCGCCTGGGTTGGATCCAGGCGCACACAAAAATCATCCAAGTCCTGGTTGGGTGCGGTTTACTTGACAGCGGCGGTGGGATGAATCCGTTCACATCCGCCATTGTACGCCGCGTACTCGAGAATGACGAGGTCGAGCAAAACATCTCAAAGTTAATCGATGTTTACAGTGCGCGAGTTGCGGTGATGGACGCTGCCCTGAAAAACACTATCCCCCAAGCCCAATACACCTGCCCACACGGCGGATTCTTCTTCTGGATGCGCCTGCCCGGGATCGATACCCTGGATTTGCAGCACAGATCCGAGATGTTCAAAGTCAACTTCCGGCCAGGGGTACTCTTTTCCGGCCGGGGTGGGATGCGCGAATACCTGCGCCTGGGGATTTCGTTTTACGAGTCAGGTAAAATCGAACAGGGCGTGTGGCGTTTGAAACAATGCCTTGACGGCCAGTAAAATCAATTGGGGTAGGCCGAAAGCCTGCCCCATTATTTAAAAAACTATTTCATTCGATCAGCCACGATCTCAGCCACATCCCTGACCTGGACAGAGCTGTCGTCGGCTTTGGAGGCATCGGTCAGCATGACCATGCAGAACGGGCAGCCGACCGCCAGGGTATCTGCACCGGTAGCCTTGGCCTCACCAAAACGCGCCTTATTGACGTTGGTCGTGCCGTGCTCTTCTTCTTTCCACATCTGTGCGCCCCCCGCGCCGCAGCAGAAGGATTTATCGGCGTGGCGCGGCATTTCGACAACTTCCAGCCGGGCAGCCTTCAAGTCCTCACGGGGAGCCTCAAAGATCTTGTTTTGGCGGCCCAGGTAACACGGGTCGTGGAAGGTCACTTTCAGATTGTCGCCCTCCAAATCCATCTGAATCTTGCCCGCGCCGACCAGTTCGTTGATCAACTGCGTGTGATGGATGACTTCATAGTTCCCGCCAAAAGCCGGGTATTCGTTCTTGAGCGTATGCAGGCAGTGCGGACAAGTGGTCACGATGCGTTTGGGGGCCACCTCGTTCAGGATTTCAACGTTGGCATTGGCCAGCTCAAAAAACAGGTACTCATTCCCGGCACGACGGGCCGAGTCGCCCGAACACTGCTCGTTCTGGCCGAGCACCGCATAATTTACGCCAGCTGCGTTCAAGATCCTGGTAAAAGCCTGGGCGGTTTTTTGGGCGCGGGCGTCAGTGGCAGAGGCACAACCCACCCACCACAGAATTTCGGGTTCGGGGTTCTGCTCGATGGTCGGCACGTCCAGCCCCTCAGCCCATTTCATGCGTTCTGCCGGGGCGATATTCCACGGGTTGACATTGCGCTCCATACCGCGGAAAGCATTCTCCAATTGCTTGGGGAAGGAATTCTCCATCAGAACCAGCGAGCGGCGGATGCTGAGGATATCGCGCATCGGTTCGTTGCCAACGGGGCAGATGTCCACGCACGCACCGCAGGAAGTACAGGCCCAGACCGCTTCCTCGCTGATCGCAAATTCCAGCAATGGCTTGCTCGGCTCACCAGCCGCGAAGGCAGCACCTGCATGGCTCAGGTAATAACGCTTGTTGACCTCCAACGCCGATGGCGAGAGCACCTTGCCAGTTGTATAAGCCGGGCAGACTTCCTGGCAGCGGTTACACATGATGCAGGCAAAGGCATCCATGATCTGCTCCCAGCCCAGGTGCTCCAGGTTGGTCGCGCCGAATTGCTCGAGGCTCTCATCGTCGAAGTCAATTTTGCTCAATTCACCAATCGACTTGCGTTCCGGCTTGAGCAGGTAATTAAACGGAGCGAAGAACAAATGGATGTGTTTGGAATAAGGGAAATAGGGAAGAAAGGCTACGATCGCACCCAGCGACAACCAGAAGGTCACATGCTGCCCAATCTCCAGGCCCAACGGATTCATCCCCGATAGCAGGCCGGCCAGCGCTGTGGCGACCGGCTGCCAGGCATCAGTGATTGTGTGCTGGGCCAAGTACATCGCTTCGCCCGTCAGGCGGGAGGCAACATGAACGAAGATGAAGACTGCCACGATGGCCGAGTCAAGGCGGATACCGGTCCGCGCCCGGGGATCGAGCTTCGTCGTCTCGCGGATGCTTAAAACTTCCGGCTTGAGGATGAAACGGCGAATTTCCATCGCCACGATCCCAATCACCACACCCGCCCCAAACAAATCTGCCAGCAGACGATAAATACCTCCGGCCAGGCCCGCATTCTCAAGGAAGCGGTAGCCGGGGATGTAAGCGTTCAACAAATCTGCAAAATTTACGAGAACAAAGTAAAGGAAACCCCATCCAATCATAACGTGGAAGATGCTCGGCACCAGACGGAAGCGCAACACCGGCTGGAAGGTGCCGACTTTGAGGACGACCTGGCCCAGTCGCTTCCAGGCCAGCGACCAGTCAGGTCTCCCTTGGCCGCGGCTTATCATCTTAATGATACGTTCCACACCGCGCCAGGTGAAATACAGTGATACCACTACAGCCAGCGCGAACAGGATTTTCTCAACAAGCGTGAGCATGAATATGTCCTCCGATGGTTAGATTGCTAACGGAACAGCCCTGCGACTGTCTCCGGGCGAACGGATTAGGTAATAGTTTAGCACAAGTTCAATTGGCTGGAAAAGCCTGGATAGAAGGATTGCAAACATCAAAATTGGACAGGTTGTATCTGTACACAAGCTCGAAACGAGGTTGGATCACACGTAAACGAAAAAGAGGTGGAGCAATTCCACTCTCTTTTTTTCTGTCTTATGATCACAAAATTATTTACTGATATCAGCCACGTACTCAACCGCACCCTGGCAGGCGGGGTCAAGTTGATGGGCCACATCCTCCCAGGTTAATTTTTGGCCCGAACGAAAAGCTGCCTGCACGGCTTCGGACAAACAGCCGGGGCCGGCATTGTAATTTGCTAATGTCATTTTCCACAAATCCTCATAGGAGGCTGCCTTCCCTGGTGTTGTCCGGGACACATTACGAACAATGCGACCGGTTTGCTCACAGCTTGCCAACAGGGTGCTCGCGAACACAGAAATGCTGAAATCAGCCCGGCTCAGATCGAGACCAGCCACGCAATTCGAGCACCTGGCGACGACACTGCTCACCAGTGCATTGCGCAGCAGTTCACGCTCTTTTTCTTTCAGATTTAGATATCCATCCTTACAGGTGTCCCAAGTTAACACCAGTGGGCAGTATTGTTCATAAAACGAAGGATTCCACAATAGCGTGGTGTCAGCGCCATCTTCAGTCAGCTGGCCGAACCCGGCTTCGCCTAGAGCCGTGTAAACACCTGGCCATAATTGACTTTCGCGTGCGAATAGGTTTTTCAATAATTGCGCCGGGACTTCACTATCCCGGGCTGCCTTTAAAATCAGGTCATCAAAACGGTTCTGCCACACATCAACTTCCAGGCGGGCTTTCTCCATTCCACACGCGTTGGCGCTGCCGTCCGGCATCAGGCCGCCATCGACACAATCGCCAGCATCCACCACGCCTTGCATGATCAGGTTACCAGCCAGATAGGAATATGGGATTGTCGAATTCAATTGTGAGCTTTCTTCGGGCGTTGTCAGCCAGGGCGGTGTGCCGCCTACCGGCGGGAAGGCTTCCCAGGTCTCAGCACAACTGGCGCGTGGCTGTCCCGCCCATTGGGAACTGAGCACATCAATGTAATAATTGCGGTCATCCAGGTTTTCCTCATCCACAGGCGTGACACGTACTTCCGCCGAAAATATTTGACTGCTATCCCCATAGCTTGAGTAGGCCCAAAACTCAACCACAATGCCTATCTCAGAAGTGGGGAATAATTCCAGCGGGCAGATCGCCTCGCAAGTAAATGGTTCACCATCCATCAGGCCTTCAATACGTTCGATATGTTCATTCGGCAGCGGCTCATCACCGCTCAAAATGAGATATGGTTCTCCGGAACACTTGAATGTGCCCATACTCGGGCTGCAATTTTCCAGGGAGACCCAGATAACCGGTGGCGGCAGGGCTACCGGAATCTCCTTCTGCGCCGGGAACGAGTCGACAAAATGCATGTAATAACCCTTACAACCAGAAGGGTCTTCAGCCAGGGTTAATTGCGGACAGGGCTCTTGTACAATCCAGTTGTCGTAAACATCCTGGTCGCAATCACGATAAACTTCCCCCAGGGAAGGCTGACCATCGTGGTCAACCGTAATCTCACACACAACCTTACTGTTCGACCAACGCGCCAGCCACCAGGTGTATTTGGTGTAATCCACGCGAATTGAAGTGTAGCGGTCCGGCCCAGGCGGATCATTGTTTGGAGCTGCAAGCGCAGGCGTAATCCCAGAATGAGCTGGCGACACAAACCAAGCTGTCAAAATCAATCCGATCACCAACAATCGAACCAGGCGCAAGTGCTTCATCATGTCCCCTTTTAAAAAATCAAAGGCTCGCTATTATTATAGCGGACCTTTGATCGATTTTAACCTTTTTTCGTTATTGTTTATTTTCTTCCATCTCTTCCAAGAGGGAGAGTTCCTGTTTTAAATTGCGCCAGCGCAAGAACAGGCTGACCAGATAAACGGCCATCACGACAGCGAAGATTGTGTATCCACCGATCATATAAGAACTGGTATCAGGAGGGGGGGCTTGAAAATACATCATGACTCCTTAGGACATGATCTTAAGTTTCAATTGTTCGACCTTCTGCGCCAGGTTACCCAGGCGAATGCGATTCCAAAACAGGTCGACAAAAATTACAGTAAAGGCAAATAGCGCAAAGAAGAAGGCAACCTTCATGCCACTATCCATATTAAAACCGCCCTGTGCTTGTGCGCTTTGCGATCCGATTACAACCGGATGAATGGTACGGAATAAACGGATTGCCATGAACGTAATCGGGACACTGACCGCGCCGACCAGGGTGTAGACAGCCCCGAAGCGGGCACGCCGATCCGGATCTTCGATACCCTGGCGCAGCATGAAGTAAGCCACATAGATCAGTTCGGTGATGGCAGCCGTGGTCAGGCGCGGATCCCAGGTCCACCAGGTATTCCAGACGGGTCTGGCCCAGATCGAGCCGAGGATAATCGCGATCAGGAAGAAAACCAGGCTGATCTCAACCGCCGCAATCCCGATGATATCCCACTTCAGGTCAGCCGTGCGCAAGAAGGCGATTCCGGCCACACCGGCGGCAATAAAGCCGAGCATACCAACCCAGGCAGTCGCAACGTGAAAGTAGAACACCCGCTGCACCTGCCCCATGACAGCTTCTTCCGGAGCATAGATCAACGCCAGGTAAGCTGACACCGCTAGCAGCAGAACAGAGGCAATGTCCAGGATTGTTAGAAAACGGGGCTTGGATTTCATAAGGCTCCTCGCAAAACAGATAAGTATTTATTCTTCGACGACGTAATCAAAGACCATAAAGGCAATGGCCGTAAAGATCACATCGTAAACGATCAATAGATTAAGCCAGGGCATGATCTCGCTCATCTCTGCCCCGCTCAGGTAACCGCCGCTGGCCTTGACAGCTGCGATCAGAATCGGCACAACGACCGGGAAGAGCAAGATCGGCAACAACACGTCCCGCGTGCGGCTTTGGACAGCCATGCTGGCCAGCAGTGTCCCGACCGCCACATAACCCAGTGATCCAAGCAGGATGACCAGCAACAGGCCGGGCTGAAACAGGTTGATATTGTACAGCAGGCTGTAGACCGGCAGAACGATGGCTTCGACGATCATCATAAATGCCAGGTTGCTGATGGCTTTACCGAAATAAATCGCCGAGCGATCGACCGGTGCCAGGAGCAAGCCGTCCAGGCAACCACGATCCTTTTCGACCGCCATCGAACGGTTTAGACCCAGCGTCCCGGCGAAAGCGAACGTCACCCACAGCACACCGGAAGTCACAGATCGGCGGGTCTGGAGGTCCAGTTCAAGCGCGAAGTTGAAGATCAGGATGACCAGCAGGGCAAAGACCAGCATGGCTGAGAGCAATTCGCGCGAACGCAATTCAGCCGACAGGTCTTTCCAGACCACCGCTCCGACGGCACGCAAAAAATTTGTCGCTCCCGCCTGACGTGTTTTGGTCGCATTAATTTCGTCGGTTGCCATCTCAGCCTGCCAGTGCTTTTTTGTAGAATGTCAGCAAATTACCCGTTCCCAGATCGGCACGACTGGACGAGGCCGCAATCATGCCCCGAGACAGGATGTCGAAACGAGTCGCCAAGTCTTCAGCGCGCGCCAGATCGTGGGAGGTCATTACGACCGTTCGCCCTTTACCTGCGACCGAACGCAGGACATCGTCCAGCATGGACGAGGCATCCTGGTCCAGACCGGTATACGGCTCATCGAAGAGCATCACGTCCGGGTCATGCAGGACCGCGCGGCCGATCGCCAATCGCTGCTGCATGCCGCGCGAAAAGTTGCGCACCAAATCGCGGCGGCGAGGTTCCAATCCCACCAATTCCAACACTTCGCCAATGCGGGCATCCAGATTCTCCACGCTGTACATGCGACCATAAAACCGCAGGTTTTCCTCGGCAGTCAAATCGCCATAAAGCAGCGGCTGATGCGAAACCACCCCCAGCCGGTTGCGGACTGCAGCCGCCTGACTCGGCAGCTGAAAACCAGCGATGCGCACTTCCCCGATCGAGGGGCGTGAAAGTGAAGACAGGATGCGCAGGAAGGTGGTTTTGCCCGCCCCGTTGGGACCCAGCAAGGCTACAAACTCGCCGGGCTGGGCTTGAAAATCCAACCCGCGCAAGACAGTCTTCAGGCCAAAGCGTTTGACGAGTTTACGGACTTCGATCATGCTTAGAGCAGTTCTTTCAGGCGCGCCTTAAGTTCCGCACGGCGGGTCTCATAGGCTTCGTCGGCGATCTTCCCGGCACGGTGCAGATCATCCAGGGCAATGATGGCGTCCATAATGCTGTCAGCATCGTCGAGTTCGTCGATGCTTTCCACATCCAGTTCGTATTCATCATCCGACTTACTGCGACGGCGATCCCGCACGAACAGGAAGATGCCCCCCAGGACCAATACCAAGCCAAGGGCTCCCAGTCCAACCAGCAGATTTTGGCGCGAGTCAGTCGTGACGCCTGATGTGCCCGTCGATTTGGGCTTCCCGGAAAGACTCATCTCCAGGATTGCGCCGGCCGGCAGGGGTTGGCTGCCGTATACGTTGTACGTCACACCCTGGAAGTCGCTCGGTCCCTGGCTGGTCAGCAAGTCACTCTTGACCGTCAGCCCCTCGGGCACCAGGACAATGGCCGAATCGACCGGCAGGTCCAGCTGGCGTGAAAGATCGAGCTTGTTGTTATAAGCCATGTCGTAGGCAAAGACGACCTGATGCTGCCCGGAGCCGGGCAGGATCGGCGAAGTATCTCCGAAACCATTGTCGGCTTGAATGAAGCGGCCGGGGGTGGTGTCTTCGAATTGCAGGTTGGTCGCGCCTTGCGGGGTGGTGAAATTCAGGATCGGCTGTCCCTGTTTGGCGGGAATAATGGTCTTGTTGGTCGGGTTGGTCACCACCACCAACTCGACCACCTGGACAGTAGTGTCACTGCTAAAATCGAAGAATATGTGCCAGCGGTCGACCGACAAGGGTTGCGTGTCGGTGCTGGTTTCATAGAAAGTGATCGGCAGGTCGATCTGGCTTTGGCCGGCGGTCACAAAGACCGGCTCTGACGAATATTCGACATCCTCGTACATCAGTGTGGCAATGAAAGCGCGCTGGTCAGGCATTTCGACATTCTTGAAAGCGTAGCTGCCGTCGGGGGCCACTGCTGCGGAAAGTTGCACCGCGCGGCTAAAGTTGCCGCTGGCGTCCTGATCGAAAGCCTGCAGGTTCACCGTCAGCCCGCTGGGAATCGTATCGCCGGACCCATTACTCAGCTTGCCGGTCACCGTACCCACACCAGCCACTGGCGTAGTGCTCAGATCGCCGGGTGGCGATTCAGTGGAAGCAATTTCACCTGCGGGTGTACCCGTCGTAGCGATCTCACCAACCGGGGTCCCGGGAGCGGTTTCGGTTGTCGCAGCCGCCTGGGAGCGGGCAAAGGTAAAGGTCCGCACGTAGGCTGCCAAGGCAAAACTCTGATCCTCGCTCAATTTATCCCCCAGAGCAGGCATCGAGGGAGGCATACCTTGCGTTATTGCATAAAAGATATCCTGGGCCGAGAGTTTGGCCATGCTGGCCTGATCAGTGAAATCCGCTTTGGCGACGGTTTTCCCATTCTGGCCGTGACATTCGGCACAGTTGGCAGCGTACAATGATTTACCTTGAGCGATCTGGTCGTCAGTGGTGCTGAGGGACATGGCATACGCAACCACATCCCAACGTTGCTGCTCGGTCAGGCTGCCAGAAAAAGGCGGCATGAAATTTTGCATATTGCCCTGGGAGACGACTTCAAACCATTTCGCCGGAGAAACGGGACGGGCTACATCAGCTTCTGCCAGTGCAGCCGGCGGGTTAGACAATTGCGCGGCCTGCGGGCCGTCGCCCATGCCAGTCGCTCCGTGGCAGGGCTCGCATTTTTGGGCAAAGATCGCCGCACCGCTGACGAGATCGGGCGCCTGGGCCGGGAACAATGGACCCAGGGTAGGCGGTGGGGTCGGCGACACATAATTTGGCGGCGGAGTAATATCCTCCGCCAGGCTGAAGTCGCAAGCCACCAGCAAGAGGGCAAGCGTGGCAAGCATAAATACCAGAAGGGCTTTCTTCATCAATCCTCTATCATGATTTCTGTGTAATTATCGAACGGGTTTGCCGCAATGCGGGCAAAAGCTATCGCTGCCCAGGACGGGTTTGCCGCAACTGGGACAAAAGCCAACCGACTTGGCCTTGCGCGACTTGCGCCGCGAAATGATCAGCGATTCGAGTTCGTCATCGGCGTCCAGCACCTGATCCTTGACCACGGCCGCATCAGCCCGTCGGGCTGCCACAGCAGCTTCCAACCGGCTTTCAGCATCGCTCGCAGCGGCTTCAGACTGGTGATCGTCCAATTGACGCAGAATCTCAGCACCCCGCTTCAGGAGCGCAGCACGCTGCTCAGGGTAATCTTCAGCCGGGATCTTGCCCAGGCTAAAATCGAAGTCGAGCTCCTGCAGTGAGTTGATCGCCCGGTCACGTTCAGCCATCAGGGCCGAGGTTTCCTGGTCCTCTTGGGAAACGCGACGCGCGCGCCGCACCGAAAATGGCGTAAAAATGAACAAACCCACCAGAATCAACAGGGCTAACAGCAGGAAAATTGCACCAAGATCCATGATTTGCCTCGCCTACTGTGCCAGCAATTTATCAACAATCGACTGGATTTGACCAATCGAAGCAAAAGGCCCCACCTGGATATACTGCAGTACGCCCTCCCGGTCGATGAAATACGTTTCAGGGACGCCCTTGATGCGGAACATCTGCGAGATGCGCGTGCCCATATCCGGACCGTTCGGGAAGGAAATATTGAACTTTTCCAGGTAAGCACGAGCTTCCGGTTCGGTGTCCACGTAGTCCGCCCCCAGGAAGACCACATCCCCGCTTGGCTGGTAATACTGCCAGGCTTGTTCAAGGTCGGCGGCTTCCTGCTCGCAGGGCTTGCACCAAGAAGCCCAGAAGTTGATCACCACGACATTGCCTCGCAGTTCCGAGAGCTTGACCTCAGACTTACCCTGGAAATTATAGCCATCAAACATCTTCAGGGAAAAATCCGGGATTATGTCCCCAGGTTGCACAGTGCCCTGTTGTGAGCGCCGCAGTCCGAGCGCCAGAATCACCAGCAGCGCCACCAGGGCCACCCAGATTGTAATCTGAGCCCAGAGCGGCACACCACGGCGGGTCGGCTGCTGGTCTGAATTCATATTTTCCGTCATTCCATTCTCCAGTTCAATAACCGACGATCAAAACGTCGGGGATATTCTGACTATTTATGCTTGCGAAGTTCTTCCTCGAAACGCGCAACATAATCATCTTCCGATTTCTTTGCCGGCGTCTCAGGCTCAGCCGGAACCGAGCCTCGCATAGCAGGCTGGGTCCACGACTTGAGCGCGCGAAAGAGTACGAACGCGCCGACCAGAATGATGACCGGCGGAATAATGTAGGCCAACCAGTTGAGTCCCTGGCGCGGCGGCTCGGCGAGGACACGCGCGCCGTAGTTTTCCACAAAGTACTGCTTGATCTGGTCCTGCGACCAGCCTTCGGCCAACTTCTGACGGATCAGTTCACGCCACTGCGCGCAGGCTTGGGTCGGGCAGACATCCAGCGGTGTATTCTCGCACACCGGGCAATACAACTGGTGAGCTACGGCGTTGACCTGATCATCCGAAGGGGTTGGCTGCTGGGCAGCAGCGATGCCCGTCCAAATGGCCGCCAGGGCAACCACGATCAAAGTAATCCAGATCAATTTCTTCATTTTTACTCCACTGACAATCTGGAAGGTTGCAAGCTGACCTTCCTGCAACCTTCCAAGGGTATTCCAAATCTTAATCTGCGCCGCTGGTTCCCAGGGCTTTCCTGGAACGGGTTCGCTCGGGAACGTATTCCGGGTCCTTATCCGGCCAGGCTGCCACGAACAGGCCAAAGATGAAGACAATTGCGCCAATCCAAAGCCAGTTGACCAGCGGATTGTGAAAGATCTTCAAAGTGGCTCCCTGGGCTGAAACCGGCTGCCAATCCACCAACAAGACGTATAGATCATCTGCCAGGGTACTGCGCTGGCCGGGGATGGTCATGGTTTGCTGGGCGTCGGCATAATAATCGATCCGCGGATGCAGGTCACCCAGATACTTTCCATCTTTATAAACACTCACAACTGCGCGCGTTACCTGATGGTCACTGGTGTACATAAATTGCGAAATCGAATCATACTTGACCTGGTAGCCGGCCAGATCAAGCGACTGGCCAATCGCCAGAGTTCCCTGTGTCTGGGTCTGGAATAACTCCATTCCCAGGATACCAATCGCCATCAGCATCATGCTGATATGAATAATATAGCCCCCATACCGGCGCCGATTGCGTCCGGCCAGGCGCCCCAGCGCCACAAACAGATTCTCATTTTGCGAGCGGCCACGTGCCCGGGCTGCGCGCCAGAATTCGAAAAGCGTGACCGAGATGACCAATGCTACCAGCCAGAAACCAATCAATCCAATCCAATTGTGCATGCCGCTCAGGAAAATTGCAGCCAGCACCACCAGGGAAAAGGCGGCTGGTTTCCAGATCGCGCGCCCAAGGGTCTTGATCGTGGAGTGCCCCCAGGCTGAAAGCGGAGCAATTGCCATCAAGGCCATCAAGGCACCAAAGAGTGGGGCATTGGCACGGTTGTAGAAAGGTGGGCCGACAGTCACTTTCTGACCAGTAAACAATTCAGAAATCAAGGGGAAAATCACCCCCCAGAAACAAACCACCAGAACGCTCAAGAAAAGTAGGTTATTGAGCAGGAACAGCGCTTCACGCGAGAGCATCGATTTCAGCGGTGCTTCGGCTTTCAATTCATCCCAGCGATGAATTAACAGGGCGATCGAAGTGACGAAGGTCAGGCCAATGAAAGCAAAGAAGAACGGGCCAATGGCGCTCTGGGCAAAAGCGTGCACCGAGGAAAGCACCCCGGAGCGGGTCAGGAAGGTGCCGAAGATGACCAGGTCATAGGTCAGGATGATCAGGATCATGTTCCACTGCTTGAGCATGCCCCGTTTTTCCTGGATCATGACCGAGTGTAGGAAGGCTGTCCCGGTCAGCCAGGGCATAAAGGCAGCAATTTCGACCGGGTCCCAGCCCCAGTAGCCGCCCCAGCCGAGCACGTCGTAGGCCCAGCGGCCGCCCAAAACCAGGCCAAGCGAGAGGAACAACCAGGCCACCAGCGTCCAACGGCGGGTGATGCGAATCCAGCGGTCATCGGTGCGGCCGGTGACCAGGGCTGCGATCGCGAAGGCGAAGGGGATGACGAAGGAAACGAATCCCAGGTAAAGCATTGGCGGATGGATGATCATCCCCGGATGGCGCAGGAGCGGATTCAGTCCACGCCCATCTGCCGGGGCAAAGGCGGAGGCGCCGGCCGGTTGGAACATGCTGGTGATAACGCTCCCGCCAGTCGTTTGCCAGAAACGGGCAAATGGATTTTCGAAGAAGATCACCATGCCGATGAAGAAGGCCATCGTGACAGAGGAGACCACAATCACCCAGGGCAGGAACTCGCGATCCCGATCCCATTTGCGCAGGGTGACGGCTGAGGCAAAAGCCGACATCAGCCAGGACCAGAAGACCAGCGACCCAGCCTGTCCGCCCCATAAAGCGGTGACTTTCAGGTAGGACGGCATGCTGCGGCTGGTAACTGAATAGACGTACTCGACTTCAAAATGATTGGTCACCAGCATATAGATCAAGGTCAGGGCTGATAACGTGATCAACGGCCAGGTGAGCAGCATCGCGCGCCGCGCGCTTTCCACCAAGGCCGCTGATTTTTTGGTCTCTCCATAAATGGCTGCCCCAACACTATATAGCGCGAGCAGGAAGGTTACTACTAAAACGCCAAACCCAAATTCAGCCAGCATGATGATCTCCTGTAATTATTACCATTATCCGTCAACCTGCTGTGGCACTGCCTCTTCATACTTGGTTGGGCACTTGAGCAACAGTTCGTCGGCGTAGAAGACGCCATCCGGACCCAGATGACCGGTCACAATAGCCTGGGCTTCGTCGCGCAGCAGGTCCGGTTTGGGACCGACATAGACAATCTTGACGCGGTTACGGGAAGGGTCGATCACGGCCTGGTGCAAGACCGCAGCCAGTCCGCCCTGGGCTTCGATCTCCTTGTTATCGCCCGTCACTTGGGCCACATCAAAGGACAGGGTCAGAGACTGGGCGTCGTATTGAATCGTGTCACCGATCACAGCACCGGAGACTCGCAGATTCTTGTCAACCACGCTTTGCCCCCTGGCTTTTAATTCATCGACGGTCATGAAATATTCTGCGCTGGCCTGAGTCGAAGATACGATTAAATAAATCACCGCAGCCAGAATCAACAAGCCACCCATAATGAATTTAAAGCGACCTTGCAAAAGGCTCGAAACCTTATTCATGTTTTGCCTCCAGAGTTATTTGGTAAAGATAAAAAGGATTTTGGCAGGACCCCATCCCGCGAGTCTCATTTTTCCATATTTAGATTAATACACGCTGAGAAGGGGTTGGATAGATGTCACGAATATTACCCTATTTTATCCTATTAAGTCGGGATTAAAATTACCCACTGCCCCTCCTGCGTTTTAATCCAACGAAATCAATCCAGTGCGGATGGCGAACTTGACCAGTTCCGTGCGAGAGTGCAGATTGAGCTTTTTCATGATGCGCTCGCGGTGACGGGCGATTGTCTTCGGGCTGAGCCCTAGATTTTTTCCGATGTGCTGGTTGTTATGGCCCTGCCCAACCAGTTCGAGCACCTGGCGTTCGCGCGCGCTCAAGGCTTCCAGACCGACCACGTCTTCTGGTCTTTCCTCCGGCTTCGGAACGGTCGAGGCTCCAACTTTCTTTGACAGGCGCTGGTAATCATCCAGCAACCAACGGGCCAATGCCGGTTGCAGATAGACGTGCCCATCCGCAATGGCTTGGATGGCAGCCACCAATTCGTCGGCTGCGGCTTGCTTGGTGATGTAGCCCGAGGCACCCGCCACCAGCATCTCCATGAAATACTGCTTATCTTCGTGAACGGTCAGGGCCAGGACCAGGCAATTGGGAGCCAGTTTTTTCAATTGGCGCGTTGCTTCCAGCCCATCCATACCGGGCATGGTAATGTCCATCAGGATGATATCCGGCTGGTATTGCATTGCGCGCTGGATGGCCTCTTCACCGGTTCGCGCCTCAGCAACCACCTGGAAGCCCCCCTGCGATTGCAGGAATGAGCGCAGGCCGGTTCGCACCACATCATGATCGTCAACCAGCATTAACTTGATCGGTTCCATCATTCCCCTCCATTTCTCCTAGGACTACTTCCGAGACGGGGATACAAGCTTCGACCAGCGTTCCGTCTCCGGGAGCAGATTCGATCTGTAACTTTCCACCGACCGACTCCACCCGTTCGCGCATGCCCGCAATTCCCCAGCCATGTGGAGGATGGAAGACGGCTGTCGGATCAAAGCCCGCGCCGGCATCGGCCACTCGCAGGCAGATACCACCGCTCTCAAAATGGATTTCAACCCTGGCTTGATTTGTCCCGGAATGGCGGACAACGTTGGTCAGCGCCTCCTGGGCCACACGGAACAAGACGGTCTCAACCAGCGGATCAAAACGGCGTACTGAACCAGCAACCGTGAAGTCGACTTGCATGCCCTTGGGGCAGCAATCCTGTTCGAGAATATATTTGATGGCCGGAATCAATCCCAGGTCGTCGAGTTGAGCCGGACGCAGGTCATGGACCAGGTGATACAAACCCTGGGACATGCGGCGGCTGAGATCTTGCAACCTGTCCACCAACTGGGTCAGCTCCGAGCGCCGGCGTAAGCTGTTGCGTAACGTCGCCAGCTCCAAAGTAAAGGCGGAGAGCACCTGGGCAGTCTCATCGTGCAATTCCCGCGCGATCCGGGCACGTTCGTCTTCCTGCGCCTGCACGATGTGGCGCAACAATTCACGACGCATGCTTTCACGCCTGGTCAGCTCATCCTGGATTTGTTCGAGGGCTTCCAGGCGGGCCTGTTGAGCAGCCAGCAGTTGGTGTTTGCGCTCTTCCTCCACTTGCTGGATGGATCGCAGCACCGCGCTCATGACCACCAGAGCCATGGCTGCCCGAACCAACTGGATTGGAACCTTTGTCAAAGCCAGGAAAGCCTCCGCGTTGACCCAACGCGCAGGGACCATCAGGCTGGGCGAGACGAAAAATTGAGTGAAGCCGTAAATCAGAAAAGCAAGCGCGGCCCAATTCAAATATCTTGACAGCAGAATCCGTCCCTGGTCACGAGCCTGCAACGACTGCGCTCGCAATCCCCACCCAGCCAGGGCTGCACCCGGCACCGCCATGAAATAACGGACCAGGGTGTCGTAAAAGCCAAAATCCAATTGGCCTTCAGGTCTCCCCGTAAGTACGACAGCAATCAAAATCGCGATCAAGTAGATGAACAAAATACCCAGGTAGACGATGGAATTCGCTTCCAGGCGATGGCGCGGCAGACGAAAGGCCTCAATCCCATAAATAGTCAGTGCAATAAATGAAGCGGTCAACAACACCACACGAAACCAACCGGTCCAGGTCGGATATGTTTCCCCAAACCAAACGATTTGCATCAAAAAGAGTTCCAGCCACTCATGGGCGCCATGTAAAACGCCAAAGGCTGCCAGTGGATGCAGTAAACCTTTGCCCGCCAGCGCAGGGGTACGACCGGACTCCAAGGCGATTGCCAGGCCCATCAAAACAAAGGCCAGGCCGTAAACAAAGAAAACCAACAAAACATCAAAGTGCAAACCGGTAGCGTACATCTCTATTGGGTATTCTACACCAGTCAGGTCCCCAATCCTACTTCTAAGTGTACCCATCCGAGTGTGACAAACATCACAGTGGATTGCGCTGTTTTTAACTTGTTTTTAATTTCAATTGGGTTTATAACCCTAATATGTCTGACTGTTTTTGTGAAGTTTTGGACATATCGACTCGTCAAAGGAGGTGTTTGCCCGAGGAATCCCTTACACTTTCAAATTACGTATCGAACCCAATCTTAAGGAGATTGCACAAATGTCTATCAAAAGAATAGCTCTATTTGGCACATTGCTCGTCGCCGCAGTCGTTTTGGCGGCATGTGCTGGTCCGGTTGGCCCGGCTGGCCCCGCCGGCCCCGCAGGCCCCGCCGGCCCCGCCGGCCCAGCCATGACAACTGCTGATCTATCCTGCACCACGTGCCACAATGACACCTCGATGCTCACCGGTAAGGATGCGGCATGGGAAACGTCCTTTCATGGGAGCGGACCAGCTTTTAGTATTGCGGGTGCCAATGCCTCCTGCACCGGTTGTCACTCCGGCAGCGGCTTCAGCGCCGCGATTGCCGCGGGTGTCGACAATGCTGCCGCACAAGATTCGGCGCTCGTGAACCCCAGCCGCATCGATTGCCGTGCCTGCCACCAGATCCACACCAGCTACACCGGTGATGACTGGGCTCTTGAATCCACTGACCCGGTAGCGCTCATCGCAGTCGACGGTGCGAGCTTCGACGGCGGCCAGGGCAACCTGTGCGCTCACTGCCACCAGCCGCGAACTGCCTTCCCGGCAGCGACGGATGGCATGGTCAAAGTCACGAGCACCCACTGGGGTGGCCATCACGGGCCTGTGGACGCGATGTTGCTCGGCGTTAACGGCGCGGGTGGCGTGGAAGGCAAACCCAGTGCGCATTACTCGATGGTGGAAGACACCTGCGTGACCTGCCACATGGGCGGCCCAGGTGCAGACGCCAATCACAGCTTCACCCCGAACGTTGCAACCTGCACGACCTGCCATGCCGATGCCACAGACTTCGACATCAACGGCGTACAAACTGAGGTTGAGGGCAAACTCGAAGAAGTCAAGGCTGCCCTGCAAGCCAAGGGTCTGCTCGATGATACAGGCACGATCGTCGTCGGTGACTATCCCGAAGCCCAAGCTGCTGCTCTCTGGAACTACCTCTTCGTTGAGGAAGACAAGAGCATGGGTGTGCACAACTCGACCTATGCCAATGCTATGCTCGATGCAGCCTTGGAAGCGCTGAAGTAAGCAACCCGGCAAAGATTACGTAACGAAAAAACAGGGCTGGCATTGACCCAGCCCTGTTTTTTATCGTTATCATTTCCCTAATCATACCGTTTTCGTGATATTCAGCACTTATGCAATCCGGAAAAATCCATAAAATTGGGGTGTATGTCCCAATGGGACACCTAACGGGTTGCTACATTTTTCCCGGGGCTTTATTTTGAATGAGAATTGCCCAAAAATGCAAACTGCCACACACTATTCGCCGGGATAACCTTAGGGTCGATTATTCCAAAAGATGATAGGCACCCAACTATCTTCTGCTAAAATGAAGGGCATCGACCACAGGAGCGTGCAATGAGCAATTTACTGACCACATTTCGGAAGCAGCGCATGCGAACCATTGGCATCGTCCTGGGCTTGCTGGTATTGATCATCGCCGGGTTCAGCATGTCTGCCAATGCAGCACCGCAACAACCGCAAACCTCCGGACCAACCAATGAGGACTGCCTGTACTGTCATGGAAAACCGGGCATGACCAAAACCCTGCCCAGTGGCGAGGTTCTTTACCTTACGATCGATTCGACCCACTTCGCGGCTTCGGTCCACGCCGAGAACAACATCACCTGCGTGCAATGCCACACGAACATCAAAACTTTCCCACACCCGGAATTGAAGGCCAACACGCTGCGTGACGTGGCCACCACCTTCTACACCACCTGCAAACAATGCCATATCGAGCAATACGACAAGGTGCTGGACAGTGTCCATCAGAAGGCATTGGCTGGCGGCAATAAAAATGCGGCTGTCTGCACCGACTGCCACAACCCGCACACCCAGACCCGCCTCACCGATCCTGCCACGGGCGCTCTCCTGCCCAGTGCGCGTCTGCAAATCCCGCAGACCTGCGCCCGCTGCCACAGCACCATCTATATCACCTACAAAAACAGCGTGCATGGCGCAGCCCTGACCCAGGAAGGCAACACTGACGTGCCGACCTGCATCGACTGCCACGGCGTGCACAACATCCAGGACCCGACCACGGCTCAATTCCGCAATGACACACCATTGCTGTGCGCCAAGTGCCATACCAACAATGCCATCATGTCCAAGTACGGCATATCCACCCAGGTGCTCAATACTTACGTTTCCGATTTCCACGGTACGACCGTGACCTTGTTCGAAGAGACTTCCCCGAATACCTTTACCAACAAAGCTGTCTGCACCGACTGTCACGGCGTACACGATATTACCAATGTAAATGATCCTAAAACGGGCATCGCGATTAAACAAAACCTGCTGGTGAAATGCCAGCGCTGCCACCCTGACGCGACCGCCAGCTTCCCGGATGCCTGGCTGGGACACTACATTCCCAGCCCTGAGCAGCACCCAATTGTCTATTTCGTCAACCTGTTCTACAAGGTTATGATCCCAACCGTTTTGGGCGGCATGCTGGTCTATGTAATCTCAGACATTATCCGACGCCTGATCGAACGCCGGAAAGGAGCAAAACACTAATGGCCAAGACAACCTCTGCTCCAAAGAAACACCGCAATTACACGCGCTTTTCGCTCCCCACACGGATCGAGCACCTGGCGATGCTGCTTTCCTTCACAACACTGGCTTTTACCGGTTTACCGCAAAAATTCCCCACCGGCGGCGTATCGATTGCCATCATCCGTCTGTTGGGCGGTATCGATAATACACGCTTGATCCATCATTCCGCCGCAACCGTGCTGATGCTGGTCGCCATCTGGCATATCCTGTTCGCGGGATACCACTTCTTTGTTTTGAGGAAGGGTATCCCGATCCTGCCCGGTCTGCAGGATGTCAAGGACGGCTGGAAAGCCCTGATGTACAATTTTGGGCTTTCCAAAACGCGCCCCCAGATGGGACGCTATACCTTCGAAGAAAAAATGGAATACTGGTCGCTGGTCTGGGGTACGGTCATCATGGGCCTGACCGGTTTCGCCATGTGGAACCCGATCACCACGGTCAAACTTCTGCCTGGTGAGATTATCCCGGCAGCCAAGGCCGCCCACGGCGCCGAAGCTATCCTGGCAGTGCTGGCCATTATCATCTGGCACATGTACGCTGTGCATCTCAAACGTTTTAACAAAGCGATGTGGACCGGGAAGGTCTCCGAGGAAGAGATGCTGGAAGAGCACCCGCTCGAACTGGCCGACATCAAGGCCGGCATTGCCGAGCGTCCGGTCGCCCCATCCGTGCTACGCAAACGCCAGATGGTCTATTATCCAATTGCGGGCGTACTGGCGATCGTCATGCTGGGAGGTGTATACGGCTTCGTCAACGGCGAGCAGTCCTCGATCAAGACTATTCCGCCAGCGCCAATCCAAGTCACAGTTTATGCGCCAGAGACGCCTACGCCACTGCCGACTCTGCCGCCCACAGCCACTCCGGTTCCGACCCAAACGCCAGCTGCCACCCCAACCCCGGGCGGCGAGGCAGCTACCAGCGGACCCAGCGCTCCTAGCCTCACCTGGGACGGATACGCCGGACCGCTCTTCGCCCAGAAATGCTTAACTTGCCATAATGCCAACCTGGTCTCGGGTGGCCTGAACCTGACCACCTATGCCGACGCTATGCAAGGCGGGCAGGATGGGCCAGTCATCGTACCCGGCGATTCGGCCAACAGCAAGCTGTACCAGATCCAGGCTGCTGGCGGCCACTTCGGCCAGCTGGCCCCCGATGAACTGTCCCAAATCGCGGATTGGATCAATCAAGGCGCTCTCGAGAAGTAGCTATCAAATAATTAAAAAGAGTGCAGACGCATTAATTCTGCACTCTTTTTAATCTCATCTTAATAATTACTTCGAAATTGACGTTTCCATCTATAATTGCATTGAGGAGAATGCAAATGAAGACCAGAAATTGCCCATATTCTGCAATACCACACAGCCGCATCCTCCCTCCAATCAGCTTTTTACAGATTATCACCCGATACCAATGAGTTAAGGTGCCCGATCGAACATGGGTGCTTCGGTTCGAAATTGCTGCGCAAAATAGACGACTCGGGTGTCTGGGAGAAATAATATTCCGAATCAACAATTCGATTTCCGAGTATTCTGCTTCGCCACAGAATCTCGGCCGCCATTCAATGACCGAAAAAGCTTGGAGGTGTTCTGCCGTGAATAAATGCTGCTTGTGTTCCCATAGAAAAATATATTCAACCATCGGTATAACCACATAATGCAAACCAGGCTTGGTTGTGAACCGTCCCAATTTTCACGGTTCGATCTTCGTGAGGCTGCCTTTTTACCCAGCAGTTCTTAATGCTAATTTATGAGGTGAATTGCTATGACCCAAACTAAGGATCCCCAGGTAAGTCGTCGGAATTTTATGAAAGCCGCCATCTTTACTATCGGCGGTGTTATTGGGGGGGCGATTGGAATTCCCGCCATCCCCTACATTATCGGTCCAGCCCTGAAACAAGGTGACGAAGGCTGGGTACGTTTGGGAGCCGTCAGCAAAGTCGAGGTGAATGTCCCAACTCTTTTCAAAACGACCATCGAGACTCAGACTGGTTGGATCAGTACAGACGAGGAGTTTTCAGTCTATGTGCTGACCGAAAACGGCCAGGATTTCACCAGCATTTCCAATGTTTGCACGCATCTGGGCTGCCGGGTGCGCTGGATTCCTGAACGCGAAGGATTCTTTTGTCCCTGCCACAACGGCGTTTTTGCCAAAGACGGCAGTGTTGTTTCCGGCCCCCCGCCGCGCCCTCTGAACCGTTTCGAGAGCAAAATTGAGGATGGAATCCTCTTCGTAAAGCGAGGTTCATAATGTTGGCAAAACTTGGTGATTGGCTTGATGAACGCTTCCAGTGGCGACAGGTCTGGGAGGCCATTTTCCTGCGCAAGATCCCGCATGTCAACTGGTTTTATACACTTGGCAGCGCCACCCTGTTTGTCGCGACATTGCAGGGAATTACCGGTATCCTGCTGACATTTTATTACGTCCCTGATCCCACCCATGCCTATGACAGTGTGGTGTACATTACCACCCAACTGCCGATGGGCTGGTTCATCCGCGGCCTGCACCACTGGGGAGCCAGCGCAATGATCGTGCTGGTTGTAGCGCACATGCTGCGTGTATTCTTCTATGGGGCATATAAATATCCACGCGAAATGACCTGGATCACGGGCGTATTCCTGCTGCTGGTCGTGGTTGGCTTTGGATTCACCGGCTACCTGCTGCCCTGGGACCAGAAAGCCTATTGGGCAACGACGGTGGGGACGAAAATCGCAGGCGTCGCGCCATTCGTTGGAGATTGGATCCTCAGAATCGCTCGCGGCGGTCCGGAATTATCCGCAGTCACATTGGCGCGCTTTTTCGGGACCCACGTTTGGGTCCTGCCAGCTTCGCTTGCAGCTTTGATCGGGGTCCACCTCTATCTGATCATCCGAATTGGCATCTCGGCCGTGCCGGAAAAGGATGAATAGTCATGAACGATCGAGAGAAAAAATCCTACTTGCAGCGCTATAAGGAAGCCAAAGAAAAAGGCGTGCCCTTTTTCCCGGACATCATCTTCAAGGATGTAGTTGTATCCCTGGTGGTTTTCCTGATTTTGGTTGCCCTGGCGTATTTCATCGGCGCGCCGGTGGAAGCTCGGGCAAATCCCAACGATACCAGCTACACCCCGCGACCCGAATGGTATTTCCTATTCTTATTCCAGCTGCTTAAATATTTCCCCGGCAACCTGGAAGTAATCGGGGCCATGATCTTGCCTGGATTGTTTATTCTACTCTTGCTCGCCCTGCCATTTATTGACAGGAGTGCCAAACGCCATTTCCGCAACCGTCCGTTTGCTTCCTTGACAGCCCTGGCCGTTGTTGCCGGGATTGGGGTACTGACTATCCTGGCGGCGACCGCAGCGCCCCCGCCGCAGGAAAAAGTGGTTGTGGATCAAGCGGCAGCTTTGTATGCTGCGAATTGCGCCAATTGCCACGGCCCCAGTATCGATATTCCACCCGGAACAGATTTACACAAGGTAATTGCCTCGGGTACGCATGAAGGCATGCCAGCCTGGGGTGGTGACCTGAGCACTGACGAAATCGATCAACTGGCCGGCTTTATCCTGTCGCCCAATGGCAGTGCCCTTTACGTCCAGTATTGCGAAACCTGCCACACGCAGATGGTCCAGGCCATCGGTAATCCGCTGGAACTTCAACGTGTCTTTACAGAAGGCGCCAATTACCCCAGCCATGAAGGGCTGGATATCCCCGACTGGAGCCAGGTGCTCACTTCTGACGGGCAGAATGCCTTACTAAACTTCCTGGCCGCACCGGATGGACAGCGCTTATTTGCAATCAACTGCGCGGGCTGTCATGGACAGGGTGTGGCTTTTTCGGGCACGGAAGAAGAACTTCGCACATTGATCTCGCAGGGCGGACAGCATTTGTCCATGCCGGCTTGGAAGGGAACCCTGAGCGAGGCCGATTTGAACACCCTGGCTGCCTACGTCGTCGATCCAAAATCCGAATCAGGCGGGGCAGCTTTATTCGGCCAACACTGTGCCGCCTGTCACGGTGACAAGGTCCCCTCCGCGCCGGATAAAGAAAGCGCGGTCAAGATCATCAGCAGCGGTGGTCCGCATATCACCATGCCCGTCTGGGGCAATATTCTCACGCCCGAACAATTGGATGCACTGGTTAAATATACTTACGAAACCAGCCAGGGCGGCGGTACTGGAATTGGTGCCAATCTCTTTGCCCAGAACTGCAGTGCCTGTCATGGTCAGTTTGGTGAGGGTGGTCCAAACCCTGCCCGTGCGGGTGATATCATCCCGCCCATCAGCACTGCGGAATTCCTGAAAACCCGTGACGATGCTACACTGAGAAATATTATCTCGCAGGGTCAACCGAGTCTGGGCATGCCCTCCTTTGGTGATGCAAACGGCGGTCCATTTAGTGATGAGCAACTGGACGCTGTCGTGGAATACCTCCGCAGTTGGGAAGCCAACCCGCCCGTGGAAGAGCCGCCAACCTTCGCCACTGAAACCCCGCCACCGACTCCTGAGGGAAGTGCCCCCACACCGGAGCCCATACCCAGCCTGACAGGTGGGCAACTTTACGCGATCGCCTGCGCCAGTTGCCATGGCGCCAAGGGAGAAGGCGGGGTTGGCCCCGCTTTAAACACCCAGGATTTCCAGGACAAATATGACGATCAAGCCTTGTTTGACACCATCAGCAATGGCCATACAGCCACCCCGATGGTGGCCTGGGGAGAAAACCTCTCCGCCGAACAAATCCAATTGCTGGTCCAATATCTCCGCGTTCTGGGAGGCGCCACGCCGGCTGCGCCTGTCGCTTCGTCAGTCAGTTTCTCCGGACAAGTTGCGCCGCTCCTGCAGACCCGGTGCCAGGTTTGCCATAACCAAAAAACATCATTTGGGGGTTGGGATTCGACCTCATATCAAGCCGTCACAAGCACTGGCAAGAATGGACCGGTCGTCATCGCTGGCGATATTACCAATAGCATCTTGGCCCAGCGCATCACGGGTACCCAGGGAGCCGTGATGCCTCCAACTGGCAAGTTGTCTGATGCTGAAATTCAAATTATCTTGGATTGGATCGCTGCTGGCGCTCCAGAAAACTAAGGAGGAGTCTCTCTCGTCATGACCAAACTGCGCACAAGGCTTCGCAACTTCTTTTTTCCACCTCAAGGATCCCCACGTTGGATGTATATATTGCCTTATACAATCCTGGGCATATTGACCATCTTTCTACTGGTTGGTGGGGCTTATGGCTGGGACTATACCAACTCTCCCAAATTCTGCGGCACAACCTGTCACACTATGCCGCCGCAAAACGCAACCTACAAAATATCACCACATGCCAACGTATATTGCACTGAGTGTCACATTGGGCGTGCTTTCGTCGGTCAGCAACTGGCGCGAAAATCCGAGGACGTTTACGAGCTTTACTCAATGGTTTTCCACCTCTATGAGTTCCCAATTCGGGCCACACGCACCAAACCCGATCTTCTGACTTGCGAAAAATGTCACCTGCCGGAGACCTTCTCAAGTGATTCTCTGCAAACCATCACGCATTTCACAAACGACATTAACAACACAGCCACGACCACATATCTGATCTTGAAGACTGGCGGTGGTGCCAAGGTCGAAGGATTGGGGCGTGGGATCCATTGGCATATTATCAATCCCGTTTATTACTACTCGAATGATATCGAGAACCAGATTATCCCGTATGTGCGCGTTATGAATGATGACGGTACATTCACGGAATATGTGGATGTCGAATCCGGGATTGACCCTGCCACGATCGACGAGAGCAAATTAAAAAAGATGGAATGCACGACCTGCCATAATCGGGTCTCGCATAATTTCAAACCACCTGAAGTTTCGATTGACGAGGCCATGGCGCGCGGATTGATCAGCCCAGAGATTCCCGGGATTCACCAGAATGCGGTGCAGGTGCTTTATGCCACCTATGAAACGCGCGACGCTGCCATGCAAGCCATCGACGGGATCGAAAAGAATTACAAGGCAACTGATTACTATGCGGACCACAGCGACCAGATCAGTCGGGCTGTTCAGGCGATCAAGGATATCTACGACCAGACCTTCTTCCCTGATCAAAAAGTTGATTGGACCACTCATCCCAACAACGTGGGTCATATCTATTCGCCGGGCTGCTTCCGCTGCCACGATGGCAAACACCTCGATCAAAACCAACAAGCCATTCGACTGGAATGTAACCTATGCCACTCGATCCCAGTGGTTGCCACGGCCCAGGACTTTACCACCAAGATTGAGATCAGCCGTGGGCCTGAACCAGAAACGCACCTCAATCCGAACTGGATCAATTTGCACCATAACGCATTCGATCCAAAGCTGTGCTCCAGTTGCCACACGATCGAGGATCCAGGCGGCACCAGCAACACATCCTTCTGCTCCAACAGTGCCTGCCATGGTAGCGTGTACACTTATGCCGGGTTCGATGCACCCAAGCTGCGCGAGATTCTTCAGGCCCAATTACCCGCCAAGCCGACCGCCCCACCAACCACGCCAGCGCCGGTGATAGGCGGCATACCCACATATGATGCCAACATCCAACCAGTCTTCGATAACCGCTGCAGTTCCTGTCATGGAGAAACCAAGCTGGCAGGCTTGACCCTGACCAATTTTACGGATGCGATGAAAGGCGGAAAAGACGGACCGGTCATCGTGCCTGGCAATTCGGCCAACAGCAAGTTAGTCAAAATCCAGAGCGCCCAGCATTTCGCCAATTTGACCCCGGAAGAGCTTGACCTGGTGATCCAGTGGATCGATACTGGTGCTCACCAAAAATAAGCGATGCACCAAAAATGAAAAAGCCGCCCACGTGGGCGGCTTTTTCCTAATTGAACTTCTAAGCAGTAACCGACTCTACTGCC
>CAYOUV010000010.1:0-66629 GCA_964407265.1 uncultured Anaerolineaceae bacterium | reverse complement strand
AAGGCCGAAGAAGCCGACGTGATCGTGCTCAACACCTGCGTCGTGCGCCAGTCCGCGGAAGACAAGGCCATCGGGCGCTTGCATTCTCTGCGTCCGCTCAAGGATCAAAATCCTGACCTGGTGATCAATCTGATGGGCTGCCTGGTCGGCGTGCGCGGTGCGGAGAAGCTGCGCGAGAAGCTGCCTTTTGTAGACGTCTTCTCGCCGCCCTCCGACCCGGGACCGCTGGTCTCGTTCCTGACCCAGGGCGAGGTGCGCTCGCTCGAAGATGCCGAGACGACCCGCCGCTTCCTGATGATGGACGAGGACCTGATCCTGCCAGCCCACGAGCGCGGACAACTCGTCTCGGCCCATGTGCCGGTCGTTTACGGTTGTTCGCACGCCTGTACTTTCTGCATCATCCCTTTCCGGCGCGGCGTCGAACGTTCACGCCCGGTCGGTGATATCGTGGGTGAGGTCCGCTCGCTGGTGGCTCAGGGCGTTAAGGAAATTACCCTGCTGGGCCAGATCGTCGACCGATATGGTACGGACGTGCCGGACGGTCCCAACCTGGCTGGCCTATTGCGGGTCGTCCATCAGGTGGAGGGCTTGGAGCGCATCCGTTTCCTGACCTCGCATCCAAGCTACTTCGACGAAGATTTAATGGAGGCGGTGGCCGAACTGCCCAAGGTCATGCCGCACATCGAGGTGCCGATCCAGGCCGGTGATGATACCGTGCTGGAAAATATGAAACGCGGCTATACCCAGGACGATTACCGCCGCCTGGTCGAGAAGATCCGCAAGGTCATTCCGGATTGTTCGATCGCTACAGATATCATTGTCGGTTTTCCCGGCGAGACAGAAGAACAGTTCGCGCAGACCCACAATATTCTGGCCGAATTGAGGCTGGATGTGGCCCATCTGGCTCGTTACTCCTCCCGCGAAGGGACAGTGGCCACCCGCCGCATGCTGGACGACGTCCCCGAGGAAGAGAAGATGCGTCGCTTCCGGGCATTGGAAGATTTGCAAGAACAAATCGTCGGCGAGATTAACGCCCGATATTTAGGTCAGACCGTTGAGGTGCTTTTTGAAGAGAAAGTTAAAGGTCGCTGGAAAGGCCGTACACCGACCAACAAGCTGGTTTTCCTTGAAGCAGGCGATGACCTCCGTGGCAAAATCATACCCGTCACCATTACCTGGACTGGACCATGGTCCATGCAGGCCAGGTTGGTACAGCAGCTTACCCCCATTAGATTGTGATTGTTGGATGGATCTTAACAAAAACTTCCCGCGTGGTTCTCTGCGGGAAGTTTTTTGTTAAGATCCAGATGGAATACTATCTATGAGCCTGCTAAAAACGTTGCCAATGATTGGGCCGAGCAACATTAAAACAGCAATTACGACGACGGCAACCAAAACAAGAATCAAAGCATACTCGACCAACCCTTGGCCACGTTCATTAATCCAAAGCATCACATGATCACCTCCTTCCTTAATTTTACATCTACACTAGCATAACTTGTTTAATTGCAAAATTTTGGTTTTGTAAAGTATTTGTAATGTGCCTGGATAGAAATTGCAATCAGGTCAGGCGCGTAATTCGACCGCTATCCCTCCAGTTTAAGTTGCACAATCTCTACGGTTAAAATCCGGCATTCATCTGGTAGTGTCGCTGTCAGATTTAGAAACCCGTTATAATCTTCCCCATGTCAAATCGTTTTATTGTATCGGTGGTGATCGTGGTTGCTTTGGTGGGCGGCTATTTCCTCTATCTCGGAGTCCGGCCACGAGTGTCCCGCTCCGGGACGGTGATGGAATGGCTACGGCATTCCGACCAGCATCCGGATTGGGCCATGCAGGCCGGAGAGCGTTGTGGCGACGCGCCCTTCATTTTCCCGACGGATGGCCTGATCGGTTTTCTGTGGGACGATTCGTTCCGCGTCGGACATCGCCATCAGGGTTTGGATATTTTCGGCGGCGGCCAACTGAACCAGACCCCGGTCGTTGCCGCTTACGACGGTTACCTGACGCGCTTGCCGGGGTGGAAATCGGCCGTGATCCTGCGTGTTCCGAGCGACCCGCTCAATCCGGGACGCCAAATCTGGCTCTACTTTACCCACATGGCTGATAAAGACGGCAACTCTTTCATTTCCCCTGATTTCCCGCCCGGCACATACGAGCAGTTCATCCCGGCCGGGACATTTCTTGGCCGCCAGGGCAACTATTCCGGTGATCCCAACAACCCGACCGGCGTGCACCTGCATTTCTCGATCGTGCTGGATGACGGGCAGGGTCATTTCCGTAACGAATTGGATATCAACAACACGCTCGACCCCACACCATACCTGGGGATCGAGGTGAATGCCAATCGCAACCAGGGAGAAATCCCGCTTTGCCAGGCAGGCGTGAATGGGTGAGTTTAACGGGATGGCCGTGCTGATCACCGGAGCCGGACGCGGGTCGGGTCGGGCTTTGTCCGAAGCGTTTGCCGCCCGAGGCGCCTCAGTGGCTGCCAACGACATCTCGCCCATCAACCTCGACTTGGTCGTGGATCAGATCCGCGCTGCAGGTGGAAGGGCCGAAGCCTATGTGGACGACGTGGCCAAGAAAGTAGCCGTGCAGGCGCTGATCAACCAGGTTATCGACGACCTGGGCCGCATCGACGTGCTGGTCAATCACGCAGCGGTCGAGCCGCATTTTCCGCTGCTCGACATCGATGAGTGGGACTGGCATCGTACTTTGGATGTCAACCTTACCGGCGCTTTTCTGTTGACCCAGTCTGTCGGACGGGTGATGCGCGAACAGGGCGGTGGCGTGATCGTGAATCTGCTCCCCCTGGCAGGGCGCGATGCACTGAGCGATCGTGCTGCTTACGTAGCCAGTCTGACCGGGCTGCTTGGGTTGACGCGTCAAGCGGCATTCGAACTGGCTCCCTTTAACATTCGCGTGCATGCCGTTGGCACTGGCATAACTGCAGATCATGCTGCGGATGCTGCCGTTCCCTCCGATCTGATCAAAGCTGTGCTTTATTTGTCCAGCCCGGCGGCTATACATCTGAATGGCCAGATTGTCGGTATATAATATATGGGGAAGCGACCCTTCCAGGCCGCAACAAGGGAAGGTGAAAGCTATGAAGGAACTACTGGAATATCGCAAACGATTGCTGAAGCGTTTCGGGCAGGCAGCTGATGAATTTCGAAACACCTGCCTGGCGGTGTCCGATCCGTTCAAATCCTTCCAATCCGGTGGATGGAATGTCCACCAGATTGCTGTGCATGTGCGGGATGTGGATAACCTGGTTTATGGACTGCGCATCCACCGTACGCTCGAGGTGGACGATCCCGAATTCCAGAATTTTGATGCTGATCCCTGGATGGATGAACATTATGATCGTGATGAACCACTTGAAAGTATTCTGGACGAATTTACGACCAGCGTCCACCAGACGATCAAACGCTTACGTGATTTACCCCCGGAGGCCTGGAGCCGGGAGAGCCGTCATATCGTGTATGGCAGCGGCTTCACCATGCAGTCCTGGGTGGAGCGAGACCTGGAACATATCCAGGAACATCTCGAGACGATCAAGAAGGCACAGTAATTAGAAAACAATAAGTCCCCGCAATTTTTTCGCGGGGACTTTGAATTTAAGCAAAGCGGCGCTACCACAACGGGATGCCGACCAGGCCGGTCAACCAGCCCAGCAAGGACCCCTGGATCGCCAGCGCAACCAGACCAAGTGCAATCCCTAACAACGTCCCGGCCAGGATATCCGACACATAATGTACACCCATCGAGACGCGTGCCAGCGCGACCAGCGGAGCCCAGATCCAAAAGACGACAGCCAGCCAGGTCGGACCCAACCCGCTGACCAGGACGGCGATCAGGAAAACACGCGCTGCATGCCCGGATGGAAAAGAATGCGGGTCGGTGCTGCGGTAGATCAGGCCCCACTCGCCTTCCGGCCTGCGGCGGCGGACGGTGAACTTGATGCTCATGACGATCACCGCCAGGACAGCAATCCCGCCGAAAACCACCAGCGACCAGTGCTTCCAAAACGATGAGCCAAAGACCCAGACCAGGATCAATCCGGCGCCCCAGAACCAGGAGTCGCCCGAATGCGCCAGGAAAGCTGCGGTCCAGCGCAACAGACCTGGGTGTTCGGCCACGCGCATGCGTGCGGAAATTTGTGCGTCTACAGCCAGGATGTTGTTGAATTTCATGCGCCTTTTTTCTGCTTCTTTTTTTGTTGTTTGGCCAGGTCCTTGCGCAGAATTTCGAGTTGGTGGGGCTTATCCACATCCATCGCGGGTTCGGCATGTTCCCAGACAATTGCGCGACCGGTGATGTTGAGGCGCTTCATCACGCGCTTGACTGTCTCGTCCAGGGTCAAACGACCCATCAATAATAGTGCGAGTGTGCCGAAACCGATCGTGGCAGCCTGCTTGAGCGGACTCTTGCGGTTGCCAATCAGCTCTTCCCACATATCCAGGTGCTCGGTCGTCATACTGACATGCGTGATATTCATATCTGCACCGCAGACTTCCATGTCTTTGAGGCGCGTGTAGGTCCGGTTTGAATTGGGATAACGCGTTTCCATCACCTCGCGCGGGACGATGCCGTAATAGATATCGTCATTCGTGTCCATGGCGGTGTCAATCAACCAGTCGACCATCTCGGGTGTGATGCCTGGAATATCCGAAGATACCATCAGCACATATTCCGTATCAGGATCGAGTTCGAGAACCTTATCAACTCCCGCCACGATATTGGCCAGCATGCGTCCTTGATTGGAAAGGAAGGTCATGGGTTTCTTGCAGGTCACGCCGCTTTTGGGCGACATCCCGACAATGACAACCTGGTCCACATTATTAGCGTCGCTCAAAGCATCCAGGACCCATTGGATCATGGGTTTGCCTGCCACGTCGAGCATGGCTTTGGAATTTCCATTGGAATAAGCGTACAACGGATCTTCGGGCATCGGGATTCCACCCGCGGTTACGATTGCGTCCATTTGTGCCTCCTCACATGACAGGTTCATCACCTGTCCACAACTCAGATTCGCATCAATTCAGTTCTTGCAACTGTGGCTCGAACCCGAGTTTATCCAGCATCTCGTTGTATTCTTCACGGGTCAGGGCACGCCCCTTACCGGAGACGGCGATCAGGGCAGCTTCCATCATGTTTGTGCCAAAGGAACGTCCATCCAAAACGGGTGTAGTGGTGACCAAATACTTGACACCGGTCTTTTTGAAGAGGGCTACGTCTTCGGTTGTGGTGGTGTTGGTGACCACAATTTTGCCCTGCATATCATCCGGCATGTAACGCTTGATGTAATGACAGTCCCCCGCCACGACCGTCGCCCAGTGGAAGATCTCCTCATGCTTGGGCTTGCGCTCTTCCTGTTTTTCGCCGGTCGGGTAGACCCACTCGAAGGGTAAACGTCCGGCGATCGGCATTAACCATGCCGCCAGTGTTTTTAGCTGTTTTTCAGTATGCAAAGGAATCGGAATGCCGAGCGAAAACATCAAATCACCAAAGGTGCATTCGTAGCCGGCTTCGACAAAGGAATGCGCCAGTCCCCAGCGGTCGGCGCCGGTCATGACGAAGACTTTCTTGCCACGTTCTTTGACATAATCGCCAAGTTTTTCTTCCACGAAGGGCCCGGCTTTGCTTTCCAGGGTGGTTTTTAAACCGGTGCCGTCCACAACGGGCGTTTTCTTGATCAGGCGCACCATCGGTTTGACCGAATGCAGTGTGTACCACTTGTCGTCTACCAGCAGACCCAGGTCGGCTCCGCCAACGCCAAAGGCGTCCACCTTGCCGTCCAGTTCCTGGTATTTCAGCGCGGCAGCTTCCATGTCACCGTCCGTGCCGATGCGCTCGATGCTGACTTTTTCTCCCAAAAGAGTGACTTCTACGGCCTTGTTGCGTTTGGATGAACCAATGCTGATACTGACTGCACGTTTCATGATAACTCCTCCAGTTGGATTGAGGTCAGTATACACCCAAGTCAATATTATGAGAATAATTGGGGTCGCTCCACTAATAAAACAGGCCAGGATGGCATACGTTGCTCACTGTTTCGATTAGAATCAAAGCATCAAGGAGAAAACATTCATGAAACGAATTATTCAAAGTTTGCTCGCCATTTTTGGGTTATTGACGCTTTATAGCGTGCTGTCTGTACCCCTTGGCTGGTCGCGACCGGCATTCCTGACGCCCTTGATCACGCTGGTCGGATTTTCTTTTGGATTGTTACATGCCAGCCAGCGTATGGGATGGAAAAAAGCCCTGGGGCTGCTGGTTTTTGTCTTCGGTGTGAGTTTATCCTTCGAGAGCCTGGGCGTGGCGACGGGGATCGTCTACGGGCCTTACCATTACACGCTCAAGCTGGGTCCGCTTTTCCTGGGCCTGGTCCCGTACTTGATCCCGGTTGCCTGGTTTATGATGATGTACCCCGCCTTCGTGATTGCAGATTGGCTCACCCCGGTCCACTGGAAAAGCTGGCAGCGGCTTCTGGGAGTTTCTGCAGTGGGTGGACTGGCGATGACTGCCTGGGACATGGTCATGGATCCCTTGATGGTGCGTGGCGGCCACTGGATCTGGGAGGTCAATGGCGCCTACTTCGGCGTGCCGCTCCAGAATTACTTCGGCTGGTGGCTGACCGTTTTTACCACGTTCGCCCTGTTCCTACTGGTACTGGGTCAGCACAGAACTGGATCTGCAGCTGGTTTTGACCGCCTGGCGGTCCTTGCCTATGTAGTGACTGGTTTGGGGAATGTGCTGGTGGCCTGGATGACCGGTATGGGAGGGCCAGCGCTGGCCGGCTTCTTTGCCATGGCGCCCTGGGTCGTGATCGCCTGGCTGCGCATGTCACCCGATTAGCCAATTAAAGCCCGGCAAAAATGGCCGGGCTTTGTGATTTAAGGTGGTGTCACGATCCGAAAACCGATATGATGGTCCTGGTACGTCGGCGGGTCTTCGAAGTGATGGTAAGCTCCCCGTGCCACGAAAGGATTGCTGCCCCACCAGCCCCCCTTTTCGATTTTGTATGTGCCGGCCTCAGGTCCTTGAGGATCGTTTTTTACCTTTTGCTTGTAGTAGTTGAAATCCAGCCAATCCTGGACCCACTCCATGGCGTTGCCTGCCATATCTTGCACGCCGACCCAACTGGCACCTGCCGGAAAGCTGCCGACTGGTGCAGGTCCGCTGCTGTCCACTAGGTTGGCCTTGCTGCCATCGAAGGTATTGCCCCAGGGATAGATCAGGGCTTGGGGTCCGCGGGCGGCATATTCCCACTCCGCTTCGGTCGGCAGGCGTCCACCGCGCCAGCGGGCATACGCCTCAGCTTCGTACCAGGTGACGCACACGCGCGGCTCATCCGGCAGGGCGTCCGGGATGCAATCGATGGGCAACTGGCCCGGGTCTTGGTGGCTCAACCATCCCCAACCATTTTCCGACCAAAAATCCTTCTTCTGGTAACCCCCGTCATCTACAAAGGCTTGAAAAGCCGCATTGGTCACTTCATATTTGTCGATCCAAAACCCGCGACTGAGGCGGACTTCGTGTTGGGGCTGTTCGCTGGGGAGTTCGCGCTCGGCCCAAGCGGGCGGATTCAAATTGCTGTCATCCTCCGTGCCCATCAAAAATGTCCCGGCCGGGACCCAGACTTGCTCGATCCCCTGCGGGTCGATCCGTGTTTCTCCTGGTGTGTGGGCCTGGGGTCCGCCACAACCTGCCAGAAATATGGTGGGTGTTAATAGCAAGCGAAATAATTTACGCATCCTGCCTCAATCCGGATCAAGATAAAACATTATAACGATTGGGCTGGCCGATGTTTAACCCTCTGCAGGGTGGAATCCGTAAACAAACAGTCCGGTTCTGATGCCGGACTACCAGCCTTCAACAATATTTGATTTAGCGGGATAGGGTGAGTTGTTCGATTTCGCCGGGAGACAACACGATCTCGACAGCTTCCAGATTTTCTTTCTGGTGCTGCGGATCGAAGGACATCGGGATGGTGATCACGCCGGGTTGTCCCACCAGCCAGCTAAGGGCAATCTGGTAAGGGGTGGCCTGATGCGCTTGGGCGATCTCCTGCAAGGCAGGGTTGACTCGCAGCCGGCCCTGGTCGATAGGAGAGTAGGCGGTGAGCAGGATGCCGTTCGCCTGGCAGTAATCCAGCATGCCGTTCTCGAAGTACGTGCGGTCGGACAGGCTGCAAGGCACCTGGTTGGTGACCAGAGGCGTCTCGCACAGCGCCTGCGCCTGCTTCAGCCAGGACAGGTCGAAATTACTGACGCCCAGGTGGCGCACTTTGCCGTCCCGGACGAGCCGGTTCAAGGCACGGAATGTCTCTTCGAGGGGCGTACTGAGGGATGGCCAGTGGATCAGGTACAGGTCGAGGTGGTCCATTCCCAGCCGTTGCAGGCTGCGCTCGCAGGCCTGCAGGACTTGCTCGTGCTGCAGATGTGACTGCATTACTTTGCTGGTGACAAACAGGCTTTCGCGTTCGATCCCGGCTTCACGGATGGCCTGACCCAGCAATTCCTCGGCGTGACCGTGGGCGTACATCTCGGCCGTGTCGAAGAGTGTGTAACCAAGTTCAAGCGCTGAACGCAGGGCGTCCAGGGAGCGTGTGTCTTGGGATGCATCGGAAGCGGAGTCACCGCCGATGCGCCAGGTGCCGAAGCCAATCCTGGGGAGTTGTTCGCCGTCAGGCAGGGTCACATTCTTCATCGGTGAGGCGAGTATAACATGGGCCTTGGGGTTGTTAAAATCAGAACGGGCAGTTCATGCATGAACTGCCCGTTCTGATTCCTAGGCCTTCGCCAATAACTCTTCCAGCACCTGCCGGGACTGCTGTTCAATGGTCACGTGCTGGCTGTTGCCATGCGCGTCCATGGTCACCACCACAGGGAAGTCTTTGACCTCAATCAGCCACATGGCCTCCGGCACGCCGAACTCCAGCTTGTAGACCCCGAGCACTTTTTGAACCGCCTGAGCGATATACGAAGCAGCGCCGCCGATGGCGTGCAGGTAGACGAAGGGCACCTCCTGGCAGCCTTGCAAGGTTTTTGGCCCCATGCCGCCTTTGCCGATCACACCCCTGGCGTTGAAATGCTGCATCACGTCCGCCTGGTAGGGCTCCTCGCGGATGGATGTGGTCGGTCCGGCGGCCACGAACCTGTAATCTTTGGTGTCCAGCCCGGCGACCACCGGCCCACAGTGATAGATTACGCCGCCGTCCAGGTGTTTTTTGAGTTCCGCATAGACTTGCAAATCGTCGTCTTGTGGCTGGCGCGTCTTTTTAATGAAAGTTTCGATCAGCCACTTGTGGGCCGCATCGCGTCCGGTCAGCATGATGCCGTTGAGCGCGACCGGCTCGCCGACTTTCAATTCACGCACCACTTCAGCGCTGATCGGAATGGTTATTTTGCGCATGGTTTTCTCCTTCGCTAGGCACACCGAACTCCAATGGCACTACGTCTTTTAAGTGTGTCCTTCGCGTCCTCTGTGTTTAAGCGTACGAAACCTTGTCGCCCTGCACCGTCATTTTTCGGCGGCGGTAGGCCCAGCACATATATGAAATCGAAACAAAATAGCTGGCCGGCAGGCGGTGCAGACCGCTGATCTTCGTCCCCAGCACAGTCGTCTGGCCGCCGAAGCCCATCGGTCCGATGCCCAGTTGGTTGGCTTCTCCGGTCAGGCGCTCTTCCAGGGCGTTCAAATCGGGATCCGGGTTGGGGTCGTCGATTTTGCGGAACAGGGTCTCTTTGGAGGCGTAATACGACGAACCGCGGTCGCCGCCGATGGCGATGCCCAGCACGCCGGGGGCGCAGCCCAACCCCTGGGCTTTTTGCACCGCGTCCAGCGTCACCTTGCGGACTCCGGCCAGGTCGCGGCCGGCGCGGAGCTGGCTGTTGGGCAGTTTGTACTGCGCGCCGACGTTTTCGCAGCCGCCGCCCTTGAGCATCAGGTCGATCGTCAGCGGTTGTCCGGCATCCACTTCTTCAAAGTGAATCGAAGGGTAATAATCGTCGCCGCTGTTGTCGCCGCTGTTGACCCCGCTGACGGCGTCCACTGCGTTGGGGCGCAGGTAATTTCGCTGGGTGGCCTGGATGACCGCACCCTGGATCTCCCGGCGCAGTTTGCGCATGGACAAGCCTTCGGGGTAATGGACGTAGAAGATCGGGGTACCGGTGTCCTGGCAGATGGGCGTGGATTGGGCGCGTGCCAGGTCGACGTTCTTCAGGATCGTTTCAAACGCCCCACGGGCAGCTGAACCGGGCGCTTCCTTTTCGACCGCTGCGCGCAGACGGTTTTCTACGTCAGCGGGCAGGTCAGTGGACGTGCGCCGGATCAGTTCGAGGATCGATTCAGTTAAATCTTGCATGGGACCTCCAAGATTCTTGGCATGAACTAATCATACTTAAACTGGGGGGCTGAGACGAGTGACAAAGCGCCTGATTTTGAACGATGCCTATCAGAAAACCGGGGCGCAGCTGGCTGTACCCTGGCGGGAATCAGCGTGAAATTTTGACCCGCAGCACGGGATGGTCGCGGCCCCCGAATTTATACTTGTACGCTTCATCCCCGCGCATGAAGTCGAATTCGCTGCGCCCGTGCTCGTTGGCCCATTGCAGCAGGTGTCCCAGCAGCACCCAACCGGGAGAGATCTCGCTGTAATCAAAATTCAGGCCGGAGTTGTAGACCCAGATGCGGTTGTTATAGTCGAAGTTGAGATAGCCGCAGGCCTTCTTACCGTCCACTTCCAGGAAAGCCAGTTGCAGCCAGCCTTCCTTGAAGGCCGCATGCACGCTGGTGCGCATCTGCGTGTACATCACGTCGGTCAGGAAGGCGTCTTTTTCGGGGTCGTTAGCCATCAGATCCAGGAAGTCGTCGATCTCCGCGTCGAGCGTCGTCTCATCTTCAACGATGTACCAGCGCACGGGCAGTTCATATTCGTTCGCGCGGCGCATCTTGCGGCGGATTTCGTGGCGCTGCTTCTTGTCGATGCCGGACAGGTATTGCTCGAAGTCACCGGGCAGCTGGACCGAAAGCGCCGGGCGGAATTTCTCCTGGGTGAAGCGCAGGCCGCGTGCAGCGGCTGCAGTCTTGAGCACGGGCAGCGTGGGCGATTCTTCGGGTAAGTTGTACCAGTCGAGCACTTCCCAGGCCCCGGCCGAGTCCGAGCCGAGGTAGTCGAGCAAGCCAGAGACAAATTCAGGCAGATCCTGTGGGCGGACGATCAGGTCCAGATAATCCGAGATCTCGATGCTGCCCAGCAGCATCAGGGCTGGCTGGTCGTCCAGGTTGTGCGTGAAGAATAGGGGTGCGATTGCCTTGAGCTGGCCGTCCTGGCGGGCGGTGATCAGCGCCAGGTCGGCTTGCGGCCATTCTCCGCCGCCGCGCGTCTGCCACCAGGCTTGCAGATACTCGTAGCGCAGGAAGGGCACATCGGTCTGGCTTTCTGCGAGCAGCTGGTTCCATTCGGCTGCCAGTGCTTTGAAGTCTTCAGGGGAGGTAATTTGTTGGAAGTTCATCATGCTCTTTTTTTAGGGGATAACCGTGAGAATTTTACCAGTATAATGAGAGTGCCGTGGACAAAGACCAATGGGACCTTGCCCTCTAAGGAACGGAAAGCAGACGTGTCAACCGGTTTCGATCTTACACTATTGCCAATCTATCGCCTGAGCGGGCAGGATTTGCCCACCCTGCCGGGTTTGCTGGCCCTCGATCCGCCCAAACGGACGGCGCGCGGCCGCGACCGCGACCGCCTGGTAGTCTACCTCTCGCTGACCGGAAAGGCGACCTTTACCACAGCCGAAGCGCTGCAATTGACCACGCGCGCGGCTGAGCAGTTTTACAATTCCCCTGGCTCCCTGACCTCGGCCATGCGCAGCGCCGCCGAGAGCATCAATCATGCCCTGCTGGAACGCAACTTGCGTACGACCGGCAGCGGCGAATATTCGGTCGGACTGCTGGCCATGGCTGCGCTGCGCGGCATGCAATTGACCCTGCTGCTTTGCGGGCCGGCGCATGCTTTCCTGATAGCTTCCGAACTGCGGCACGTCCATGACCCTGCGCTGTCCGGACGCGGGCTGGGACTGAGCCAGACTCTGTCAGTCCATTACTCGCAGGTCGAACTGGCTCCCGACAGCCGCGTGCTGTTGTGCGGGCAACTGCCACCGGCCTGGGAAAATTCCATTTCTAAGGACCACGCCCCGGCTTCACTCGAGGCAACGCGCCGGCGCCTGGTGGCATTGGAGCCGGGTGACGTGAATGCCGTCCTGCTGCAGTCGCGCGAAGGACCCGGCCGGATCAATATACTTCGCCCAGGGCAGGAAACCGAAGCGGAAGCCTCTGCCAAGCCTGTCTCAAGCTCGCCGGGTCAGACTCCACCCGCTGTCCACCCGGATCTTCCTCCGGCCGAATCTAAATCTCAACCGGCAGGCTATTACCCGCCGCAGCCCGAACCGACCACGCAGACGGCTCCGCCCTCGGCCTATTCGATCCCGGCCCAGCCGGAGCCGCAGGTCCCGCCTCCCGCGCAGGGAGACGAGACTCCTGCGTCCCGCGATTTCCCAGCCTCTATTCCGAGGCTCAAGCCCGGGTCGCAACCAGTGGAAGACGAAGCACCTGTCATCTCTGAAATTGGAACGGCGCCAGTCTCTGCGCGTCGGCCGGGCACGGGCACGCGTAAAGCCGCGCGTGCGGCCGTGGGTGGCATGCAAACCTGGCGGCGTATGACCGGACGCCTCTCGCAGGGTTTTCGAAACCTGCTGCCCAGGCTGCTTCCCGGTTCGGATGCGGATAAGCCGGTTTCCATCCCAACCTCGATCATGGTGATCATGGCGATCGCCGTACCGCTGGTTGTGGTCACGGTGGCCAGTCTGGTCTACTTCCGCATCGGGCGCGGGACGAATTACGATGCTTATTATTCCCAGGCTGAAGCGACTGCTGAAAAGGCTGTCGGGCAGACCGACCCGGTCTATTTGCGCGAAGTCTGGAGGACCACGCTTTACTATCTCGATCAGGCCGAAGAAAATAAGGTCACGCCGCAATCCAGCGCCTTACGCCAGCAGGCTCAGAGCAGTCTGGACGGACTGCTGGGTATTGTCCGCCTCGATTTCCAGGCGGCCATCAACGGCGGGATGCCAGGCGGGGTGCAGGTCACGCGCATGGCGGCTAACGATGCTGATCTATACATGCTCGACGCGGCCAAAGGGTCGATTCTGCGCGCTTTTCTGACCGGTGTGGGGTACCAGTTGGACAACACCTTCCAATGCGCGCCGGGCGCTTATGGCGGCTACAACGTCAGCCAACTGGTGGATTTGGTGGCTTTGCCGCGCCCGAATTCTCTGGACGCAACTGTTATGGCGGTCGACACCTCCGGTAATTTGCTGTATTGCGCACCGGACAAGACACCGCAGGCAGTCCCGCTGGCGCCGCCGGATACCAACTGGGGCCGTGTGACGGCCATTGCACTGGACGGGAATAATCTGTTTGTCATTGATGGTCCCAAGAACGCAGTCTGGATTTATGGGGGCGAGAACAGCTCGTTCAGCGACCTGCCGGTCTTCTATTTTTCCGAGCAGATCCCGAACCTGACCGATGCCGTGGATATGGCCATCAACGGGGATGATCTGTATGTGCTGCACTCAGACGGGCATCTGTCCACCTGTACGCGCAGCCGCATCGATACAGTCCCGACGCGTTGTACCGATCCGGCTATTCCGAACGATCCACACCCGGCATCGCAGGGGAACGATCCCTTTACCGAAACCCATTTCATCCAGATGACCTTCACCGCCCCTCCGGATTCTGCGATCCTGCTGTTGGATTCGGAAAGCCGCGCCGTCTATCGCCTCAGCCCGCGTTCGCTGGAGCTTTTGAACCAGTTGCGACCATACCCGCAGCAGATCGGGCGACTTGGACCGGCGGTAGGTATGGCTGTCAGTCCCAATCACATGCTCTTCCTGGCATTGGGCAACGAAGTTTATTACGCAACGGACGTCCCTTAATCGTGTTTGTCTCATTGAAGAGGTGTCGCTATGAGCAAGTCATCCGGTGGCTTTTTTAGTTCTTTGTTGGATTTTTTAAGCTCAATTTTTGGTGGGAAACCCAAACCGCCGCCTGTTTCCACTACTGTTCCAGCGGATAATGCCAATGAGCCGGCTCAGAGCATTACCAGCAAAGTCCTGCTGCTGATCTATGAACCTGTCATGGACCCCGCCACGGGCAAGAAGCTTTCTGAGCAAATGAACTGGAACCGTCCCGATGATCTGGCAAATGCCTACTCCGGCGACCTGCTCCAGGTCAGCGGAGGCAAAGCGCGCTATCAAATTGCGGATCGGGTCGAGCTGAATGAATTCCCGGCCATGCTGGATGGATTCCGCTACACCCCCTCCAGCTTCATGGATGTGATGCGCGGAACGACACCGCCTCATTCCCCGGCCCAGGTCGATTACCAGGCCATTTTGACGCGTTTCAACATCCTGCAGCGGGTAACGAATAGCCAAATTGACGAGGTCTGGGTTTTTGCCTTTCCGCACGCGGGCTTTTACGAATCGGCCATGGGAGGCGCAGGCGCTTACTGGTGCAATGCTCCGGCTCTCAAGGATACACAATCCTGCCCGCGCAAGTTCATCACGATGGGTTTTTCGTATGAACGCGGCGTGGGCGAGATGCTCGAGTCGTTCAGCCATCGGACCGAGTCAATCATGACCAAGACTTTCGAACGCCTGAGTGGGGATGCAAATTTGTGGCAACGCTTCACCCGCTACGACAAAATTGCGCCCGGCAAGGCTGCAATTGGGACGGTTCATTATGCCCCCAACAGCGAGCGCGATTACGATTGGAACAACCAGCGTATGGTGCCCAGCGAGTGCTACGATTGGTTCAATTTCCCGCGCTTCCGCGGCGATATCCGCCAGGTCAACGCTTCGGAATGGGGCAACGGGGAAATCCGCGCGCACCATAACTGGTGGTTGGAACACCTGCCCAAGGTAGCGGGCCGGATCAACGGCGTACATAATAACTGGTGGCAATACGTTATCGACCCCAACCGCATTTAACTTTTAGCGCTGAAGGAACCAGGCTGGGGTAGGTTAATCCCTACCAAAACAGGGTGGAATTTATCTGAAGCACTAAGTTGATCATGAGATTCTACCTGCTCCGGATGAGAGGGGTGCTGTATTTAATTGCAATCCAAATTATGTCATCCCTCAACTTTTTCGGTTGTAGATTTTTAAAGATCATTTTACTGGCTGTTTTTTTTGGGGTGTATTCAGTCACTAATCGAAATTTTTATCAATCTTGTTTAATAAATCCATATCAAATTTGTATAGTTCTTGTCCATGATCTGTAATGTTTACCTGACCAATTTTCTTTTATGATGATCTCAGGAACACCTCTCACGGGGTTGTAATTTAGATGCATCGAGCCAGAAGCTATTGATGAAAACATTGGCATTCACACAGCGGCTGAGAGGCCGCCCCATCCTGAAACTGCTGGGCCTGGCTCTGGCCCTGACAGCTTTTCTTTTAATTTTTTATTGGTTAAAGCCGGCATTCGGTACGCAGATCGGATCCTTCTCGCTCATTCCTGTTATCCTGGCTGCCTGGTATTTTGGCCCGACCGGCGGGGTCTTTATGACCTTGTTGTGCCTGCTCTCGTCCGCCTTCATCTCAAACACCCAAGGGATCCCACTTCCCGAAATTCTGCTCGAGACTGCATTCTGGTCGGGGGGGGTGACGTTGGTAATCGTCGGATTTGTAGTCGGGAAATTGGGAGCCCTGAATACAAGCTATAAGCAGGCGCTCTTCGATCAAAAAGTAGCAGATGAAGAACTACGTCTTCAAGCGGAGTTTCTATCCTTGCTGAACGCTCTCACCCGGACCGCTTTGGAAGCCGGGGACGTGCAAAGCTTGCTGACTGTGCTGGTGGGTCGTATGGCCGAACTTTTTCCGGGGGCTGAGACGTATTTGGCTTTGTGGGATGCTGACAAGGCCTTGCCAGTCATTGTCGCAACTCTTGGAGGAGAAGAAAAACTCACCGACTTCAGTTTTGTACCCACCGATCCGACAATGACAGCAGCTGCTTTGGAGACAGGCCATGCAATTGTCGTGGAAGATGCTTTCAACTCCCCTTATTTCAATCCGGAAGTGGCTGCTCGTTTTGAAAGTCGATCGGCGCTTGGGCTGCCGTTGATCGCTGGCATGCAAAAAATTGGCTCCATTATAGTAAGTTACAAAGAAAAGCACCTGTTTACCGGAGGGGAGATCGAACGCGGCGAGCTGGCTGCGCAGCAGATCGCGCTGGCTTTGACCAAAACCCGGTTGCTGGAAGAAGCACACCAACGCCTTGGTGAACTGACCGGGTTGCATGAAATTGCCAAGACCTTCAGCGTGTCTTCTAATATCTCTCAGACCTATAAGTTGTTGAGTAAAAAGCTGGCCCGATTAACGGGTGCGCGGATCTGCTTTATCCTGTTATGTGACATAACCCATGAACGCGTTTTCGCTCAATCTCCCGGCTTTGGAGTCGGCGCTTCTACTCTGGCCGAACTGCATTTCCCTGTATCGAGCCTGGATGCATTCTGCAACCTTGCCGACCAGGATATTTTCCTGACCAACCTGCTCGAGGAAATTCCCGAGGTACTCAAATCAATACCGGGAAACCGCAAAATAAAATCAGCGCTGGCTGCCCCGCTGCGCGTCAATGGCCGGCTGATTGGATTGATCCTGCTGGCCAATAAACCTGCCGGATTTGAAGAAGAGGATGCCAGACTGATGCGCAGCTTTGCCCATCAAGCTGCGGTGGTCATTCAAGGTGCGCAGATGCTGGATGTCACCCAAAAACAGGCTAATCGTCAGGCGGTTTTGTTGCAGATCAGCACCGAATTGTCCACAACCTTTGATGAGATTGGCATTTATCAGCTTGTTGTGGATGGGATCGAAAAGCACCTGGGCTTTGATCATGTGGGGATATTCACCGTGGATGAAACTACAGGAGAACGAGTCTTAAGCGCCGGTACCAGTTGGCCTCGGCGCTTGCGTATCCCGCCTGGACAAGGGCTGAGCGAACGTCCGCTCCTGGACGGGAAGCTCCATTATTCGCCGGACGTTAATGCCGAACCAGGATATATTACCAGCGTCAATGGCTCTGAAGTGGATATCCCGATCTGGCTGGATGGGCGGGTGATGGGTGTTTTGTGCGTCGAAAGCCCCCGCCTGGACGCGTTCCGACCGGCGGATTTTGAGGTGCTTTCGTCGGCGGCCAACCTGATCGGCCTGGCTTTGGCGCGTACCCGCTCTATCGAGGCGGAACGTCGACAATACGGTGAGTTGCATGTGCTGCACCAGGTCGCTCTGGCAGCCACGCAGGCCGCCAGCGAAGATGAATTGATCGAACAAGCAACCAATATCATTGGGAAAAATCTATATCCGGACAATTTTGGCATTCTGCTGCTGGACCAGGAAAGCCTGATTTTGCGACCACATTATTCGTATCACCTTTCGGGAACACTGGAAGTTATCGACGTGCCCCTTGAAAAGGGTGTAATCGGGCAGGTGGCTGCGAGCGGGAATCCCCAGAGAATTGACGATATTGAGAATCTCACGAACTATCTGGATGTAGACCCCAAGACTCGATCAGAATTGTGCGTGCCTCTGCTGGTGGGCGGTGAGATGCTCGGCGTGATTAATGCAGAGAGTACTCAAGTAGCGGCATTTTCTGAGGATGACGAACGCTTACTGACCACCCTGGCCAGCCAAATGGCGACAGCGCTTGTCCGCCTGCGTTCGGTTGATACCCGGCAGCGCTGGTTTGCGCGGATGGTGCGCTCCAACGAGTTGATCTCGGCGCTGGCGCACGTTGCGGCGCTGATTGAAAAGGCTTACGAACCTGAGGAAGTCATGCGGCTGCTGGGCCAGGAACTGAAGCGTTTGCATATGGAGTGCATGATTGCCCTTTACCAACCGGAAAAACAAGAACTTTCTGTGCGCTATACTACGTTCGATAACAAATCATTGCAATCCTTGCGCCAGCATTTAGGGGTATCTTTGCAGGACCTGCGCATCGATGCGGGAACCATCAATTCTTTCGTAGACTTGTTCGATCAACCCAAGCCCACCGTTTTGGATAACCTGGTCGGATTGTCAAAAGCTGCGTTAAACCATTTGCCTGAAGCTATGATCGATGATTTATTGAAGGCTATGGATATTTCTCCGGACACCCTGGTTATTCACTTGCCGCTCTTGTTCGAGGAACGTTTGCTGGGTATGTTGTGGTTGTGGGGCGAGAATTTGAGCGAACAGGATATCCAGGCGATGTCTGTGTTTGCCAACCAGGTTGCAGTTGCATTAGAAAATGCGCGCCTGTTTGCGGAAGTGCGCCGGCTGGCGATCACAGACGATTTGACGCGCCTTTACAACCGCCGCCATACTTATGAATTAGCCCGCATCGAGTTCAAGCGTGCGCTGCGGTATAAGCGCCCTATTTCTGCCATTATGATCGATATCGATCATTTCAAACACGTCAATGATCAGTTTGGCCATCCGGGAGGGGATGAAGTCTTGCGCTTTATCGCTGAAAAAATGCGGCTTTATTTGCGTGATGCTGACATCCTCGGACGTTACGGGGGGGAAGAATTCCTGATCGTGTTACCCGAAACAGATTCGGCTGGGGCTATGGTTGTGGCGGAACGTATCCGGAAGGCGATTGCGGAAGCCTCGATCCCAACCGAAAAAGGTGAGGCCACGATCACGCTCAGCCTGGGCGTGGCAGCTTATAACGAGACGACCCACGATCTTGAAACCCTGATCGCTCGTGCGGACCAGGCTTTGTACGTCTCGAAGTACAAGGGGCGTAATTGCTCTTCAGTTGGGAATTAAACTTTCCAAATCTGGTATAGCCCAAGCTTTCCACCCTCGCCATCTGCGTAAAACGTATTTGATACCTTGAAACTGCTCGCCAATGCCAGGCAGGTCAGTTCGTCTTCGCTGAAGTGATGGGCGTAGCGCAGCCCGTGACCGCCATGGCGCCAGTCGAGCAGGTAATCGTTGTCATCCACCGCTGCCTTTGAGAGGCCTATTTCGCTCCAGGGTTGGATGCGCTCTCGTAAGCGCTGGCTGTTGAGGAACTGCCAGTTTGAGAGCACAAAACGACCGTCCGTCGCGAGCAGCCGTCGGGTCTTTTGCAAGATGGTCAAACGCAATTCTGCACCAGGGATGTGATGCAGGACCGCGAAACAGGTGATCAGCGAGAAGTGGCCTGGAGGGAGACCCGCATCCCAATCGGGGGCACTTAAGTCGGCCTGCCGGAAGTTCACGCTAAAATCATCGGGCTGTCGCTGCGCTTCTTCGAGCAGGGGCTGGCTGAAGTCCAGGCCCAGATACGAGCCGCGATGTCCGCGTCGGGCCAGTTCGCGGGCCAGTTCGCCGTTTCCGCAGCCCAGGTCCAAAATCTGCTCATCCCCCCTCAGGCTTTCCAAAATCCTGCGTACACCCGGCTGCACGCGCTGGCGTTTGTCTGAAAACTCACGCCCGAAGGTCTGGTAGAATTGGCGATTAAGGGCAAGCAGCCGTGAAATGGTGGCTGAGTTCATAGGATGATTATAGCGGTATCTCAATGAGTAAGCGCATGCAAACCTGGCAGGAAACCAAAGCCCTGACGCCTGAGAAAGTTTCTCTGGCGCGTCTGGTTTTGGATGAGGTGCGTCATGGCCTTCCTGTGATGGAGGCCCTGCGCCGGCACCCATTGGGTGGGGGCGGCTATTTGGGTAAGTATGCCCTGGTGGCGGCTTATCATCAAATGGTCGATGGGGGAGAACTGCAGGATGATATGCGCTTGCTGGCGCGGATCAGGATGAAACCGGTGCGTACGCTCTCCGGCGTGACGACTGTCACGGTTCTGACCAAGCCTTATCCGTGTCCTGGCAAATGTATTTTCTGCCCCACCGACGTGCGCATGCCCAAGTCTTACCTGCCCGATGAGCCGGGCGCGATGCGCGGCCTGGAACACGACTTTGACCCTTATGATCAGGTGCGCTCGCGTCTCGAGGCGCTGGAGGCGGTTGGCCACCCAACCGACAAGATCGAACTGCTGATCCTGGGCGGAACCTGGTCGTCGTATCGGCGCGACTACCAGGAATGGTTTGTCAAGCGCTGTTATGACGCCATGAATTCATCCCTTCTGCCCCCACCTCTGTCTGGGGAAGAAGGTCAAGTAGAGCAGATTCGTGAACGCTGTTCCCCCGGTGAGCTGGCTGAAGCCCAAGCGATCAATGAAACCGCACTGCACCGCAATGTTGGCCTGGTGATCGAGACCCGGCCGGACGAGATCGACCTGCCAGAAATCGCCTGGCTGCGCTATCTGGGTGTGACCAAAGTTCAAATGGGTGCGCAGAGCCTGGACGATCGTGTGCTGGCGCTCAACCAGCGCGGTCACGATGTTGCCGAGACGTTGCGGGCTACAGCCCTGCTGCGTGCGGCCGGCTTCAAGATCGTGCTGCACTGGATGCCCAACCTGCTGGGAGCAACTCTGGAAAGCGACCGCGAGGACTACGCCCGCTTGTGGGAAGGCTTCTGCCCGGATGAGCTCAAGATCTATCCCTGCCAGTTGCTTTCAAATGCCGAGTTGTACGATTACTGGCAGCGCGGCGAATACAGGCCTTACTCAACCGAAGCATTGATTGCCCTGATCGCTGATGCCAAACCAACCACTCCGCGATATTGCCGCATCAACCGGGTCATCCGTGACATCCCCTCGACCAATGTAGTGGAAGGCAATCGCCGCACCTCGTTGCGGCAGGATGTCCATCGGGAAATGAAACGACTTGGCACACACTGCCAGTGCGTGCGCTGCCGCGAGGTCCGTAAGCAGAAGGTTGATCCGGAAGCGCTCCAAATGCACGACCTGACCTATGCGGCAGCCTATGCCGAGGAACATTTTATCTCCTTCGACACGCCCACGGACCTGCTGGCCGGTTTCATTCGCCTGTCGCTCCCATCTGCACAAGCGCCACAAACTGGCCTGGATGACCTGGACGGTGCAGCCTTAGTCCGGGAGGTGCACGTTTACGGGCAGTCGCTGCCGGTCGGGGAAGAACGGCAGGGTGCGACGCAGCATGCTGGCCTGGGCACGCAATTGCTGGAACAAGCTGAGCGCGTGGCACGCGCGCACGGCTTCCGGCGACTGGCGGTCATATCGGCGGTCGGCACGCGGCAATATTATCTGGACCGTGGTTTTGAACGGGGGAAATACTATCTGGTGAAGTCCTTACGGGGCTGACGAATTGGATACCCTTCTGCATCTTTTCTGGCTTTTCATCAAAGTAAATTTATTAAGCACCTCTGGTCCGGCTTCGGTGGGGCTGCTGTACCAGGAAGCAGTCGGCAAGATCATGACCGAGCCCCAATTCATTCAGGCGGTAGGGTTTTCGTCTGTGCTGCCCGGATCGGATGCGTTACAACTGGCCATGTTTGTTGGCTTTGCTGCTGGCGGGGTGCCCGGGGCCCTGGTGGCGCTGCTGGGTTCGATTTTGCCTCCAACGCTGTTGATGTTTGGTGTGGTTGCTGTGTTGCACCGCCTGCGACGTGAAGCCTGGGTGACCAGTTTCATCGAGGGTCTGACCCCGGCTGTAGCAGTGCTGATGGTGTTCGTTGCAGTAAAGGTCTTGATGGGGACGAATGGGGGCATGCTCAGTTGGCAAACTGGATTGCTGGGCCTGGGGAGCCTGATCGCCTTGTTACTTGACGTACCGGCACCATTTGTGATGCTGGTCGCGGGCGTAATAGGGATTTTTATTTTCTAATGAAACAATCGAAACTGACACTCTGGTTCAAACTCTTTTGGATGTTTCTGAAGATCAACGTGCTGACCACATCAGGTCCGGCCTCGATCGGATTGCTGTACAAAGAAACGGTCGGTTCGATCATGACCGAATCGCAATTCATCGAAGCGGTCGGGTTCTCGAATGTTCTGCCAGGCAGCGAAGCGCTCAAGCTGGCGATGTTCGTCGGGCATGCAGCTGGCGGTTTTTCGGGCACGTTGGCCGCTTTACTGGGGTCGATCCTGCCGCCAACGTTGATCATGCTGGCCCTGGCAGCAGTGTTGGAGCGCTATCAAGGGGAAGTCTGGATGAAGAACTTCGTCGAAGGATTGAGTCCGGCCGTCGCGGTTCTGATCATCGTGGTCGCCTGGCAGATTTTCCGCAGCGATAAAACCAAAACGGTCAGCCGCCGGACGATACTAATTGTAGCCCTTAGTTTCATGGCTTTGTTGGTAGGGGTACCTTCCCCGCTCGTCTTACTTGGTGCGGGACTGTTAGGAGTGGTGATATTCCGATGAAACCTAAAATATTTCTTGTAACCAATGGATGTGAAACAACCTGGCCGTCGGTGGAATATGCTGCCTGGCTGGCTGGTGTATTGCCAACGGCTGTCACTCTTCTGGGCGTCATCGAAGAGACGGACGAAGAACATCCGGTCGAAGCCATTTTTGGCCAGGCAGTTTCATTATTTCAGGAGAAAGGCATCGAATATCGCCTGGAACTTGCAGATGGCCTGACTGAAGACGTGATTGGTGAACGTCAATGGCAACCGGATGACCTGCTGGTGATCGGCCCGTTGGGCCGTCCGTCGCTGCGCCGCTTCCTGATCGGACGTTCCTTCCGTCAGATCATGGCTGAGACCAGCGCTCCGATCTTGTACGTCCCGCAGGCACGAATTCCACCGGCGAAAATTCTAATTTGTCTGGGCGGTTTGGGATACGCAACTACGGTAGAGCATCTCAGTTTGAAGATCGCAGATGTAGCCAGGGCTTCGGTGACGCTGTTCCATGTTGTGCCGCCCATCGATCTCGATTACCCGGTTGCCAATGAATTGCAGGATCAATGGCAGGATTTACTTGAGAGTGATACCTTACCCGGGCGTAACATGCGTACGGCATTGGAAATGGTAAAAGAATCTGATCTCCCGGTTGAGGTCAAAGTACAACACGGAAATGTGGTGCCCGAAATTTTGGATGAAATCCGCAATGGGGACTATGACATGATTTGCATGGGTTCACCGCATAGCGCACATGGACTGCGGCATCTGTACGTGCCCAACGTCACTGCTGAGGTGGCGGAGGCGATCCAGTTCCCCTTGCTGACTGCCCGCCTCTCGCTTGAATCTAAGAACCCTATGTAATGGATTGCTCCCAGGCGGCAATGGCTGTGCGGATGGCTGCCTGTACATCTGCATCCGGAATTTCATCCACGCTATCGAAATGATCCAACCCGACGTATACTGTCACGCTGCCCGTGGGTGATTCGACTAGTCTGACACCACGATTCTCAAGGGGATTGCCCGCTAATTGCCGCTGCAAAATCGCGTCAATTTGCGCAACAATACTGGTTGGCTCATCTGGGGCTTCACTCTTCGAGGCCTCGGCGGATTTACTAACAGGCTGGGATGGGCGCGCAGTAGCGGCTGGTGCGGCAAGAGATTGTGGCGCCGGATTGGCAGGTTTGGGCTGAGCCTGGATCGTCGATTTGGCCTTTACAGCCGGCTTACCTTCCAGCAGCGGGCGGATCAGGGTCAGCAGACCGATCAGTTGTTTGCGTTGTTCGGGGGTAATCTGCTCGGGCTCGATGGGTGTCCCGAAAAGTTTTACATGGGCTTCTTGGTCAGCCAGGGTGATGCTGAGTGCTGATAGATCCGGGGCAGGTTTGTTTTCCGCATCTTTTTCCTGATCCTTTTTATCTTTTTGCATGGTCTGCGTGACACGCCGGTCGAGCATGGCGAACAGGTAACCAACGATAAATGCGACCAGGCCGACAATAATGGGTGTCCAATCGAATTCAAAGTTGATCATGTGGTACCTCCCCGAACCTGACATTGTGGACAAAAGTGTGTGCCACGCTGGCCAACAACGATGCGCTGAATTTCCGTCCCGCACACGGGACAGGGTTGGCCTTCGCGGTCGTAAACGCGAAAGTGATTCTGGTAACCACCGCCCCGATAGACCCAGTCGATGCTGGCACCGTTATGTTTGATGCCATCTTGCAGGGTCTGGCGGATGGCTTGTTGGAGCGCCTCAGCCTGCTGAGGCGTTACCTGATTCGAAACTGTCAGCGGATGTAGCCTGGCACGGTGCAACGCCTCGTCGGTGTAGATGTTCCCCAGGCCAGCCAGAAAGCCTTGATCAAGCAGCAGGGGTTTGAGCAGGCGCTGACGTGCGTGCAGGGCCTGGTAGAGCCATTCAGGCGTGAATTCATTCGAGAAGGGCTCGGGACCAAGATCATGCAAAACGTCGTCGGGATTCTCGGTCAGCCAGACGCGCCCGAATTTACGGGTATCATTGAAAACCAGGGATTTGCCATCGCTGAGGGCCAGGATCAATCGGTCGTGCTTCTTGGGTTGGATCTTCCCGTCCTGAAGAGCCAGGTCGCCGCTCATCCGTAAATGGATCAGCAAGTGGTCTGGCGTTAATTGCAGGTGCAGATACTTGGCGCGCCGGGTGACATCCCTGATTCGCTGACCCTTGATTCGCTGCTCGAATTCCCGGGCACTGGGAGTGGCCAATGTGCGTTCCCAGCGCAGGTCAGCCGCCAGGATGGTCTTGCCGACCAGATCCGGGCGCAGGGTGCGGGTAATTGTCTCAACTTCAGGAAGTTCGGGCATGCTTACTCGTTGAACATCTCTCCTACGCTGCGCCCTTCATGCGCGCGACGGATAACCTCACCCAGCATCGGAGCCACAGAGATGATGACCATCCGATCTTCGAGCAGTTTCATTTTTTGCGGCTGGATCGGGACAGTATCGGTGGTGAGGATTTGCTTGATGGGCAGGGCTGCCAGGCGTTCGGCTGCGTTAGCAGACAGCACCGGGTGGACGAAGACGATGTACACATCCCTCGCGCCTTTTTGTTTGACCAGGTTGACAGCCTGCACCATTGATCCAGCTGTATCCACTTCGTCATCTACGATCACTACATCGCGGTCTTCGACATTGCCGATCAGGCTCAGGGCCTGGGCTTTGGCATCGTTGGCGACGCGCCGTTTCTCGATGAAGGCGATCGGAGCATTCATGTCGGCGGCAAAATTGCGACCTTTTTTGGCAAAACCCAGATCCACGGCCACCACTACCGGATCCCTCATCTTTTCGCGTAAATTGTTGTGGATATATTCTACAAGCAGATGGGAGGCGGTCAGTACATCGCCGGGAACGGTAAAAAAGCCCTGGATTTGCCCGGCGTGCGGGTCGATCGTCATGTAGCGGTCCGCGCCAGCTACTTCAAGCATGTCGGCCACCAGGCGGGCGGTGATCGGGACGCGCGGCTGGTCTTTTTTATCTGAGCGTCCATAACATAAATAAGGAACGACAGCAGTGATACGGGCGGCCGAGTCCAGCCGCAGCGTCTGGATGATGATCAGCAGTTCCATCAGATTACGATGAACAGGCGTGGTGGTGGTCTGAATCACGTAAACATCCTGTCCACGCACGCTGGAGTGCAATTTGATGAACAGATTTTCATTGGGGAATTCAATTACATCGCGCCCACAAATCGGCTCGTTAAGATAATCCGCTATTTTTTGAGCCAGCTCGGGCGATCCGGTACCGGCATAAAGTTTTATGCTCCCGTACACTTTCATTTCACGGTGTAATTGATGCGCCATCAACGCTCCCTGTTGTTAGAATCCCATTCGGGACGTAAGACACTCATTAAAAGAATATCATGATATTGCCCCTGCCGATACAGTGCCTGGCGCATGCGCCCCTCGTGGACAAAACCGGCTTTTTCATAAGTGCGGATTGCGCGCGGGTTGGTCTTGTAGACTCGCAAAAAGATGCGGTGCAAATTCAGGGTCTCGAAACCGTGCTTGAGCAGCAGGCGCATCACTGCGGTGCCGTGACCCTGGTTCCAGAAGGATTTGTTTCCGATGGCGATCCCGGCTTCGGCCACACGGTGAGTCCATTCGATATTATGCAGGCCGCAACTACCGATGTGCACCCAATCCTGGCCGTCCAGCACATCAACGGCCAGCGGACGTTCTTCCGCGGGGCGCTCGCTCAACTTCTCGAACCATTGGATTTCTTCATTCAGCGACATGGGCAGGAAAAGAAGTAGGCCTTCGATCACTTCCGGATCGTTCAACCACTCCACGTAACGTGGCAGGTCATCACGCTCGATAGCCCGCAGGCGGACGCGCTCGCCGTAGATCACTTGTGACTCCCATTCAACAGGGATCTGACGGCCTCCCAGGGAGATATTTGACGTTTGACCAGCTTGTTGATCGTGTCCTCGTAGCGCTGTTGGGGAAGGTTATCCCGGAAACGGGAAACCAGCGTGACACGAATCAGGGTCTCGAGATCAGCCTCCAGGCGAGCGCGCTCGCGAGCGGACCAATCCCCGCTCCGACGTAAATGCTCGGCGTGTTGTGCAATCAGATCCACCAGCTCAGGGACGCCAGTCCCATCCAGGGCTATCGTGCGTTGGATGGGTGAAATCCACAACTCCGAATCGTTTTCGGCGATTTGGACAGGAGCTTCCATTTTTTGTCCGTGATGGCTGAAGACCCGCTTGACCGGATGGGCCAGTTCGAGCGTCGACTTGAGGGCTTTGACCGTGTGTTCCACACCTGGCCGGTCGGCTTTATTGACTACCAGGATATCAGCGATTTCGAGAATCCCGGCTTTGATGGCCTGGATATCATCACCCAGACCGGGGGCTTCGACCACCAGCGTGGTGTGCGCTAGTTGGGCGATATCCACTTCGGCTTGTCCCGCGCCAACCGTTTCGATCAGAATGACTTCAAATCCGGCTGCATCGAAGACCTGCACAATGCCGGCCGTGGCCAAGGCCAACCCGCCCAATGATCCGCGCGAGGCCATCGAACGTATAAACACGTCCGGGTCGCCGGAGAGGTCACGCATGCGGACCCGGTCGCCGAGTACGGCCCCACCAGTGAATGGGCTGGATGGGTCCACTGCGACAATGGCAACGCGCTTGGGGGCGACGGCTTGTTTCCGATAGTGCAAGGCGATCTGGTTGACCAATGATGACTTACCGGTGCCGGGTGCTCCAGTCACCCCGATCAGATGGGCTTGCCCGGTGTGTGGGAAGAGTTGATCGAGGGCATCGCGGCCTGCGAGTGTGTTGTTTTCAACCTGCGTCAGCAGGCGCGACATGGCCAGCCGGTCACCGTCCAGTACGGATTGCGCTAAGCTCATCCTGCTCCTACTCGGCTGGAGTTGAAGCCAGCGCCTGGCGAATGGCTTCAATGATCTTTTCGGTAGGAGCACCGGGTCCGTAGATACCGGTCACACCCAGTTCCATCAATCGTGGCACATCTTCGTCCGGGATGATACCGCCGACAAATACCTTGACGTGTTCCTGGCCGTTGCCCTTGAGCAATTCCATCACACGTGGCAAAAGCGCCATATGGGCGCCAGATAGTACCGAAAGACCGACCACATCCACATCTTCCTGCAAAGCGGCTTCGGCGATCATTTCGGGGGTCTGGCGTAGACCGGTATAAATGACTTCCATTCCGGCATCTCGCAAGGCGCGCGCGACCACTTTGGCGCCTCGATCATGCCCATCCAGGCCAGGTTTTGCAACGAGTACGCGAATTTTGCGCTCGGTCATTGTTTGCCTCCGGGGAGAGTGATTCTTTGAGCGATTATACTATACCCCCCTTGAGGGATAACCAGTCAGAATCGACTGTTAATTTCACCCATTTTTCCCATCTTGACCAGCCTTGCGCCTCCGTTATAAAATCTTTTTATCTTAAAGATTTATGCTATACTGACGTTATGCGAAAGCCGTACGCCGATTGGTCTCAGTGGTCCAAGTTCCTGCGACGATGGGGCATGCAGGGCCTGGTTGCTTGGTTGTTGGAAGCCGGTGGACCATTAACATTGCTGGGTGCACAGGCGTTGTATCTTAGCCAGCCATTCTTAGGTTCAGAGCCGGTCGAAAACTTGGCTCACATGCTCGAAGATCATCAAGAATCGCAGGCATTCGCTGCCTTTCTGCGGGAGGAAATACCATCGTGAACTTGACTGCGATTGCAGGGATTGTGCTTGTCGTTCTGGCAGCGGCTCTGATGCTGGTATTCTCACTCGTCAAGCGAAAGGTGCCCCCGGTTTTTCGCGATATTCCAGCATTCAGTCGCCTGCGGCGTGCAATTGGCCTGGCGGTTGAAGACGGTACACGTTTGCACTTCTCGTTCGGTCATAGCAGTTTGATTGTCCCGCGCAGCGCCTCCGCTTTTGCGGCCCTGGGAATGTTACGCAAGGTTGCCGAGCAGACATCGGTAAGCGACCGCCCACCGGTTGTCACTGCCGGAGACGCGGCTCTGACGATTCTGGCGCAGGATACGCTGCATTCGGCTTATCGATCAGCGGCTGCTGAGGGTTTGTATGATCCCAATGCAGCCCGGCTGACAGGGTTAACCCCCTTCTCGTATGCGGCTGGAGCAATTCCAATTATGCGTGACGAGGACGTCTCGGCCAATATTCTGATGGGTAATTTTGGCGTAGAAGTCGCATTTCTGACAGATACAAGTGAACGCGAGACTTCCTTCACCATGGCCGCAACCGACAGCCTGCCCGCACAAGCCATCATTTATGCTACTGCACAAGAACCGTTGATTGGGGAAGAGCTTTATGCTGCCGGTGCCTATGTGGACGCCGGCCCATCACACACTGCCAGCTTGCAGGTGCAAGATATTTTGCGTTGGCTTATCGTCGCCGCTGTCTTGAGCGGTGTCATGCTCAAATTGCTGGGGTTTTAGTGAAAAGACCCATTGCAACTGCCATAGCAATAGCCATTGGTTTGATCGTCCTGCTGGGATACTTTATCCCTCTGCCGATCTTGACGAGTGTGCGCATCGAGTTGGTGCAGTGGGCAATCATCCTGTCTGGCGTCGCGGTATTGGTTGGGGTCATTAACCTGTTTTCTGTGCATCTCAAAAAAATTCGCGAAAAGGAAAAAGGGGCTGTTTACAGCCTGTTTCTGATCGCTGCTCTGCTGTTAACCTTCATTTTAGGGATTATTCTGGGACCCGATCACTCCACCATGCAATTGATGTTTGAATCGGTGGTCATCCCAGTTGAGGCCAGCCTGATGGCGATGCTGGCAATGACACTGATCTATGCCAGTATTCGCTTGCTGCGTCGTCGAAGTGACCTGATGACCGTGGTTTTCCTTATCACGGTGTTATTGGTCCTGCTTGGGACAGCGCCGCTGCCCTTTGGCCCGCTGCCGATTGTCGGTGATTTGATCCGCCCGTTCATTGCCCAGGTGCTGGCTGCAGCAGGTGCCCGCGGTATCCTGCTGGGGGTTGCATTGGGTACTCTGACCACAGGTCTGCGCATCGTCTTTGGCGCGGATCGGCCATACGGAGGCAGGTAATGGCTGAGATCCGTTGCCCGATGTGTGGAAAGTCCAACCCAGACAGCCTGGATGAATGCCAGTTCTGCCAGGCGCGCCTCAAGCCAATCACAGCGCCGCTCGATCCTCTTCAACCGGGCGAACCCCCTACCAAAAAAAATACCTCCGAACTCGAAAAAACGCTACCCGGCTGGTTGCGCGAAGCCCGCAAAGCCGAGGATGATAATACCGGCTTCGAAGAAACTCCAGCCGAAACAGAATCGGTTTCAAAGGCAGATAGCACGGATTTGCTGGGAGGCCTGGCCGATGCCCAGGAAGAGGAAGAAGAAGTTCCCGATTGGCTTTCCCGCTTGAGCCCGGATACGGTCAAAACGCCTGACAGGAAAACGCCCTCCACGCCTAAAGAAAGCGGATCGGGAGATTGGCTGTCTGAAATACGCCATGAGACCCCAGACACGTCTGAGCAGGCGCCGACTACCCCGGAGCCCGAATCGTTCGAGGCTGGGCCCGAAACCGGATCAATCGACTTGGGCGAGTCCACTTTCAGAGTGGACGATACTGCTGATGAAAGCGGTTTCGGAAGCTTTTCATTTGGAAAAGCCGATGAGGAAGACAATCAAATTCAAGCAGATGATTCGGAGGTTCAGCCCTTCATAACCTTTGATGGCGATGGATCGACGGCTGAAGGTGAACTCCCCTCATGGTTATCGAATTTTGCTGAAGGTAATTCAGACCAGGAACCGAGTGAATCAACCGAGCCGGAAACGGCAGACACGTCTGAGCCACAGGCTGAAGGTGAGTTGCCAAATTGGTTGTCCGGTTTTTCGGCAGATGAAAATCCTGCGCAAGACACGGCTCTTGAGACTCCAGCAGCACCTGAAGAACCTCTAAAAGAGGAAACCCAAAAAGCAGAAGAATCGCAGGTGCCGGCTTTTGAGGGTGAATTACCCGACTGGTTATCAACTTTGCCCAGCGATGGGGAGCAGGGGCAATCCTTCACAGGCGATGCCGAAGAACCAGTGCAACAAGCCGCAACCCCGTCCGAACCGGGTCCTGAAGCCGTTTCCAAAGAAGAATCGCCCGAATGGCTGGCTAACCTGCCCTCCGAATCAAAGGCCACGGAATTGCCAAATGTGCGTGCTTTCACCGATTCTCTTAAAAAAATGCCAACCGATGAGAGTTCGCCAGATGTCGGTTTACCAAACTGGTTGGGCGATGAATCTGCCGGGGAACCGGAAGGGTCGGATGCCGTTCAGCCTGCCGCACCTGAGTCTGAGCCACCGGTCGAAAGTGAATTGCTGGACAGGTTAACTGCCTCACCCGCTGCCGGGGATGGGGCTGCACAAGAACCGCCAGATATTACAGGGACCCCATTTTTTGTGGAAGAAAAGGCTTCCTCGGATGAAGACGTAGAAGCAATTTTTTCCATGGACATGCCTGACTGGCTATCAAGTCTTGGGCCGGGGGATCAGGAACAATCACAAGCCTCTGATGATTCCGCAGGCGAAAGCGACGAATCCCTGGTCCCGGGTGATTTGCCAGGCTGGGTTAAGGCTATGCGACCGGTTGAGGCTGTGGTCGATAAAGCGCCGGTTGATTCTGGAGAATCTGACCGGAAAGTTGAACACAAGGGACCGTTGGCCGGATTAAGCGGTATTCTTCCCGCTGGCTCAGCGAGTGCACCAACTCACAAGACGCAAACCTATGCCATCAAACTTCAGGTCAGTGATGCCCAGCAGGTCAATGCATCTTTACTAGAGCGCCTGCTGGCTTCTGAAGCAAAGCCGCGCTCCTTGTCCACTTCAGCCTATGTGATGCCACAGCGCTTTTTGCGATGGGCAATTGCTGTGTTATTGATTTTAGTTATCGGCGTGACTACTTTCGCCGGAACCAGCGTTGTACCATTGCCCAATCTATACCCCAATGAAACGCTGGCTGCGATCAAGGCCATCAATGATCTGGCAGCGGACGGCACTGTCCTATTGGTATTTGACTACAATCCCGGCTTGAGTGGCGAAATGGAAGCGGCTGCCACACCCGTGGTCGACCATTTGATGCTCAAAGGGATGAAACTGGCGGCATTGTCTTCTGTACCAACAGGACCGGCGTTGACAGAACGATTCATGCGCTCATTACAGGATAGTTATGATTTTCAGCCAGACCAGCAGTATGTGGAATTGGGATATCTGCCTGGGGGATCGGCAGGTGTGCTGGGTTTTGCCAGCAATCCGCTGGTGACAATTGGCCAAACAATCAGCGGGACAAATCTGTGGGCGAGTCCAGCATTGGAGAATATCAAATCGCTTGGCGATTTTTCCGCCCTGGTGCTGCTGACGGATGAACCCGAAATTGCTCGCACGTGGATCGAGCAGGCAAAGCCGAAATTGGGAAGTAGACCGTTGATCCTGGTGGTCAGCGCGCAGGCTGAGCCGATGGTTCGTCCGTACTACGAATCCGGTCAGGTGCAGGGAATGGTGACGGGATTGATGGGCGGGGTCTCTTATGAAAAAGTCAATGCGCGTCCCGGGTTGAGTACCCGCTATTGGGATGCTTTTAGTTTTGGGATTTTCTTTGCAGAACTCATGATTGTTGCCGGCGGCTTGTGGAGCCTGATTTCTGCATGGCTTGCACGCCGCACGCAGCCAGCCGAAAAGGAATAGCATGCCGGGATCCTCCAATTTGATTGCTGGGATTGTCAGTTTTCTCCTCACCCTGATGATTTTTAGTTATTTGCTTGGCGACAATCCCCTTTTCCGTGTGGCGGTTTATGTTTTCGTGGGCGTTTCGGCCGGGTACGTGGCAGCGGTGATCCTCTATCAAGTCATTTTGGCCGATTTGTTGGTACCTTTATTTACAGCTTCCCTGATAGAGCGCTTATTATTGATCATACCTATGATCCTGAGTGTGTTGATTATGATGAAAATATCCAGGCAGCTTTCCTGGTTGGGCAGCCCGGCCATGGCTTACCTGGTCGGTGCGGGGGCGGCGGTGGCGGTGGGCGGGGCCGTGTTAGGAACGCTCTTCCCACAGACACTGGCGGCCTTTAACTTCCCAAGCTTTATTAGCGCGATCTCAGATCGGACCGGAGCCGAGGCTCAGCGTCTGGCTTATGGTTTGGTGGTTGCATTTGGAACGATCAGCACCTTGATTTATTTTCAATTTGGCGCCGGAGTTCAGCAAGACGGAACTGTGAGCCGCAGCCGCATCGTGGAAATCATCTCCTGGGTCGGACGGATCTTTATCGCCATCACGTTTGGTATGCTGTTTGCCGGGCTGTACGCGGCGGCGATGACCGCTCTGATCGAACGGTTGAATTTCATTATCAATTTCTTTGGATCATTCTGACGCTTATGCCTGCCTCATTGATCGAAAACGACTCTCTCCTGGCAATTGACGTAGGCACCGCGACCACGCGGGCCCTGCTCTTCGATGTAGTCGAGGGTTCATATCGTTTTATTGCCTCCGGGCAGGCACCAACCACAGCCGAAGCCCCCATGAAAGATGTGGGTGAAGGTGTTCGAATGGCAATTGAAACCCTGCAAACGGTGACTGGCCAAAACTTATTGGATACGGATGGGCGCTTGATCATGCCCGTTCAACCTGACGGTCAAGGCGTCGACTCGGTGGCAGCCACGATCTCCGCTGGTCCGGCTCTGCGGACAGTCATTGTTGGCCTGCTTGAGGAAGTGTCATTGACCAGTGCCCGGCAACTGGCTGAGACGACCTATACCAGTATTGTTGAAACGCTTGATATGAACGATCGCCGCCCTCAGGACGAGCAAATTGATAGTGTGATCCGTGCCCGACCTGACCTGGTGATTATCACTGGTGGTACGGATGAAGGCGCTTCGAATTCTGTACAGAAAGCCCTGGAGGCCATCGGACTGACCTGCTACCTGATGCCTGCCGAAAAACGGCCAGCAGTCTTATTTGCCGGAAATCAGGAATTAACCGAAGATGTGCGTTCCTCGCTCGGTAAATTGGCCGGTAAGCTGCGGTTCAGCCCGAATGTGCGGCCATCCCTTGATACCGAGGATCTCAGCCCAGCCAGCAAGACTTTGGCAGAACTTGTTCCCGATATCCGCAAGGAGCAACTCAAGGGTGTCGGTGAATTGGACAGTTGGTCCGGGGGACACCTGCTGCCCTCGGCCTACGGGATGGGACGTATAATCCGCTTCCTAAGCCAGATGTACAGTAAAGGCATCCTGGGAGTAGACGTGGGGGCTTCTGCGACGGTTGTAGCGGCGGGTTTTACCGGCGAACATTCAGTCAGCGTTTATCCTCAATTTGGGGTGGGCGAGCACGTGGCTGGGTTGCTGCGCTATATATCCTTGGAACATATCATGCGCTGGCTGTTGCTGGACATCGCGCCTGACAAAGTACGCGATTATCTTTATCAACAAGCCCTCTACCCGACCAGCATCCCGGCCACCAAGGAAGACCTGGCAATCTCCCAGGCCCTGGCACGCGAGGTCTTGCGCCTGTCCTTGAAGGCTGCGACCTCCAGTTTCCCACCCAATGAAAAATCTTTACGCCATGATTTGCTGCCGGTGTTTGAAATGATCCTGGCTGGAGGCTCGCCGATTACGAGCGCTCCGACATTTGGGCAGAGCCTGCTACTCTTATTGGATGCCATCCAGCCAGTAGGAGTCTCAACGGTTGTGCTCGATCAAAATAATCTGCTATCCCTGCTGGGTGTGGCGGCCGAGAAGAACAATTTAATTCCAGTACAGGTGCTCGAATCAAACGCTTTTGTCAATCTGGCGACGGTGGTTTCGCCGATAGCCTCAGCTAGTTATGGCGCGCCAGTGGTTCGAGCTCGTCTGATTCCTGATAGTGGCAATGAAGTCAAGGTGGATGTCAAACACGGCAATCTGGAAATCCTGCCCCTGCCAGCCAACCAGATGGCACAGCTTGCCCTGCAACCGGCCCGCCGTGTGGACATTGGCTTCGGCCCGGGACGTAGTGGAGCCATGCGTGTAGTCGGCGGCGTGCTTGGCGTGGTAATTGATGCACGTGGACGTCCACTGGTATTACCGGAAGATCCCACCCGACGGCGCGAATTGATCAAGAAATGGTTATGGACGGTTGGAGGTTGATGTGCTCGCTCCGATAACACATATTCTTGGCCTGACCACCATTGTTCGCGAACGGATGCTACCAGTTTCCGGGAAAACCGTGGTGCGGCTGAATCAAAAAGTTTCAGCAACCGATGTGGTTGCTGTAGCCGAATATGCTCGCGAGCACGTATTGATTGATGTCTCACGCAATTTGGGTATCTCCCAGGATGCAGCTGACCAGCTGATCCGTTGCAAGGTCGGAGATCGCCTGAGCCAGGATATGGTCGTGGCCCAGGCCAGGGGGGTGATGCCTAGAACAGTCCGCGTTCCACGCGATGGAAAAGTAGTCGCTGTCGGCGGTGGGCAGGTTTTGATGGAAGTCGGTGAAACCAGGTTGGAGTTGCACGCAGGTATTCCCGGTATGGTCGTCAATATTATCCCGGATCGCGGCGTGGTCATCCAGACGGTCGGTGCGCTGATCCAGGGTGTTTGGGGCAACGGTCACGCAGATACGGGCCTGATGCTGCCCTTGGCAGAAGGACCGGATACTGTCCTTACTCCCAACCAGATGGATGTCAGCCTGCGCGGTTCGATCATCCTCGGATGCATTTGCCAAGACCCTGATACGCTGCGCACCGCAGCCGAGTTGCCTGTGCGCGGTCTGATCCTGGCCAGCATGTCTCCGGAGCTGATCCCGTTGGCATTGCAGGTGCGATTTCCGATTGTGGTCCTGGATGGCTTTGGTACGCAACCGATGAATTCGGCTGCCTATAAGCTGCTCATTACGAATGCGAAACGCGAAGTCACACTAAGCGCGGAACATTATGATCGCTATAGCGGCAACCGGCCCGAAGTGATCATCCCCCTGCCGGTCACTGACCAGCCGGCTGAGCCGCGTAATATTGAAGCATTTGCACCTAATCAGCAGGTGCGCGTACGCCGATCACCGTATGCCGGGGTATTTGGTACATTGGTCGACCTAAAACCAGGATTGACCACCTTGCCGAGTGGCCTGCGAGCCCTGGCTGCAGATGTCAAATTGGAAAATGGGGAACTCATCGTTGTTCCTCTGGTAAACTTGGAAGTTGTGGGATAATTATTTGCAAGGTCATTAATAAACTGCGAGGAGAGTCCTATGTATGGCGATGACGAAATGAACATGAATGAGACGCCGCCGGAGGAATCCAGCAATCGTACCTTCCTGATCGCTGCCAGTATTCTAGGTGGGATTGTGTTGCTCTCGATTGCCTGTCTGGCGGGATATGCTCTGCTGGTGCTGCCAGGCCAACGAAATGCCCAGCAAGCCCAAAATGCGACTGCAGTGGCGCAGCAAACACAGATTGCCCAGGCCCTGACGGATACTGCCGTCGCCCAGGCATTCCAGTTTACTGCAACAGCTGCGGCAGCTCCGACTGCAACGCCTACCCCCAGCCCCACTCCGGTCGTGGCCCAGGCGACAGCAACTCCGTCCTCGCCAACACCTGATCCGGCCACCTCGACAGTTGCCGCTGCACTGACCCAGGCCGCCTTGATCACCCAGACGGTGATTGCGACTTCCACTGCTCTGCCCGATACCGGTTTCGCTGATCAGGTCGGCGCGCCGATGTTGGCGATCATCGCCATTGCGCTGGTAGTGGTCATACTTGTGGCTCGCAGGATGCGCACGGCTCCGACCAAATAGACTTACCCCGGCTTTGCATAGGCGGAAAACCTTTGCAAGGCTTGTGTAAACCAAAATCAAAGCGTGAACGCGAGATATTTCTCGGCGTTCACGCTTGTGTTTTGGTTTTTTGCTTTGTTAATTTCTTGGGGGATTACACCACGCTTTCAGCTACCTGTTCCCCATAAGCCAGAAGTGCCTTAACCATTTCCTGGCTGCGCCCCTCAGCATAGACGCGCAAAACGGGCTCTGTGCCGGATGGGCGGATCAATAGCCACGAGTCATCCGTCAGAATGTATTTGGCCCCGTCCAGGTTGCTGACCTCGGATACCTTCTGCCCGCCGATCTCGGCCGGGACTTGTTTGGTCAGATAATCGACCATCTCGGCCTTGGCGACCGGACGATTAAGGCGTAAGTCGCTGCGCTCATAAAAGGCCGGACCGACATCGGTCAGCAGTTCCTCGACCAGGTCGTAGAGCGATTTGCCCCAGGCGGCAATCGATTCGACCAGTAGCAAACCCATGATTGGCCCATCCCCTTCAGGGATGTGTCCTTTGAATGAGATGCCGCCCGATTCCTCACCACCGATTAAAACATCTTCCCTCATCATGTAATCGGCAATGTGGTTAAAACCAACCGGAGTCTCGTGGAGAGTCAGGCCATAGCGCTTGGCCAGGCGGTCGATCATGCGCGTAGTGGAGACAGTGCGTACAACTGAGCCGCTCCAGCCGCGCTGCTCGACCAGGTATTTGAGCGAGAGTGCCATGATCTTGTGTGGATCGACGAAATTGCCGCGCTCGTCCATGGCACCGATACGGTCTGCGTCTCCGTCGGTGGCCAGGCCGAAGTTGCCCATCCCCGAACTGACGGCGGACGCCAGCGCGCCCAGGTTCTTGGCAATTGGCTCGGGGTGCACACCGCCGAACCCAGGGTTCATTTCATTGCGGATTTCAGCAATCTCGCACCCGGTACCTTGTAAAAAGCCTTTGATCACGCCGCGACCGGAACCGTACATCGAATCGACCACAAAGCGCTGCGGATTTTCGGCAATCACATCCGAATTGATTAACGTGCGCAGGTGATCGTAGTAAGCTGGCAGTGGGTTGATTTTCTGAATCAATCCCAGTTGACGGGCCTGAGCAAAATCCATCAAGTTGGGGCCGCGGGAGCGTTCTTCGTTGTCGTTGATATAGACTTCCACGCGGCGGCATTGTTCAGGCAGCGCCGATCCACCGTAAGACGATTTGAGTTTAACGCCATTGTAGCGTGGTGCATTGTGCGACGCAGTGATCATCACGCCCGCCACGGCATTCTGGTTTTTGACCGCATACGAAATCGACGGGGTGGGCGCGTCTGCCTGCGCCAGCAGCACATGGAAACCGTTGGCAGCCAGCACGCGCGCCACCTCACCGGCATAGCGGTCTGAGAGGAAGCGCGTGTCGAACCCGACCACGATCTTCTTTGCATCAGGGGTTGCGTGGCCGTTACCAGATTTGTCCCAATGCTCCGATGCAACGGCATCGGCGATGGCTTGCGCTACCATGCGCAGGTTGCCATATGTAAACGTGTCTGAAATGACGGCACGCCAGCCGTCAGTGCCAAAATGGATCGGCATACATAACTCCAGATAGTGGATTTACCAGTTCGGTATGGGGGTTGCTGTAACCAGCACGTCCTGCAATATCCAGCCCTCGATCTCGCGCCCATCCGGCAGCGAGGCGCTGACGTGCACCCAGATCGATCCCTTGTACTGTTGTACATCCGGCAGCACCTGCACCAGATAATCATTGGACAGCGACATAACCACCGGCCCGCCGGGTTTTTCACGGATGATGGCCCCGCCAAAGTCCTTCGAGAAGATGCGGGCGTAAACCGGGGTTGGAAGCGGGGTGATTGTAGTGGTGGGTGTTGACGAGGGTGGGATGGAAAATGTCGGTGTGCGCTTCGGTGTGGGGGTGGAAGAGATTGCAGCAACGACCGTCTGCGTGGGGATCGGGGTGTACTGCAGTAGTCCCGGTGCCGTACCCTGCGTCCCGACCGAAGCAGTGGGCGTGCTGGTCGCGTTCAGGGCTGGGATTTGTGCCGGAAGGCTGCCTCCCATTCCACTCAATACCAGCAGTACGCCTACGCCAATCACCAGGATGATCCCGCTAAAGGCATAACCCAGGAACGAGCGCGGTCGGAAGCCCAGCAATGCCAGGGTTGCTACACCAAACAGTCCGGCCCATGCAAAGTAGACCAGGAAGACCAACAAGCCCTGCGGCCAGATGCCCTCCGCACCGCTGCCCAGGCCAAAAGCGGCCGCGCTGAGCGGCAGGAACAACCCATAAGCCAGCATCGCGCTTGGCAGGATGGGTTTATCCTCCGAGCGCACAAATGAGATATTCAAGACGATTGCGCCAACCGCCAGTACCAATAGACTTGGCCACCATAGACGGCTGTCCGCCAGGGCGCGCGTCAGCGGCAGGGGCATCCAGATTCGTGCAGCAAACCCGGCCAGCAGGCCGGCGATGAAGATCAGCAGGGCATTGACCAGCAGCGCGGCCAGGGTGTGAAAGAAAAAGCGGAACGAGCCAGTCACGGCGGCCAGCGTCATACCCACCCAGGGGGTCATTAACGGGGCCAGCAGGATGCCGAAGAACAGCAAAGCCTGTGAATCCAGAATATAGGCCAGTCCCAGGATCGCCCCACTTGTCAGAGCGAACAGGAAGAATTCGTAGGAAGGATAAGACCGCCGCGAGAGTTGTTCGAGCAGGGCAGCGCGTCCGACTGAGTCCAACGGGTGCATGCGGCGCTGCTGGCGGCGACGTCGGGCCCGCGAGGTGGGATTTGGGTCGATCGAAGGGGGGGAGGTTTCTTCGGGAAGGCTCATTTGCGTAGCGTGGCCAGGATGCGGACGGGGTTATCGAGCAAATCGAGAGCGGTCAGGATGTCGGGCACGACCAAATCAGCCGCCAGCAAAGTTTCGACGGCTACGCCTTCAGCCGACATGACGCAGATGCCCAGCCCGGCAGCTTTGAGCATCTCCGAATCGTTGGCGCCCTGGCCGATGGCGATCACCGATTCCGCACCCAGGTTTCGCACGTAATCCGCTTTTTGGGCAGCCTCATTGCCTGGCTTGACCCGTACGGCACTCAAGTTTAGTTGCTCGTCGATCACAGCCTGGCGGCCGTGCGTATCGGCGGTCAGCAGGTGCACGGACAGCCGGTCGCGCAATAGGGCGATGCGTTTGGAAAGCCCGTCGATCAGAACACCATCCACGGCCAGGGTGCCGTTTACGTCGCTGACCAGATGTTGCAAACGCAGTTCTCCACGCCCAGAGATTTTGAGTTCGATCATATGATTATTATAGCAGGGATGGAGAGGATGAGGAGGGCGTAGGCCGCCAGAAGCCTTCCGCGTTTCAAGGTGTTCACTTTTCGGCCTTAAACAGTTCACTTTTAGAATTTAAATAACATGGTTAGTTTGCGACTTGACAAATTTCGCTGATTGCATATAATCGGCAAAACGATTAAATATTTAAAGGCTGTGAAGAGGACGAGTAAGCCTCGTACGGCGGAACAGAGAGCAGGCGTTTGGTGCAAGTCCTGCCCGCACGACGATGCTGACAGTGCGTTGCGCACCTGTCAGCATGAGACCGAATGGACCTCCAAGCCGCAGGGTGAAAGGAAACCAGTAGCCCGCGCCGGGAAGCCCCCGTTATAGGGCCAGGGTATAACTCCCGTAGTGGAGCGTACCCGGAAGAGTGAGACTGGCTGTTTTCCCCGTGTGCATCACCGGGGATTTTTTTATAAGCTGGCCTAACTTGGGTGGCACCACGGACCAAAGCGTTCGTCCCATTTCGGGATGGACGCTTTTTGTTTTGCTTCGGAGCGTGTAAATGGCTTCGAATTCGAGAAAGGAGAGAGAAATGCAAACACAGCCAGAAACGACTTTGACCGTTGAAGTTGCCGAACCAGTCAGTGAGTTCAAAAACCCGATGCAGGAATGTCTGTACGGCGTGCCAGATCAGGTTGCAGCCTTACCGGCTTCGGTCGTATTTGCAGCACGCCAGCACAAAGCCCGGGAAGAATCGGGACTGGGGCCGGCACCAACTTTTGTCCCTTAGGCGTATGGAGGAGTAGAGATGTGCGGATATCTTCGCTTTCGACCACCTTGAAGGGTTACTTTGTAAATTGTTATCTGACTTTTATAAACCAATTACCCTTAAAGGAGAATTACCATGACTGAACAAACCCGTTTTCAATTGAGTGAATCCGATCTGCCAAAATTTTGGTACAACGTGATAGCCGACAGCCCGGTCACGCCCGCCCCGGTGCTGCGCCCGGACACGCTCGAGCCGGTCACACCGGACTTCCTGTCGGTCCTGTTTCCGATGGAGTTGATTCTGCAGGAGGTCTCGACCGAGCGCTACATCCAGATCCCCGATGAAGTGCGCGAGATATACAAGCTCTACCGGCCGACCCCGCTGGTGCGTGCGCGGCGTTTGGAGCAGGCACTTGGGACCCCAGCGCACATCTACTTCAAGAATGAGAGTGTATCTCCAGCAGGAAGCCACAAACCCAACACCGCTATCCCGCAGGCTTTCTACAATAAAATGGCCGGGACCAAAGCGCTGACCACCGAGACTGGCGCCGGGCAATGGGGTTCAGCCCTGGCCCTGGCTTGCAATTTCTTTGACCTGGATCTGGAAGTCTACATGGTCAAGGTTTCGTACCAGCAGAAGCCCTACCGGCGTGTGATGATGGAAACCTATGGCGCGCAGGTGTTTGCCAGTCCAACCGACCGCACCAGTTTTGGCCGTTCGGTGCTGGCCGAAAATCCCGACACTCCCGGATCGCTGGGGATTGCCATCTCCGAAGCGGTTGAAGTTGCGGCTACATCTGGTGGCGCCAAGAAGTACAGTCTTGGCTCAGTTCTCAACCACGTGCTGACACATCAGTCGGTGATTGGCGAGGAAGCCCTCAAACAGATGGATATGGCTGGTGAATACCCGGATGTTGTCATCGGGTGTGTGGGCGGTGGTTCGAACTTCGGTGGCATTGCCTACCCCTTCCTGCGCGAAAATCTCAAGAATGGGCAGCGTACGCGCCTGTTGGCAGCCGAGCCTAACGCGACTCCAACGCTGACCCGTGGCACATATACCTTCGATTATGGCGACACGGCCTGTATGGCCCCGGTCGTAAAAATGCACACGCTGGGCCATTCGTTCGTACCGCCCGGTATCCACGCTGGCGGATTGCGCTACCATGGCATGGCGCCCAGTATTTCAGCTTTCTGCGACGCAGGCCTGATCGAGGCGGTAGCTGTGCCCCAGAAAGCCACCTTCGAGGCTGCCATGACGTTTGCCCGTGCAGAAGGTATCATTCCGGCACCGGAAAGCGCACATGCCATTCGCGTGGCGATTGACCAGGCGTTGGATGCCAAAGCCAAAGGCGAGAAACGCATCATTTTGTTCAACCTTTCGGGTCATGGACATTTTGATCTGTCCGCCTACGAGAAATATCTCAACAACGAATTGGAAGATTACGCTTATCCGGCCGAGGCTATTCGGGCGGCGATGCTGGAATTGCCGCAAGTGGACCTGCCCGCGTAAATAAAAAAACGCCCTGGGGCGCTTTATTCTGCCTTACACGATGAGACGGCAAAATCCTTGCCGTCTCATCGTGTTATTCTGCGTTCTCCCCAAACGCGATCACGACCAGATGTTGGTTGAGGAACAGCGGTGAAAGGTTTTCTTCCCCTGGAACGATTTGTCCCAGCGTATACCCGCCTGCAATCGGGACCGTTGAACCGAGAATCTCCTGTACGGCCGCTACCTCCGTGCCAGGCTGCGCTTTGAGCAGCATCTCCCAGCCGATGTCGACCAGTACCAGTGCGAAGACCGGTTTGGCCTTGCCCAGTTGTGTTATGGCTTGGCGCGCAGCTTCTTGAGCAGCTTTCCGGCAGCCTGCCGGGCTTCCGATCAACAGATAGGCATCCAGGCCGTCCCGTACCGGGGCGTTCATGCGGAAGCTGCCGTCGGCTTCGACACGCAGAGGCGAGCGTACTAGCAGACCTTGTTCCTGTTCCACGCCGAGGGGATACAGGCGTACCAGATAGGTCAGGGGTGGAAAGGCCCAGTCGCGGGCTGGATAGCCAAAAAGCTGGGAATATGTTTCAGAGGCTGGACGGCCATCCAAGGTGCGCAACCAGAAACCGCGCGAGCGGGTCACGCGGAACTGGCTGCCGACCGGATCCCAGCCGTGCGCATATCCCACACCGAGGCGGATATTGCCTTTCAACAGGGCTGCGGCCATACTGCCGGTCCCGGTTTGGACGCCTGAAATCTGGTAGGTGTTCCCGGTGTGCAAGTCGCCGCTGGACAGCCCGCCGACGAAGGGAATGGACGGTTTCTCGATGCTGGTGCACATCTGTTCGGCATCGCCGTTGAACCCATCGGCAAAGAGCAACATGCCTTGATTGTTTTCTGTGGCAGCGATTTCCTGGAGTTGGTTTGCCGTTTCGCGGCCGGATTGAGCATACCCAGGTAACCAGTGAGTCTCAGCCTGCACTTCTGGGCTGCTCAACAAGGCCACGATCACCGAGTGGGGGTGCTGACCTTGGCTGGTCAAACCGGCTGGCGAACTAAAACCTAAAATTGGTACTTCGCCTAACAGGCTGGTCACGCCACTGGAGACTTCATTGGCTTCGTACTGGTGCGATGAGATAATTATTCCCAGGCTGGGGGCGCTGGTTCCCAGGCGGTTGAGGGCTTTGTGGGTGGCCTGGAGGCCGGCTTCGCGCCCATCCAATGCCTGTGACTGTCCGACGGATGCTAATAGGGTCATGCGCTAGCCCTCCGCCACCGGGGCAGTGAAATGGAAGGTGGTCCCTTCGCGAAACTCGCTTTCGAACCAGATTTTCCCGCCCTGCATTTCAACCAGGCTTTTGGTGATATTCAGCCCCAAACCGGTTCCGGGGGCTTCGCGTGCCTTTTGGTCTTCCGAGCGGAAGAATTTTTGGAAGATCAACTTTTGGTCTTCCTGGCTGATACCGATACCGTCGTCTTTGACCCAGATATGTACTACCTTATCTGCACCCTCCGGGTCCCACTGGTTATCAGACGTTTCCGCGCCGATTATAATTTTGCCCCCCTCTGGTGTGTACTTGTGAGCGTTGCTGACCAGATTGGTCAATATTTGACTGATGCGTGTGCGATCGGCCCAGATTTTGGACGTTTTATCTTCCAGTTGCACCAGGATGGCTTGTTTTTTATCTTCAACCTGGCGCTTGGTAGAACGCACGACTTCATCGACGACATCATCAAGGTCGACAGCTTTGTATTCCAGTCGCAAGCGACCGGCTTCGATTTTTGAATTGTCGTTTAAGTCGGAGACCAGGGTCGACATCCGTTCAACGTTTGACCGGATGGTATGCAGGAAATTGGCCTGATTCTCGTTGATCTGGCCAACAGCTCCGGCAGCCAGTAACTCGGTATAGCCCTTGATCGAGGTCATAGGATTTTTGAGCTCATGGGCCACGAAGGATACGAATTCACTTTTAGCGACGTCCGCCGCCTGAACTTCTTCATACAATTGTGCGTTGGAAATGGCGATGGCGGCGTGATCGCCCAGGCGGTTCAGGAAAGTTATATCGATTTGTCTTTCGGAAGTGCTCTCCATCATCAGCAATCCAATGACGGTCGCTTCGCGGCGGATCGGGACTACCACCTGGGTCTGGGTGCCCGGTAAGATACCGCCTCCCAGATCGGGTTCCAGTGTGACACGTTGCGGCTGTCCAGTTCCGATTGCTTGTTGGAGGGCGGGTTGGACGATGGGCATCAGAGCTTCATGATATGCATCCAGATGTTCCCCATATCCCTGTTCAGCCATGATCTGGATGCCCTGCTCGCGTAAGATGCCAATCAGGCCAGCGTCCGAAGCGGACTGGCGCATGGCCCATTCCAGGGTGATCCGCATGGCGCGGTCGATTTCTAGGCTGGCGTTCAACTCGCGGTCGATGCGCTGCATGACCGAAAGTTCCTCCACACGGGCAGAGAGTTCCTGGTCGGTTAAAGTGTACAATCGCGCGTTCTCGATGGCAACGGCTGCCTGGCTGGCAAAGGCAGTCAGCAGGTTGACATCCTCATCGCTGAATGGCAGGCTGTCCTTGCGGTTGATGATTTCGATTACACCGGTTACACGATCTTTTACCTGCAGGGGAATGGCCAAAATGGTTTTATAGACAAAGTCGGTCTTCTCATCGGGAGGAAAGCGGTCAGGGGCGTTTTGGGCATCGTTTTCGATGATCGGCACGCCGATTTCTGCCGCTTTTCCAACGATCCCACTGCCAGCCGGGACACGCGTGCCAATTAGATTGTCAGATACGGGTCCTATCACGACCCGGAAGATCAGGTCGTCGGTCTCGTCGTCCGCGAGGAACAAACTACCTGCTTCTGCGTTGAGAATATTGACCGCATTTTCCAGGATGCTCTGAAGCAGGGGTTCGAGTTCCAGCGTGGAGGTCAATTGGCGGGTAATTTCGTTCAATGTGGCAAGCTGGTGCGCACGTTTTTCCGTCTCCAGCAGCAGCCGTGCCTTGACGATGGCGCCGGCGGTCTGGTTGGCGATTGCCTGCAGCAGTTCATGTTGGCTCTGCGTGTAGCGAACGGTTGCGTCGCGACTGCCTACGCTCAGCGCGCCGATAACCTCGGCTCCGGAACTGAGCGGGACACCCATCCAGGCATATACACCCTGCAAGGCCGGGATAACATTTTGTACCTGGCATTCACGCACGTAATCCTGCGTCAGAATTGCGTGGCCCGTGCGAATTATCAGGTGGCTGAGGCCTTGATTATTGGGTAGGGGTTTGTCTTCGCGACTACCCAGGCGATCGCTATTTTCCAGGCAGAAGGCATAATAATTGTAATCGGCAGGCCGGTTATAAAGGGTGATGTGAAAATCATTGGCCGGGATAATTTGAACTGCCTGGGCATAAATTAGCTCGAGTACATCGTCAAAGGTCAAGGTGATATTGACGCCCTGCGAGATAAGGTTAAGGGCGTTCATTTCCTGCACATTGCGTTGCATGTTGACCACTACCTGGACGCGCTCGATGGCCAACGCAGCCTGATCGCTAATGCTGTCCAGATAAGTCAGTTCCTGACTGCTATAGGATTCTCCGGAGCGGCGCAGACCAAGGGCCAGAAAACCGGTCAGGTGGGCGCTGCTGGTTTGTAAAGGTACGAATAAATATGCCCCCAACAATAGCAAGCGGGATTGTTCGGGTTTCAGGTTGGTTGGCGGGTTGTTGGAATCGACATAAAGTGGCAGGTGTTCCATCCGTAGTGTTTGTACCAGGGGGCTGTTTGCTCCGAAACGGATATCACTTGTTGGACGGTTGTCACCGCCTGCTGCAGCGGTAAACTGATCGCTCGAGGGATCGTACAGAAAGATGTGTAGTTGGTTGGGAAGCAGGCTGGTATTAAGGTTCTGACGTAGCGCCTGGAGAATTCCCGCCAGGTCGATCGCATTGGTCAGTTCATGGTTGAAATTACGTAAACGTTCCTGAAAGGCGCGACCGCCGCGGAAAAAGATTGAATCGATCACGTTTTGGATGCGGGTACGTACCGGGTCCAGCGTCAGTGCGATAACGAAGACCATTACTCCGATCAGGAGCGGGTTGGTGACTGAGATGGCCGTGCCAAATATCAAGCTAACTCCGCCAACCAGCAGCATATAACCCAGCGCAGCCAGGATCGTCAAACTGGCGTACAAGAGGGTGCGGCTGGCCAGATAATCAGCTTGTATCAGGCGATAACGCAGGATAGTGTAACCAGTGGCGGCCGGAAAAAAGATCAATGGTACGAACAAATAAGGGGTAAAGTTGATCGGCCGCAAGGCAGAAATCAGCAGCCAGAGAGTCATCGGGACAAAAGCCAGCAATGTACCGGTCAGAATCGTGCGTGCTTGATTGCGGACAATGGGCGAAGGTGAGGCAATACTGCGATAAATCACCATTGCCAGGAAGAAAAAGCCAGTCAGCGCGACGAAAAGATACAGATTTTGCCAGGCACGGAAGTAAGCAGTCGGATGTGCGAAATTGTACAGCGTTGTAAAGGCGTAGATTACCAGCCCTGCGCCGACTGCATAACCGATCCAACGCAGGAAAGGCCTGCTTTTGACAAGACGCGATTCTTGTGGAAATGCCAACGCCAGGTCAAATAACGCTCCGCCGCTAACGCCCAGAGCCAGCGTCCATAGAAATGTCAGACGATGGGTTGTGTACAGGTCAAAAAGTGCTCCGCTGACAATAGCCAGGGAGGCAGCAAACAACGAAAAAGCCCGCCCGGCGGATTCGGAACGGCGCAGGCCGAAAATCCACAGGCTGATCAGCAGGAAAATCAGGCTGATTGCGCCGGGGATGAATAGGTAGGAGATCAACGCCGATTGCGGGAAGGCATGTAAGGTGACGTTCAGAGTCTGGAACTGACCACTGATGTCTCGGATGATAACCGGAATGGTTTCACCCGGGAAAAAATTTATCAGAACCTGGTGGATGTCCTGCGCGCTGTGGACCTCGGTCCCGGCAACTGAGACCAGTTGGTTGCCAAAATGTATGCCCTGTTGGAGGATGGGCCAGGCATCGCCTGGGTTTTGTGGCCCAACGCCGTTGAAAACCAGGGTATGTTCGACAAACGCTCCCAGAAAAGGAGTCTTGAGCCAGTTGTTCGCCAGGAATCCAGCCAGAATCAGAACCAGGATTGCCAAACCCTGGTAAATGAGGACCGTGGCTTGCAGGATTTTGTTGAGAGTTTGGTTCAATCGCTCAGATTGGAACATCTTGTATGTCGTGTTTTCCGCCTTCGGCAAATGGGCTATAGGCATTTTACACTACATTATAAGGTCGTAAGATGGATATTTCATAACAAAGAAAGTTGATAAATTTGTTAGAAAAAAAAGCACAGAGTATGACTCGCTCTGTGCCTGATTGCGTTTGATAAGCAGCTGTGTGAGCTAAATATCCAGGTTGCGTACGTCCCTGGCGTGGGTTTGGATGAATTTTTTGCGCGGCGGCACGGATTCGCCCATCAGCATATCGAAGGTGCGGTCGGCTTCCGTAGCATCTTCGATCGTGACCAGCAGCAGAGTCCGGTTTTCGGGATTCATGGTCGTCTCCCATAGTTGCTCGGGATTCATTTCACCCAGACCCTTATAACGGTTAAGAGTTGCTTTTTCGCCGCCGAGCTCTTTTATGAGCTTATCCTTGTCAGCCTCGGTATATGCATACTTGATTTGATTCTTGTGTGATACGCGGTAAAGTGGTGGCTGGGCAATATACAAATGACCTTCCTCAATCAGCGTCTGCATATAGCGGAAGAAGAAAGTCAGCAGCAGTGTGCGGATGTGACTGCCGTCCACGTCAGCATCCGTCATAATGATGACTCGCCCATAACGTAACCCGCTCAGGTCGAAGGCTTCGCCGATCCCCATACCTAAAGCCGAGATCAACGCCTTGACTTCGTTATTGCCCAGGATCTTGTCCAGCCGGGCGCGTTCGGTGTTCAGGATCTTGCCGCGCAGGGGCAGGATGGCCTGGAAATGCCGGTCACGTCCTTGTTTGGCCGAACCACCGGCCGAGTCACCCTCGACGATATAAAGTTCGGTCTTTTGGGGGTCGCGCTCGGAGCAATCTGCCAGCTTGCCGGGCAGTGTCAGGCTTTCCAGCGCGGATTTGCGAATGACCAGATCGCGCGCCTTTCGGGCGGCATCACGCGCGCGTGCAGATGTCAGGCATTTTTGCACGATGGCCTTGGCTGCTGAGGGATTCTCCTCCAGAAAGGTGCCAAAGCCTTCGCCTGCCACCTGCTGGACATAAGTCTGTACCTCGGCGTTCATCAATTTGACCTTGGTCTGCGATTCGAATTGCGGATCAGGATGTTTGATCGAGACAATTGCTGTCAAGCCTTCGCGCGTGTCGTCGCCGGAGAAGTTTGGGTCGTTGTCCTTGAGCAGGCTGTTCTTGCGGGCGTAATCGTTGATCACGCGTGTCAGCGCCGAGCGTAGACCGGTCAGGTGTGTGCCGCCATCGACGGTGTTGATCGTGTTGGCGAAGGAATAGACCGATTCGGTATACGCATCGGTGTACTGGATGGCCGCTTCGATCCCTACCCCTTCGATATCTTTCTCCACATAGACCACGGGATGCAGCGTACCGCGGTTACGGTTCAGGTAACGGACGAAGGAAGTAATCCCGCCTTCAAAGTAGAATGTCAATTCTCGGTTAGAGCGTTCGTCGCGGAAATGTATGCTCACGCCGCGTGTAACGAAGGCCATTTCGCGGAAACGTTGGCTCAACGTTTCGAAACGATAATCGATATCATCCTTGAAGATGGTCGGGTCGAACTTGTACGTGGTGCGAGTCCCGGTTTCCCCATCCTTGAACTTTCCGATGACTTTTACCGGTGCCTTGGGGTAGCCGCGTTCGTAACGTTGGGAGTGGATTTCTCCGTCGCGGCGCACTTCGACCTCGCACCATTCTGAAAGCGCGTTCACGGCTGAGACGCCGACACCATGCAAACCGCCGGAGACCTTATACCCGCCGCCGCCGAATTTACCTCCAGCGTGCAGGACGGTCATCACTACTTCCAGGGCCGACTTCTTCATCTGCGGATGCAGATCCACCGGAATACCGCGCCCGTTATCCTGTACGGTTACGCTGCTATCGGGGTGGATAATGACCTCGATCCGCGTGCAGACTCCGGCCAGCGCTTCATCGATTGAGTTGTCAACTACCTCGTAGACCAGGTGGTGCAGAGCCTTGATGTCTGTGCCGCCGACATACATGCCGGGGCGTCGACGGACGGCCTCCAAACCTTCCAGGACTTGAATATCTTTTGCTTGATAACTAACATTCCCTTGGACCACAAATACCTCCGAAAATGGCACTAAGCCGGTGGCGGTGCAGTGCGTGTACGCAACTGTTCGAAAACGGTTTGGAGCCAGGCGCTCATATCACGGTAGTAGATGAAGCTGGCTGCCAGAAGTCCGGTTGTGATAAAGGCGTGACCGCCGATACCGATCAGGGTCATCCAGGAACTGGCTGCTGGCACACTCCACAGCAGGTTGAAGCCTTGGCTGACGACCAGGACCAGCAGAACAAATAGTCCACTGGTTGGAAAGGTAAAACGTATCATTTGCAAGCTGCTGACGATCGATCGAAAGGCGTTTTGTTCGCCTATAAATATGCCATGCGGCGAGAAGAAGATTGGCAGAATTAGCCACATGGCTACCAGGGCCAGCAGGAATAACACGCCCTGTGCCAGGATCGGGCTGATCAATGCCAGCACTGAGATAAAAAGCAGCACCGGAATGGAAATGGCAATCAGAATGATCAGCCAGATACCTGATAGTAAAACGGCCTGCCAGACAGCTTTCAACGTTTGCCTAAGTGAAATGGGCGATTCTTCAACGGCAGCCGATCGGGCAACCCATTGGAAATATAACCCACCGCCTACCCAGCCTGCCAGTGTCAATAGGAAAACCAAACTGAGCATACTCAAAAGTGACGGAACCTGTATGGCAATCGGCGTACCGATTGGGGTCATATTTGACTGTGAATTGGACATCAAACTGGAGATGCCGATTGGGAAAGTGCGGATGATGCTCAACAGATTGAATTGTTGAAAGAACTGGTTATATAACTGCTGCGCCTGCTGGACATCACTGGTTGAGAAAGGCATGCCGGATGGGAAATTTGCCAGCCCGGCAATGAATGGGCGGGCAAGCTGGTCCAAGCGCAAGCGGGGTCCAAGCCAGAGTAGCAGGTCGATTGCAATCGGCAAGAGCATCGCCGCGGCGTGACTGGCTACCGCGTCAAAGCCTTCTTTCAACGATCGGATGATGCCTGGTGGTGGCGGCAGGATGTTTGTTTGTGGATTTTCCATAACCGATTGATTTTACCATACAGACCGCTTTAGGACCAGTTCTTGGTCGAAAATTAGACCGTGTGTTCTATGAAATCGGGTATTTATCGTAGGATGACACTTGGCAGGCGTGCCGGAGACAGGTACAATGCAATCATGGCAGCCAATCGGCATCTGCCCGACTCCAATCGTTTGAGCGTCTTGACAGCAGCCGTATTGCTGGCTTTTGCTCTGACGCGCTTTATCCAGACGCCGGATTACACCCTGCAATTGCAATTGCCGGGTTTTTATTTGGCACTCAACCTGGATTTGAACACCATCACTACCATCCTGGCAGCCGGCTTGACTGCTACGGGCATGGATTGGATGCTGCGCGGACATCCTGCGCTGGGTGACAATCGCACCATTGAGAATTGGATCCTGCCAACGCTGACTACTTTTGTCATTGGCATCCCGCTGACGTTGCTGCCTGGGGGCGGACTGTGGTGGCTGGGATTTGGCGTCGGTGGCTTGTTACTGGTTTTAGTATTTCTGGCCGAATATATTGTGGTCGAACCGGCCGACTCGTATTACCCGACAGCGACCGCCGGTCTGACGGCTTTATCCTTTGCGATGTATTTGATCCTGGCTGTGGCGCTGCGTTATGCCGGAGCGCGTCTGTTCCTGGAGGTGCCGGCGTTATTGCTGGCTGCTTTCTTCGTTAGCTTGCGGACTCTGCACTTGCGCCTGAGCCGTCGCTGGCAATTCGCTTGGGCAGCCGGAATTGCACTGGCAAGTGTCCAATTGGCAGCCGGCCTGCATTATTGGCCGGTTTCTCCGGTCCGCTATGGTCTGCTCCTGCTCGGCCCGCTGTACGCCCTGACCAGCTTGGCGGCTGGTCTCGGCGAAGGGAATTCTCTTCGCCGAGCTGCCATTGAACCTGCTGTAATGTTGGGACTTGTCTGGAGCGTCGTGATCTGGGTTCGCTGACTTCATGATTGGAAGGTTGTATCTGACGCGCCGTCAATGGCAATCCATGCGTCGCCACGTTGAACGGCAAGCACCTTTGGAAGCCTGCGGCCTTTTAGCCGGGGAAAATAACCGGGTGGAAGAAGTGCTGCGGATCAGGAATGCAGCCCAAAGTCCGGTACGGTTTCGTATGGAACCGCGTGAGCAATTGCAGGCTCTGCGTTGGATCGATGAGCAAGGGCTGGATTTGGTTGGCATCTTCCACTCGCATCCGGCCGGTCCTGCGGTGCTGTCCCCGACTGATATCGCGGAATCTGCCTATGAGGCTGTTCACATCATCTGGTATCGTGACACAACCGACTGGCAGGCACGCGGATTCTGGATCGAGGGTGGAAAAGTGAAGCCAGTTACCTTACAAATCATGGATCATGAGCAACCATAGCTCTTAAAGCGTGTTTCCAAAATTGACTCAACTGGAGGCTGTGAGAGATGCAAATTTTAATTGACATAGGATTGTTGCTCCTATCGTATTTGATTGGTTCAATCCCATTTGGCTTGATTGTCGTACGACTTAAAACGGGTAAGGATCTTCGACTGGTCGAGAGTGGACGCACGGGCGGAACAAATGCAATGCGTGCGGCCGGCTTCTGGGCTGGATTACTAACCGCCATTCTCGATATTTTGAAAGGTGCATCGGCCGTCTGGATTTCGCGGGCCTTGACAGGAAATGTTTGGGTACAGATTTTGGCTCCACTTGGAGCGATTATTGGACATAACTATTCGATTTTCTTACCGGGCCGTGATGAAAAAGGACATTTCCGTTTGCGTGGAGGCGCCGGTGGCGCACCCAGTGTCGGTGGCGCGCTCGGTTTGTGGGCACCATCGATTTTGGTCATTTTTCCACTTGGGTATTTGATCTTCTTTGGCATCGGCTATGCCTCAGTGACGACTTTGAGTGTGGCGCTGATCGCTATGCTCATTTTTATCGTGCGCTTTGCACTGGGATTTTCCCCCTGGCAGTATATTTTATATGGTTTGATCGCAGAGGTGTTGCTGATCTGGGCTTTGCGTCCAAACATTCAGCGCCTGCTGCATGGGACAGAGCGCCTGCATGGTTGGCGGGCCAAACGTAAGCAGCGTCAGGATGAAGCCCAGGTGGTGCATCCGAATGCCGAGTAAAAAACAGCCATTCGAGAGATAAAAAACCGCTCAGAAGAGCGGTTTTTTGACCTCAGCTATTCGTGTTGGCTACTCACTGTCTTCCTCACTGGCTTCATTTGCTTGCTGGTAAAGCGCGCGCAGATTGCGATGGTGCAGGCCATCGGCTAAGCCTCCCAGATAAACACGGCTTTTACCACACGCCTCAATTTTAACTTCATCCAGATATTCGATTGGTGATTTACGCCGTGAAGCTATGCGGATGGCTTTCCTGATGGAAGATAGATAGTTCAGGTTCTCTTTCACGGCTGCCTCAATTTCGCCTCGCAGGATGATGTCGCCGTGACCCTGGATGATGTTTTCCAACCCCATGCGTCCGATGCGCTTGATCGAATTGGTCATCTCCTCCAGGCTGCCGTCTACCAGGTAGGGGAGGGGCATAAAGGCGTCTCCAGCGAACAGGACCCGATCTTCATCGACCAGAACGGCAATTCCGTCCTCGCTGTGGCCAAGAGCTGGAAATATGGTTAGGTTTTTCTTACCCACGCGTAGGTTTAACTCGCCTTGGTCAAATGTCATCTGCGGCAGGACGATTTTGACCTGGCGCCAGGCTGTATTCTGCTTTTTAGCGGTTTCCAGAGATGGCCTGCCGCGTTCGTTTAATAGTTCCCGGCAGCGTGTGTGAGCGATGATAGTTGCACCGGGGAAGAAACAATTGCCCCAGCTATGGTCGGCATGATAATGTGTATTGATCACATAACGCACCGGCACACTCAATTCGTGCTCGATGAACTCGCGAATGGCAAGTGTTTCGTCAGGCAAAGCTAGTGTGTCAATCACAACAGCCCATTGTGGGCCGGCAACCACGCCCGCTGTTACTTGAGCATAGACTTCACTTTGAAACCAGAAAACATTTTCAGAAACGCGTTCGCGATGCATGTAGAGACCTCATGTTAATTTTCCTATTAGATAGCACATATTGGGGGCAAAAGTCAAGTTTTGTTAAGGTTTGATCCCGCATATGCAGGCAAGCTGGCTTCTTCTGCCGTATATGGGCATTTCCCATCAATTTTGTAAGTTCATTATTCCTGCTTGCCTGTCACAGATTGCCGTGATACACTTTAAGGTAAATGAAAGTCCCTTTGCTTGTTGTAACACCCCATCCCAGCTTCGGGGAATTGATTCGTCAGAGCCTGGAAGAGACGGGCTCTTACTTGGTTCAAGTTGTCGGGAATCCTGATGCAGCAGCCACCTTGGTGAAAGAGGAGGGCTGTGCGCTGGTTTTTCTGGACATGGATTTGCAAGATTCTTCCGTCTCTGAAATTGGGCGGATGCTGCGTTCGATCGATCCCAAGATTGGATTGGTGATCATCTCAGACGATGAGCCCCCCGCGGTATTTGACGAAATCCGTCCCTGGACGCTGCTGCGCAAGCCATTCTATCTACCCGATCTGCTAGATATGTTGGACGATTCTACTGCGCAGTCCATAGAGCCTTCTGGTGAAGGAGTAACTTTGATGGAAATGAATTCCAGTGCCGAAAAGCCAGTATCTTGGTTGGAGGATGTGACCAAGGCCGCGCAACATCTGACTCGTTTGACCCTCGAGTCAGCTGCACAGGCGGCCCTGATTACCCGTGACAATGAGTTGTGGGCATATGCCGGTCAACTTTCGCAAGATGCGGCCAAGGAACTGGCCGAAATCGTAGCGCGCGATCAGAAAGAGAACGACCTGCTGCGCTTTGCTCGCCTCGAATCGACCAGAGCCGAGCATATGCTCTATGCCACCCGCCTGTTTCCGGGTGTAACACTGGCCCTGGTTTTCGATGCTGAAACACCCTTCGGTACTATCCGCTCACAGGCTAACCACCTAGCGACTTCCCTCTCGATCGACCCGAGCAGGTCAAAGTCCGTCTCAGCACAGAAGCAATCCGAAGTTGAATTCTCTGGACCGGAAATGTCCTATGATGCTGATAGTGACGATGAGCTTGAGATTCCTTCAATTGCAGGCATCCTGAATAACGTTCCTCCGTCGGACCCGGCAAAAACCTTGCAGATGCAGGTTGCTGGCACGGTAGACGAGGAACCGGCTTATCCGTGGGATTTGAACGATGAGAACGATCATCACTCACGGACCCTTACAGATGAAACACGCTCTTCCACGTCAATACCGGGATCCGCAAACTATAGCCGCGAGACATCCCCTGCTCTCCAACGGCAAGACTTGACTACGGACAACCAGCCGAGTAATGTAGACACGGAAGTGGCGGAACAAGATGTCGTGGAAGATCTGGATGCAACCGTGCCTACCAAGGCGCGCTCGCGGACCAGGCCTTCTACCCAGCAACCCGATGTCGACGATGTGGACCAGACCAGGCCGCTATCCAACAAGGAAGTGACGGGGCGTATCGTGCTCGAACCAGTTTCACCTGGCGTCTATAATCTGACGTACGCCTGCCTGCTAATACCGCGTTTCAGCACACATTATTTGACCGGGGATCTGGCAGATTCCCTGTCTGAATGGTTGCCGCAAATTTGCGTAGCCTTCGGTTGGAGATTGGAATACCTGGCTGTGCGCCCCGAATATTTACAGTGGGTTGTTAATGTACCTCCGGCCACCTCGCCGGGTTACTTGATGCGCATCATGCGCCAGCAAACATCTGAGAAGATCTTTGCTGAGTTCCAACGAATTAAGCGCGAGAATCCTTCCGGCGATTTCTGGGCGCCGGGTTACTTGATCATGGGTGGTACACAACAGCACCCGCCGCAATTGGTCAAAGATTACATTCAACAAACACGTCAGCGACAGGGCATCTCCCGCCCGCGGAAATAGTCTTGTTTTGTATTTGAGTCGCGGAGGACGCGGAGGAACTGAAATTCTCTCTGTGTTCTCTGCGTTTGTTAAAGGCCATTGTTATGCCACCTACTTTATATCTTATTGACGGGCACGCGCTGGCCTATCGCGCCTATTTTGCCCTAAGCGCCACAGGTGGACAGCGCTGGCAGACCTCGACCGGAGAACCGACTGCCGGGGTGTTCGGTTTTGCGTCTGTGTTGATAAAGATCCTTGAACAAGAAAAACCCGATTATATTGCTGTAGCCTTTGATACCGGAAAAACCTTCCGCGATGAAATGTATCCCGAATACAAAGCCACTCGCGAAAAGATGCCCGATGACCTGGTCCCACAACTGGACCGCATCCGCGAACTGGTAGACACTTTCAATATGCCGCGCCTTGAAATGGAAGGATTTGAGGCAGATGATGTACTCGGCTCAGTGGCCCGTCGAGCCGCCGAGCAGGGATTGGGCGTTAAAATCATCACTGGAGACCGTGATCTGCTGCAATTGGTCGGTAAAGGCATTATTGTCAATCTGCCAGGCAAATCCATGAGTGATGCCACGGATTACATGACCGATGATGCCGTCAAAGACTACTTTGGTGTGCGACCGGATCAGGTCGTGGATTACAAGGCCCTGGTCGGCGATAAATCTGACAATATTCCCGGCGTTCGCGGCGTGGGTCAGAAGACCGCCGGAGCGTTGTTAGAAGAATATGGCACCCTGGATAATGTCTACGCCCACCTGGATGAAATCGAAAGCCGCTGGCGTGGAAAGCTGGAGCAGGGTAAGGATTCGGCTTATATGAGCCGTGATTTAGCTCAAATACGGACTGACTTGCCGATCACGCTCGACCTCGAGCAAGCCAAATCTAATCGCTACAATCCCGAGACGGTGCTGGCATTTTTCAAACAAATGGAATTCCGTACTTTGAGCCGCCGTTTCGAGAATTTGACCATGGCCATTCAACCGGTCGCGGCTAATGGCCAACAGCTTTCTCTTTTTGGTAACGAGTCCTCTGTCCTGCAGACACCCCGAGCGGTTCCAGCCATCGAGGTCAAAATCGTGGATACAGCGGATGCGCTGTCCGCGTTGGCTGATCAGTTGCAACAAGCCGCATGGATTGCCTTCGACACCGAGACCACATCCACCGATGAGATGCAGGCGGACCTGGTCGGTATTTCGCTTGCAATTCGCGAAGGTGAGGGGATTTACATCCCGGTTGGGCACAAATCTGGAAACAATTTGCCGGTCGAGCAGGTTATCTCGGCTTTGCGTGGACCTTTGACCGATCCAAAGATTAGTAAAGTGGGGCATAATCTCAAATACGATTATATTATGTTGGCTCGCTATGGGTTGAACGTAACGCCTCTTTCGTTCGATACCATGATCGCCGAATGGCTGGTCGACCCGGCTTCGCGTAATCTGGGGTTAAAAAACCTGGCTTATGTTCGTCTGGGTGAAGAAATGACCCACATTGAAGAACTGATCGGTAAGGGTAAAAACCAGCGTAGTATGGACGAAGTCGCCATAGACGCGGCCGCCCCATATGCCGCCTCCGATGCTGAGATCTGCCTGCGTTTGATGCCGTTGTTGCGTGAAGAACTTGAGCGCGCCCATGGCCTGCAGTTGCTTGAGAAAATTGAAATGCCACTGGTCAGTGTGCTGGCGGGAATGGAAATGCGAGGCATCTTGCTCGATCTGCCGTTTTTTGAGCAATTATCAACAGAGTTGCAGTCGCGTTTGAACGAGATCGAGAAGCAGATTTACACACAGGTCGGCAAGGCTTTCAACATCAACTCGACCCAGCAATTATCGGACATGCTCTTTGGGCGTTTACGACTTGATCCACCAGACCGTGGACGCAAAACATCCAGCGGTCATTACTCGACCTCAGCCGATGTACTGGAAGCCATGCGCGGCCAGCATACGGTGGTTGACCTGGTGCTCGAGCACCGTGAACTTTCGAAGCTCAAGTCGACTTACGTGGATGCGCTTCCGGCAGCCGTCAACCCGGAGACCGGTCGGGTGCATACCTCCTACAGCCAGACCGGGGCCATCACGGGACGCTTGTCTTCGTCCAACCCCAATTTGCAAAATATTCCCATCCGCACCGAAGAAGGGCGTCGCGTGCGCAGGGGATTTATTCCCGCGCCGGGCAACGTCCTGCTCTCAGTGGATTATTCTCAAATCGAATTGCGCATCGTGGCGCATATGGCTCGGGACGAGGCCATGTTAGCTGCCTTTCGCCAGGGGCAGGATATCCATGCTACAACCGCGGCAGCCATCTACGGCGTCCCGCTTGATTCGGTTAGCAAAGAGCAACGACGACATGCCAAGGCCATCAACTTTGGTCTGATTTATGGGATGTCGGCTTTCGGTTTGACCCGCTCGACTGAGCTAACGCTGGCTGAAGCGGAGGATTTTGTCGCCGCCTACTTCAAGCAATTCCCTGGCGTCAAAAATTATCTGGACGGCATGCGTAAAACAGCTACCGAGCAGGGCTATGTGGAAACCTTGCTGGGCCGACGGCGGTACTTTCAGGCGCTTAAAAGCCAGAGCAATCGCAATTTGAAGAATCGTGAGGAACGCGAGGCGATTAACGCCCCGATCCAGGGCACAGCGGCCGATATTATGAAGATTGCCATGTTACATGTGTCGCAAGCTTTGCAGCAATCCGGGCTGCGTGGACGCATGCTCTTGCAAGTACACGATGAAGTTGTGCTGGAATGCCCGCGCGAAGAATCGGAAAAGACTGCTCGTGTGGTGCAGCAAACGATGGGTGCGGCTTATCCACTGGATATCCCACTCTCGACAGAAGCTCGTTGGGGCCCGAATTGGGGGCAGCTACAATCCCTGACTTAGGGTAGAATTTATAGCATAGGTAATTATGGCCGGACGCGAAGACGTATTTCAGAAAGCAATGAATCAGGGTCACTCAGCTGCCTGGGACCAGGAATGGGACAAGGCAATTGCTTCCTATCAAAAAGCCCTGAAAGAGTTCCCTGACCATCCGAAGGCGCTCAATAGCCTTGGATTGGCGCTGTATCAATTGCAGCAGTATGAGGAAGCCCTGAAAGTTTACCAGCAGGCAGTGCAAATAACGCCGGACGATCCAATTTCATTAGAAAAAATTGCCCAATTGTCTGAGCGTTTGGGGAATCTCAAAACGGCCGTCGATTCGGCGATGAAGGCAGCCGAAATGTATCTGAATCAGCGTGACGTGGATAAAGCCATTGAGAACTGGGCCCGCGTGACGCAATTGGATCCCGAACATCCGGTGGCACACTCTCGTCTGGCCCTGATGCATGAGCGGCTCGGGCATAACCCTCAAGCGGTCATCGAATATTTGGCCGTTGCCAGTTTGTTGCAGCGATCCGGCAACCCTGAAAAAACCCAGGAACTGGTCGACAAGGCATTACAGCTGATGCCTAATAACCAGGCCGCCAAACAGGCTCAGACGTTGTTGAAATCTGGTCAACTGCTTCCGAAGCCGATGCGTCCCAAAGGTGGGACCGGTCCCATCCGCATGGCACAGGTCAAGCAGTTAGAATCTCCAAAGGAACCCAAAGAGAGCGGTCTCGATCCTGTAGCCGAAGCACGCCAGAAAGCATTGACTGTTCTTGCGGAAGTGCTCTTCGAATATTCCGATGACAGCGGTTCTATTGCCCAGGAACGGCGCGGAATGCAATCCATAGTGGAAGGGGCGGGACAGGTTTCCCTGGAGCAGGCTGAGCAGACTAAGATTGTCCTGCATCTTGGACAGGCCATCGACTCCCAGACCAAAGGACAAGATGAACAGGCGGCTGAAGAACTTGAGCGTGCTCTAGAGGCAGGCTTTAGTCATCCGGCTTTATATTTTGATTTGGGTCTGCTGCGCTCCCAGGGCGAACGAGCTGAAAGTGCATTGCGGAACTTGCAGCATGCGGTCAAACACCTAGATTTCGCTCTGGGAACGCGCATTCTATCAGGGCAAATCCAACGCCGGATTGCTAGACTTTCTGAAGCAGCAATTGAATATCTAGAAGCATTGAAGATTGCCGATAGCATGGTTGTACCACCTGAACAGTCGGATGAAATCCGTCAGCTCTATGAGCCTTTGATCGATGCTCAACTAGATCAAACAGACGAAGTTGCTTTGGAGCGCCTGTGCAAGAGCGTAGATGAATTACTCATGCGTAAAAACTGGCGTGAGCATTTGCGTACAATGCGAGGACAACTTCCTAAACCACAAGATGGAGATTTGCCTCTTCCGTTAGCAGAGACCATCATTCAAGCCCAAGGCAGCCAGGTATTGGAATCCATGAATCACATCCATCAGTTGGCGCGTGATAACCGATTGCGATCGGCCATGGATGAGGCGTTTCAGGCCCTCAACCAGGCGCCGACATATTTGCCCTTACATACATTGATTGGCGACTTGCTGATTAAGGATGACCAGCTGCAGGATGCGATCACTAAATTTACTGTGGTCGCCCACGCTTATAGTGTGCGTGGCGAAGCGACGCAAGCCTCGAAACTGCTGCGAAAAGTCATACAACTTTCCCCAATGGACATGGCTGCCCGGACACGTTTAATCGATCAATTAATCGAGCAAGGCCAGGTCGATGACGCTATTAACGAATATCTTGATTTGGCAGATCTTTATTACCGCCTGGCTGAACTGGATATGGCACGTAAGACGTATACAACTGCCTTGCGACTGGTTCAGCAGACAAATGCTGATCGCACCTGGAATGTGCACATCCTGCAACGGATGGCTGATATTGACATGCAGCACCTGGATTGGAAGCAAGCCTTGAGGATTTTCGAGCAAATTCGTACCCTCAAGCCTGGAGACGATGTCGTCCGTAAAAATTTGATCGATTTGAATTTGCGTCTCGGACAACAATCTCAAGCAATTGCGGAACTAGAAAGTTATCTGTCATACATGGAAAGCAATGGGCGTGTAGAAGACTTGATCATCTTCTTGGAAGATTTGCTCAAAGATCACGAAGACCAAGTTTTCCTGCGACGTGCCCTGGCCGAACTATACCAGCACGTGGGAAGACTGGATGAGGCCATCGCGCAACTTGATACCGTTGGAGAAGCGCTATTGAATTCCGGAAACCGCGCCGGAGCTATTGAGGCCATTAATGCTATTGTTGCTATGAATCCGTCTAATATCGAAGACTATCGGAAGTTGCTTGCTCAACTTCAAGGCGGATAAGGATTTGATTTGTGAAAGAAACGTTGAGACGATATTGGAAATGGATCCTGGTGGGGGTAGCGGTTCTGTTTCTGATTGTCCAGTATGGCGGTGTGACCGTCGTGGTCGTCAATCGCGTCTATATACCGATTTGCGAAGTACATATATCCGCTTCAACCGAAGTGGCTAACTGGGGGTCGAATCGTATTCGGTCGCGAATCCCATCTCCACAATCACGTGATATCCGGCTGCCGATTTACATGAACTGGTTTCACCCATCCGGTCAACGTTCGCTCAACGTGTGGGCTGTGGATTGTCAGGGCGATATTATCGATTCGATATCATATGTTGGCGAGAACAAATCACTATACCTTTGGGAGGTAACTGGTACGAAGCCCTAGTTGTTTTTATGAAAAGCGATCTACATCTATGAAGCAAATTCGCAACTTGCAAGGAGGGTGATGTTCCAGCTTGTATTGCTCCTGAGGTAGATTCGCACTATACTATCTAGAAGGATGCATTTCATGGCTGAAATATCCTCACAAAAAACGGGAATTCTATTACGAATATTGTTTGAGGTGTTATGGCATCAGCCTGATGGTCTGTCCTCTAAAGAGATTTTCACAGAAATTCCCCGAAAAATCCAATTATCAGAATATGAGCGAGGATATTATCCGGCAGTGCCGGACATGCCTCGTTTTGAATGTGTTCTCCGGCTTGCGTCGATCTCACTCGTGAAGGCTGGCTGGTTGTTGAAGAATAACAAGGGACGATGGCATGTTACCGATCTGGGACGACGAGCATTTGAGAATTATCCGGAGCCAATAAAATTCTACCAGCAGGCGACTCAGTACTATCAACACGGAAAGAATGGATTTCCGGCTGGATACCTGGCCCTCGAAAAAGCTCAGGAAGAAGCATGGGAGCAAATAAATAAGTTCTTACACCGAATGGAGCCTTTTGAATTCCAAATCTTGGTAAGTGATTTATTACAGGCAATGGGATACCATATTGGCTGGGGAGCGCCGCCGAGCAAGGAACACGGGCAAATTGATATTATTGCTTATACAAATCCATTGGGAATAACTGGCCCCCGCATAAAGGTTCAGGTAAGACATAAAGGCCAGGCAATGACTCTGGAAGGACTAAAAAGTTTTATTTCTGTACTTGGCAATGAAGATTATGGATTACTTGTATCCTCAGGCGGTTTTACACGGGATGCCAGTGACGCAGTGCGTTTCCAGAATAATCTCAAACTCACCCTCATGGATTTGGAAGATTTCTATGATTTATGGCTAGAAATGTATGATAAGCTTACACATGAGTCGCGGTTACGTCTTCCCCTAAAGCCAATCCATTTTTTATCACCCCTTAGTGGAATTTGAGCTTCCTTTTGTTTTTGGATTCAGCCCAAAGGGGATGAAATCGTTGGTGCCAACCAATTTGCTGTGCAGTCATTCAATTCACCTTGGTTGTCCGTCAGTCTTTACGCCAACCGAATTTGAGATGTCTTTGCCACAAGGAAATATATGAGCGCTGCCTCCAATCGCTCGAGCCGTAAAAAATCCAAATATCAGGAACTCTTTGACGAGTCCGTATCTATCTTGTTCGACGAGATCGAACTGGCTGTCAAATGGGAGAGGCCATCTATCCTGGTTGCAATATGTGGCACGGATTTTGTTCGCGCAAATGTGCAAGCGGATCTCGAGCATCAATTGGTTGAGTCTGGGCAGCAAGTCCATTATTTACTTATTAACGAAGACCAGTACAATATTGCCACCATCGTTTCCTCAATTCCAGATCGAAGTAATACTATTTTCTTCGTGTCCGGGCTAAAGTGGGGCGGTGGAGAGAATGGGAATAATGCATTCCGCGCCTTAAATCTTCAACGAGAAACATTCATTGAAAATCAGATTCGAATGGTTTTATGGCTGACGGAAAGCGAGTCGAATGACCTGCCTTACCTCGCTCCGGACTTCTGGGTTTTCCGCCATCGGGTGGTTGAATTTAAACAGCCCCCAATGAACAAACGCAACATCTCATTTTCAGGGGGGGAATCGTGGGGAGAATGGATACAGCGTCTACCGCCAGAAAATCTAAACCACAAAATTACCTTGCGCGAAAAGTTACTGGCATCCTTGCCAGATGAGGACGAAGCACAATTTTCTAAGGCAGACTTACTTTATACGTTGGCTTCCTTGTATTGGGCCAGAGGTGATTTCGAAAAAGCGATAAACCGGTTAGAGCAAGGACTTGCAATTGCACAACTATTGCAGGCTAAAGACTTTGAAGCACAAATTTGGTTTGGGTTGGGAGTTGTCTATCACCAACAAGGAAATCATCAAAAAGCTGTTGAAGCCTATCAAAATGGAATCCAACAGGATCCGAACAACGGAGACCTTTGGAGAAATTTAAGCGTTGTTTTTCGCGATCTAAGCCGTGCACGCGATGCTATCCAGGCTTGCAAAAAAGCCATTCGACTTGATCCTCAGGATGCTGGATCCTGGAATAATTTAGGGAATGTGTACCAGGATATCGGTCGGATTGAAGATGCGATCAGCGCCTATCAGACGGCGGTTGATCTTAATCAGAACGATGCAAGTCCGTGGAAAAACCTCGCGCAAGTCTATCTAACCCTTGAGCGGATTTCGGACGCGATCGATGCTTATAAACAAGCGCTCAAGCGCCGCCCTGAAGACGGCACCCTTTGCATAGATTTAGCCGCCTGTTATCGAAGGTCCGATCAACTCGAAAAAGCGGATGCATATATCAAAATGGCGTTACCCCTGATAGAAGACGAGAGTGAATATACTCACGCGCGTTTGGAGGCAATTCAGGGAAATGTGGAGCAGTCACTTAAGTTGCTGAAAGTTGCTCTGATGGCCGAGCAAATCTCGATTGAATTGATAAAACAAGATCATGTTTTTGACTTCATTCGAGAGGATGCACGTTTTATGGCCTTCGTTCAAAAATACTGATGCTTATGCAGGAGAATTTATTCAAAAACTTGATGTATCATTGAATGGTTTGTTCTTTAAACCGCTCTTGAAGGGTTTAGGGAAGGACGAATTACGACTACGGAAAATGGAATGCTCTCAACTTTACAAACAAATAACGGATCAATTAAATTTTGGACTCCTTGGGTAGAATAGTAATCAGATGGAAATCAGTTATTTAGTCTTTTTCCTTTCCGGTCTGGCGATAGCCATAGCGTTTGTTGCCTTGCACGGGCGCGCTAAATCGGGGGGGATAAGCCTGGTTATTTTTGGATTGGCTCTCGCTGCCTGGTCCATTTTTGGAGCCATAATCCTGTCAGGGACGCATCCCAATCTATTTTTATTGTGGGGCTTGAGGATGCTTTCTGTCAATATCGTCGCGATTGCATTTTGCATATTTGCCTTGACTTACTCCAGTCAGGGAGTGTGGCGATTGACGCGGACGAGATTGGTTTTATTGATTGGCATACCGTTTGTCTGCCAAATTCTGTATTGGACAAATATATCGAGTGAAATACCTTTTTTGACATCCGGAGCAGTGCTCGAGAAAGTACTTCCATCAGCTGGCATATGGTATTTGGTCAGTGTATTGTATTCAAACGTATTGATGGCTTATGCAGCATTTGTATTGTTTCGGGCTGTTCTTGGCAGTGCCATCCCGGGAAACTTACGGTATGGCACATTATTGGTCAGCTTGATTGCACCACTTGCCATCGTTTATCTTAGCCTTGCGGGATTATCAGCCTTACCCGTAATTGACTTGGTGCTGATTGCCTTAACAATTGTGGGCATGGTTATCGTATTGGCTTTGTTCAGCCTGCATTTATTAGACTTTGTTCCCATTGCTCGGACGATGGCAATTGAGAATATGAATGATGGTTGGATGGTTCTGGATAAACAAAATCGCATCATTGACCTGAACCCAGCGGCAATGTCGATTATCGACCTGTCCCGCGAAGATATTCTTGGTCAAAGAGCAGAAGATATTTTAAGTAACTGGGAGAATTTATTTCAGGAAGGGAATGTCAAGGAACAAGAGTTTAGAGGCAGCGTAAGGATGAAGGAGGGTTGGAAGTATTTCAGCGTTCGCATCACACCTTTGGTTGGTGTGGATGAAAATGGGATTGGAAAGATTGTGCTCTGGCGTGATATTACGGAACGCAGAAAAGCAGACGAGGCTCGTCAGAGGGCCCGGGACGAAATGTTCGTCTTGCTGCACTCCATTTCCGGTGCCGCAAGCCGGGCTCTGGACTTGAAGGATTTTTTGGCTGAGGTGATACGCCAGATTGTATATTCGTTTCATAGCCAGGCAAGCACTATTTTTCTACTCGATGAACTCAATGAGCAGACTGACAGCCCGAGACTTGTGTTGGCAGCGCAGTATGGTCTGTCGGATCGGGATGCCATTACGATGTCATCCTTGTCAATTTCAGATGGTCTGGTTGAATCGATTTATCAAAAACTCGAGCCGATATTATTTTCAAACGTCGAAGCCGACCCTCGTATACCTGAGGTAATGCAAAAACAGGGATATGCATCCATGCTGATTATCCCGATGGCAATTGACGGACATTTGGTAGGGATTATCGGTCTGGCTCGCAAGGAGGAACCTTCATTTAGTGCGGACGAAATTACTCGGATGAATATCGTGGCGGATGAAATCGCTGCTTATGTTTATACCAACCGTCAACGACAGTTAGCCATTGCTGTTGAAGAACGGCAAAGACTCGTGCGCGATTTGCATGATTCGGTTACCCAAAAACTGTATGGCCTGGTCGCCCTAACAGAGGCCGCTCAAGCTGGGTTGGAGGCGAATTCGGAGTTCCAACCCAAGCAGGTTTTATCGCGCATCGGTGTTTACGCCCGACAGGCATTAAAGGAAATGCGACTTTTCCTTTACGAATTGCAGCCGATTGATTTGGAACACGAAGGCCTGGTTGCCGCCTTGCATCAGCGTCTTGCGGCAGTGGAAGGACGTTCGGATATTAAAGCGGGTTTGATTGCCGACGAAACAATCTCGCTTAGCCTGGAAAAGCAAATTGCGCTGTACTTTATCACACAGGAAGCCCTCAATAATATATTAAGGCATGCGGATGCTAAGTCGGTCACAGTGCGTTTGCGACAAAGAAAAATAAATGTCAATTTGGACATTGACGATGATGGGTGTGGTTTTGATCTGAAGAAAGTGGACAATGGTGGCATTGGATTGAAGAATATGCGCGAAAGGGTACAACAGATTGGTGGTAAGATAAAAATTGTTTCCTCTCCAGGAAATGGAACGAAGATCAAAGTAACCGTCCGCAAGGATCGGTTATAAATGGTTGAAAGGATGCGTGATATGGAGGAGAAAATTCGGGTTTTGGTTGTGGATGACCAGACTGTTGTCCGTGAAGGTTTGGTGGCCATCCTTTCATATAATCCTGAGATTGAAGTGGTAGGTCAGGCTGAAGATGGCCTGCAGGCACTTGTCATGGTAAAGGAAAAGAAACCCGACGTAATTCTTCTGGACCTGGTTATGCCACGCGAAGACGGGTTGGCAGCGATTCCAAAGATCAAAGATGCGATGCCCGAAGCACGCATCCTGGTTGTAACCAGTTTTGCCGAAAACGACCGCGTGTTCCAGGCCATTAAGGCGGGTGCTTTAGGATATGTCCTCAAAGATGCTACCCGGGACCAGTTGTTCCAGGCCATCCGGGATGTCGCCCAGGGGCAGGCCTTTTTGCACCCATCGATCGCAATGAAGGTCATCCAAGAGATCAACCATCCCAAGGAAATCCTCTATACCGCCAATCCATTAACGCCACGCGAACTTGAAACGCTGCGCTTGATTGCCCGTGGTCTGAGCAATCAGGAAATCGCCTCAACGCTTTTTGTCCACGAGCGCACGGTGGCCAAATATGTCAGCAGCATTTTGGACAAACTCCACCTGGCCAACCGCACCCAGGCGGCGCTGTATGCCGTACGGGAAGGATTGACAGAGTTACCTGACGAAGAGAAATAAAAAAAATAATCCTTTCCCAATTTTATTCGGATGTCTCCCCCCTTTCGATCTAATTCTTTTTTAAAGCATAATACCTGAGCAATTCGGCCGGTATTTAGTCGGATTGTGTCGCGTTAAATGATAACCGCCCGTGGGATAACATTCCCAACCGGGCGGTTTGTGAACAGTAAATCGATCAGCTTTTCTTGGGTTTTATTTTGCGGGTTGGGGCATCGCGCGCAGCAGGTTTTCGCGTTGAAGCAGGCTTCCTGCCATCTCCCAAACGGATGGTGAAATACTCGGAGCGGCCGGCCTGGTAGCGCAGGCTATCTTTGGAGGAGTAGACCGTTTTGCCTTTGGCGTCATTGACCATCACGTATAGTTCGGGCAAATTTTCGTTGGTTTCCTTGAAATCCCGTTCGTGATAGATGATAGAAAAATCCCCGAACTCGTCCGTCTCGGTCTCGCCGAGCAGGTCGTCATACTTGCGGTCTTTGTCAAAAACGCGGACGGTCATGCCCTTGGCG
>CAYOUV010000009.1:0-71684 GCA_964407265.1 uncultured Anaerolineaceae bacterium | reverse complement strand
CGGACGCGGTCGCCGTTCATCACCTGTATGGCGGTCCGGCCTGCGTGATCGACTTCGGCACGGCCACCACCTTCAACGCCATCACCAAGGAAGGCGAATACCTGGGCGGGGCGATCACCGCCGGGGTCAACCTGGCGGCTGAAGCGCTCTACACCCACGCTGCCAAACTGCCGCGCATCGAACTGCAGCGCCCACCCTCGGTCATCGGCCGCAACACGCCGCACGCCATGCAGTCCGGTCTGCTGTTCGGCTACGTCAGCATGGTCGAAGGCATGGTCGAACGTTTCCGCCAGGAATTGGGGCCGGAGATGAAGGTCATCGCCACGGGCGGGCTGGCCGAAGTCGTGGCGAAAGAGACCGAGGCCATTGATGTCATCGCTCCCTGGTTGACGCTGGACGGCCTGCGCCTGATCTGGGAACTCAATCAGTAAGAATTTAATGGTAAAGGATAGAAAATTGCGACAATCCCGTCTTTGGCTCAGTTTGTTGTTTGTCTTAGTCATCATTGGCAGCAGCGCCTGCGGCAGCAGCATTGTGGCCGCCTTTTCGCCGACCGAAACACCCACGGCGACCCCGACCTTTACACCCCGGCCGACCGCGACGCCGACACTGATCCCAACTGCCACATTTACTCCCACACCCGAGCCGACCTCCACTCCGCTCCCGACGCCGACCTGGGCTTTCGTCAAGAACGATATCGTTTGCCCGATCTTGCTCTATCACCGCATCACCCCGCCGCCATCCAACGATCCGATCGATGCGCGCTATTACGTCTCCCCCCAGGATTTCGACCAGCAGATGCAGACCCTGCACGATTGGGGCTACACCAGCATCCCGATCAGCCTGCTGGCAGACGCGATCGTCAACGGCGCTGAACTGCCGGCCCGGCCGGTCGTGATCACTTTCGACGATGGCGACGTCAGCGTTTTTGAGTACGCCTACCCGATCATGGAAAAATACGGCTTTGCGGGCGTGGCGTACATCGTCGGCAATCGCCTGCATGCGGACGGGTTCATGGACCCCGAACAATTGCACAGACTCGTGCGTCACGGTTGGGAAATCGGCAGCCACAGCATGAGCCATATCGACCTGACCCTCAATCACGACAAGCTGGGACACGAGATCAAGGATTCACGGACCGTGATTGCCAAAGAAGTCGGCACCTCGGTCAAGACTTTTGCCTATCCCTTCGGGACGGTCGACGAAAAAGTGGTCGACGAAGTCTACCGGACGCCGTATTATGCGGCGGTTGGTTTGGGGACACTCTACGAGCATCGCCTGTCGACGCTGTATTATCTGAGCCGGATCGAGATCCGTAATGGGACCAGTATTGAAAAATTGGCGAGCATCCTGCCCTGGTCGGGCAAGCCCTAACACTGTTGGAGTATCATTTCCAGCGCTATGGTCGAATTGAAATTCACGTCTGTCACCTCTCGAATCAGAATTTTAGCTCTGGTCTGGCTGTTCGTCTTTCTGGCAGCATGTGCTCCGCAGACCCCGGTAATGTTAGACAGCGGCATCGAAGGACAGGTGCTGATTGGCCCAATCTGCCCGGTGGTGCGTGAAGGCATGGACTGCGCCGACAAGCCCTATCAGGCCACAATAACCGTGCGCACATCCAGCGGCAAAGATGTGACCCGGTTTCAGACCGCAGCAGATGGAAAATTCCGCCTGCCGCTCGCGCCGGGGGAGTACATCCTGCACCCGGAGACGCCGCAGGGGAAACCCTTGCCGCGGGCTGCCGAACAGCCTTTTACGGTTCAAGCAGGAATATTTACCAATCTAACGGTCAACTATGACAGCGGAATCCGCTGAGGTTTCAGATAGCGAAATCATGTATTACGGAAATACAGGCTTTCCAGATATTTTGGGTCATGTTAAGGTCGTGGGCTGGGAATTGATCATTTGATCTGGCGCTTGGCCATCCTGGCGACGCTCGCACTTACAGCCTGTTCCCCGGTTACCCGGCCGGTGGACGTGTCTACGCCGCTGCCCGCTTCCACCACTCCGGCAGTGACACCGGCTCCGAGCCCGATCCCGCTCCCTGCCACGCAAACACCAATTCCTCCAACCGTCTCGATCACCCCTGCAAACGCCAATCGTCTGACTGAGATTGCCCGCCTGGATTACGGTCCGCATGCCCTGGTGCGGGCGGTGGCCTGGTCCGACCCGGGACAGTTGCTGGCGGTTGCCAGCGGTGAACAGGTGTATGCCTATGTATACCAGACCGGCGAACTTGTCCAGCACTGGGCGGTGACAGATTCAGCCCAGCCGACCTGCCTGGTCTTCTCGCCGGACGGAGGCACCCTGGCGGTCGGCAGCCTGGACGGGAACATCCGTCTGCGCGACGCAGGTAGCGGGGAACTGCGCGCCACCCTGTCCGGGCATACGCCCGGGGTCACCCGCCTGGCTTTTCATCCCTCCGGTGTGTTTTTGGCCTCCTCAGCCAACGATGGCACTGTCCGCGTCTGGGATTGGCGCGCGGGGACGGGGTCCAGGCAGATCCTGGGCAGTTCGTTTGGCATCCCGGCCGTGGCCTACAGCCCGGATGGCGGCCTGCTGACCTGGAGCGGCCAGGGGACACTGCGCCTGTATTCGTCGGAGAGCTATCGCGTGAAGTTGCGTTTGCCGGCTGACGGGACTGTTTACGGACTGGCATTTGCGCCGGATGGTAAGTCCCTGGCCGGAAGCATGGATGAAGGCGTCAGACTCTGGGATACCGCCACAGGCGAGGTCCGTTTCGAATTGCCGGTCACAGGCGTCGTCTGGAGCGTTGCCTTCAGTCCAGGTGGGGATTTGCTGGCTGCCACAGGAAAGCGCTCCGTCACGCTGTGGGAGGCTGCCTCGGGCAGCCTTTTGGCTGAACTGGGAGATTTTTCGCAACCGGTTTGGAGCCTGGCCTTCAGCCCGGATGGGCAAATCCTGGCGACTGGCTCGCTGGATGGCACCTTACGTATATGGGCTGTGCTCGAGTGAAGCAGGCTTGGCGCAGATCACGCTTGAAATTGCCTGACCGGGTGATGGCCGCTTAATCTAGACAAAAGCACCTTTACATGGCAAAATTCCCGCCACGTAATTTATTATTAGACAGGAGATGAGATGAGCAAGAAACAAGATTTACGCGAGAAACGACGCCGACAGCAGCGTAATCAGCGTGTGATCACAATTTCACTGGTAGTGGCTGGTGCCCTGCTGATTGCCTTTGCGTTGATTTATCCAAGTTTGAAACCGGTTGGTCAGATTACTCCGATTACTCCGATTACACGACCGATGGTACAGGACAACACCATGGGCGATCCCAACGCACCGGTGCGGATTGATGAGTATTCCGATTTCCAATGTCCGTACTGCGATCGGTTTACCAAGGAAACGGAACCGCAGATTGACAGCACTTATGTTGCGACCGGTAAAGTGTACTTTGTCTATCATTCGTTTGGAAATTGGATCGGGGCAGAATCGGCTGCTGCCGCGGAAGCGGCCTACTGTGCCGGGGACCAGAATAAATTCTGGGAATATCATGATATGTTGTTCGCCAACCAGACCGGTGAGAATGTGGGCGATTTTACAGACCGCCGTCTGCAGGCTTTTGCCGAGCAACTTGGCCTGAACATGGGTGATTTCAACGCCTGTTATAACTCGGGCAAATATAAAACCCGTGTGGCGCAGGACCAGGTCGAGGGACAACAGGCTGGAGCGCAAGGCACCCCCTATTTCGTAGTCTCGTATATGGTGAATGGGCAGAAGCAAACCACACCGATTCCAGGCGCGGTGCCCTTCAGCGAGTTCCAAAAGGCGATCGAAGACGGCTTGACCGCTGTCGGTCAGTAGTATGATAAGAGCGAATTGGGCGGCTGAAACCAGCCGCCCAATTTTATATTCCCCATATGGATAAAATCCATACGATCAAGGGCGCAATCGCCAGGGCCGGCAGGAAGTTGCCGGTGCGGATCTGCTTGATTTCGAGCAAACTGCTGATCGCCAGGCCGATCAAGATGACGCCGCCCGCAGCGGTCAGCTCGTTCATCATGGCCGGTGTGACGATCGCATTGAGTTGGGCGGCCAGCAGGCTGATCCCGCCCTGGTAGACCAGGATGATCAGGGTCGAAAACAGCACGCCCATGCCCAGGGTCGAGGCGAAGGCCAGTGAGGCAAAACCGTCCAAGACCGATTTGACGGCCAACAGGCTGTAATCCCCGGTCAGGCCGTCCTGGATGGAGCCCAGGATGGTCATCGGGCCGACGCAAAAGAGCAGCGAGGCGGTCAGGAAGCCGCGGATAAAACGATTATTGTCCGCGTCGCTTTTGGAGAAGCGTTTCTCCAGCCAGGCTCCTAAATTTTGCAGCCCGTCCTCGATTCCCCACCATTCCCCCAGCAGCGTACCGATCAGCAGCGCGCCCAGCACGATCAGCGGGTTTTCAGTCTTGAGGAACATCTGAATGCCGATTGCGGCGGTAAACAGTCCCATGCCGGAGACGACGGTTTGTTTGAGACGCTCGGGCAGACGCGCGCCAAACAAGAGACCCAGTGTCCCGCCGATCAGCACGCTGATGGTGTTGAGAATGGTTCCGGTCATGATGATTCCTTGGCGAAGGTGGTATCCCGCCCGGCTGCCTGGGTTTCGAGCAGTTCGAGCACGAAACACAGTGACGACAAGCGGTTCAGGTAGCGTTGAAGTTCAGGGTTGGTGATTTCTTCACGATCGAACAGTTCGACCACGCGCCGTTCAGCCCTGCGGACGATGGCACGCGCCAGCGAGAAGGCTGCTCCTGCGGGCGTGTCGCCTGGCAGGATGAACTCTTTGGGAAGTTTGACGACCTCGCTCAAGGCGTCGGTTTGGGTTTCGAGCCAGGTAACCCGCTGCGCGTCTATAGCGCGGAAGCGTTCCACATTTTCAGGCGTAGCCGCAACCTCAGCCATCAGCTTGTAGAGATCGCGCTGGACTTCGGTCACGATGGACACCGTCTGCGCGGCCTGACTTTGTGAGCGGGCGATGCCTAATGTTGCCGTGGCTTCGTCGAGCGCACCAAGCGCCTCCATGCGAGGATGGTATTTGGGGACACGGCCCTCGCCCAGAAGTCCGGTAGAGCCGCCGTCACCGCTGCGTGTATAGAAAGGGGACATAAATCCAATTATAATCAGATTTGTCCGGTCATTTTTAACGGTTCAGTTTATTTTTGTGTTCTCCCAATCCTGGAGATAAAAAATGAAAACAAAAGCCCTGCTGGCAAACTGCTTGGAATATTTTCCACCGTTGTTTGCGATCCTGGTCATAGTGGCAATGCTGGTCGCAACTCCCATCTGGGCTTAATATAATGCTCACGCCCCTTCACCGCCAGATCACGGTCGCAGCACTGGAGGACCTGTTCAGTCAAAACGCTTTAGAGATCATCGTTACCGCCAATCTCGGTCAGGATGCTTTGCGCAGGCAGGTCGGCCATGACGAATTTCACTTCGACAACAATGCCTTCGACAAATCTTACACATACATTGAAGCGCAGCGGAACATAATCCTCCCTGCGTTGGAGCACGCCGATCCGGTTTCTGCCTGGCAGGCTTTCGGACGACTGACGCATGCCGCGCAGGATTTTTACGCCCACAGCAATTACATTGCATTGTGGATGTCCCGCTATGCACAGCCGGCCCTTCCGACTCCCGAACAGGTCGATCCGCTGGACCCGGAATTGATCCAAAGCCCAATGCTGCAATCCGGGAAGCTGTACTACCCGTTGGAAGCGTTGAGCTTTATTCCGGGTCTCAAGCGTTTGGTCCTGCCCTGGCTGCCACACGATGCGCACGCCTGGATGAATCTGGACGATCCGTCCCGTGGGCGGGCTTTTCCTTACGCCTTCCAGGCGGCGGTCAAGCGCACCCGGCATGAATACGACCTGGTCTCGTTACAGTTGATGCCTGAGACGCGCGCACTATTCCTTGGATAAACAAGAAACTGTGTTTGCAGGTAAGTGAAAGAGGGCCTTCGGGTATAATCTGAAATATGGACACGAAAACTCAACTAGACAACGCTCTCAAGGATGCCATGCGCGCCGGTGACGATGTGCGCAGGCGCACTATTCGAATGGTCATGGCAGCCATCAAACAGGCTGAAGTGGATCGACAAACCAAACTGGATGAAATGGCTGTGATTGCCATCCTGCAGAAGGAGATCAAGTCCCGCCGCGAATCTTTGGAGGAGGCCAAAAAAGCTGATCGTGCGGACTTGGCAGAAGCCGCCCAGGCAGAGATCACCGTGCTCGATGCCTTTCTACCCGAAGCCATGGGTGCAGACGAACTGCGTGTTCTGGCAGCAGCCGCGATTGCAGAGGCGGATGCCTCTTCTCTGGCGGATATGGGCAAGGTGATGAAGGCCTTGATACCACGCGTGGCTGGTCGTGCGCCCGGGGACCAGATCAGCCAGGTCGTACGGGAAATGCTTCAGAAGTAAATCCTGCGGATGGACCTAACTCTACAACAAGAGCGCCGCCCCAATCGGATCGCTATCCTGCAAACTTTTCTACTGATTTGCACGGCGGTCTTGGCGTATGCCAGCCTGGTGTTGCCTCTGGCCTTAAGGCCGCAGGCTCTTCCGCTCAAAGTGGGGGATGTAGCGCCGCGGAATTACCAGGCCCCGAAGGATGTTGAGTACGTCAGCGAAGTGCGGACGGAGGATGCACGCCAGGCGGCTGGGCGAGCTGTCTCGCCTGTCTACGCTCCGGCTGATCCATCTATCGCTCGTCACCAGATTGAACGTCTCCGGACCAGCTTGCAATATATTTCCATGGTTCGCGAGGACACGTTCGCTACTCCCGATCAGAAGCAATCCGACCTGGCGGCCTTGAGTGATGTTACTCTCCAACCTGAGACGGTTGATAGTTTGCTGGCATTATCGTCCACGCGTTGGGATGCGATCCAGCAGGAAGCCTTGAGTGTGCTCGAACAAGTCATGCGCACTACGATCCGCGAGAATGAACTTGAATCCATTCGCCGGAATGTGCCCTCGCTGGTCAGCCTGGCTTTAAGCGAGGATCAGGCCAAACTGGTTGCCGAACTGGTAAAAGCCTTTATTGTTCCCAATAGCCTGTATAGCCAGGAGCTGACCGATGCTGCCCGTCAGGCTGCGCGTGACGCCATTCAACCGGTCGTGCAAACCTATAAAGCTGGCGAGACCGTTGTTCAGGGTGGGCAGATTATTACTCCTGCTGATCACGAAGCGCTGCAGCAACTGGGGCTGATTCAATCCAGCCGGCCGTGGCAGGATTACCTGGGAGCCGGCGCTTTGGTTGCGTTATCCGCTGTGTTTGTCTGGTTGTACTTCATGCGCCGGCGCCCGGCGATTCTCAGCGATAACCGCAGTTTGATCCTGATTGCTGTAATTTTCCTTGTTTTCTTGGCGGGCGCGCGGCTGACCATTCCGGACAGAACGGTCATGCCGTATCTTTACCCGATTGCAGCTTTCGGTTTGCTGATCGCTACCTTATTCGGCCAGGATATCGGTCTGATCCTCTCGTTGGTCATCTGTGTGCTGGCGGCTTACGGTCTGCCCAATACGCTCGATCTGACCCCATATTACCTGCTGGCGTCCATGTGCAGCATCCTTGTCCTGGGACCAGCCCGCCGGGTATGGACCTTCTTCCGGGCCGGGATGGCTGTTGCCGGCGCAGGGGCAGCGATGGTCCTGGCTTACCGGATTCCCTTCACGCAGATCGATTGGATCGGTATGGCAACTTTGATCGGTGCAGCAGCGTTCAATGGGATTGCTTCAGCCAGTATCACCCTGCTTTTACAATACTTTTTGGCACAAACCCTGGGGTTAACCACTGCTTTGCAATTGCTGGAGATCTCCCGTCCCGATTTTCCGCTGATGCAATTATTCTTGCGCAATGCACCGGGAACCTATCAGCACAGCCTTCAGGTCGCCAATCTGGCCGAGCAGGCTGCTGAGCGCATCGGTGCAGATGCCTTGCTGGTCCGAGTTGGGGCGACCTTCCACGATATCGGGAAAGCCTTGAATCCATCCTTCTTCATCGAGAATCAGGCAGCAGGTGCCATCAATACCCATCAAGACCTTGATCCAGCCGAGAGTTCTGCAACCATCGTGCGTCACGTGCTGGACGGGGTTGCGCTGGCCCGTAAATACCGTTTGCCCAAACGGATTGACGATTTTATCCTGGAACACCACGGCACGTTGATCACACGTTACCAATACAATCAAGCACTTGAGGCCGTGGGCGGAGATTCGTCCAAGGTTGACGTCGATAAATTCCGTTATCCAGGACCGGCACCACTCTCGCGCGAAACGGCCTTGTTGATGCTGGCGGATGGCGCCGAGGCCCGCGCCCGTGCCGAGCGTCCCAAGGACGAGGATGAACTGCGGAACTTAATTCACAGCGTGGTCGAAACAGCCCAGAAAGCCGGTCAGTTGGATAATACGCGCCTGACTCTGCGCGACCTGAACCAGGTGGCCGAGTCATTTGTGACCACCCTGCGAGGTTCTTATCATCCACGCATCCAGTATCCAAAAAACAATCCGAAACCGGCAGATCAGGATGCGCCCACCTTAGAAGTTAAACCCAGTAAAGATAAATGATCCATATCGAGACCAATCCATCCATTCAGCAGACAGTTCCGATTGAATTGCTAAGAGGCGCGGCACGGGCTGCGCTGGAGCAGCAGTCGGAAGCGGCTGATTCGGATCTGACCATTGTATTGACGGATGATGATCAGATCCATGAACTCAACCGCGACTATCTGGGCCTGGACAACCCGACGGATGTACTTTCCTTTCCGGCGCAAGAAATCGACCCGGAAACAGGCGTGCCGTATCTAGGCGATATTCTCATTTCGCTCCCGCGCGCAACTGAACAGGCGCGCCTTGCCGGCCATACGCTTGCAGCAGAGACACAGTTATTGGTCGTACACGGTATCCTGCATCTGCTCGGACACGACCATGCCGGGGCCGAAGAAAAAGCCAAAATGTGGACCGCGCAAGCCGAAGTATTGGAAAGACTCGGGTTGGGCGGAATTAAAATCCAGGATTAGTGTGCATCAGTTCATCCTGTCCCGCCTGCGTTCTTTCGGAAATGCTTTTCGCGGCTGGTGGTATGTCATCCGCACCCAGCAGAATGCCTGGATTCATGCCATCATTACGACTGGTGTGGTGATCGTCGGTTTGTGGCTGCGACTCCCCGCGCGCGATTGGGCGGTGCTGCTGTTGACAATCTCGATGGTCTGGGCGGCGGAGTTTGTCAATACGGCCATCGAAGCTGTGGTTGATTTAGCCAGCCCGGCAAAACACCCGCTGGCCAAAGTGGGCAAGGATGTAGGCGCGGCGGCTGTATTGATTGCGGCGCTGGCCGCGATATGCGTTGGTTTATTGATCATGGGTCCGCCTTTGTGGGCGCGAATTTCTCCCTGGTTTGGATTTTAGAGAGGTAAATATGACCCTTTCGTTTCGATTCGGTACTGTGGGTGCGCCGACCAAGACTCCCAAAAAGCCGGGCGGCAGCGTTGGCGCGGTCTTGTTCAGCAGCGAAATCGGCTTGCATGCGCTTGAGCTGGGCTGGGTACGCTCCGTACGCGTCAGCGAAGAAACCTGTGCAGCAATCAAGGAAGCCGCTGGCGATGCGGATGTGCAGGTCAGCGTGCACGCGCCATACTTTATCAATTTAAATGCGGATGGTGAAGAGTGGCCCAAATCGCGCCAGCGATTAATGGACGCGGCTCATTTTGGAAACCTGGCCGGTGCGACTGACATCATTTTTCACCCCGGCTCGTATTTTGGCAATGACCCGGCGGATGTATTGAAAGTCGCCATTCCGCGTTTGCGTGCGTGTGTGGAAGAATTACGGGCAGCAGACAACCCGGTCAGCTTGCGGCCGGAGACGATGGGTAAGTCAGCCATGCTTGGTTCGCTCGACGACACGCTCAAAATGGCTGAGGCAATTCCCGGTGTGGAACCCTGCCTGGACTTTGCCCACCTGCACGCCCGACCTGGCGATGGCTCGATGAATACTTTCGAAGAGTGGAGCCAGGCGCTGCAAGCGTATCAGGCTTCCCTGGGAAAAGATGCGCTCAAACGCCTGCACATTCACATGTCAGGCATCGAATATTCCGATAAGGGTGAGCGCAACCACCTGCCAATTGCCGAGGCTGACATCGACCTGGAGGCCCTTTTACGGGCTCTGCACGAGTTCGATTGTGGAGGGCGCATCCTGTGCGAAAGCCCGATCATGGAAGAAGACGCGCTGAACATGAAGCAGGCCTGGATGAAGCGCAGCGGTGAAAAAGAATAAATAAAGTGCGGACGAAATTTTTGTCCGCACTCCGGTTTGTGGAAGCAGTGATCTGCCTAATGGGCACTTCTAAAGCGCCTCCATCCGAAATGTGCGAGCACTCCCAGGTCGAAGATCAGCGCCAATAGTGAAATCCAATCCGATAAGTGTTGGGAGATGGGCAGTTTCCAATCTGGTTGGAGGCGGTTGACGAATCTCTGCATGTTGGCGCGGTCTGAGACCTTGATGCGTTCGAAAGCGTGGGTGCCGTTGGCCTGCGGATAGACCAGCCCGGTTGGGTCGGTCATGTTGAAGTAACCGTCCTGCACGTCCCAGACCGAACCGGGGTGGAGTTGCGGTTTGAAATTATTTGGCTTAGAGTCCCGAACATTGTATCCAAAAACTGCATCGTAGATCGTAAGGTTGCTGGCGTGTTTGTCAAAAACCCGGGTATCGTTGGTCTGGTCTACGATCTGCTCGACCGGGTAGGTCTTACCTCCTTGCTGGATCGTTTCGTAAATGTAAATTAAACCACTGACGTTGTAGGTGCGCGCTTGCATGGTATCCAGCGGTATCATCAGGAAAGCGCCCATACCGACCAGAGTCAGGATATTCGTTAGGGTCAAGAAGATGATTTTGAAACCCTTCCACTTCCAGTTAGTGAGCAAGTAGTGGGTGGTGATCGCACCCAGAAGCGCCAGCGGGAAGATGAAGGCGGATCCGAAGCGTGGATTGATGTGTAGGGAACTGAGCACCGGTAACTCACGCAGACGTGGGTAGATAGCTCCCCGTGCCAGGGTGAACTCGATGGTGATCTCAACGGCCAGCGCCAACATAAACAGCGCCACCCAGAATCTCCTGGAGCGTGAGAGGGTGACCTTGGGATTTTTTAGAATGTGGAACAACAATATCAGACATCCGAGCCCCAGGATCAGCCACAGTACCGGTGAGATGGATAGATCCAATTCCCAGTATCCGACATAGGCACCGGTAAACCCCTGCAGAATGGAGCGTACACTGGTGATCTTCCGACCTACCAGCCAGTGCAGAGGCACTAAGATCATCGTGCCGACCAGTTGGAGTCCCAACCCGATCAATCCGTTGTACCAGGTCACGGGATATTGATCGATGGCAATTCTGGGGAAGAAACGCATGAAGGACCACACTGCCCATAGTTTGGAACCAGCCAGGGCTAGCGCCAAGATCGTTCCGAATAGAATGGTACGAAACAGGCGTTGCCATTCGAATAGTGCTGGCCGTACAAGATATATCAGCGGCAGGCTGATCGATATAGTGAGCAGGATTATTACGAATGAATAGAATCCACCGGAATAGACGAAGATTCCAAAAAGTAGCGATAGGATCACGCCAGCAGCCAGAAACGGGATGGAAGGGGAAAGCAAGGCGATCAGGAAAAAGGGCAGCAGGGGAAAAGCCACGTATCCCAAATGTCCGGCTCCTAGATGCCCCAGGAAAAAGCCGTTGATGCTGAAAAAAGTCCCCCCCAGCATACCGGCTGCCCAGTGGAACCCCAGCACCCTATGAACCAGGAAATAGGCGCCGAAATACCCAAGCAGTGCAAAACAGACGATCGAGATCAGGATCGCCGACCAGGGATTGACGAACAAGGTCAAGCCCTGTGTCAATGAAAACTGTATTTGTTGCGGATTTGGATAAGCCGGCAGCCCGCCCCCAAAGCTGGGCGTGTACCATTGGATACTTAATCCATTAATTCGATAATGCAGGTGGGTATCGATCATGCGGGGTATGAAGTATTTATAGTCGAAGCCAATCTCGGGGTATTTGGCATTGACAAAGTAGGCTGAAAACAGGGCAATGATGATTCCATTTGCTGCTACCAGCAACCTTTGAAACAATAATTTAAGTCTCGGATTCATGACAGGCTGATTTTACTCCATCAATAAAACAAGCGTGGACTAGACTCCACGCCTGTTTTGCGTTGATTTATTCGATCAACCTACATCGAAATATATTCTTTCAAATTGTGCTCTACGGCGTACGCCGCCGCCTCGGCCCGATTGTTCACGGCCAATTTCGACAGGATGCTGCTGACGTAATTACGCACCGTGCCTTCCCCCAAGAACAACGCTTTGGCAATTTCGCGGTTGGTTTTGCCTTCGGAAACCAATTGCAGCACATGTTTCTCCTGCTGGCTCAGGTGTGCGAAGGCTGAGGCCTCCTCCTCCTTGACCGCCCGCCTCACTTCCTGGAAGACTCGTTGGGTTACGGCTGGGTCAAGCAATGCCTCGCCCCGGCCAATTGCCTCCAGGGCTCGCACCAGATCCTCGCCGCCGATTTGTTTCAGGATGTAACCCGAAGCGCCGGCACGGATCGCTGAAAACAGCATCTCGTCCTCAGCGTAGGAGGTCAGCATGATAACCTTCGTGTCCGGAAAACGGTTTACGATTTCCTCGCAGGCCTCGATTCCGGAAGTTCCTGGCAGGCGGATATCCATTACCACCACGTCGGGTTGCAGGTTGGTGACCTGTTCGATCGCTTCGCGGGCTGAGCCTGCTTCGCCGATCACCTCAAATTGTGTATGCCGGTCAAGCAGAGATTTTAATCCCAGCCGGACAACTTCGTGGTCATCCACCAGCAAAATTCGTTGTTTAGCCATTTTCTCTCTGATACCTCCGGATTTACCCAAGAAAAGTATAGTCGAGAGCGGGATGTATGACAAGGGCGAGTAAAAATAAAAAAAGCGTCCCGCGGATGTGCGGGGCGCAGGGATGTTGCCAGAGGCCGATTTTTACTTAAGGGAATGGGCGTCTTGTTGAGTCAACTATTTTGTGGCCCTGGTGAGGATTGATCACATAAAAATAATCTCTATATCTTCTATACTTACCGGGGCTGGTTCAAATCCAGCCCCGGTAATATGTTTTTATTTGGCCTTGACATTGATCGTCTTAGGGCGGGCTTCCTCGGCCTTCGGCAAGAAAATACTCAGGATGCCGTCCTCGAAATCCGCTTTGGCCTTATCGGCGACCACATTGGTTGGCAACATGAGCGTACGCTCAAAGGAGCCGAAGCGCTGTTCACGCAGGTGGTAAGCCTTTTCCTTGGTCTCTTCATGATCCTTGTATTCGCCCTTGAGGGTGAGCATATCTCCAGTGACTGAAATTTGCACGTCTCCGGATTTTATACCTGGAAGCGCGGCTTTGATTACGACCTCGTCATCGGTCTGGTACATGTCGATAGCTGGCATGCGCAGACCCTCGCCCAGGCTGAGCGAACGCGTAAAGGCGTCGTCGAAGAGACGGTCCATCGCCTCACGCAATGAGATTGTTTCACGCATGGGTTCCCAACGAATTAGGTTAGACATATCAACCTCCTTACTTTATCTAAAGGTTGTTTGGTTCGTTTTTAAATATAAAGAGTCTGCGTTAGAAAAACGCAGACTCTTTATCTAAGAATCGTTAATTTTTGAGAACTACTCTTTTTCTTCGCCATTTTTCTGCTCGCGCCTGAAATCTACAAACCGGTATCCAACGCCACGCTCGGTCAGGATATATTGAGGATTGGAAGGGTCCTTCTCCAGTTTCTGACGCAGGTAGTTGATATACAAGCGCACATAATGAGGCTCGTCGCGATATTCATATCCCCAGACTTTAGCCAATAACTGGTCGTGTGAGACCACCCAGCCAGCGTTCTGCACGAGGTGATAAAGTAACCGGTATTCAGTTGGGCGCAGCTTGACGATTTTACCTTCCAGCCATATCTCGCGGCGGTCGAAGTCGATTTTGAGTCGCTCATCTACTTCGATCAAGCCATGCATGGGACCAGTTGCGCCTTCCGTGCGTCTTAGTACGGCCTTGACGCGGCTGACCATCTCACGCGGGCTGAATGGTTTTGTGATGTAGTCGTCCGCGCCAAGTTCCAAACCGCGTACGCGATCGTCTTCTTCCCCTTTGGCGGTCAGCATGATCACGGGCACGTTGCTTATCTCACGAATCATTTTAAGGACTTCGAAACCATCCAGGTCGGGCATCATAATGTCAAGCAGGATCAAGTCGGGGGTTTTGTCGCGTAATCGCTCTAAAGCCTGCTTCCCATTGAATGCCTCGGCAACGATGAAGCCGTCGTGTTCCAGATTGAGACGGATAAAGCGCACCATGCGCTCTTCGTCGTCCACAATCAAGATACGGCGGCGATCAAATTCGTCAGACATGGATTACTCCCTAACAAAGCCGATGATGCGGTCCTCTTCGGTACCAGACAAGATTTCGATAAAATTAATCCTCTCGAGAGGCCACATGACCTGTACCACATTGGGTTGCAAATAGTGCAAATCTTTACCATCGCGGCGACGCGGATTATTTATAGAAATGATTGTGTCAGTCGCTTTGGGCATTTCTTCGACCTCACCTACAACTGGGTCTTCCCCAGAAATATGCAAAATCAACGAGTACGCCATAGGTTAATTCCTTCTTTAATCCTTTGTCCTCAGGAGCACCTGGATTTTTAGTTTTCCGAGGGAAATTACGTCCCCATGAGATAAAAGGTGGTCTTCGTTTGCACGGACGCGTGCACCGTTGATGAATGTGCCATTGGAAGAGCCTAAATCCATAATGGCAATGCCTTTATCCATTTGCTTGATTACCACATGCAAGCGGGAGACACCATTTTCATACGCCTTGTAGGGGGTCAGGTCTACGTCTGGCATGATCGGTTGTCCTTCACTGACTCGCCCCAGGGTGAATTCTTTCCGGTCAGCCAAAGGTAAGATTTGACCGCTATCTAGGATTTGCAGAGAAATCCAACTACTGGCGTGGGTTTCATCCACTTCATGAGCGATGATTGGGGAGTTGATTGGTAGATCCAAGTCCTCAGTCGCGATGTTGTGTGTGACAATTTCATCCGATACCAGCGGTGCCCCACACTTGCTGCAAAAGATTGCACCAGTGGTTTCCTGATGCTGGCAATTTGGGCATAAAATCATATTAACTCCTCCTCCCCTGATAATAAGAGGGCGCGTGTTCCGTATTTGATTTCCTTGCGACCATCTGCAGAGAGGGACTGTTTTCGTATTATGTTTTCAGCTTCGAGTAACACAGTACGGGCCAGGCCACGTTCACCTGATTCTAACAGATGTGTAGCGAGATGTTGTAGACGTCGGGAGGCTTCAGCATATTTTCCCGAATCCACTTCTTGTTGGGCCATTTCCTGCATGCGGTACAGGTTCATACGCGACAGGGCGTGTAAAATGTCGCTAGACGGCGGTTCGGCAATGGGTTCGTCAGTCACGGGGCGTGAAATACGGATCCGCAACGGCGGAATGGGAGTTGGCCGTGATGGGATGACTACATTCATAAGCCCTTCGAACAGCTTAACGCTATCACTTGTAACGGCTGATGGCTGGATTCGAAATTCCAGTAATACGCTCAAACGGATATCTTGCAAAATCGGACCTAAGTGCATTGGACCTTCTCCCGTCAGAGGGGATGTTTCGGGCAGCATGCGGAAGGCATAGGTCAAATCCACGCCTGGCGGAATATTGTATTCCAGAACAGCCTCGTCTGCATATACATTGACTAAAGCTTTGAACTTTTCAGTCAGCATTTTTTGGATGTCCTGTGGGTCGGCCACGTACATGGCGGTTCCACCAGTCAAGTTGGCGAGTGAGTCGAGGAAGGAGTCGTTCCAATCCTTGCCAATGCCGAAAGCGCTGATGTTAATTCCACGATTGCCAATCTCTTTTGCCAGGGATAAGCAGTCCTGCTCGTCACCGTAAGTATGACCGTCGGTGAGAAGAATGATCTGGTTGACGCGCCCAGTTTCCAGGCTGCTTCGTATTTCGTTCACGCCCGCCTCCAGCCCTGGGAACATTTCCGTACCCCCAGACGGCTGAATCATTTGGATGCGGGATTCTAATTGATTGCGATTTGCTTGATAGGAAGCCGGGATAACAACCTCGGCCCGATCACTGAATGTGACGACGCCAAAGATGTCATCCGGGCGCAGACTGCGCATCAATTGGGTCGTCGCAGCCTTGACCATATCCATTTTTTGTCCCTGCATGGATGTCGAGCGGTCAATTATGATGCATATGTTAAGCGGTGGTGCAGGTATTTTCCCTTCAGTTTGGCGCGGTTTCCATTCCAGTAATGTGTAAAGGAGTTGCGGTTCTTTTAAATGTACCAGGCTCTGACGACTGTAAAATATCCGCTCCGCAATTGGTGAAGCCAGCGACTCTTCCGGGGACAATTCGGCATCATATTCCGCGCGTTTTTCCGGATCAGAGAGTATTTCATAGCCCTGCTGAATAGCAAGGAAGAATTCGGTTTCACCGGGCGCCTTGTTTTTATCGGGATGCAGTCGCTGCGCGGCTTTGAAATAAGCGCGTTTGATTTCTCCCTCGGTCGCGTCGCGAAAGATGCCCAACAGGGCGTAATAATCCGGTTTTTGAGACATACTATCCGAGCATTTGTACCAGGATTACACTGATATTATCCGGACCGCCAGCAGTGTTGGCAGCCGTTACAAGGTTTTGGCAAGCACGATGTAAGGATGGCGCTTGTAGGACAGCTTTAGAAATGTCATCTTCGGTAATTACCCCCCACAATCCATCACTGCATAGCATCAAATAGCCAGACTGAGGAAAGGGGACTGTGAAGATATCAGGCTCGAGCGCATCACCTTGGCCAATAGCACGGTAAAGGACGTTACGTTGTGGGTGGACGGCTGCTTCTTCTGACGTGATCTGCCCCAGTTCTTCCAGGCGTCTCACCAGGGAGTGGTCGCGCGTGATCGGTTCGACGCGTCCATCTGGACGAACGACGTAAACGCGGCTGTCTCCAACGTGCGCGATCGTTACTTGACGGCCTAACACCAGAGCAGCCGTCAGCGTTGTGCCACTGCCCGGTGCCTCGTGCTGGACGATGTTCTGAGCATCCTTTACCCCAGCCAGCATGATTTCCTGGATTGATTCATCCATCACTTTTGTGGGCAGGTCGAACATATAAGGGTGAAATTTCCCTAAAATCAGTCCGCCCATTGTACGAATCGCTGCATTGCTGGCAACTTCCCCGTATTGATGGCCGCCCATCCCGTCAGCAATAATGTATAAGCCAAATGGCAGGTTACCGGAATTGCCGGCCAGTGTTGTCGTAATGGAAAGTAAACTGTCCTCGTTTAATTCACGCTGCTTGCCTGTGGATTGTCCGGCGCCGGCATTGAGTTGTTGCAAGTCATACAGCGGGCCTTGAGTCTGGACGATCGATTCGATTTGTTGCTCTGAGAGCGGTGCCGTCGTAACATTGTCTGGTTGAGTCTCAGGCCTGGCGAACAATTTTTTGAAAAATTTGATCACAGAAAACTCCTCTGGTTCAAGCTAGCAGCGCGTAGATATGATGGTCGGTTGAGCCAATATAAACGATATCATCAAACACCAGTGGTGAACCAGTGATAGGTCCCTCAGTGGCGAACTTCCAGCGTAAACGACCGGTTGTATATTCCAAACAATACAGGAATCCATCCACTGAGCCGCAGTAAAGCGAATCTCGGTAAATTACTGGCGAGCTGCTGACCTGATGTTCTGTACGGAAACGCCATATTTCTTTGGAAGTATGGGCTTCAATGGCGTAAATGTTTCCGTCCGCTGCGCCAACGAAGAGTAAATTGTCAACCAGGGCCGGCGAGGAGATCGAGCCTTTGCCAAGACGGGCGCGCCAGATTACCCAGCCCGTCTGTGCATCCAATGCGTAAAATGTGCTGTCGAGCGATGTAAAATACACCACGTTATCAGCAACCCAGGGGGAGGATGTCACTGCCCGCTTGGCCTGGAAGCGCCACTTTAATTCACCTTGAAATCCAATGCAGTAGAAATCGCCGCTTTCGCATCCGGTGTAGACCAGATCTTGAGCCACAAAGGGCGTTGAGCGGATGGAACTGCTGGCTTCGAATATCCAGGCAGCCCTGCCGCTTGTGATGTTGACAGCGTGCAGGTAGTTATCATCTGAGCCAATGAAAACATGGCCTTCTGCCAGGCGCGGAGAGGAGCGGATCCGTCCCTTGGTGTAATAGGTCCAGGTTACTTTGCCTGAGCGAGCACTGACAACATGTAGCCGGTTGTCCTCTGAGCCAAAATAGACATTGTTATCGTAGACCAAGGGTCTTGAAACAATTCCGCCATCGGTGGCGTACTTCCACTTGAATTCACCGTTGGATGCATCCAAGGCGTAAAGGTTATTGTCGTAGGAACCAATGAAGAGGTTGCCATCGTGAATGGCAGGTGTTCCGCGAATTTCATCCTCGCATTGAAAGGCCCAGATCGGCTTTATGGCATTGGACTGCATGGCCGCGGTGGTATGGGTCGGTAAACGCGAGAGGGCTCCGGTCTTACGGGCGACCGCCAGTAGTGCTTCCTTCATTTCCAGGGCACTGGCATAGCGATCCTCTGGGTTGTATTGCAGGGCAGTATTAATTGCTGCTTCAAATTCACCAGATATATCTGGATTTATCTTGCGGAGCGGTCGTTCAGCAAAGGAGAAGGGTGGTTCAAGGCGCGGGTCGCGCTTGGTCAAGGCATGATGCAAAGTAGCCCCCAATGCGTAAATATCGGCCAACGGTGTCGCTTCACCCCGGTATTGTTCGGGTGGGGAGTAGCCTTCTGTGCCAATCATTGTCCCCTTTTGACCCACTTGAAATGGCTTGGCAATCCCAAAATCCACCAGAACGACATTGCCGTATTGATTGATCATCGCGTTGGAGGGTTTCATATCGCGGAAGATGATCGGATCGGGTTTGTGTGTGTGCAAAAAGTGAAGCACATCACACAGCTCGATCGCCCAAGCCAGCACTTCGTCCTCGGGCAGAAAGCCTTCGGCTTCAGCGATTATGGCTTCAAGATCCTTCCCGTTAATGAACTCTAACACCAGATAGGATTTATCTTCTTCTGAAAAATAATCATAGATACGCGGAATCGAACGGTGATTGAGGGTAGCCAGGATGTTAGCTTCTCGTTCGAAGTTTTGGACAATGGTCCTCCGCACCAGGGGGTCGGGAGCCAGGTTGATCATTTCCTTAACTGCCACTAATTTAACCACATTGGGAAAATGCAGATCCCGGGCACGATACACGGAACCCATCCCACCCACCCCGATAACTTCCTGGATGTGGTAGCGATTCGCCAATGTTGTACCGGCCCTTAATTGGCGACGGGCAGTCGAGGTTTCTTCTTCTGAGTCTAGTGGCTCGTCGACATTTTGCGTTTCCAGAATCATTCTCCTTTAATTAACGCGTATTACAGATTATAGTATGCACTTCCCGGACTTGCAACCGCCTAAATAGATTTGTTGACGGTTAGTAAGGTTTTCTCAACCTTGCCTAGATGTCTTTTCTACGGCAAAATGGTGTGGATATGAAAATTTTGGCTGTCAGTGACCAGGTAGTGGAGCGCATCTACACGCTTGCCAGTAGTGGATATTTCAATGATGTTGATATGATTTTGGGTTGTGGCGACCTGCCTTACACCTATCTGGAATATCTGGTAACGATCTTGAATGTGCCGATGTTTTACGTACCCGGAAACCATGACCCCGAATTTATTTGGGACCATGCCGCTACGCGTGCTGAAGGTGGAATAAATATCGACCGGGAGGTAATCTGTGCCAAGGATCTGATCCTGGCTGGTTTGGGCGGAAGCATTCGTTATCGGCCCGATGGCGTCAATCAATATACGCAAAATGAGATGTACTGGCGGATGTTTCGTCTTATCCCCAGGCTGATTCGTAACCGCTGGAAATACGGTCGCGCCCTTGATGTTTTAGTGACCCATTCACCGCCCTACGGCATTCATGATGAGAATAGCCAGGCACATCAAGGATTCCGCGCCTTGAACTGGCTTATCAACTGGGCCAAACCACGCTATCATCTGCATGGGCATACGCATTTCTTCCGTCGCAATCTCAAGCCTTCTTCCACCAGCATCGGCAGTACTCAGGTGATCAATGTCTTTCCTTATCGATTAATTGAGGACAAAAATGAGTGACGAGCTTTCCTCGCGGGTTGCATCCGATTTCAATAAGGCGCGTTTCAAATCCTTTTTGAACGATGTCCGTTCCGTACTCTCGGGGCGACCCAATCAATTGCTTTCTTATGACGATGTTAAAGAGAAACTACGCATTGGAGGCCCGATCTATCGCGGCGTACAAACCGTGCGTGTGGACCAGATCGTAGGCAGCTTGAATCGGTACCGCCAGTTTGACCGCGCCTTTCTGCCCAAACAGGATGAAACCTCCTCGCGCTGGCAGCGCATCGACCGGGCTTTCTACGAGGATGTCAGTCTGCCGCCGGTGGTGCTTTACCAGGTGGGACAGGTCTATTTTGTGGTGGATGGGCATCATCGTGTCTCGGTTGCACGAGAAAAGGGGCAGGAATTTATCGATGCGGAAATCCGCGAGTGTTATACCAAGGTCAACATTACGCCTGACCTGAACCCGGATGACTTGCAAATTCTGGGAGAAAAGGTTGATTTCCTCGAGCGTGCCGGTCTCGACCGCATCCGTCCGCAGGCCAAGGTCAAGTTAACCATTCCGGATGGCTTTCACCGTATGCTCGAGCATATCGCGGTTCATCGCTACTTCATGGGTCTCGACTTGCAGCGGGATATCTCGGAAGAAGAAGCGGTCGCGCACTGGTACGATACTGTGTACCTGCCGATCGTAAAAATCATCCGTGAAAGTGAAATCCTTAAGGAATTTCCAGGAAAGACCGAGGGGGATCTTTACCTGTGGGTGCTCGATCACCAGCATTACCTGGCCGAAAAAGAAGGACAGCCGCTCCAGCCACCTGACCAGGCTGCTCGCCATTTTCTCGATGAAGCTGATACATAAAAAGAAGGATTCCAATGAATGCGACCCATCCGCTGGCCGGCGTTTATGCCGCCGCCCTGACTCCCCTCAACCCCGATTTCTCCCTGGACCTCGAGCCCCTTCCTGAATTCTTGGGCTTGCTGGCTTCCCGAGGCTGCCACGGCGCCCTGCTCCTGGGGACGACGGGCGAAGGTCCGTCTTTTGCGCCGCTTGAGCGAGAAATTCTCCTGCACGAAGCGCTCAAAGTGCGCGAAGATTATCCCGCTTTTCACCTGATGGCCGGGACGGGCACACCCAGCCTGCAGGAAACGATCGATCTGACCCAAACCGCCTTCGAGCTGGACTATGATGCTGTGGTCGTCCTGCCGCCGTATTACTTCCGCAAGGCTGGCGACGAGGGTCTGTTCCGCTGGTTTGACGAAGTCATCCGTCACGCGGTGCCGGAGGGAAAATATTTATTTGGCTACCATATCCCCGGCACGTCGGGAGTTGGCCTTTCACTGGATTTGCTGACGCGGCTCAAGGATGTCCATCCGGTTAAGTTTGCCGGGATCAAGGATTCATCCCACGATCCAGACCTGGCGCGTGCCTTGGGCGAGCGTTTTGGCGGCGAGCTGGTTGTTTTCAACGGTACGGACTCGTACTTACAACTGGCGCTGGAATCCCAGGCCCAGGGCTGTATCACGGCTCCGGCCAATTTGATCTCGCCTGATTTGCGGGCCATCTGGGACGCTGAGCTGGCAGGGAATGATGAAGCTGGCGTGCAGGAGCGGGTTACGGCGGCCCGACAGGTGCTGGAAAATTACGCGCCTTTCCCGCCTATCCTCAAGGCTTTGGTGTCCCAGTTGCACACTCTGCCACACTGGCCGGTCCGCCCACCGTTACTGGATACCCCCCCAGAGATCTCGGCGCGGGCTGCATTGGAACTGGAAGGCCTGGTCTAGTGTACGCTCATCCATTTTGGAGAAAGCATGGATAGCTGGAGACTACTGATCACCCCGCCCGCCAACGGTGCCTGGAACATGGCCGTCGACGAAGCGATCCTCGAGCATGCCGGACGCGGCGAATCGCTCCCTACCCTGCGATTGTATGCCTGGCAGCCGGCCTGTCTCTCGCTCGGATACGCCCAGCCCTACGCCGATGTGGACCTCGATCGTTTGGGCCAGCGTGGCTGGGATGTGGTGCGTCGTCCCACTGGTGGACGGGCGATCCTGCATACCGACGAATTGACCTATTCGGTCACAGCCCCAGCGGATGAACCACATGTGGCCGGGAGCGTCCTGGAAAGTTACAACCATCTGGCAAGAGGCCTGATCGAGGCTGTACGTTCCCTGGGATTGCCGGTAGAGATCCAAGCGCATGTCCCCGGAATGCAATCTAACGCAAGCGGGCCGGTATGCTTTGAGGTTCCCTCGGCGTACGAAATTACCGTGCATGGCAAGAAATTAATCGGCTCGGCGCAAGCCCGTCGCAAGGACGGGGTGCTGCAGCACGGCTCCCTGCCGTTGACCGGTGACCTGACACGCATCGTGCAGGCATTGGTCTTCCCCGACGCAGCAGCCCGGGCCGAAGCAGCCCAGCGGCTGTTGGAACGAGCCACGACGGTTGCCTCCGTTTTGAGGCAGGAAATTCCATGGGAGACCGCCGGGCAGGCCTTGATCCACGCGTTTGAAACGCATCTCGGATTACGATTTGAGCAGGGGGAATTATCGCCGGCTGAAATGGAAAGGGCGCAGGCGTTGGTCCTTCAAAAATACGATCACCCCTCCTGGACGGAACGGGTTTAAACGCAAACACCGCCTCTTGAAAAGGCGGTGTTTATTTTGCCTAATGGATGAAGGTTACTTGTTGGTAACCCAACGCCTGGAAGAAACGTTCCAGATAAATCTCAGCGTTGGTTTGCGCCTGCTCTAAAATGCCATCATCAAGGGCGGCTTTGCGAATTTCGTTTTCAGCGGACTGGCGTGCGAGAGTTTCCAGGTTTTGGTCCGGGCTGCGGAAGATACCTGTCTGGCGATCGTACACGTACGTTTTTTGATTATCGAGGGTCGCGATAAATATTTCAGCCTGGGGCAGGCGCACGAAGAGTGAGCCGTCCTGAAGCTGTAAATCCTGCGGATTCATCTTCTGCATGTCGATCCCACCAATGACGACGCCGTGTGCCACCAGCAGCAGCCTGTCGCCCAGTAGCGCTTTGAAAATATCCTGACCGGTTTCGGCAGTAATGACCTTCTCTACGCTGTATTGGATGGTTTCCAGGCGGGCCAGGGCGCGCACTTCGTGGATGTAGGTGGATGGGTCGGGGATAATGGTCGGGGTGGGGTGTAGCAGGTTCGATACCTGGGTTTGCAGCGAATTATTAGCCTGCCGGATTGGGTTTACAGCCTGTTGCGCGCTATCACGCACGGATTGAACCATGAAGTATGCTGCGACAATGATGGCGAGAATGAGAACGATGGAAACCCAACTCTGTTTTCGCATGAGAACATTATAACAGTCATCTGGTTGTGTACAGAAAATCACTTGCCATCTTCTGGAATTAGCGTTATCATGATTACCAAAGGGTTGCCCAAAGGGGCATCCCAAAATAATTTCACGAGAGGAGAAGATCGTAATGAAAGCTCGTTTTTCGTACCTGCTTTTGGTTGTGCTGGTTGCAGCGGCGCTGGTGCTCTCGGCCTGTGGTTCGAGTGCTACCCCCACCCCTGAACCCGTCATGACCGAAGCCCCAACCGCAGTACCCCCGACCGCAGTTCCGACGGAGGCTCCACCCACACTAGGTACCGCTGACAACCCGATTGTTGTTGCCTTCGAACCCTCGGGTACTTCACAGGAGATCACCGCCGGTGGCCAGGCACTTCTGGACCTGCTCTCGCAGGAAACCGGACTGACCTTCAAGGGTGTCGTCCCCACCTCCTATGCCGCTCTGACAGAGGCTATGGGTTCCGGGAATGCACAGATTGGTTGGATGGCCACCTTCGCGTACATCCTCGCCCATCAAAAAGGCTATGCTGAAGTTGCCCTGATCACCAATCGTTTCGGGTCCGATCACTACGGTTCGCAGTTCATCGCCAATGTAAGTTCAGGCTTTACGCCAGCTGCGGACACTCCTGGTACAGAGGCCGAACTCGACACCTTGCTCCAATTCAAGGGCAAGAAAGCCTGCTTCGGTGATCCCGAGTCGACTTCGGGATACGTGATTCCGCTTATCTTCCTCAAGAAGGCCGGTCTGACGGATGCTGACATCCCGGATCCAGTCTTTAGCGGCGGCCACACCCAGACCGTGCAAGCGCTCTATGATGGCGGCATTTGCGATTACGGTGCCACATTCGTGGATGCACGCTCCAACATTGCCAAGGATCATCCTGACGTGACCGACAAAGTTGTCGTGATCTACCAGACTGAGGCGATCATCCCCAATGACAATATGTCTTACGCGCCGGATATGCCGCAGGATCTGCGTGACCAGATCACCGCTGCCATGCTGAAGATTGCTGACACCGAAGAAGGCAAGACAGCCTTGAACGATCTGTATCAGATCGGTGGACTCGTGAAGGTTGACGACACTGCTTATGATCAGTTCCGTTCATACCTGGATGCATCAGGTATTGATCTCAGCCAGTACGTCAAGTAACTACTACGGTTGTAATGAGAGGGGAGAGAGGTCTGACTTCTCTCCCCTCTCCAATTAAACGGCAGAGTGGAGGTGCTCCATTGTTAAAAGTTGAACACCTGACAAAAGTTTATCCCAACGGTACGGAAGCTTTAAAAGACGTAAGTTTCTCCGTAGATGACGGCGAATTCCTAGTCATTATTGGCCTCTCTGGCTCTGGCAAATCGACCCTGTTGCGTTGCATCAATCGCCTGATTGAACCGACTGAAGGCCGTATTTTTTTGGATGATGTTGACATTACACAAGCCTCACCTAGTGATCTGCGGCATTTACGACGCCACATTGGGATGGTATTTCAACAATTCAATCTGGTCAAACGCAGCAGCGTGATGACCAATGTGCTCTCGGGGCGTCTGGGCTATGCCAATCCATTGCTTAGCTTGGTGGGCATCTGGTCCAAAGAAGACCGTAACCGCGCAATCAAGGCGCTGGATCGGATGGGCATCAAGGATAAGGCGCATGAACGCGCGGATGCTCTTTCTGGTGGGCAGCAGCAACGTGTGGGTATCGCCCGTACCCTGATGCAGGAACCTGAGCTGATCCTGGCCGACGAGCCGGTTGCATCCCTCGACCCGGTATTGTCGCATTCCATTCTCCAGTACCTGGAACAACTCAATAAAGAAGGTATCACCGTACTTTGCAGTCTGCACTTCCTCGATTTGGTCCATCGTTATGCTACACGCGTGATCGCTCTAAAAGACGGGGTTAAGGTCTTTGAGGGACTTCCCAAGGAGATCAACCGCGCCAAGTTTAAAGAGATCTATGGGGAAGAAGCGCAAGAAGTGCGTGCTACGACAGTTGAAGAAGGTTAAGCATGCCAGACAATCTTGCTTCCAACAATAAGGCGCACCGTTCGCCTCTCGTTGCTGGTTTGCTTTCACTTTTAATCCCGGGTGTGGGTCAAATCTATGCTCAAGAGCGATACCGCGGTGTTACTGTCCTGCTCAGTACGCTGCTTGCCAGCCTGATCATCATCTGGTACAGGGTACCGGCCTGGTACCTGGTGCCGGCAGTTATGTGGTTGTGGAATATCTGGGATGCGATAAGCCTTGTACAGGGAAAAACGAGGTCGGCATTCGTCCCCATCCTAATGATCCTGATTATGGGGTATGGGATCGGCTGGCAGATCACCAATATAGACCTTTCAGCCCTTACCAAAAACATAAACCGGGCGAGGTCTATCCTGACCCCCATGCTCCACCCCGACTTTGTTTCCCGGGTTGAGATCGAGAATAAGGCTTGGGCTCCGGTGGAAGTCCCTTGCGGCCCAAATCCTCCCCAGGCTACAAATACGGTCAACGGGATCCAGGTGAACATATCCCCGAACTGCGGTAAATTGCTGGACGCCCTCACCATACAGGCCAGCGGATTGTGGCCGGATACTCCGACGCTGATTCAATGGTCAACGCCCATTGGAGACCGCCTGCCCTTGGGGGAAGGTTTCATCACCCCTCTTTATGTTAATTCTGATTCGCAAGGGAATCTCAATACGGTCATCCATGTCTCCCGCAACGCGCTCACCGCAGCTCCGGACCCAACCATACCGCTGGAGCACCGCGTTTATTTAACGCAGGTTCGTCCGCAAGCAGCTTTCAAGCTTTCTAAGAATGGTGCCTACGTCGTCGACGGAATCGTTCAAACCCTCTTCCTGGCGTTGATGTCGACGACCTTTGGAATGTTAGGCGCACTTGTTGTTAGTTTTCTGGCCGCGCGAAACTTGATGAGCAGCAATCCGATTACGTTATCCATTTATGTATTGACTCGTACGGTATTAAACATTGTGCGCTCCATTGAACCGCTTATTATCGCGATCGTCTTTGTCGTCATTGTTGGATTGGGTCCATTTGCCGGGGTGATCGCAATCACGATGCACACTGTAGCCGCACTCGGGAAATTGTATTCGGAAGTAATTGAAGGTATTGACCCGGGGCCGCAGGAAGCCATCCGCGCCACGGGCGGGAATTGGGCCCAGATGGTGCGTTATGCCGTCATTCCGCAGATCGTGCCCCCGTTTGCTTCCTTTACCTTGTTTCGCTGGGAAATCAATGTGCGTACCTCGACCATCATCGGGTTTGTCGGCGGCGGCGGCATTGGGTTTTACCTTTACCAATGGATCATCAAAGGCGATTTCAGGGCAGTGGGCTCTTCATTCATTGCGATAGCCGTCATTGTGATTGTGCTCGATTTTATAAGTGCCAAGCTGCGGGCAAGGTTGGTGTAGTATGGATTTCCACAACTTTAGCTTCCGCCGCTGGTTCGTCACAATTTTCTTCACCCTGCTTGCGATAGCTGCCTACGTTGTTGGCTACCGGGTGACTGAAATAAACCCCGTCAAACTTTTCACATCTTTACCGAAAAGCCAAAAAATTCTGAGTGATCTGATTCACCCGGAGCTATTCACGCATAAGACCCAAGAAACCACATTTGATGTCGTTTTCCCGGTTCCCTGCGGCTCGGCCCAGCCCACGCAGTTGCCTGATACCGGGCCGCGTATTTTCCCTAATGTCTCATGCGCTAACCCTGGAGATATCATTACCCTTCAGGGCGTTGGTATGCTCCCCAATCAGGAGATAAAAATTGAGTGGCTCCTGCCAAGCGGTAACAGCCTGTTCTCCAAGCTGGCCAAGGCTGACGCGAGTGGGAATTTTACAGCCCAGGTCGAAGTGCGCCCGATTAATGCCACGACAACAGATGGAACTCCCAGCCACTTACAGGTTGAGACATCGGTCCCGGTTGGCGGCTGGATCCCCAGCTCGACGCTGACCGATGTGCTGGATAACATCATCGTGACCGTTTTCATGGCTTTACTGGCCACGACTGCCGGGACGATCGTTGCTGCACCCATCAGTTTCCTGGCAGCGCGCAACATTATGGGCCGCAACTGGGTGGGAACCGCGGTTTACACGACCGTCCGGGCAATATTGAACATTACCCGTTCTTACGAATCCCTGGTTTTGGCGACCGTGTTTGCACTATGGGTGGGCTTTGGAGCCTTTGCCGGGGTACTGGCATTGACCGTTGTCACGATCGCTTCGCTTGGCAAGCTTTTCTCCGAAGCGGTCGAGAGCATTGACTCAGGTCCGATCGAGGCGGTCTCTGCTACAGGCGCAAATCCGGTGGAAGTGGTTCTGTATGCGGTCGTTCCGCAGATTATCCCGGATTTCATCTCCTTTATCATCTACCATTGGGACATCAACGTCCGCATTAGCACGATCCTGGGCTTTGTCGGCGGCGGAGGCATTGGTTTTTACCTCAGTCAAAGGATCAATGTTCTGGAATATCGAAAGGCAGGTACAGCCATCTGGGCTATCGTTTTAGTTGTATGGGCGATGGATTTCTTGAGTGCTGAGGTGCGTAAGCGATACACTTAATCGTGGTGGTTTGCCGGCCTTTGTGGCTGCAAACTAAATCTGTAAGATGACCCAGAACCCGTTTTGTTTAGAAACGGGTTCTGGATTCTCGGGTAAAATTTGACCTGTGTTAAGTCGAGTATTCAAAATGATCATTCGAGTCGTTCTGATTTTGTCGGGCCTGGGGCTGTTGGGGATTCTGCTCCCGCGTCTTGTTACTGGCCTGTACAGTTATTCTCACATTTATCCACTTGCAGAATCACCCAGCGAACGTGTGGCGATTGTCTTTGGCGCAGGTTTGTATCGGGATGGCAGCCCCACTCCGATTTTGCGTGACCGGGTAGCGACCGCCGCCGATCTGTATTTCAACGGCAAAGTTGAAAAACTGTTGATGAGCGGTGACAATCGCTATGAGAATTACAACGAACCGGGTGCCATGCGTGACTACGCCATCCAATTGGGCGTGCCGGCGGAAGTGGTCGTGTTGGATTATGCCGGGCGCCGAACCTACGACACTTGCTACCGTTCCAAGGCAATCTTTGGTGTCCAATCAGCCATCCTGGTGACGCAGAAGTTCCATTTGCCGCGTGCCTTGTTCTTGTGCAGTGCGATGGGAATAAAAGCCGTCGGTGTATCTGCAGACCGACGGACCTATTGGCCCAGTTCGCAATTGATCTGGAACATGCGCGAACAGTTTGCGACGGCAGCCGCCATGTGGGACGTATATATTAAACGCCCGGTGCCTGTGCTGGGTAATCCTGAACCTATTTTCCCGGAGAATTAATGGATCGAAACCAAGCACTTGCCATTGTCCACGAATACATCAAAAACGAGAACCTGGTCAAACATATGCTGGCAGTCGAGGCGGCCATGCGTTTCTACGCTGAGAAGTATGACCAGGATATCGAGCTCTGGGGTCTTACGGGATTGCTGCACGATTTTGACTGGGAGATTCATCCGACGCTGGAAGACCATCCCACCGCAGGTGCGCCGCTCCTGCGCGAACGCGGGGTGCCCGAGGAGATCGTGCAGGCTATTCTCAGCCATGCCGATCGGACCGGAGTCCCGCGCAATACGCTCATCCGAAAAGCCCTGTATGCTTGTGACGAGATCACGGGATTGGTCACGGCTGTAGCGCTGGTGCGCCCTTCCCATTCCTTGATGGACCTGGAAGTTAAATCTGTCAAGAAGAAATGGAAGGACAGAGCCTTTGCCGCCGGGGCGAACCGGGACGAGATCGAACAAGCCACACAGGATTTCGGGGTTGAATTGTGGGAACACGTCGGCAATGTGATCCAGGCCATGCGCCGGATTGCACCCGAGCTGGGACTGGCTTGAAGTCGTTCATTTTCTCGCGGACATGGAGACATGTCCGCGTTTTGTACCCAGGAGGAGAAGATGGCTCTCAAAGGTAAGGGGTTCTATATTTTCCAAATCCCCGAATGTGAGGGAGGCAACCCGCAGGCAATTGCCTCGCTGGCCCAGGCGGCCGGTCTCGGGCATGTGTTGGTTAAGATCGCCGATGGCGCCAGTCCCTTCGGACAGGGAGTCACAGCGCCGGTGGTCGAGGCTCTCAAGGATGTCGGCATCCCTGTTTGGGGCTGGCACTTCGTCTACGGCAACGATCCGGCGGGAGAAGCGCAGGTCGCTATTGACCGGACCCTGGCGTTGGGCTTGGATGGGTACGTGATTGACGCCGAGGACCAGTATAAGCACAAACCTCAGGCCGCCCGCTCGTTCATGACCGCCTTGCGGGCCGGATTACCGGAGACCGAAATTGCTCTCAGCTCCTTTCGCTTCCCGAATTTCCACCAGGAATTACCTTGGAACGAATTTCTTGAGAAATGTGACTATAACATGCCGCAGGTTTACTGGGTGGAGTCGCACAACCCGGCCCAGCAGTTACAGTGGAGTAAGCAGCAGTTCGAGGCCTTGCCGATCCAGCGGACATTCATCCCAACCGGCGCAGCCTACAGCGACAACCCCGGGGATTGGAAACCGACCGAATCGGACGTGATCGAGTTTCTGAATGCGGCCAGGGGTATGGGCTTTGAAGCCGCCAATTTTTTCTCGTGGGACTATTGCCGCAAATTCCTTCCCAAACTATGGAAAGCGATCGCTGAATTTGAATGGCCGTTGCCAGTTCAGCCGCAGCCGCCAGTCGATTTTGTGCCCGATTACCTGGCAGCCTTGAATGCCCATTCGATTGAGCGGATTATGAAACTCTACAACGAAGATGCCGTCCTGGTCACGTATGACCGCATCTTGCGTGGCCTGGAGTCCATCCGCACCTGGTATGGGCAGTATTTCAGCGAGCTGCTGCCAAACGGACAATTCGAATTTACCCAGATACAGAGCGATGAAGATGTACGCCACATTACCTGGAAAGCGACCTCGGAGGCTGGTTCTGTGCGTGCGGGTTATGACACGGTTGTCCTGCGCGGGAACAAGGCCTCGGTGCATTACTCATATTTTAATATTCGATAAGTTTATTAAAGAATCAGATCTGCGAGAAGCGGTCTACAGTGACCACAAAAACGGTTGCGCGTTTTTCGTCGTTGTTGCCCTCTGTGGCTGCTGTGCGAATGATCTGGATGGCGCCATCCACCTGATCATCCTCCAGGCCGATCAGGATGGTCGCCACGCCACGACGCAGCAACCCACCGGTGGAGGCGATGCGCGTAACGCGGTAGTTACCCGCCGTCAACGCTTTGGTAACCGGTTCGGTGTCAACATCCTTGATAACTGCAATAATTAATTTCATAGTTAAAACTCCTCGAACTGGTCAACAAGAATGCAGAAGACAGTTGCCCCTCCCACATTCACCGGCACCGGTGTGGGCAGCGGCAATGACGAGCCTTCCAACGGCATGGTCATGTACTCGGTTCGCCGATGGCAGGAAGTTCGCAAGGCTTCCAGCACCTGTTCTTCCATCCCCTCTGGCAGGCCGATCAGCAGGGTTGCATTGCGGCGACCCAGGAAGCCGCCTGTGCTGGTCAGGTTGACTACCGGCGCTTCCATTTGACCCAGAGTGCGCATGACGCGCTCGGTATCCTGCTCCTGGACGACAGCCAGCATCAGATAGTGAATGGTGGGTGTTTTCATCTCGTTGGTTAAATCTGTTCAAAGCGATCCACAGCTAAGACGAATACAGTCGCGCGTTTTAGGCCCGGATCAATTGGAGAGGCGCTATGCTCCTTGACCAGTTGAATGGCAGCCTGCACCCGTTCGGCTTCCACGCCGATCAACAGCGTGGTATTGCCGCGGCGCAGAAATCCGCCGGTGGAGGCAATCCGCGTGACGCGGTAACTGGCATCCAGGAGCGCTTGAAGGATGGTATCACCGTCTGTGTCACGGATGATTGCAATAACCAGTTTCATGTTATCGTTTTCAGAACTCATCGTAACCTTCTACTTCGAAGACAAAGATGGTTGCCCCCCCGATCGTGACGGGAATGGGCCGGGGCAGCGGGATGGGCGTATTGTCCAGCGGGGATGAGACGAAAGTGACCCGTTTGCGGCAGGATCGCTGCAGGGCGTTGTAAGCCATCTCCTCGCGTCCCTCCGGCAGGCCAATCAGCAGGGTTACGTTGTGGCGGCTCAGGAATCCGCCTGAGGATGGTAAGCGTGCTACGGACAGCCCGAGCTTGGTCAGGGCATTGGTTGCATTTTCCTCGTCCTGCTGCTGGATGACGGCCATCATCAACCGGTTGACGGGCAGGGTTGACGAAGAGCGCAGCAGCTCAGGCCAGTTAAGCTGGTGCTCGGTCAGGGCAGCATCGACTTCGCCAATCAATTGCGAGTAGATTTCTTCGGAGATGACCCCGTCGCGCAGCAAGCCGGTCAGGGCACTGCGTTGCGACCGCAGAGCTTCACGTCGTGCCGTATCCAATTCCTCGGCTTCGACTGTGGGCTCGGATGTGATCACCTCTTTGACCGCCTGGACCAGATTGTCATTCTGGCGTTCCATAATCGGCGCCAGTCGCTGCCAGGTATGCTCGGAGATGATGCCCTGCTGACTCATGCGCTGCAGGTAGTTGTAAGCCGCGCGTCCAGCGACAAAGCGCGCGTGCCGACGCTCGTATTCTTCTTGCAAATGCGAACGCTCAACCAGTTTCAGACGCCGGACCAGCCAGTCCATGCTGAAGCCCTGGACCAGCAGCGTGAAAAGCACCACGCCGAAGGCCATGGCCTGCAACTGGCCAACGTCTCCGACGTGGAAGGATTTTTCAGACAGGGTTAGCGCCAGAGCCAGTGCAATGGCACCGCGCAGACCGCCCCAGTACAGCACATGCTTCCACTTGGTTGGGATCTCTCGTCCAAACAGTGAAAAGCTGTAAATGCTGACTGCGCGTACGATCAACACTGCCAGAATTGCCCAGGCGATAGCCTGCCAGTTTGCGACCAGGACGCTTAAATCGATCGTCAAGCCGATCAATAAAAAGATCAACGAGTTAGCCAGGAAGGCGGCGTATTCCCAGAAATTAAATACCACCATGCGTGTTGTGGGTGACATACCGCTCGGGCCAACGTTCCCATTGACAATCCCGGCCGCGACGACTGCCAGCACGCCGCTGACCCCCAAAACCTCCGCGCTTAGATAAGCGCCGAAAGCCAACACGGTGGTCAGGGTGGTTTCGACCAGCGGATCATCGATACGGCCGATGACTTGTGAAGCCAGCATACCCAGCAGGACTCCTATGATCACGCCGCCGCCGGCGACTGTCACAAAACTGCCGATGCTGCTTCCCAGGTTGAATTTGCCTGCCTCGGCGATGCCGACCATCAGGGTGAACATCACGATGGCGGTCCCGTCGTTGAAGAGACTCTCGCCCTCCAGAAGTACCTGCAGGCGCTTTGGCACGCCGATGCGTTTAAAGAGCGCTACCACGGCTACCGGATCGGTGGCGGCGATCAAAGCTCCGAAGACCAGTCCGATTTTTAAATCCAGTTTGGCACCCCAGGCGACCATCGCACCGACCATCAACGTGGTCAAAATGACGCCCGGAATTGCCAGTAATAAGATCAACCCGAAATCGCGCCGTAAATCATCAATACGCAGATGGAAGGCGGCCTCAAAAATCAGGGGAGGGACCAAAAGCGACAGGATGATGACCGGCGAACGCAGGTCTGAAGGTTGGATATTAAAAGTCTGTTCGAGCCAGGTGGCCGGGACCAGCCAGGTTAATGCCAGGCCAATCAGCACAAGACCGACGGTGTACGGTACGCGATATCGTCGCGCAACAATTGCGACGACGGAAGCCGTCAGGAGTAATCCAATAATAATTTCTTCGGCGGCGACGACGCCTTCGGTCATGAAAGAACCTCTTTGTATGGTTTACTGGGATACGACGCAAAGTGCAGGATTGGTAATGGTAACCGTTTGCCCATTTGCAAAGGTAACATCGGTACGATCGGAATAGCGCTTAATTTTCAGTCCTTTATATTGTACCGTAACTGTCCACGGGAAGGGATTGTGACCCTCCAGGCGCACGCGTTCGGCTGAGATGATCTCCACCCCCAGTGTTTTCATGAATAATCCCACCGGTGCCAGGCCGTGTAAGGCATTGCGTACGCCAATGCCCGTCCCCTTCTCAGCGTGATAAGCCTGGTAAAAAGCCAGGTAGTTTTTTAAATTGTAGATGGTGGCAGTCATCATATGCGCTACCAGCCGAGCTGTTTCAGCGCGGAAGCCATAACGCAGCAACCCTTCCCCAATCAGGTGATTCCAGGGAAAATGTACGCTCAGACACACTTCCTCAGCGCTGGCCATGGGCACGGATGGGCAGGCTGGAAGGCCAAATGGGCGATCGAAGCGTTTCGCATCCAGCAGCGTGCGGCCGATCAGGGATTGTGCACGCTGCTTATCCGGAATGCCCGCCCAAAGCGGCAGAAGCAGCGTGATATCCTCTTTGGTCAAGTCCACGCTGTGAAGGATTACTTTGTCCTGAGAATCCAATCCACTCACTTCTATTTTGCCAATGCTGCTGTATACCTTTTGACTGGTTGCCGTGCCTCCGCTGATACTCCAATTAAAGTCTTGCCTTGCTAGTTTCTTCTGATCATCTGCAGCGCTGACGTATTCGCTGATGGTAATTTGTGGGCGCCGGGTGCTTTTCCCTTGGCCCAGTTTGACTTGAATTAACAAGCGGATGGGTTTTTCGTATGTCTCATCCAGGCTGGTCCTGCCATTGCCTTGCAGGCGGGCCAGGGTTTTGCCGGATTGGCTTAGACCGGTGTCGCGGTCGGTGTAGCGATAAATTGTGCTGCGAGGTTGCCACTGTTCTTCGACGGCTTTTTGTAAAGACTCGGCCTGGGCTTGAAGCAGGCTCATGTTGCTCCTGCGACCCAGGCGTTCTGCCATTTTGCTTAGTAATTGGGCTTCGTTGTAGAGCATGGCAAACAATGCCGGACTGTGAACGGTGCTTACATCCACACCTTGCGACCACTCGTGCCAGTGGCTGAAGAGCGGATGTTCCTCGAAACCGGTTTGGTTCAGGTGGTCCCATTCTGGAAGATTGTCGCGATTGCGGTCATGTTCAGGGGCAAACCAGATCCAGAAGAAGGCCGAGAGCGCTGAAAACACTTCTGACAGGAAATCGTTATCCTCAGTTTTTTGATAGATGTCCCAGGCCAGGTTTGCCAGCATAGGTGCCGCCAGGAAATTGCCGCGTTGTCCACCCAGGCCGGGACGACAGTCAATGAAGCCCTCGGATGATTGCACGCTCAGATAATTGGTCAGCAGTTCCTGTGCGATATGTGGGGCGCCGGGCAATAGACTGGCCAGATAGTTGCTCTCCAGTGGGGTCTGCCCACTCCAGGCTGAGGTGTAGTCGCTGCCATCTCCTTTTCGCGAGTAACCGTTGTCTGGCTCGCGCGCTGAGACAAAGGACGACTGCGGCAGATGCTGGTTGCCGGGCATCACCAGTCGGAAAGCCGCAGTCTGGCTGAAAGCTAGCGCAGCGTCCCATTCGGGATCGCCGGTCTGGATATCAACGGTCTGACTCCGGTTGATAAATTCGATCCGCGCCTTCTCTGCCTCCCACGGGCGGGCGGCGGTATGGCGTGCCAGCTCAAAGGACGCCTGGATATCTCCCAGAGCAGCCTGAGCCCAGGTGAACTGGCGGGTTGCCCCGGGGATTAACTCGACATCCAACGCCAGGGATGGGTAAGGTCCCGGGCCGGGGCCCGGGCCGCCGGTCAGGAAAATGACCGGTGCTAATTCGTTTGTACTGCCGACCAGCACATTGACGGATTGAATCCGCGTGGCTTTGAAGTTTTTTCCGTCCAGCGGCACCAGCAGGGCACACCAGTCCAGCCTTAGTTTGCGTTCGCTGGTGGAATGATTGATGAGCGTCAGACGACCGGCCACTACCTGGGATTGCGGTACCCAGTATTCGGCGCTGGCTTCGATGCCATCGAAGGGAGAAAAATCGAATTGTAAGAAGTTGGGATAAAAGTGCCGTAAGTGCAGCGGCCCGGCAAAGGCGGATGGATCGGCCAGGGCCTGGCCCGGCTCGCTGAAGCGCGGAAAAAGCCGCACTGAGCGGGCTCGCATTCCAAAAGTCGTTCGCAGCGAGAGCGCTGCCGGTTCTCCCGTTCCCGGTTCCAGTTCCCAGATATGGTCATTGGCATAGTCTGGTGCGCACAAGCGTGCATCTGCTGCAATCGTCAGACAAAGAGGATCGCCAGGGCAAAGGTCCCATTCTCGCATGATCTTATTGTACGGTTAGTTTGGCAAGAGGTCAAAGGGTTTTGTGCTAGAATACGCCTCAGAGCGTGACATTTCGACGGATTGCGGGTATTACTAGTGAATCCACTTTACAGGAGTTCCCATGTCCCAGATGACAGCAACACGCGGTATGTATTTTGAAGGATTCGAGACCGGACAACGGTTCGTTTCGCCGGGCCGGACAGTTACCGAAAGTGATATTGTCTCCTTTGCCGGACTGTCAGGCGATTACAACCTGATCCACACCAATGCGGAGTTCAGCAAGAACACACCTTTCGAAGGGCGCGTTGCGCACGGTTTGCTGGTGATGGCGATTGCCTCCGGTTTGGCTGTGCGTTCGGGCGTGTTGGAGGAGACGGTCATCGCCTTCCGCGAGATCGCGGAATGGAAATTTACCAAACCGGTCTTCATTGGTGACACGATCCGGGTCGAGATGGAAGTGGCAGAAACCAAGGCATTGTCGCGGATCGGCGGCGGCTCAGTTGACATTATCCTGCATGTCAAAAACCAAAAGGACGAAACGGTCAACCGGGGAACCTGGACGGTATTGGTAGCCTCAAAACCATAGTTTTGCACTTTCCGGGAATCTCCCTGTAAAAGGAACTGAATGACTGATCCCAACCAACCCGAACCGGAGGACGCCCCCGAGCGCTTCCGCCGCCTGCTCTCCTCCGAAGGCGAGACTCTATCGGACCTGCCCGAAGCACCGCAGGAAGATCCGCCCGATCAAGGGCAGGGCGATACGCGTGTCAGCACACGCGCCCATACGCCGACCCCCCCGGCGATAGGCATGACCCCTAACACGCCTCTACCGGCTCTCGATAAAGACAACATGCCCCTGCCCCGCCGTGTGGACGAGATCGACACTGGCGCCACACGCGTCAGCCCGGCGGCTTTCGTGCCTCAGCCGACTGCCCAACGCGCATCTGTGAAACGTCATACACAACCGACCCGCCGGCCTGCCAACTGGAAACGAGGGCTTGGCTGCTTCCTGCGTTTGATGATCGCTTCCTTGTTCTTCTTGGTCGCGCTGATTTTGCTGATGGGATCGATTGGACTGTACGAGTATTATTCGATTGCGAAAACACTTAACAATGTTGATGTGGGCAACCTGCGTGAGCGCGCATCCCAGTTCGAAACCACCCGCATTCTGGATCGTAATGGGGATTTGCTTTACGAAGTCCTTGATCCCAATGCCGGACGCCGCACTTATGTGCCGCTTTCTAAAATCTCCCCTGACCTGGTGGCAGCGACGATTGCCACCGAAGACAAAGATTATTATCTGCATCCCGGCTTTGATCCCTGGGCATTGATCCGTGCCCTTTGGCAAAACTATACCAGCGGTGTAGTTGTTTCGGGGGCCTCTACCATCACGCAGCAATTGGCGCGAAATCTTCTGCTGTCTCCTGAAGAGCGTTCCCAGCGTACGTACATGCGCAAGGCGCGTGAAATCATCCTGGCAGCCGAGATTACACGACGTTACACCAAAGACGAAATTCTCGAGCTCTATTTGAACGAAAACTATTATGGGAACCTGGCTTATGGCGTCGAGGCTGCGGCCGAGACTTACTTTGGCAAATCCGCCGATCATTTGAATCTGGCAGAGGCCTCATTTCTGGCTGGCCTGCCGCAGTCCCCGGCGATCTACGACATCTATACCAATCGGGACGCGACCCTCGAGCGCCAGAAGCAGGTGCTGATTTTGATGTTCCAACTCAGCCAGGAGCGGAATTGTATCGAGGTCAGCAACAGCATTCAACCGGTTTGCGTGGATCCACCAACTGCTGTGGATGCAGCCAGGCAAATAGAAAATTACCAGTTCAAGCCGCCAGATATCCAAATGCGTTATCCACACTGGGTACAGTATGTACGCAGTCAGCTTGAACAACAGTATGACCCGCAAACGATCTATCGTTCGGGATTTACGGTCTATACCACGCTCGATCCTGATCTGCAGGATTCAGCCCAACAGGCGGTCACCTCGCAGGTCGCAGCCCTGGCCGACCGTCATGTGACCGATGGAGCCCTGGTTGCTATTAAACCTTCGACCGGCGAAATCCTGGCGATGGTCGGCTCACCAGATTTCTACAACGTCGCCATCTCGGGGCAGGTCAATATGGCCGTCAGCCCCACGCGTCAACCGGGTTCATCGATCAAACCGATCAATTATGTGGCGGCCTTCGAGAAGGGCTGGACCCCGGCCACGCTGATCTGGGACGTGCCGAGTGAATTCCCACCCTCGGGAGACCCGAACGATCCGCGCCCGCCGTATATCCCACGCAACTACGATGGGAAGTTCCATGGCGCAGTGACCGTCCGCACGGCGCTATCCAACTCGTTCAATGTTCCGGCAGTCAAGACCCTGCAATTCGTCGGGGTCTACGACGACCCCAACACGCCCCAAAAGGACGGCATGATCGCCATGGCCGAGCGGCTGGGTATCACCAGCCTGACGCGCGACGATTACGGCCTGTCACTGACTCTGGGCGGCGGGGACGTCAGCTTATTACAAATGACCGGCGCTTTTTCGGTCTTTGCCAATGGCGGCAAACGTGTCCCGCCGGTTGCGATTCTCAAGATTGTCGACTTCCAGGGGAATGTCGTATACGAGTACCAGCCTCCGCAGGGCGAACAGGTCATCCGCCCCGAACATGCTTTTCTGATTTCCTCGATCCTGTCGGATAACGACGCGCGTGCCTGGATGTTTGGTTACAACTCGGCGCTCAACCTGCCATTCCAGGTGGCAGCCAAGACCGGTACCTCCAATGATTTTCGTGACAACTGGACTTTGGGCTTCACGCCTGACCTGGCGACCGGTGTTTGGGTCGGCAACGCGGATTACACTCCGATGCAGAATACTACCGGTTTAAGTGGCGCAGCGCCGATCTGGTCGCAATTCATGCAATATGCGGTGCCCAAGCTGACCAATGGCAACCCGACTCCGTTTGTTGTTCCCAAAGGCATTGTAGAGAAGATCATCTGTGCTACTTCGGGTACGGAACCATCGCAATGGTGTTCCAACCAGCGTAGTGAGTTTTTTGCTTCCGACCAGTTACCACTGCCGCCTGGTCAGGATATGTGGCGCAAAGTTCAACTTGACACCTGGACCCGCCTTGAAGCCTCACCGGCTTGCTCGGATTTCACCACCAGCACGATGGCCATGCGCGTGGATGACCCCTGGGCCCGTAAATGGCTTGAAACTGGTGATGGAAAAAGTTGGCTGGATTCGAAAGGTTTTCCACGCAACGTGACTTTTGCTCCCGACCGCGAGTGCCGCTCGCAAGACCCCCATCCAGATTTGCAATTCTACGGTTTAAAAGATGGAGAAACCGTCACCGATCAATTCCTGGACGTTTATGGCGTGGCTGATGCAAGCGAAGGGTTTAAAACCTGGCGCCTGGAATACGGCCTTGGTGATAATCCCGGCCAATGGCAGGTGCTGGTAGATAAGAACGCCACCCCGATTAAATCGCCCACCAACCTGTATTCGTGGAATTTGAGCGATGTACCAAACGGCGTGATCACATTGCGTCTTTACATGGAAGGTCAAGGCGACGCTCATGCCGAACGCCGCATTCATGTAACCATTCAACTACCGACGCCAACCCCCACGCAAACGCCTGTGCCGACCGATACGCCGACAGCGACCTCGGTGCCGCCAACCGCGACCCCCACACAGTCGAATACGCCAATCCCAACTTTAACGCCAAGTCCGACTTCTACGCCAACACCTTAATGCGTAAGGGTTGATACCAGGGCGGCTTGCAAAAGCCGCCCTGGTTTTTAGAACATCATCAGCTGCCCCCTGGTTTGTTCGATGGGGTCGCTGTTGATCTGCTCTTCCCAGGTTTGCCGGGTCAGGATGGGAATATCTGTCAGGCTGCGCAGCAGGCGAAATTTGACGAAACGCCAACCTTGCAGCTTCTCGCGCAGGGCGGGGTTGCGTTGCTGCTTGTAGGCTGCCAGGCCTGCTCGTCCGCCAGGCAGGACGAGCAGATTTTGACCGGACAGCCTCTGGCTTTGACTGGCGATCCGACCAACCAACGCCGAAGCCGAAAGGTGGAAAAAATAAATTGGTTTACGCTTTTCTTCCCAGGCCAACAGGTTATCTTCCATGCGACGCGTGCTGAAGTCCAGGCGTAGGCCAATTGCCTCGATCAGTTGTTTCATTTCTTCCAGATCGTCACGTCTGTGAGCAGGAAGATCCTCGTCACGAAGTCTCCAACTTCCATTCTGCTCCGCTCCGTATGAGTTCAGCACTGCCCGGATAATCCCTTTTGAGGGTGTGAGCAACCCCGGAAATTTTGGGTTCAATGCACGCTGGATATCGAGGAACGAGCACTTCGGATTGTTGAGAAGGAACTGGACAACAGCCACTTCCACGCGATCCGGCAACGATTCGGACTCATCCCCGTCAGATTTCAGCCCCCACAGGCCGGTCTCCAGGTTTTGGTCACTTCCATCGAGATGCTCCATAAGATGATCGTTGCTGACCGCCTGTTGAAGGCTGGCTTGGGTCTGTTTGACGGCCTGCTCGACTGACTGTTGAGGGCGGATCAGTCCGCCTGCATCCGCCAGGGCTGCCAGGCCGGCAATGTGCAGACGCAGATAGGTGACCGGCTCCCCCCACTCCGAAGCTATTCTACGAATCGAATTACGAACCTGGTTCAGACCTACCTTTCGGTCGGGAAGACCCAGGTCTTGGCGGCGTCCCCAGATTAATTGAACGGCATCGTGTTGGGTCCGCAATGCCAGACCTTGCAAGGCGAAGCCAGAAGCCTCGGTGGCGACCAAGGCTGCGGTCAGGAAGGCTGGTTCGGGCTCGGGTAAGAACCCGAAGAAGGGAACCTCTGGAGAAAGTACTTCGAATAGATAACGGAGGGCGGCTTGCAAGGCCTCTGCATGCCAGTCCCAGTCATAACGGCGACGGCGCAATGCGACCCTGAATGGCTCAACTGCCTCGCTGCCCCACAGCCAGCCAGCCCATAAGGCTGAAAGGGTCCAGAAAGCCTGATTTGGACGCGGCAAGGCTGTGACCACCGCCTGGAAAGGCGCTTCCTTGAGATGAGTTGCCAGATCTTTTAGACGGCCTTCAAACACGCAAATCCCACCGGACTCGGGTAGTTTTTGTGGCCAAATAACCAGTGGAACAGGAGTTTTGTCATCAGCCCATAAGTGCACACTCTCCTCGAGCGCCAGCCAGACATTATTCTCACGGAATGCAGTGGGAATGTTCAGTTGCTTGGGTCGCGGGCGTTCGGTGGGATGGGGCCAAAGCGTGTTGGCTGCATCACACGCGCTGAGCAAGAGCGCTGTCAGCGCACGGTGACGCTCTTTGGTCAATTGCAGGCCATCCAGACGATTGATCAGAGTCGCCAGTGCATCGATTTGGCGTGGAAGGTAATGGTTGAGCGCCTCCTCAACATATTGCCGGTCGGGGTCGTCCAGCGGAACGACCCTTTCAAGCACGCGCGCGCGATGTAGACCGGCGGAGGTCGCTATTTTCCGGGCATGTTCCTCGTCTGCTGCAGTTGCCGGGCGTTCTCCGCCTTCGCCGCAGGCTTGGCACTCGTAGATACGCGCATAAGGTACATCCTCTCCCTTACGCCATAGAAAGGCCTGCGCCGGGACTTGTTGCCCGCAATTTGCGCACTGTGTTTGATACAGGGCCTGTAGATGCGTTTCCAGGCGTTCGTCGCCTTTGGGTGAGACCGCCAGGTCTGCCAGGGCGGCTTTATATTCTGTTTCGAGCGGCGGATTGGCGTTCATCTCAAGCTGAAAACGGCCAACCGGGTTGTTGGCAGCAACCACCACGCGGTAGCCAGCGCGCGCCATTTCCGTCGCCAGTCGGGGTGATGACCCAAAAGGGTCCAGCACCCAGGCTCCAGCTTGGACGTGATCCGCTAGCCAGGCGGCTGCCATCCCGTCTTCCAGCGGCGGTAGAAAACGCCCCAGCGGTTCGGGATGCTTAAGAGTTTTTCCAGGGATGTATGGAAATGAGTCGCTGATAGTCATCTAAAGTTAGTATACTGACCCCCTGAGAAAAAGCAATCCCAAATGGTTGATGTTTGGGAAGCGGGAGCGGGATGAATTCCGGGTCCATTTGTCATCACCATCGACTTTGACTACAATTTGGGCTCGAAATTCCAAGGCTTTGCGGAACCCGGTTAACATGGCACCACCTACGCCTCGATTTCGTTCTTTACCCGGTAGGCTGGGATAACGGCTGCAATTGAAAATAGGTTGAATTTGATGTATCTGGCTTCAAGCGGGTCCCCCAAGTCATGATTTGTCTAGGTTTCCTCGACAAGTATACGCGCTTCGTGAGGTTCTAACGGCGATCTCGCATTCCCGACGGTTGTACTGGATGATAACAGCAAATTCCATGAGCTATTTTGAATCGCGGAGTCGAGCGACTCTTTGCTGCCACTGAAATTCAATACGACCGCGATGGTTTGCTCGTGCGTTTTCCGTAGGTAGGCTAAGACCTTGCGCGGCTTAGGGGTCAATGCAGTAATTGCCCCGTGCTGTAAGGCTGGGTATTCTTTGCGCAATGCGATCAGCCTGTGCGTGAAGTTTAGTATGGAATCCGGTTGCTCTAATTGCCCGGCCACGTTCCGTGTTGCGTAATTCGGGTGGACGGGTAACCAGGGTTTTACAGTCGAAAAACCGGCAAAAGGTGAGTCATCCCATTGCATCGGACTACGGCAAGCATCGCGGCCTTTGTACAACGGCCAGTAGCGTTGGCCGGGCGGATCCAGGATCTCACTGCGTTTCAACGAAATGTCACGCATTCCAATCTCCTCGCCGTAATACAGAAAAGGCGTCCCGCGAAGCGTCAGGAGCATGGCTAAAACAACTTTCGCGCGGCCATCGTCTTCCCCTTTGGCATAACGGCTGGCAGCGCGGACGATATCATGGTTGCTTAATACGTAGTTTGGCCAAATTTCTCCGCTTGCAAATTGATCCCACCTTTGGATGGACTCCAGAAATTGAGATGGGTTATAACGGCGGAAAGTAAAGTCGAAATTGAAGGCGGCATGCAATTTGCCGGGACCGGAGTACCAGGCAGCTTTTTCCGGGCTGGCGATAAAGGTCTCACCAACAGCGTAACGCTCGGTATATGAGTCCATCATGCTGCGCAGTTCGTTAAGCAGCGCGATCATTTCCGGCCGGTCAGCGTCGTAGATGTGACGCTGTTGGTCGAAGGGACGGAGCCCGAGTTTTTTAGGATTATTGCGCAGCATGGCATCTTTGAAATAGAGATTGAACACATCCAGGCGGAAGCCGTCCACCCCGCGCTCGAGCCAGAAACGTATCACATCGAGTTGTGCCTGGCGAACTTCAGGATTGTGCCAATTGAGATCAGGCTGCTCGGTAAGAAACATATGGTAAAAATACTGCTCGCGCTCGGGGGCATAGGTCCAGGCGCGGCCGCCAAAGACCGACTGCCAGTTATTGGGGATGTGATCCTGCCAGATGTACCAGTCGCTTTTCGGATTTTTGCGACTTGCACGCGATTCCAGGAACCAGGGATGCTGGTCGGATGTGTGATTTAAGACCAGGTCAAGCACGACGCGGATATTCCGCTTATGGGCTTCGGCCAGCAGGTTGTCGAAATCACCCATTGTGCCGAAGCGCAGATCTACGTCGGTGTGGTCGCTGATGTCATACCCGAAATCGGCATCTGGCGTCGGATAGAACGGAGAGAGCCAGATGGCGTCGATCCCCAAATCAGACAAGTAATCCAAATGGGCTGTAATGCCGGGCAGGTCGCCCAATCCATTCCCGTTGCTGTCAGCGAATGAACGCGGATAAATTTGATAGATGACACCATCGCGCCACCAGAGAAAGTCGGGCATGCATATCCTCACTGAAAGTGCTAAACTAGAGGGGAAATCCGGCTGCGTCAATTATATGTTAAAAGTGTTACAATCTTATTGCTTTATATAAGCGTTTGCTATTATAGAAACGATGATGCCAAATTCAGGGGAACATATCCTGCTGGTCGAGAGCGATCTGAACATAATTGATCTGGTCGCGCGTCAGACGTTGCAAACACTGGGGTACTACGTTGATGTGGCCAATAACGCGGTCCAAGCGCTGCGGCTCGCAATTCTGACCCCCCCTGATCTGATCATTACAAATTTGAATCTCCCCGACTTGAGCGGAAAAGATCTGCTGGTCGCCCTGACCTCTCAGGGCATCACTGCCCCAATTATCCTGGTTGCGGAAAGGGGCAGCGAAAGCGACCTGGTCCAGGCTTTTCGCCTGGGCGCGACCGATTACCTGCTCTGGCCGGCACGCGATGCTGAAATCGCAGCAACTGTCGAGCGGGGGCTTAAAATCGTCCGGGAGAGACGCGCACGCCAGCGGCTCGACAAGCAGTTGCAGCTTGCTAATCGGGAATTGCAGCGCAAGGTACATGAGCTGACCACCATCCTGGGGATTGGGAAAGCGGTGGTCTCCATTACCGATCAGCGTATCTTGTTTGATAGGATCGTCGAGGGAGCTGTGCAAGTCTCCGACGCTGACATGGGTTGGTTGTTGCTGCGCAGAGAGCGCAAAAATAATTTCCTGCTCGTGTCTCAACGCAATTTGCCCGAAGCCTTAGCCAGGAAAATGGACCAGCCCCTGGATGATGGCGTCAGTTCTCTGGTGGCTCTTTCGGGCGAGACCTTGACAATTCATGGCGAACCTTTGAAACGTTTCAATGTTTCCAGGTTGGGATTGGCAGTTGCGGTCGTACCGATCAAGGTCAATCAAGAGGTGGTCGGGCTTTTACTGGTGGTGCGTAAAGCTCCAAAACCGTTTGAGCGCACTGAGCAGACATTACTGGAAGCAGTAGCCGATTATGCCTCGATATCGTTAGTCAATGCACGTTTGTTCCAGGCTCTTGAGCGTAGCGCTCAACAGGCGAAGGAGGGGGAACGTACCCACATGGAGCAGCTTGAGAAATTGCGCGAGCAGGTTGGTGAAGGACTTGTCGATGTATTGCACCCTTTGAATCAGTTATTGCAAGTCGAGGATGGTCACCTGGAAGAAAAGCAACGGATTGTCTTAGAGAATATCCAATCAGAATTGCGACGTCTTTCGCAGGCGGCTGACATAATTAACCAGTTGGACGTACAATCTAAAAAGGTATAATTATTTCAATGGCAAAACCTGATCTTATCCTCCTGGTACTGGATGAATCGCAGACCCTGCAATTGCTTGATCGCGCATTGCGTTCTGCTAATTACTCCACTGCGATTGTTCACGATAAGGCCGGATTGGATCGTGCCTTACAGGAATTTTCGCCAGCGATGATCGTTTTGGGGGAAAAGCTTGCGGATGCAGGTGGTATTCCGCTGGCTGAGGATTTGCTGGAACGCTTCCCGACCCTGCCAATTTTATTGTTCGCCGAACGAGATAGCCTGCAATTAGTCAAAGAAGCCTTACGCGTCGGTGTGATTGGCTACGTTTACCCTCCCTTGAAAATTGGCGATATTGTCGGTGTTATCCAATCCAGTCTCAAGCGCGCTCATCGTACGGGAGACTGGGTGCGGCGCGAGGTCAAGCGGACAACTGCTTCGCTCGAGAAACGCGTGTCCGAGCTTGAAACAATGGTCAAGTTGGGGCGCAACATCATCGGGTCGCTTGACTTGGATAGCGTCCTGAGCAATGTGGTCTCAGCTGCCGTAGAATTAACCGGGGCGGAAGCTGGTATGTTGCTCATGTTGGATGATAGCGGTGAGCAATTGTATCTGCAAGCGGGTCATAACCTGCCCAAAGATGTTTTAAATTCCTTTCACCTGTCGGTGAGTGATAGCATAGTCGGAGAAGTTGTTCGGGAAAGTAAACGAATTGTCCTAAATGAAGCCTCGCCGCGCGAGATCGCCAAAGGGTATGCAGTGCGTTCGTTGATTTGCGTCCCTTTGCGTCTGCAGGATCGGCCGGTTGGCGCTCTGTGTGTAGATAATCGTCAGCAACAGCAGCCTTTCTCGGACCACAATGCTTTGCTTGTCTCGGTCTTAGCGGACTATGCGGCCATCGCCATGGAAAATGCGCGCTTATACCAACTTTCCGAAACGGAACGGGTCAAGTTCGAAGCGGCCTTCTCGAGCATGGAAAATGGCATGGTTGTTCTTGATGGAAAACAGAATATTTTATTGGTCAATCAGGCAGCCTGTGCTATTTTTCATTTGGATTCTGATAAGATGCAGGGCAAGCCGGTTTTGGATGTGATCACGCACCCAGATCTGCACAATTTACTCACTCGTACCAGTGATGAAGCGCTTAAATATCATGAGATCAATTTCGACGATGGGCGCGTGTTCAATGCCCAATATAACCCGATTCCTGGTTTCGGTTCAGCGATCACGATGCAAGATATCACCTATCTGAAAGAGCTGGACCGCCTGAAAAACGATTTTGTTCACACTGTATCACATGACCTGCGTTCACCTTTGACGGCGGTGATGGGTTATACCGAACTGCTGGAGCGCTCCGAGCCGTTGACCGACACGCAGCACGAATTCGTTAGGCGCATTCAATCGAGTGTGGGCAATATAACAACCCTGGTTAATGATTTGTTGGATCTGGGTCGGATCGAAGCCGGCTATGACACGCTTCGCGAGACCGTCCAGCTTGAGGCTGTGCTTCGTTATACTCTGGACACCTTTGAACCACAGATAGCGGACAAAGAAATCAATTTACACGTTGAAACATCACCGACCTTACCCTCTGTGAGAGGCAATCCGATTCGCTTGCGCCAGATGCTCGATAACTTAATTGGCAACGCAGTCAAGTACACCCCGCCTAATGGCGATATTTGGATTGCAATGCGTGTTGAAGATCAGCAGATCATCGTGCAAATCAAGGATACGGGTCCGGGTATCCCGACTGCCGACCAGCCTTTTATTTTTGACAAATTCTTCCGGGGTAGTAATGTTCCGCAAGGAACACCCGGCTCAGGCTTGGGGCTGGCGATCGTCAAGTCGATTGTGGAAAGCCATCAAGGACGGATTTGGATTGATTCAGGCGTGGATCCGGATCACGGCTCGACTTTTGTGGTTGTGTTACCCACGTATTCCCCGGACCACGATACGAAACCCAGCCAACCTCCCAGCCCGGCAAAATAACCTACAAAGCTCGCGGCTGCATTTTGGTTAAAATATGCCTCCGCCGGGGAGTCCGGCGGAGGCCTTCGCCAAAGGAGGAGACAGTGAGGAGCATCTTGGAGGTATATTGTCCCGTCTCCAATTACAATCATATCTTACAAGAGAAGAGAAGACAAAAGCAGAAAGTCACGGATAATTCGTGACTTTATTCACAAACACAGTCTCTACAGGAACTGCCGGATCAAAGCGACGGCTTGGGTGGTATCGGTGTAGCTGGCTACTTTCAAATGCGGGTCAGGATTCCCCGTGATCATTTTGGAGACGCGCCGCCCTTCTTGATATAAGCATAAAACGGGTTTTCCCAGACTGAGAGCGAAGCCGATTTCATAGCCGACTCCGTGAGACGGAACACTGACCTCAGCGATTAGTGCATCGCAGGTGCGAATCCATTCCGCATCACGAGCGTAGACGTCTTGTGGGGCAACGCTGGTCTCGACATCGATGACGTTCGACTCGGCCAGGTGCGCGGTCGGGACCTGGTGTCCGTCCGCCAGCAGGGCACGGGCAATTGCCTGATAGACGGCTTCGTATTCGCGCCCTCCGGTGATGGAACAGGCAAAGTAGACGTTCATTTACGCGATGGGTGATAAAGGGCGGAGTTGTCCATGGGATGTCTGGATGCCTGTCCGTCGTTGCCAATCCGCAAGGTTTCGATCTCGTTGCTGAAAGCCATCCAGTCACGTACCAGAAGCACAAAATGAGGCGTCCTGTCCTTGAAGAAGAATGGCGAGAGAAATCTCCGCAATACCGACGATGATACCGGATAACCATTTAATTCAATTACGATCGCTGTTTTTGCCAGCAGTGGTTCGATAATATCGCGTTGTGTACCGCGCAATTGTTTGGGAGGAAAGAGCGTATACATGGCTACTGTGTGGACGTTTTTTACGCGTTTATAGGAAATATTGAGGCGTAAGAATGGCGTGACGATCCTGAAAAAAGTGGGGAAAGCCTGCACATACGCAGCCTTGCGAAAAATAAAAAGCAGCAGGCTGACGAGCAAAACCACGCCCCCAATCCCCAGCAAGCCATAGGCGCGCCAAGACTGTGCTGTTCCTGCCTCTTTTGAAACAGGCCACCACAGCACGATCAGCACCAGCCCGAGTAATAATGTGGCTGGCCACCAGCGATTGAGCACGCGCTCATAGACTAGCAGCCGATGTCGATGTCCGGCAGGTCCCATGATTTACTCTTCCTGTTCCTCGTCAAAATTGTGCAGTTGGATCGGCAGGGATTCGATCTCGCCGCCGTTAAGCTGAATGCTCAATCGGGTAATCGAATGTTCCAGCTGTTCCCCGCGCAGGCTGAAGGTGATATCGCCGCGCGTGCGTTCGATGATGCTGCGTGCTATGTCGGTCTGGCGACGCAAGCCATGGGTGATCGCATCCGGATAATCCATGGTGACCAGAATGGCGTAGATATCGTCCATGTGGCTGAGCAGGCGTTCAGCCTCCTCTGAGTAACCGTGACGCAGAATATCAAGAATACGGCGGCGCAACTCACCAACTACCTCTGACAGGCCATTCAAGTAGGTGGCATGCTCTACGTTCAGATCCTCCAGTGTGGGCAGCTCCTGGTCGCGAATCAGGGCACAGGTGATATTGGCTTCCACGTATTCCTTCAGGGAATCCTGGGTGTAGCCGGTATAGTAGAGATCGGGGTAATCGGCAAGTTCCTTGCGAAGCGTCGTTGCAAGTTTGTGCGCCTCGGTCAGATGTTCCTGCACCATGTCGCTCTCGCCGCGATGGACGGCGCGAATTGCCAGGGCGCATTGACGGGTCAGAGCGCGAGTCTGGGCCAGCGCTTTATCGCGGGCTGCAGTCTGGGCTTCGAAAATCTTGTGGATTTGCTCGGCAATTTTTTCTAGTTTTTGCATAAGCTTCCCTAGGTTCCATCAGGATCGTTGGGTTTATCGGGCGGTTGGGTGGGGCGGAAGAGATGCTCCGCCAGGGATGAATTCCCTGGAATCTTGATCTCGCCAAAGGCGGCCTCATAGCGGGCCAGGTTCTCGCCCAGAGCCCGGTAAAGCAGTTTGGCGCTCAGGGGGGTCATCAGCACCCGGGCACGAACTTTGGCGTTACTTTCGTTGGGCAGCAGGTGAGCAAAGTCGATGACGATGTCAGCCGGAGAGTGGGCTATGCGCGCCAGGTTGGCGTAAACGGTATCCAGCCCCTCGGGGATGTCCATCGTCGGGGCAGCAGGTTTCGGATTAGATGTGGTCATGCTCCGCTCCTTATCTAGAAGGGGATGTCATCTTCGGGACCGGAGACCATGTCGCCTGCATCCTCCACGGAGGATGAGTCTACTTCGCCGCGCGAGGAGAGGAAGCGTACCGTTTGGGCACTGATCTCGAAGGAAGCGCGAACCTGGCCATCCTGACCGGTCCAGGTGCGCGGACCACCAGTGGCTGGATCCGAGGTCAAGCGGCCTTCGACCAGGACCTTGGAACCTTTCTTCAAGTAGGTGTTGCAGACTTCGGCCATCTTTCCCCAGACCGAGATGCGGAACCAGGTGGTTTCCTTGACTTGTTCACCGTTGCTGGCGGTATACTGACGGTTGGTCGCGACAGAAAAACTGGTGACAGCCTGGCCTGATGAAAGATACCGCATTTCCGGGTCGCGGCCCAGGTTGCCTACAATGATGACAGTCTGATACATAAATGAAACTCTCCTCTCAAGCTGTAAGTGAACGCCGCAGACGCGGCGTTGATAGTCTACAAATCAATTTTACACCACTTCACTTTTTAAACAAAAGATGCCGCGCCTAATCAAACGGCGCGGCATCTTTACTAATGTGCATGGATTGATTTAATCGGCGGCAGCGATTGCAGGTTGCGCCACTTCGTTAGGCTGGGGACGCGCTGCAAAGCGGAAACCGATAAACATCAGGATGGCTGCGAACAGTTCGCCCAGATACAGGAATTGGCCGTTTCCCAGGCGAGTCAATGTGCTGGCCAGACCTATGGATAGCGCGCCAGCAGCAATTAACACGTTCCCAATCACGCGATTGGGTAAAACACGCTTGCGCCAGAATAGATAAGCCGACCAGATCGCACCACCCACCAGGGTCAGCAAGCCATAAATATTGAAGAAAGGCGTTGTCAGGCGCACGGGCGAACCGAGCGGTAACAAGCCACGCACCGCCGTTACAGCCTCTCCGCGATAGGTGGTTGAGACGGTCTTGGCGCCAACCGGAGCCGTTTGTCCGGGGTCCAGCACTTTAGTCCCGTATTGTTCGCTAATTGGTTTTGCGGTGGTAAAGATGGCAGTATCTAACTTGGGCATGACCTGCAACATCAAGTAGCCGGCATACAGACTGCCCACTACCAGGATCGCGGTGATAGCATGCACCCATGGCTTGCGTACCAACAGGGATAAGGTTCCATGCCCGATCCAGGCGGCATTCAGGGCAGCACCAAACAGGTACCAAACAAAGAATACCCATGGATTCCAGGCCAGGGACAGATAAGCTTCCGCAAAGCTACCCGCACCGAACATTGCCAGGCCGATACCCCAGAATAAGAAGTGCGGGGCACGACGCACGAAGAAACGCTGTAGCACGTAGACGGTAAAGACCAGCATTACCAGGGTTGAGAGAAACGGCAAAACTTGATTAATCGACATCTGGGTTTTCCTCCAAATACGGTTTAGAAATGTATGATTCCGAAAATTACACCGGCTGCAAACAAAACGAGACCGACCAGCACAATTCCCATCAGGACGAGCAGGGCAGGCACGACCTTCTCAAAAAATAGCGAGTTATCAGGCATATGTGAACGATTACGGGATGGAGCGGATTGTTGCGGCAGGTTACCTTTCTTCACGCCAACCTCCTTTGTCAGGTTGGTTAGATTTTGCACCTCGGGTTCCAGGATGTCAATGTAGGTTTACGTAGTTTTAATAGGCGATTTCATGAGCAAATTTTAAGGATTGCTGATAGGTTTATTGCTTGGCAACCAGATTCAGCCTATACTGAAGAAAAGTTCAACGCCTGAGGAGGCAGTAATGCCCACAACGCCCCATATCGAAAAACATTTTACAGCTTCGGCAACTGTACGCGACATCGTGATTGGCATGTCCGACGGCCTGACGGTCCCGTTTGCGCTGGCGGCGGGATTGTCGGCGGTGGCTACCAGCGCAGTGGTCGTGACGGCCGGCCTGGCTGAGATTGCGGCTGGTTCGATTGCCATGGGCCTGGGCGGCTATCTGGCCGCCCGTTCGGACGCCGAACATTATGTCAGCGAACGCCACCGTGAAGAAAGCGAAATTATCAACAAGACCGAGGCGGAAATCCAGGAGAGCGTGGAGATCTTCCGGGAATATGGTCTGACCGCTAAAGAGAGCAAACCCCTGGTTGCTGAATTGCAAAAACGTCCCAAGGCCTGGGTCGATTTCATGATGCGCTTCGAGTTGGGGCTGGAAGAACCCGACCCAAAACGAGCCCTGACCAGCGCGCTGACCATTGCGCTCTCGTACGTAGCCGGCGGTTTGATCCCACTCTCACCGTATTTCTTCACCCCCAAAACAGGTGATGGTTTGTGGATCTCCATCGGCATCACCCTGCTTGCGTTGCTGGTTTTTGGCTACGTCAAGGGACGCTTCAGCGGTGCCAAGCCGTTCCGTTCTGCCATCCAGACCATGCTGATCGGTGGGCTGGCGGCGGCGGCGGCTTTCTTGATCGCGCGCCTGATAGGCTGATGGGGCAATCAATAGTGGACTACCCTGGTTTTTCTGCATGCCAAAAATAGATTAAAAATAGGATATAAGTCCTATTTGCATCCCTTATTCTTGGGATTATATTCAAACTAGTCGAACAAATTTCGTAAAATTGGTTCGTGGATTGAACCCGCAATCTGCCCCCCCAACATTTCAACTTAGAGGAAAAAACCGTGAACGCTAAAAAGTTTTTCGTTGGTATATTGACCTTGTTTGTGCTTACCTCCCTTGCCTGTGGAATGCTTAATTCCGCCGTCAACAAAGCTGTGGGCGGGGATAACAATCTCCTGGTTGTCTCGAATTTATGGAGTGATGTTCCCAAGATGGATGGTTTGCAGCCCTCGCAGATGGATATGCCGCTACCAGTCAAACTGCTGATGCAAACCATTCTCGGAAACCTTGGCAGCCTCAATCCGCAAGGCCAGGATCAAACCACCGGTGCGATTGGCTGGATTGTCTTCACCTCTGACAAATCTCCCGACGATGTCCAGGCCTTTTATACCAACCAGCGTATGATGGACAGCGGCTGGGACGATGCCGGGCAAGAGTCGACCTGCGTTAGCGGGAGTGAGAATGGGTATCCCCAGGTTGGCGTCTTCTGCGTATTTGCCAAACAGGCAGAAAATACCCAGCTTGCCATCATCGCCACGCAGGATGACCAAACCAAGCAAACCAATGTCTTTTTCCTGCGGCTTGAGGAGAACGCCACAGCGGTTCCCAATCAATGAAAAACAGTCGACAGTCACGCTGAATGATCGCTGACAGCCGCTCGCAATCTAAATCATAAAGTTGTTTCGGTTGCTAGGCTGGATAGTACCAGACGGAATCGCTCAAAGCCCAGCACAGGCGGGTCAAAGTCGATGATCTTTATTTCTCCATGATCAGCCGCGCTGCGCGCCGTCCGATCTCAACTGCGAAGTTTGTGCCCCGGTCCCATGGATAGACCTGGCTCATGGAGGCGAAGTACAAGCCTGCGATCGGGGTTTGGATTTCCGGGATATTTTTCGAGTGGCCCACCAGCGGCACGGGCTGAGCGTAAGCCGTTTTGAAGACCCGGACTTTCTTGACCCAACTGCGTTCGAATTTGGGGTTGATTTTTTGGAAGGACGGCAGGAAGCGCTCCAGCAACTGCTCGTCGCTCAACTTGAAATACTCGTGCTCCGGTTCGAGATAATCGCCTGCGTAGAGGATGTGGTCGCCGCCGAAGTGTTCGGGTGACAGGTAATTGGTGTGCTCGACCAGCGCCAGGAACGGGTAGCCGGCTGACTTGGGCAGGTTGAACCAGTAATAGCCCTGTTCCGAGAGCTGGTGTTTGAGCGACAGCACCATCACCACCGCACCCATCGATTTGAGCTCGAGTAGCCCCTTGAGATAATCTTGGGGGAGATCGGGAGCCAGCCGCGCCAGCAACGCCGGGGAGGTGGTCACCAGCACCCGGTCGAAGGACTCGCTCCCGTCCGCACTGCGCAGCGTCAGCCCGTCTGCTTCTCGTTGGATCGACTCGACCCTGGTCTCCAGCCGGATCTCGACCCCGGCTTGCCGCAGATTATCGGCCAGCAGGTCAGCAAAAGCCTGGAAGCCGCCCTCGAAGGTGCCCAGGCGCGTGGTGCGTGCCTTGAGCCGCGCCCACATCCAGGCCATGTTGACATCCTGGTAGTGCGGCCCGAACTTGCCGATCAGCAGCGGCTCCCACATCTTTTCGTAGACCTGGCGCCCGGCCCATTTGCGCATCCACGCGTCGGCTGTGAATTGTTCGAGCGCTTTCCAGTTGTTCGTCAGGCGCAGGTACAAGCCCACCAGCCCAAAGCGGACCTTGTTAAAGCCCCAGCCCAGGCCGGGAAAGAGCAGCGCTTTGAGAATCGAGTCGAACGGGTACCACTTGCCGTCGTGCAGCAGCACGGTGTAGGGACGCGGGAACAGGACTTTGTCTTCCAGGCCCAGCTCGCGGATCAGTCCGAGCATGTGTTCGTCGCTGGCGAACCAGTGGTGGTAGAACTTTTCGACGTACCAATCCCAGCCCGGTTCTTTAAAGCCCGAGGCTAACCCGCCGACATAATCGGCTGCTTCGAAGACAGTTACAGCATGCCCGGCTTTACGCAGGTCGTAGGCGGCGGCCAGGCCGCCAAATCCCGCCCCGATGATGGCGATTTTCATGTGACTCCATTCATGGACACACAGGACTGCCGGGAGATCGTTTTTTCCCTTCAAGTCCTGTGTAATTTTAGGCTTAGGTGACTTCCGCCCGCAGCGAATCGCTCCAATGGATGCCTTCACGCATCAGGTAATATGCGCCCAAAAGCGTGATCGGCAGCCAGAGCGCCACATGCAGCACCAGCGTGTATCCGGCCGCTGTCGCCTGGTTGACACCGTAAGCGATCAGCACGGCGATCCCCGGTGCGTCGAAAGTTCCGATGTAGCCCGGCGCGGACGGGATGGTGGTCGCCAGGTTGACGATCCCGTTCATCAGCATCAAGGCAAAGAAGCTGACACTGAAGTTGAAGGCGTGCATCACGAACCAGTATTTACCGGTCTCCAGCAGCCAGATGATGACCGAGGTAAAAAAGACCATCAGGACGTTAAGCGGCGAGCGCAGCGAAGCCAGACCGTCCAGGAATTTGTGCATGATCCCGCTGACATTTTCGCGCAGGCGTTCTGGCAAGACCCGGTTGATCAACCACTGTCCAATCTTGGCAGTCACTTGCGGGAACATGGCCGCCAGCAGGAAGACGACCAGCGCGCCGATGAAAGCCACCGTCCCCCAGAAGGCTACCTGCTGGATGTTACCGACGAAACCCGAGTCGCCCGTCAGCTTGGCCAGTTCCGGCAAATTGACGAAGACAAAGGCCAGCATGACCACACCGTCGAAGATGCGTTCGACGATGATGGTGGCCAGCGAAGCGGAGATCGGTACCCGTTCGCGCCTTTTCAGGACCACTGCCCGCAGCACCTCCCCGGCGCGCGCCGGGTAGATGTTGTTGCCCATGTAGCCGATGGCCACGATTGGGAACATCGCCCTGGTTGGGATGCGTTTAATCGGTCCCAGCAGGTAGTGCCAGCGCCAGGCACGCACCCAGACCGCCACGAAATACACAGCGATACCGGGCAGCAGCCAGATATAGTTGGCCTGCTGGATCGACTCCCAGAATCGGTCCAGCCGCAGTCCGCGCAGCGCCAGCCATAAAAACAGGATGCTGATCAGCACCCCGACCCAAAATTGCCACTTTTTCATCGGCGCAATTCTACCATTGCCCCGCCATATAGGGGGGATTCAAGTCATCTCCAAAACAGGATGGAGTTCACCCGTGACTTTGATCCTGAGGGCTATAATGAGCGTATGGATGATTTACTGATTGGACAGCCCTGCCCGGATTTTTCCCTGCCGGATTTGAACGGTTCAGACCACCATTTGAGCGACTACCGTAACCGGATCGTGATCGTCAACTTTTGGTCGGCGGAGTGTCCGCACGTCGCGCGGACCGACAGGTCGATCCAGGCTTGTGCCGCGCAGTGGGGGGAGCGGGTCGTAGTGCTGCCGGTCGACTCCAACAGCAACGAGTCCGGCGCGGCGATCGCCGCTGTAGCCGGGGAACATCGGCTGCCGTTGGTTTTGGTGGACGAAAACCATCAGGTGGCTGACCTGTACGGGGCACAGACCACGCCGCACATCTTTGTCATCGATCCGCAAGGGATCTTGCGCTACCGGGGGGCCGTGGATGACGTCACATTCCGTCATCGTGAGACGACCCGTTTTTATCTGGAAGAAGCCGTGGAAGCCTTGTTGGATGGGCGCTTGCCGGAAATTGCCACAACAGCCGGATATGGTTGCACCATTGTCCGCCTGTGATTCATGCTAGAATAAACTCGTGGTTGACCGATCCCAGAAAATTGCTTTTCTCAAGAAAATCCACCTGTTCCACGGCATGTCGGATGAACGCCTGGACAGGATTGCGGATGATTTGAATGAACTCAGCTTTGACAGCCAGGAGGTCCTGTTCGAACGTGGCAGCCTGGCTGATTCGTTCTTCCTGATTTACGCCGGGGGCGTGACGGTCAAGCGATCCGATTCGGGCAAGGAAGTCATCCTGGGAAAATTGTTTCCGGGCGATTATTTTGGCGAAGAAGCCCTCTTAAGCGGAGGCAAGCGTTCGGCCACAATCGAAGTTAATGAAGGGACGGTTTTGTTTGCGCTCAACAAGGAAACCTTCGCCAATTTGTATAAGACGGTGCCGAACTTGCGCTCGACATTGCGCCTGGTGGTGCGCAGCCGCCAGTTGAATCGCAAGCTGCATTTCAGCTGGCTCGAAAAGGATGAGGTGGTTTATCTGCTGACCAGCAAGCACCAGATCCTGCTGTATCAGAACATGATCGGTCCAATTTTGGCGTTCTTGCTCCCGCTGATGCTGACGATTTTGTATCTGGCGACGGAGAGCATCGTCATGCTGACCCTGGCTGTCCTGCTGTTGCTGGCTGACATCTTGTGGGGAGTATGGAACTACATCGATTGGAGCAATGATTATTACATCATCACCAATCGCCGCGTGGTGTGGGTCGAGAAGGTGATTGGCCTGTATGACAGTCGGCAGGAAGCCCCGCTGATAATGGTTTTGCCGGTTGCAGTCGCCACGGGGCAGCTTGGCCGCATCCTGGATTTTGGGGATGTGATCATTCGCACTTACACCAGCCGGATCGTATTCCACTACACACCCAGTCCCAGTCAGGTGGCAGCCATGGTGGAGGAATACCGCGGACGCGCGCAGGCTGTGGTCAAGGAAGCGGAAGTGGATGCCATGAAGGGAGCGATCCGCCGCAAGCTGGGCCTGGAGAAGCCGGCGCAACCAGATGAACTCCCACCAGCGCCGATCTTGAATCCAAAGGTCAAAGCAAGCCTGCCTCGCATGTTATTGACTCGTTTGGTTCAGTTGCGAACAGAAGAAGGGGATACGATCACATACCGCAGGCACTGGTACGTTTTGTTTCAACAGACCTGGAAGCCCTTTATGTTCATTATCATCGATTTGATCCTGATGGGTATTAATAATTTTGGATATAGCGGACACAGTCAGGTCACGTATGCGATTGTGCTCTTTACGGTTTTCATCATATTGGGGCTGTGGTTCATCTACGAGCTCGTGGACTGGCGCAACGACCGCTTTGAAGTCACCTCGGAGCAGATCGTTGACCTGGATAAAAAACCACTTGGAACAGAAGATCGCAAGTCTGCCAAGCTGGAGGATATTTTAACTGTGGAGTACAAGCGGATTGGCGTCTCTGGCGTCATGTTCAACTACGGCACAGTTTATATCACGGTTGGCACCACGGTCTTCACCTTTGACGACGTGCATGATCCGGCTGCGGTCCAGCAGGAAATCGAACAGCGCCGGAATGCCCGCATCCTCGGTAAACACGAATTGGAAGCTTCACAAGAACGCGAGCGTATGGCCGAGTGGCTGGCGACATACCACCGCAGTACAAAAGAATTCGGTTCGTTAGACGATTTCAATGAACAGAATCCGGAGTAAGTTTGCTTGACGTAAGGCAGTCTGAATCGGTACAATCAAGAAACATTTTCCGTTAGAGGTAATTCAATGGCACTCCGTACAATTGTCACCCTGCCGGACGAAGTCCTGAAGCGCAAGGCGCATGCAGTGACCAAGTTCGATGAGAAGTTACAAGCCTTGATCGATGACATGATCGAGACCATGCGCGCTGCCCCTGGGGTCGGCCTGGCTGCCCCGCAGGTAGCCGTTTCGGAACGCGTGATCGTGGTCGAATATCCCGAAAATGAAGAAGACGAAGAGGCCGAGCCAAAGTTATACGTGCTGGTCAACCCGGAGATCGTCAAAGCCTCCAACGAGACAATTGTTGGCGTTGAAGGTTGTCTCTCGATCCCGAACATCGTCGGTGAAGTGGAACGCGCGCAGGCCATCACGGTCAAAGGCCGGAATCGGCATGGGCAGCCCGTGCGCCTCAAGCTCAAGGACTGGACAGCGCGAATCTTCCAGCATGAGGTCGATCACGTGAATGGCGTACTGTTCACCGATCGGGCTACCCAGGTCTGGGTGCCGGAGGAGCCGGTCGAAGACAGAGTGTAGCTGCGGATCGCGATCTGCTTACAGAATTGCATGTATCTAAAACATCTTTCTCTAACCAACTTTCGTAACTTTGCCCGCCTGGACCTCGATATACCAAGGCGGGTTGTTGTGCTAGTGGGGGATAACGCTCAGGGGAAGACCAGTCTGCTGGAAGCGGTTTACTTCCTGGCAGCTTTTACTTCCTTCCAGACGCATGCCGACCGGCAACTGGTCAATTTTTTGGCCACCCGCGAGAATCTCGCAGTGGGACGCCTGGTAGCTGATTACCAGCGGGGCAGTTCCAGCCATCGCCTGGAAGTACGCCTGATCCTGGAGCCAACTGGCATCAATGGCAAGCGGCTGCGCAAGGAAGTGCTGCTGGATGGTGTCAAACGCCAGATGGGTGATGTGATCGGCCATTTCAATGCAGTCATCTTCGTGCCGCAGATGTCCCAGATCGTCGAAGGTGGGCCGGACGAGCGCCGCCGCTATCTCAATCTGGCGCTGGCGCAGACCATCCCGGCCTACGCGCGGGCTCTGAGCGAATACAGCCAGGCGCTCAGCCAGCGGAATGCTTTGCTGAAGCTGCTAAACGAGCGCGGCGGGGACCCAGGTCAGCTTGGGGTGTGGGATGAGACCCTGACCCGTCTTGGAGCGCAGATCATCCTGTGGCGCATCCAGGCTGTGCAAGAGCTGGAACGCTTGGCCGCACGAGTCCACCATCAATTAACGCGCGGGAAAGAAGTGCTGCGCCTGGCTTACCAGCCGGCCTTCGACCCGCTGCCAGACCCGCAGGGTCAATTTGCCTTGCCGCTCGACACACCGGTTGACCGGTCCGGGCTGGAATTGGAGGAAATCCGTCAGGGATTCCTGGAGCGACTGGAGCAACTGCGTGGTGAGGAGATCGCCCGCGGTGTCACTACGATCGGTCCGCACCGGGACGAGTTGCGCTTCCTGAGCAACAGCATCGACCTGGGCGATTACGGCTCGCGCGGACAGATGCGTACCGCCCTGCTCTCGCTCAAACTGGCGGAGGTGGGGTGGATGAAAGCCGCGACAGGCCAGTGGCCGGTTATCCTGTTGGACGAGGTGATGGCCGAGTTGGATCTACAACGCCGCGCCGACCTTTTGAATTATCTGGGAGAGAGCGAACAGGTATTATTGACCACGACTGACTTGAGCTTATTCACCCCAGAATTTTCCGATCAGGCTGAAATCTGGCAAGTCCGGGCCGGTACCGTTCAAGCCAGGGAACGTTCTGCAAAGGAGGAAAACTAATGTCCGTCAAACATACTACCGAAGTCGCAGCGCATGAAGTCGCGGCCGGTAAGGATACGACCATCCAGGTGTTGATTTCAGCGCAAGAAGGTCCAAATTTTGCCATGCGGAAATTTTCGATGCAGTCGGGCGGCGGCATGCCGCGCCATACCAATACGGTTGAGCATGAGCAGTATGTGCTCAACGGGCATGCCAAAATCGGCGTCGAGGAGCAGGTGTATGAAGTAAAACCAGGGGATGTGGTTTTTATTCCCGAAGGCGCACCGCATTGGTACGAGAATGTCGGGGACGAGGTTTTTGAATTCCTGTGTATTATCCCCAACAAAAAAGACGTGATCACGATTTTGGATGAAGATAACTGCTGATAAAACAGGAGCGACCATTTGGTCGCTCCCGAGTTTATAAGGGTTTTTTGGTTGGAATTCCTGGTTTGCGCGGATAGCCCGGCGGCGTGGCCGCGATTTTGTCCACCAGGATCAGGTAGCGCTCCTCCACCACGCCCGGCAGGGTCAATGGGAGCAGCTGGCGGACATGCCCGCCCAGCACTTTGATCGCATTCTCCGCAGCGTGCACTTCAGCCGGCCCACTCTCGCCTTTCTGGACCAGCATCGCCCCTCCAACCCGCACCAATGGGAGCAGGTATTCCGATAATACGCGCAAATTTGCCACCGCGCGCGCCACTGCCCAGTCGAATTTCTCGCGGTGCTCAGGCTGCTGGCCGAGTTCCTCGGCGCGAGCCTGGATGACCTGCGTGTTTTCCAGACCGAGTTTATTGACCATGTGCTGGCAAAACTTGACTTTCTTGCCAACCGACTCGACCAGAGTCAGGTGCATGGCCGGATAAATGATCTTGAGCGGAATACCGGGGAAGCCGGCGCCGGTGCCGATATCGACCAGCCGGTTGGGAGGATTAGCCTTCCAGGCCAGTACGCAGGAGAGCGAATCGAGAAAATGTTTGGTGCGGATGCCCTGCTCGTCGCGGATGGCGGTCAGGTTGAATTTCTGGTTCCATTCGAGCAATTCGCGCTCGTAGTTGATCAACGCCACAATCTGCCATCCAGTCAGATGGATGCCAAACAGGGTTTGCGCCTCGCGCACCAATTTTTCCATGCCAGGGGAATTATATCATTCGGGCCTTGGATTCATTCCAGCACGAAGTTATCGATCAGACGGGTTTTGCCCAGGTAAACTGCCATCGACAGCAGCGCCTTGCCGCTGATCGAATTTAATTCCTCCAGCGTGTCGTAATCCGCGCAGGAGACGTACTGCAGCTCAGCCAGCGGCTCGGAGGCGATGATTTGCCCCACGATCTGGCGCAGGGTATCAGCATCGCGTTCCCCGGCCTCGTAGGCGATCCTGGCTTTGCTCAGGGCGCGGTACAGCACGGTGGCGGCCGCGCGCTGTTCGGGATTCAGATACTTGTTGCGACTGGACAAGGCCAACCCGTCCGGTTCGCGCACGATGGGGCAGACGACGACCTCGATCGGGTAGTTCAAATCCCCGGTCATGCGCCGGATGACCGCGGCTTGCTGCGCATCCTTCTGGCCGAAATATGCCTTCTGTGGCCCTACCCCGTTGAACAACTTGGAAACCACAGTCGTCACGCCGCGGAAATGACCGGGACGCATGCTGCCTTCCAATGGCTGGGTCAGTTTCTCGACTTCTACCCAGGTCTGGTAATCGGTCGGGTACATCACCTCAGGCGTGGGCGTCCAGACCAGGTTGACGCCCAATGGGTCCAGCAAGTGCAGGTCACGTTCCAGGTCACGCGGATAAGCAGAAAGATCCTCGCTTGGCCCGAACTGTGTCGGGTTGACGAAGATGCTGACGACCACGCTGGCGCACTCTGCCTTGGCGCGGCGGACCAATGCGAGGTGCCCCTCGTGCAGGTAACCCATGGTGGGCACAAAGCCAACCGGTTCAGGGAGAATTGCGCGGGCGGAGCGCAATTCGGTCAGGTCGGTGACGATCATCATCATTTCAGACAACTTCGGCTCCTTTTGAATCTGAATATTTCAAGGACAACGCGGATCGAGGCGTGGTTGAGAGGGTAGGCCAAAGGCTTCGGTAACGGGTTTGCCATCCCAGTCGGGCGGGATGGGTAGTCCCAGCGCCCAGGCGGCAGTGGCTGCCGTATCGGTTGTGTTGACTGGTTCCCTCAGTTGTGTCGGCTGGACCCCCGGCCCAAGCATGATCCAGGGGATGGTCATGTCTTCCGGCTGGCGAGAACCATGGCTGGTATTATGGCCGCCGTGGTCAGCGGTAATAATGATCAGGGTGCCGGCGCGCAGGTTCGCCTCGCTCAGGGCCTGTAGGATCGTGCCGATCGCCTCGTCTGAACGACGCAGCACGCTCAGCTGTTCGGGGGAGAGCCAGCCGTACAGGTGCCCCATCCCATCCGGGGTGGGGAAATGGACGAACATCAAACCAAAGCCTTCCGGGATCAGCTCTGCTACCCTGGCTGCGATCACAGTATCGCGGTCATTGATGTATTCGTAGACATCCGTGTTTTGTGGCTGGGTGATCTGCCGCAATTTTTCTTTACCGACCACCATGACAGTGCGCAGGCCGGCGGCATGGGCCAGGTCGAACAGCCCGCTGCCCTTGGCGTAACCCTTTTCAGGCAGATAATCATTCCAATCTACGCCGTGTTTGGACGGGCACAGCCCGGTCAGCATGGAGGCATGAGCAGGCAGGGTTGCGCTGGGAAAAATCGTTTGTGCCGAGAGGGTATATGTGCCCTGCTCCATCAGGGATTGCAAGTTGGGCATAGGTGCCAGCGCAATCGCATCCGGGCGCATCCCGTCCACGCTGATGATCAGCACCCGCGCAACTTGAGGCAGCGGTGTGGGCGAGATGGTGGATGTCTCGCTGGGAATCGCTGCGGGGGTGAAGGTTTCGGGCTGGAAGGGAGTGTTGGTCGCCGGTGGAAGGAGCGTCGCTGTCGGCGGGGTGGGCGTTCCAGATGCACCGGGCAGACAGGCGGTCAGGAGCAGAACCGCGATAAGAGCAATGAAAATTCGTCGTAAAATTGAGGTCGTCATGTTAATATTCGTCAATTTTTGCTTAAGAAATAAGGTTGACATTTGAGAATTCTTTGCTACACTACAATTAGTATTTTATCCAACCCAAAGAGAGGAGACTCTAATGGCTTTCTCGTTCAAGAATTCTAAAGGTCAGACCTATTATCTTCATGGTAAAACGGTCAAACGCGCCGGCGGCAGCGAGGGCAAGTTGTATTTCTTCGCCCGTGACGTTCGCCCGGCAGATGCACTGGATGCGGTTCCGGCCGGTTACAAAGTGGTCGAAATGAAGACTGGTCTGCCTGCATTGAAGAAAGTATAACTTAACTCGGTTATTCACCCCGGATTTGGTCCGGCCTAAAAAGGATGATATAAAAGTCCAGCCCTCAACCGTGAACAGTTGATTGGTCGTCTTGGCAAGGACCCGGAGTTGCGTTTCACGCCGACCGGAAAAAAGTTACCACGTTCAGCCTGGCTGTTGGCCAGCGTTGGAAGTCCCAGGAAGGCGCCGTCAAGGAAAATACCGAATGGATGAATGTCGAGGCTTGGGGCCGCCCTAGTTTGGTCTGCCAGGAATATTTACAAAAGGTAGCTTGGTTTGCCTGGAAAGCCACTTGAAGACGGATCGCTATGAACACGAAGGCGAAACCAGGTTCTTCACGAAATACAGTACACAAATGCTCCCCTGGTCTTGTGCTGTCAACCGAGTTGGTGCTGGTAAACCTGTTTCAATTTACCTTGATCGTTTTGTCTAAAATGCAATTCCAAACCCAATCGGGGCCGTTAGTTTAAACAACATGGTGAAATTTCACCATGTTGTTTACTTTCAAATCAAATTAAAGCAAACTTCGAAATTTGAGTTTTTTAACCAGGGGACTTTCTTTCCATGCAACTTACCATCTTTTTTCCCGGAAATTTTCTTGGTTGTTTCAGAATCTCAACCTCCAACAACAAAGTAGAGTATACTGGAATAAGTAGGCTAAACCGCTTACGGTTGGATGACTCATTTCTGCCAGATGCGTTATAAATCCACGTATCGTAACATTCCACGGCAATCCTTAATCACACTCGCATACGCGAGATGAATCCCACACCCAATCACAACATAACTACCAGTACAATTTAGTTGGAATAAGTATTCCAATACTTATTCCAACTAAATTTGACAGTATGCAAGAATTGAAGGGATGATATGTTCGATCCCATTCTTATTCCTCTGGACGGTTCTCAATTGGCCGAATGTGTGTTGCCTCATGCGGCTGCCTTCGCCCATTCCTTTGACGCAGAAATTACGTTGCTTCGCATGCTTGAAAAGAATCAGGCAGGCGTATCAGCGCAATTATTTGATTTGCTTAACTGGCAAATCCAAAAAACAAAAGCGACTCTCTACCTGGAAGAGATCAAGGCGCGGTTAAAAGAATCAAATATTCGGGCACACGTAATAGTACTGGAAGGCTTGGTAGCGGAGGGAATTACGAAATACGCCCAAAATGAGGCCATGAAATTGATCATTTTGAGCAGCCATGGACGTCATGGATTAACGCAATGGGGCATCAGCAGCATTACACAAAAAATCATCCTGAGCGCACCAACGTCAATGCTCATCGTTCGGGCACACCAACAGGACCTCCCGGCTGGTGAATTATCAGCAACTCCGTTTTATCAGAGCATCTTGGTGCCGTTGGATGGTTCCCAGCGGGCAGAACATGTTCTACCGATCATCACGCAATTGGCGCGTCTTCATAAGTCAACGATCCATCTTGTGCATGTGGTCCAAACCCCCGAAATGGCGCGCCAGATGCCCTCGGCACACGAAGATCTCGAGCTATCCAATCGCGTTGTCGCGCGGAATCGAGAAGAAGCCGGGCAATATCTTGAACAGGTGAAGTCGCGTTCGTATCTGCAAGGCATTGCTGTTCAAACCCATCTCATTATCAGTGATCACACGGTTGCAGCCTTACATCAAGTGGTTGAACGGGAAAATATAGACATGGTCACGCTGAGTGCGCATGGCTATTCGGGGAAACACGAATGGCCGTATGGCAGTGTGGTCAATAATTTCATCCTGTATGGCAAAGTATCTCTTCTGATCGTTCAGGACCTACCCGCCAAACATGAGCAAAAATCGATTGAGTTGTCATCAAGAGAACTAACATAACATTAGCTTATGCAGGCTACCCCGCAAGTAATTCCTTCTGATCACACCAACCCGGATGCAGAAACACGACTGGGTGAATTTGCGCACCACCTGGCGAAAAAGCACCAGGTCGCCTCGGTACCCACACAGGAAACAGTGGAAATATCTCACCCCGCCAAAGTCGACCTGCTGGAACACCTGAATATCTGGGAGCAGGCTTTGCGTAATGCCAATACTATCTTCAAAACCATTCCACTCGAGGATTTACCAGTTTCCCGCGCAGGCGAATGGATGCTGGATAATTTTTATGTTGTAAAACAAACTTTCCGCCAGATCGAAGAAAACCTGCCAGTCAGTTTTCTTAAGCAGTTACCACAACTGTACCAGACACCATCGCAAGGAGATCCGAGCCCAATCCAGCAAGCAGGACTGCCTCGCATATTTGCCCTGGCGCAGGAATGGATTGGATACAGTCAAAGCCAACTCGACCTGACTCAAGCTTCTACTTTTTTGCAGGCCTATCAGCAGATCACACCCCTGACGATTGGGGAACTGTGGGCATGGCCGAGCATGTTGCGCATCGGGATTTTGGAGCAGCTGGTCTATGCCTCCGCTGAACTGACCGGGATGGATGTGCCAAAGGGCTTGAGCCGCGTGCTGGAACCGGGACTATTGCGAGAAATCCCGAACCGGTTCGGTTCTCCGCCGCTGGCAAACGAGACCATTGTAGCCAACTGTTTCCTCAGCCTGCGCTTGCTCTCCACCACGGATTGGAAAACCTTTTTTGATCAAACCAGCCGGGTGGAACAGATTTTACGCGACGATCCTGCGGGGATCTATGCGCTTATGGATTTTGAAACTCGGAACAGTTATCGCAATATCGTCGAGGAACTGGCACGCTACTCGGCCTTCAGCGAAGAGGAGGTCGCGCTCGCCGCAGTTGACCTCGCTCGTAACGCAAAGAACAAGACCTCAGGGCGGCCAGCGCATGTCGGCTTTTACCTGCGGGATGCAGGACGAACGACGCTTGAAGCCAGTATCAGCTACCAGCCTGGATTAAACCTCCGGATTCGCCGCGCGTTGCTTGCAGTCCCCACCGGCATATATCTGGGGAGCATCATTATCCTTTCTGTGTTGTTCGCTGTGGGGCTGCTTACTTACACAATGTTTTCGGGCGGCTCGCTTGCCCAACTTGTCGCTGTCGGCCTGCTTGGGTTTGGATTGGCTCTGGACGCCGCTATTGCTCTTGTAAACTGGAATGTAACCCACCGCATCAAACCCCAAAGCCTGGCGCGCATGGATTTTTCGGAGGGTATCCCGCCGGGCAACCGCACCATGGTGGTTGTCCCCAGTTTACTGGAAAGCAGCGGTGAACTCAGCCATCTCTGGCAAGAGTTGGAACTTTGTTACTTGTCCAACCCCGACCCGCAACTGACCTATGCCCTGCTGACCGATTTTGGGGATGCCCCGGCACGGGACATGCCGCAGGATGAACAACTGCTTGCGCTTGCAAGAACGGGCATTGAAAACCTTAATAAAAAATACGCGCCGGCGACACCCTTTTATTTATTCCACCGTCAACGCCAGTGGAATCCGTCTGAAGGGGTCTGGATGGGTTGGGAACGCAAACGCGGCAAACTGGCGGATTTTAATCGTCTGCTGCTTGACCTTGGTGAAACATCTTACACAACGCAGGTTGGGGATGTGAGCATCCTAAACGGCATCAAATATGTGATCACGCTGGATGCGGACACATCCATGCCGCAGGGCAGCGCTAACCGGTTGATCGCCACCCTGGCGCACCCGCTTAACCATGCCGAATTTTCCCCGGATGGGCGCTCGGTGATTGCTGGTTATACCGTGCTGCAACCACGTGTGGCTATCAAGCCAACCAGCGCGAACCGTTCTCCTTTTTCGAAAATATTTGCCGCGAATGCAGGTTTTGACCTGTACTCCTTTGCTGTTTCGGATGTGTATCAGGATTTATTTGGCGAAGGTAGTTACGTCGGCAAAGGAATTTATGATGTCGCCGCTTTTGAGCGCAGCCTGGCGGGGCAGGTACGCCAGAATACCCTGCTCAGCCACGATCTATTTGAGGGAATTTACGGACGCGCTGCGCTGGTCACGGACATCGTCCTATACGAGGAATATCCGTCGCGCTACCTGGTCTACGCCCACCGCCTGCGGCGTTGGATCCGGGGCGACTGGCAGTTACTACCCTGGTTGTTCCCCACTGTTCGCACCAAAAACGGGATGGCGCCCAACCGCCTTTCTATAATCAACCGCTGGAAAATATTCGACAACCTGCGGCGCAGCCTGCTGCCTCCTACCATGCTGGCATTGCTCATCGCTGGTTGGCTGTTCCTGCCCGGGTCACCCCTGGTCTGGACTCTGCTCGTGTTGCTGCCTTTCGCCCTGCCGATTGCGGTGCAAACTGTGCAGCAGGGCAAGCGCCATCTCGAACGGTTAACGTTCAGACGACTTATCGACCCGATCTGGCCCCAGCTCGTGCGTTGGATGCTTTCTATTCTCTTTCTGCCCTACGAGGCCTTGCTGGCTTTGAGCGCCATCGGGATAACGATTGCCCGCCTGTTCATCGTACGCAAACATTTGCTGCAGTGGACAACTGCAGCAAATGCAGCCCGTTCGTTTGAATTGAATACGCGCCTCGAAACCTGGGGCGAGATGGCGGTTTCCTCGTTTATTGCTGTTCTGCTGGGCATAACAATTGCTATTTTCGATCCAACCGCGCTTTGGGTGGCGCTGCCTTTGCTGGTTGCCTGGCTGCTCGCTCCCCAAGTCGCCTATAGGATCAGTCAACCGGTAACATACACGACCACACCGCTTACGGAGACTCAACGCAGACAGGTTTTGCGCCTGGCGCGCCGCACCTGGGCATTTTTTGAACAGTTTGCCGGACCCAATGATCACTGGCTGCCTCCGGACCATTTTCAAGCATCACCGCGCGGCAGTCTCGCACATTACACCACACCCACCAACATCGGTCTTTTCCTGGTGTCTACTTTATCGGCATATGATTTGGGCTATATCGGCTTGATGGAACTGGCAGTCCGCCTGCGCTCTACCTTTGAGAGCATGGATAAGATGGAACATTACCGGGGACATCTTATGAACTGGTACGACTCACAGACCCTGGCCGCGCTTCCGCCTCGTTATGTTTCCACGGTGGATAGCGGCAACCTGGCGGCTTGCCTGATCACGCTTAGACAGGGCTGTCTCGCTTTGGCAGATGCGCCGCTTCTGGACAACAAACAGTGGCAGGGACTGCTCGTCCTGCTGGACATTCTGGCAGAAGTGCTGCAGGCGTTGGAAAAAAACAATCCACACGCTTCGATTGAATCGTTTGAAGTCGAATTGACCAGCATTTACAAGCGTGTCAGCGCCGTCCAGGATCAACCGTCAGAATGGAAAAAGACTCTCGACTGGCTTTCGGGCGAAGGCTGGGAAAGAGTCTCGCATCGTTTGATGGAATTGCTCGAGAGTCATCCCCATCTCGAGCGCGAATCCCTGACCGAACTCCAACTTTATTTGGATTTGATGTACCAGCACCTGCAGGACATGCAGCGCAGCCTGGATTTGTTCGCACCCTGGCTCAAGCGCCTGGATGCGCCAACCGAGTTAATCATGCAAACGCCCGCCTGGCAGGATTTTCGCAACACGCTCCTTGCTGAACGGCCGACCCTGGGGCAGGCAACTCAGGCGTACGAGCGCGTCAAAACAGCCTTGGCACATTTCAAGACACAACTCCTGGATGATCAAGTCCCGGATCCTGCATGGAATGAAAATGCGCGGGATTGGTGCAAAAACCTGGAGGCTGATATCGCCTCAGCTCACCAGACGATCACGCCCCTGCTGATCGGTTTTCGAGACCTGGCAGAACAAGCGAATACGGCCGTGAGCAACATGGATTTTCGCTTTTTATTCAATGCGCATCGCCAGTTGTTCCATATCGGCTACACTCCCAACGCTGAACGGCTCGACCCGAGTTACTACGATTTGCTGGCCTCTGAATCCCGCATTGCCAGCCTGATTGCGATTGCCAAAGGGGATGTACCGCAAAATCACTGGCAACATTTGGGGCGGCCAGTGACGCAGGTCAACGGCAAGCAGGTGCTGCTCTCTTGGAGCGGCACCATGTTCGAATATCTCATGCCGACCCTGTTTGCTAAAAACTACACCGGGACCTTCCTCTCGGATAGCTGTTACGCCGCGCTTGACGCCCAGATGAGTTACGGGCAGGAGCACCAGGTGCCCTGGGGCATCTCGGAATCAGGCTACTATGCTTTCGACCTCGACCAGCACTACCAGTACCGAGCTTTTGGTGTGCCTACGCTGGGTTATAAACGCGACTTGCCCGATGATCTGGTCATCGCGCCCTATGCCTCTGTGCTTGGGCTTTCATTGCGACCGCGGGCAGTCCTGGAGAACATGGCGCACCTGGAGCGACTGAACATGCTCGGGCGTTTTGGTTTTTACGAGGCGCTCGATTACACCAAAACACGCTTACCAGCCGGGCAGGCCCATGCCACCGTGCAATCTTACATGGCGCATCACCAGGGTATGGTCCTGCTGGCGGCTTGTAACTTCCTGTTGGAGGATGTCATGGTGGAGCGATTCCACGCCGATGAACATATCCAGAGCGTGGAACTTTTGCTTCAGGAAAAAATTCCGCAGAACCCGCCCCTTGAATTTCCCCATACCGATGAACCTGTGGATTTGGACGAGGCCGTGCGCTGGGTCAACAGCGCGCCCTGGCGGGTGCCGGTCGATAGCCCCATCCCGCAGGTACATGTGCTTTCGCAGGGTGACACCAGCGTGCTGGTCACCAACGCGGGCAGCGGGTTCAGTCAGTGGCGCGAGTTTGCGCTGACGCGTTGGCATGCCGACAGCACGCTTGACCAGTGGGGCACATGGATCTATGTGCAGGACCGCGAGAGCGGTGCGCTCTGGTCGGCTACCTGCCAGCCGGTGGTATGTAAGCCGGAGGCTGCGGGCCACGAGATTCTAGCCAGGAATCAGGAGGTTTGGTTTTATCCACACAAGGTTGAGCTCCAGCGTTCCGACAATGGCATTACCCTGCGCACCGGGATCACTGTCAGCGTAGACGGCGTTGAAATCCGGCGGGTAAACATCCTTAATAACAGCGACCGCATTCGCCGACTCAAATTGACCAGTTACAGCGAAGTGGTATTGGCAGCGCAGGCCGCCGACAGGCGGCATCCGTCCTTCAACAAACTTTTTATCGAGAGCGAATATCTCCCCAAAGAGAATGCGCTCCTGTTCCAGCGCCGCCCGCGCTCCGCGGACGAAAAACCTGTTGTGCTGGTACATGCCATGATTATCGAATCCGGGCGTAAAGTGACCGGCGACCACGAGACTGACCGCGCCAAATTCCTGGGCAGGTCACAGACGATGCACGCCCCGCTGACGCTACAAGACGCCAGCCGCCATCTTTCCGGAACCGTCGGAGGCACACTCGACCCAATCCTGTCACTGGCGCAGGAAATTGACCTGAAGCCCCGTGCTAAAACCCGCGTCACATTTTTGACCCTGGCGGCCGCCTCGCGTGCCGAAGCATTGGAGAAGCTCTCCCGCTACCAGTCCGGGCAAGCTATCTATCACGCCTTCAACGCTGCCCGCGCCCACTGCGAAAGAGAACTGCTCGAACAGGGATTGGACGCACCCTCTGTCGAAAATATCCAGCGCCTTTTATCTGCCCTGCTCTACCCGGCCGGCGCATTACGCGCCGCGCCGCATATCCTGGCTCAAAATGAGAAGGGGCAATCTGGCCTGTGGGTCTTCGGTATCTCTGGTGATTACCCCATTTTGCTGACGCGCATCCGTGATGGCGAGTCGCCCCTACTGATCGAAGCCCTGCAAGCCTTCACCTACTGGCGCAGCCACCATGTCACGGTCAACCTGGTCATCCTGAACGAGCAGGATACCGGCTATTCCCTCGACCTGCAAAACGCCATCCAGCGCCAGATCAAGCGCATGGGTGCGGAAGCTTCCCTGAACCAGCGCGATGGTATTTTCGTGCTGCGCACAGACCAGCTTCAACCTGCCGACAAGATTCTGCTCGAAACCGTGGCGGGCGTTATTTTGGATGAAAAAAACGGGACCCTGGCTGAACACGCCCTCCGTTTAACCACCCCCTCCACACGCCTGCCAGAGTTCACCGCATCACTCTCCCCGGCGCTTGCTCTCGAACCAACGGAACCGCTCCAACTCCCGGAAAACCTGTTAATGGACAACGGCCTGGGTGGATTCAGTCGCGATGGGCGGGAATATGTCATCCATTTGCAGCCGGGGCAGCATACGCCACACCCGTGGGTCAACGTCATTGCCAACCCGCAGTTCGGTTTCCTGGTCTCCGAAGCGGGCTCTGGCCCTACCTGGGCAGGCAACAGCGGCGAGAACCGCCTGACCCCCTGGCGCAACGATCCGCTCACCGATATGCCGGGCGAATCCATTTATCTGCGTGATGAGGAAACCGGTCTGGTCTGGTCGCCGACGCCCATGCCTGCCGGGGCAGAAACGGCACATGTGATCCGTCACGGGGCGGGCTATTCGATCTTCGAGAGCCAGAGTCATGGCTTGAATCAGAACCTGCGCCTGTTCGCCGCGCCGGATGTGCCAATCAAGATTGTGCACCTGCGCCTGGAAAACCTGTGGAAACGTCCGCGCCGTATCACCGTCACCTACTACGCCGAATGGGTGCTCGGCACCACGCGTGACACGCACCAGGCCTACATCATGCCGGAGTTTGAGCCCGATAAACATGCCTTGCTCGCCACCAACCGCTTCAACAGTGAGTTCGGAGAACGCGTAGCCTTTCTGGCTGCCAATAAAAAACCGCATGGCGTGACGGCCGACCGTGCAGAGTTCCTGGGTCGCATGGGCAGCCTGCGCGCTCCGGCGGCTCTCGGTCGTATTGGTTTGGAAAGCGCGGTCAATGCCGGGCTGGACCCGTGCGCCGCTATCCAACTGCACGTCGACCTGCCGCCCGGCGCAAGCGAGGAGGTCTTTTTCTTGATCGGCGAAGGAGCAAACCGGGCTGAAAGCCTGACGCTGATTGGACAATTCCAGGCCGAGGGTCATATGGAGACCATTTGGCGGGCTGTCCAGCAGCAGTGGGAGGATATCCTGAAGGCTATCACGGTTGAAACCCCCGACCCTGGCATGGATTTGATGCTCAACCGCTGGCTGCTCTACCAGACGCTTTCCTGCCGTGTGTGGGGACGCACGGCGCTTTATCAATCCAGCGGGGCCTTTGGCTTCCGCGACCAACTCCAGGACGTGCTGGCGCTGCTGCATAGCCGACCCGATCTGGTGCGTGCCCAGATATTAGAGGCGGCGCGGCACCAGTTTGAGGCAGGGGATGTGCTGCACTGGTGGAATCCGCCCGCGGGTCGTGGGGTGCGCA
>CAYOUV010000008.1:0-74448 GCA_964407265.1 uncultured Anaerolineaceae bacterium | reverse complement strand
CGGATGTGGTGGACGTGTTCGTGCGCTGGGTGATGGCCGGTATGCCGGACAGCGCGGCTGATGCGGCCGCGATCCCGACCCCCACGCCGCAGCCCACCCCGGAAGCGACAGCGACACCGTAAGCGAAATTGGCAGAATCAACAAGGTCATCCTTTCTCAGGATGACCTTGTTCTTTTACCAAGTAACCAAAAAATTTCGGGCTATAGATAAACACGTCCCTCCCTCATCCGAAAGGTGGGCTCGGTGATAGCCTTTATTTTACGGCTGAGAGCAGGTGTTCGTGGTGCTGGATCACCCGGTTGAATCCAACCTGCTTCAACCAGGCCCGGTACTGATCGAAGGAATGGGCTGCGCCGCCGTTCCAGGTGCTCATCAACAGTGTGGCGCGGCTGGCCCATTCCGCGGGTTGCTCGGTCGACATGATGGCGTCGATCGCCAGTCTGCCACCGGGTCGCAAGGCCTGGAAAGCGCGGCGGAATACGTTGAGGTTCTGTTCGGGGGTCAGGATATAAGTGATCAGCCCCAGCAAAGCCGCGTGGTAATGTTGTGCCTCGAAATCGGTTGAAAGAATATCGGCCGGCATAAAGGTGGTCCGCCCGCTAATCTCAAAGCGTGCGGCCAGGTCGCGCGCCACTTCCAAGACCGACTCGCTGTCCACGCAGGTGACCTGAACGGTCTGGTTGGCTTGCGCAAAAGCCAGCGTCTTGATGCCACATCCGCAGGCCAGGTCGAGCATGTGCAGCGGCTGGTCGGGACTGGCCTCGATGCCAACCGTACCCCATAAATCCAGGCTGTATGCAACCCGGCTGGGACTGAAACTTTCGAGCCAGGCGTCCTGCGCCCAGGGCAGGGTGTATCCGGCTGATTTCCCGGAGCGAAGCGTTTGCAGCAGCTTGTCCCATAGAACGGGATCGGTGTTGGCCAGAACCCAATCACCGGCATAGGTTTTCTCGCCGCGCACCAGGAAGGCCGCTGCGGTGCGGGTCAAGGCATAGGTATGCGACTGGGACTGAAATTCAAGGACCTGCATGCTGCTCAAGTAGTTGAGCAGGGCGCGGATGCCCTCGACATCGGCATGGCAGCTGGCGGCGACGCTTTCTGCGCTGGCCGGGGCGGCTGACAAGGGTGTGAAGATATCGAGCAGCAGCGCCTGGCGCGTGAACTGTCCAAGGAAGCCTCCCCCGTACAGGCCGTAGATCGGATCCGAATTCGGATGAGTGACGGGTGTGTTCATTGTGAGTCCACCAGGTGCAGCATGGGATTGGCGTCCTGATTGACACCGAACTTGAATACATCTGGCCTGGCGTAATGCCCGCTGACATCGAACATCCGTTTGGAAGCGGTGATCCGCTTGAGATCGATTTCCGCGAAAAGAATTTCTTCCTTCTCTTTTACCGGCCCGACCATGATTTCACCGTCGGGGGCAATGATGCAGCTGTGCCCGGTGTTGATCCAGGTTGTGTCTTCGGCATAGAGTTTTTTAAATGCATATCGGTCCGGAATATCGTTGAGGTGCAGGGGCATGCAGCAGCCGATCACGAACATACCGCCTTCCTTGGCTATGTGTCGCAGGGTGGTTGTCCACATATTGCCCCGGTCCCAGGTGGGGGCCACATAGACCTGGGTGCCCCAGGCATACATGGCGTTGCGCGCCAGCGGCATGTAGTTTTCCCAGCAGATCAAGCCGCCCAGCTTGCCCACCGATGTATCGTAAGCTTCGAGCGTACTGCCGTTGCCCTGCGACCAGACGGTGCGTTCACCGGCGGTGGGGATCAGCTTGCGATGCGTGCCGAGTAGATTGCCGGCGTCATCGATATAGAGCAGGGAGTTGTACAGGCTGGCGTTGCTGGCCTCGCTGTTGCGTTCGTTGATGCCCATCACCACGTTGATCTTGGCCTTGCGCGCAGCCTGGCAAAGACTTTCGGTGGCCTCGTCGGGGACGGAGATCGCATTGGCGACCAGCTCGGTATAGAGGGAATCCAACAGGTCTGCCTGTCCCCCTGAAGCCACCCAGACCCAATCCGGATAGGCAGGGAAAAAGGCTTCAGGAAAGACCACCAGCCTGGCTCCCTGTTTGCCTGCCTCGGCGATTACATCACAGGCCTTCTCAAGGGTGGCTTTCCGGTCGAGAAAAACGGGCGTTACCTGTGCAGCGGCAACGATAAAAGGGGGTTGAGCCTTCATTTGATTCCTTTCTCATCGGGCAGAAGTAGGTCCAAAGATCGAACATGCCATCCTGTCCAGGGCAAAGCCAGGCGGAAATTTGGCTGGTAGATATTTCTTGTGACAAATTGGACCTTTATTGTGTGAATACCTTAGCATGATTATCCCCCCGGGTCAAGTTGTGTCGCGCCTGAATGCGCGGATGCCGGTTGTTACGCATAAAAATAGTAACCAGGCAGATCACAGGCTGGCTGCAAAATCAGAATTTATGCCTGGTGGTTGGATGCTTATTTTTGCTTAAGGTCGAGCGCAGCAAACTTATTGTCTCACGGCACGGGTAAGACAGTTTGCGCCATCAGGATGTCGGGCACGTCCCAGCCCTTTTGTTCGGCCAGGGTGATGAACGCCCGGCGGAACAAAAGGGTGACTTTAACGATTGCCCCACCATCTGCGGGCGCGGCGAAGGTGTAGCGGCTGCTGTCGCTGCCGGAGGCAGGCAGACGATTGTCGCTGACGATGCGGGTCGGGTTCCAATACGCGCCTGTTGGGGATAATCCCGTCCAGATTTCCATCAGGATTTTGGCATAGCCCACCCCGGGCAGCCCGGCGTAATAGCCCTCCTGCGGGTCCCCGACCCCGCTCCATTCCGGCAGGACCGGTCCATCGATCAATTCCAGCGCCGCGCCATCCGAACCCTGGGCCTGCACCAGCAAAAGCATCTGGCGCAGCGGGGAATCGGTCGGAACGTGGTGACCGGTCCGGTCGTTGGTGAGCGTCACGTCCACAAGAATTTGCTGCCCCTCGCGGCGGACAGAGGCTTCCAGCGCAACCGCGTTCTGGAGCAGGGTCTGATCGGAGGCGCCCGGCATGCGGTGGCTGAAGATGGTCTGCGGATCGCGCGCCGCCCCGCCCTGGTCGGGGAGCGCGAAATGGTCCGTGCCCAGATGCGGCATGTGACAGTCCTGGCAGGTCTGGCCGGTTTCGGGATCGCTGTAGGGACTGGCTAGCCACTCGCCGAACGAATTGTAGATGGTCGTGCCCCAGAATTCACCGAAGTGGCAGGCGGCGCAGTACTGGCTCTGGCGCTGGATGGGCGCATAGGTGTCCTCGCCCGGGGCCACGTCATCGAGCGGACCGGCGAAGAACTGGTGCCCGTCCGGCGGCCGGCGAAATTCGAAGGAGAGCACACCCGGCATGTTGGGGTAAGGCAGACCGCTGTCAGGGTTGAGGCGCACGTCCCAGACTTTATGGCAGAAATCGCAGGAGATGCCCTCCGCCGGGAGGCTGGAGAACGTGCTGGGGTCGATCCCATAAGGGTTATTCACGGCCGCCGCGGGGGTGTGGCAGGCGGCGCAGTTGCCGGCCGTCTCGGGAAAATCGAGTTTGTAGCCGGGGCCGTAATAGGGCTGGTCGGGATCGGGGGGCAGCGGGAAGCTTCCGTAATCCCGGCTGTAGGCGTAGCGGGTATCCGGGCTGCGGTCCCCGAGCAGGTCGGTGCCCGTGTACATACTCAGAAAGCGCGGGTTGTTTGCGCTCTGGGCATGCGCGTCCAGCAGCCATTCGTCCACTGGCAGAGATATCCCGGTTAGTGAGGGAGGCGAATCCGCTGTGCTGTGGCATTGCGCACAGCCCTGGTCTTCTCCTTGGCCCGCACGGTAGGTCGAAGGCAGCCAGGCGTAGTCGGGGTTGTCGTCAGTGTGGTGGGTGTGGAGCGCGATCTCTACATCGGAGGAGCCGGGCAGTACGGCTTCGAGGCCGTTGATGTAGTAGCCAGGGGCCCAGGCGGTGACGAAGACCGGTTGGGCGGGAACCAACCCCGTCAGCACGAAGCGGCCGTCGAGGTCGGTGACGGTTTCGAGCGTGGTGGCTTTTACCCGTACGGTTGCGCTGACGAGGGGACGGCTGTGTTCGTCGCGCACAACCCCCCGGATCGTCCCCAAATCTGGTGTGGGGGTCACCTCCGGTGCAGTCGCCTGGCAGGCGCTGAGCCAGATGGCTGCCAGGCAAAGGTAGCCGATTAAGAGGAACTGAAGGCGGCGCATGCTCTCAGCCTCCCGGTCTGGCCCGCCGCTTGCGGGCGAACCAGAACAAGACCAGCGCCAGGAAGACGACAATCCCGGCCGCAGACGGGATCAGCCAGGCGGGTAACTGGCCGGTTGGCTGGGACGGGGCGGGAGTGGCAGCGGGAATCCCTCCCACCTCGGTTGCAGGCGCTGGCATTTCTGCGGATGCCGGTTCGCTCACCGGGGCAGGAGGCTCGCCGTTGAGATCCAGGCGGTAGACCCCGCCGCCTTCGGTGGCTGCGTACAGATGCAATCCGTCGGACGAGAGCGCCAGCGCATTCACGCTGCGCATCAACAGGCCGTTGTTGATTGCCGACCAGGTCCGCCCGCCATCCACTGAACGGTATACGCCGCTGAAGACGTCGGCTGCATAGATCACTTCCCCAGGGCTGGTCGGATCGAAGATGATCGAGTTGATCTGGGCTTCAGGGTTCATCCCCCGCGACGATGCTTCCCAGGTTTCCCCGCCATCCAGGCTCCGGTAGAGCGCCTGGCGCGCGAAGCCGGACAGGACCAGGCTCGAATCGCGCGGGTCGATCGCGACCGAAGCGCCTCCGCTTTGCGGCAGCCCACCCTGGACCGAATGCCAATCTCCTCCACCGTCGACGGTCATGAGCAGGCCGTGGTTGGTAGTGGCCGCAAAGACGATGTGTGGATTTTGCGGGCTGACTGCCAGCCCGACCACGCTGGCGTCCTGGCTGAGGGTGTTATTGGCAGGCGTCCAGTTCTGCCCGTTATCGTTTGAGACAAAGATTCCGTGACCGGGTTGCGTGGGATCGAACATACTTGCCGTGGTATAGCCGGTAGAACCGGCGTAGAGCACGCGCGGGTCGGATGGGGCAAAAGCGATGCTCCCCCAGCCGACGCGCTGGTCGTTGAAATCGAAGACGCGCGCCCAGTTTGTGCCGCCATCGCGGCTGTTTATCAGGCGGTTGCCCCAGTTGGTCTCGGCAACCAGATGTTGCGGGTCCTGAGGGTCAAGCGCGACCGCGTTCCATTCCATCGAGACCGCGGGTGGATAATTCAATCCGGCCCAGGTCACGCCGCCATCCTGGCTGACGAAGATGCCGCTGCGTGCGGCAGCGATGACGCGCCCGGGTTGGTCGGGGTCGACGGCGATGGCGCGCACCTGGGCACCGGTGTACCCGCGGCTGGCATCCACCCACGTCCGGCCGCCGTCCTCGGAGAGGAAATTTCCCCCGCCGTAGGCATTGGCGAAGATGCGCTCGGGGTTGCGTGGATCCACCTGCAGGTCGATCGGAAAGCCGGCCCGCACGCCGGGAGGACCCCAGCCGCCCTCGCTCTCCCCGGCGACGCGCTCCCAGGTCCGCCCACCGTCTTCGCTGCGGAACACGGAGGCAGCGCCGGCGGCGTAGGCGATTTGCGGGTTGGAGGTCGAGATCTCGACCGAATCGATCGGCTCACCCTCGTCCGTTCCGAGGGTCTGGGTCCAGGTCGCGCCCCCATCGGTGGAGAGGTAGACCCCCGCATGGTCGCGGTACTGCACGTTACCCGCTCCGGCGATCAAGACCTCCGGGTCCGCCGGATGCATGAACAGCGAGCCAACATACAGATTGTCGAGCCCGTTGTTGACGTGCATCCAGGTCCGCCCGCCGTCAGTGGATTTGAGCACCCCCTCACCGCCGGGAGCTCCCGTTTGCGGGTCGGAATTGGCGGCCTCACGGTCGAAGATGCCGGTTGAGATGTAAAGCACGTTGGTGTCGCGCGGGTCGATCCAGACATAACGGGCCAGGTTGTCCCCGCGCCAGATTGCCGTCCAATGTTCCCCGCCATCGGTGGTCTTGTACACCACGCCGGCGACCATCTCGAACTCGCGCCCGCCGCGATACTGGCCGTGATTCCAATTCCAGGAGGCGACCTCAGCAGCAGCATAGACCACGTCCGAGTTTGTCGGGTCCACTGTGAAGCCGCGAAAGGTGATCCCGTCCCGCTCGACGACGCCCTGGTCCTTTTTGGTCCAGGTCGCGCCGCCATCCGTGGATTTGAAGATGCCGCGCAAGTTCTGGGTGCCGACCCAGACGATGTTCGGATGGACCGGGTCGATGCTCAGGCAGAAGATCGGGATGGCATCTCCCGTTCCGCCGGTGCGGATCGTGATGCCCGAATTGGAGGGCGACCAGGTCGCGCCGCCATTCGTGCTGGCGAAGACGCCCGCCCAGGCATCGCTGACCAGCATCCGGTCCGGGTCGCCGGGCGTCATGCGGATGTCGTAGCCCAGACCGCCCAGCGGACCGCCTGTCCGTGTCCAGGTTAGCGCCGAGGTGGATTCGTCGATGGCGTAAGCGGAAGTATCCGCCAGGACCACCTCGATCTCGTCAACCAGCACTTGCGTGTTATCCAGGGACTCGAACGAAAACCCACCGACCAGGAGCGGCTCAGGATCGACATACGTCCATTCGACATTGCCGTCCACCGAAAATGTGAGCTCGTTCCCGTTGGCCGAGATTTCGACCTGATGCCATTCGTTGAAGCGATGGCTGCCGCTGCCTCTGGCCAGGTTTTGCTGGAAGGTATCCGGCCAATATTGCTTGCCCAATTGCGAGCCCTGGTCGTAGAACCGGATGAAATACCGTCCGGCATCATTCGTGCGGACATTCAGATGCACTTCACCTTGACGCAGCATGAGCCGAAATGACAGTCGAAAGTCGTCGTAGAATCCGCTGGCCCTGGCCCAGGTGTGTCCTTCCCCGGACAGGACGTAATTTCCATCCACCTGGATGACTCCCCAACCGGGTTCGAGTGTCCAATCTTGCGCCTGACCGTCTTCGAAATCTTCCTGGTAGGCGATCTCCTGAGCACTGGCTCCTGGCAGCAGAATAATCGTTAAAAGCAAGAGCATGACAAACGAAACAACACGCAGGGTTTTCATGAAAGCTCCTCCCGGTTTGAAAGCGGAGACGTCAGCCACCGCACAAGCAGCACAGAAACGCTAGGGTCCCCCAGCCGCGCTCGGACCTCCCAGGCGGAAGACGCCGCTGGCACCCGTCCCGGCGTACAGCACTGAGCCGTCGGCCGAAAGCGCCAGGTTGGTGATGTTGCGAACAGCCAGACCATTGTTGAGACTCTGCCAGGTCTCTCCGCCATCCAGTGTCACAAAGACGCCCGACAGATGCGAGGCAGCATAGATCAAATTGGGATGACTGGGGTCCGGCAGTATTTTGACGATCAACTCGTTGGGATCCATGCCAGCTGCCGCCTGTGTCCAGCTCTGTCCGCCATCGCGGCTGCGCCAGATGCCACCGTGCTGGGAAGCTGCGTAGATGATATGCGAATCGAATGGATCGAAGACCACGTCCGTGACGACCCACAGATTGAGTTCGACCATCGATTTATCGTTACCAACAATCGGCACCTGGCGGGTGGCCTGGTCGAACGACTCGACCAGCGACCACGAGTCGCCACCATCAGCACTGCGGTACAGCCCCGTGATCGAAGCCGCGTAGAGCAGTTGGCTGTTTTCAGGATGCACGGCGATGCTCAGTACAGCCTGATGGTCAAAAGGTGTCCCGCTGATCTCCTGCCAGGTATGCCCGCCGTCACTCGAGCGGTACATGTTTGGCATCGGGTCCAGACAGTAGGCGGCCAATCCATCCACACAGGGGGCATTGTGGAAACCAGCGTACAAAACGCTGGGATCGGAGGGCGCCATTGTCAGGGCACGCATAGAAGCGACGTCGTTGGTCATGCGCCCGGCTTCCAATTCGGCCATCAAATCGACCACCCGGGTGCGTGTCCAGGTCACGCCGTCATCCTGGCTGTGCCACACGCCGCCGCCGCCGTCGCTGGCCATCAGGCCGGTGGGAGTACGCAGCAACTGGGTTGCCGAAGGTAAGCTGGTACCAGGCCAGTTCTCCCCTCCATCCGTGCTGCGGAAGCCTCCGGTATTGGCCCCGACCAGAATCGTCTGGGCATCATTCGACGGGACCAGCATGCCGGCAATCGTAGCGCCGGTGTAGCCCTTGCTGGCGTCCACCCAGGATTGTCCGCCGTCCGTGCTCAGGAAGTTGCCGCCGCCGTAATTGTTATCGAAGATGCGGTAAGGATCGCGGGGATCGACCTGCAAATCGATCGGCATGCCGGCCGTGCGGTCCTGCGTGGCCAGGTCGAAGGTCTGCCAGGTCCACCCGGCATCATCGGAACGCGAGATAGTCCCTTCGGTGGCCGAATACCAGATATCCGGATCGCTCAAGGCGATTTCAACCGCGTCCGAGGCGGTCGGTCCGTCCTGCATGCGGGTCCAGGAATCCCCACCATCGTAGGTGACGAACACGCCGCCGATGCCGAAATTGCTCACGGCCGCAATCAAAATATCGGGATTCTGCGGATGCATGAACAGGCTGGGAATGGTCAATCCACTCAAGCCGTTGGATTCATTCAAGACCGTCCAGGACTGGCCGCCGTCCTTGCTGCGCAGGATGCCCACCCCGCCAAGGGCCTCCGGTGTCTGGTTGGCCGGGGCGCGGTCGAAGATCCCGGTGGAGACGTAGAGGCGGTTGCTGTCCCGCGGGTCGACCCAGATGTAGCGGGCGATGTTCTCGCCCGACCAGATGCGGACCCAGTTCTGGCCGCCATCGCTCGATTTAAAGACCTCCCCGCCGTACCCGTGCGCATCGGGGAGGTGCGTCTCTGCCGCCCAGACGACCGCATCGACCTCGCTGGCCGCGTAAACCACCCTGGGATCGTTGGGGTCGATCGTGATCCCGCGGATGCTGCGGCCTGCTTCGGTGATGCCGTTGTCCATTTCTGTCCAGTTGTCCCCGTTGTCGCTGCTGCGATAGACGTGCCCGGTCAGCTGCGTCCCGGCCCAGATCACATCGTAATCATGCGGATCGATCGTCAGGCAAAAAATGGGTACATCGTTGCCGATGCCCGGTAAAATGCCCGCGTTGCTCGGGAACCAGGTCTGCCCGCCGTCAATGCTCATGTTGACTCCGGCGTGCGCGTCCGTCACGAACATGACCTCCGGATTGTCGGGCCGCATGCGGATGTCGTACCCCAGGCCGCCCGGAGGGCCGCCGGTGGCTAGCCACGAACCGGCCTGGTAGGCGGGCTGTCCGGGCGCGACCGGTTCGGTCGGGTTGGCCCCGCCGCTGATGGTGATCTCGAGCGTGCGCGTATCGAAGCGGGTGCCCATGTCCACTGCCAACTCGTAGATGAGGGTCTCCGGTGGACACACTTGCCTCTCGCCCGCTTTGGGGACCGGCTCGCCGTTGAGCGTGGCGCCGAAGCCTTCCGTCACCTCCCAGTGCAAAAGCGTGCATTCTCCGGGCTTTAAGGTAGTCTGGTCAGCTGTAAAAATGATCCCAGTTGCTCCGGCAGGCTGTTCGGTCGCTTGGCCGCCGCAGGCAGCCAGGAAACAGATCAGGGTTGCCGAAATCATGGTGTGATAGAGCCTGGTTTTCATTTTCAGCTCCTTTTCCCTGACCGGGCAAATATTAAAATGTCAATCAACTTGTCGGGTGCAGTGGGTTTGCCAGTGCTGGGGAACAGTAGAATCGGGGTGTGTGTAATTAATCTTCTAGAAAAACTATACAATAAAATGTGTGAAGAAACAACATATAATGGTGCGAGTCGTATGGTTGGCCATCTTTTACCCATTTCTAGTTAACATAAACTCCCCCTCCTTTTCCGGGAGGGGGAGTTTGCTGGTGGCAGAACGCTAAAACCTAATCATCCATGTGCTTGATGATCGCGTCGCCGAACTCGGAACACTTGAGCAGCGTGGCGCCGTCCATCAGGCGCTCGAAATCGTAGGTGACGGTCTTGGCCGAGATGGCGCCTCCCATGCCCTTGATGATCAGGTCAGCCACTTCGGTCCAGCCCAGGTAGCGGAACATCATCTCGCCGGAGAGGATGACCGAGCCGGGATTGACCTTGTCCAGGTCGGCATATTTGGGTGCGGTGCCATGCGTGGCTTCGAAGATGGCATGCCCGGTTTCGTAATTGATGTTTGCACCGGGGGCGATGCCCATGCCGCCGATCTGGGCTGCCAGCGCGTCGGACAGGTAATCGCCATTCAGATTCATGGTGGCCAGCACGTCGAATTCCTTGGCGCGCGTGATCGTCTGCTGGAAGACGATGTCGGCGATGGTGTCGCGGACGCGCAGCTTGCTTTTCCATTTGCCATCACCATGCGTATCCCACAAGGCCAGGGCTTCTTTAACTTCTGCGATGATTTCCTGCTGCTTGTCCGGCGCCATCATATCGAAACCAGGGTCGATCATCCTGGCGTTCTCTTCCACGCTCAGGCCGGGATTCTTCTCTTTGTTCCCCAGGATCCAGGTCTCACGTTCGGTGACGATCTGGTCGCGGAATTCGCTCTTGGCCAGCTCGTACCCCCAGCCGCGGAATGCGCCTTCGGTGAACTTCATGATGTTGCCCTTGTGCACCAGGCTGACGTCCTTGCGGCCGTTATCCAGCGACCAGCGGATCGCCGCGCGGACCAATCGGTACGTTCCTTCCCGCGAAACCGGCTTGATGCTGATGCCGGCCGTGTTCGGGAAGCGGATTTTGGCATATTCCTTTGGAAATTTTTCTTTCAGCAGTGCGATGAATTCGGCATTTTCGGGCGTGCCGTATTCGAATTCTGCGCCGGTGTAGATATCTTCCGTGTTCTCGCGGAAGATGACCATGTCCACGTATTCGGGGTGTTTGACGGGCGATGGCACGCCTTGCAGATACTGCACCGGGCGCTGGCAGACGTACAGGTCCAGGTGTTTGCGCAGGGCGACGTTCAGTGAGCGGATGCCGCCGCCGATGGGGGTGGTCAGCGGGCCTTTGATGCCGACCACAAATTCCCGGAATGCTGCAACGGTCTCTTCGGGCAGCCAATCGTCGAATTTGTGGAAGGATTTTTCGCCTGCATAGACTTCCATCCAGTGGATTTTGCGCTGGCCGCCGTACGCTTTTTCAACTGCTGCATCAAAGACACGCACGGAGGCTTTCCAAATATCACGGCCAGTGCCGTCGCCTTCAATAAATGGCAGGATCGGGTTGTCCGGAACCTGTAGTTTTCCGTCTTGCATTGTGATTTTTGCGCCACCTGCGGGCACAGTTACATTCTTATAAGCCATATGTTTGCTCCTTTGGAAAAGTCAGGCGGATTATAGCACGCCCCTTGAATGTAACATCCGCACAGATTACAATTTAGTGACGATTGTCATCCACATACTATCCATTTGATGCAATTGACCGCGATTTGTTGCATTGACCTTGACAAGCTGTGGGGGTGGCATATAATCAACCCCAATATGTGTGCACAAATGGTCCTTCAAAAGGAAAAACAACCCAGCCTGCATCCCGGAAGTGCATTGATTATCAAACCAGAGAGTCGCCAAAAGCGACTCTCATTTTTTATCGTGCCGATGGCGCGCTCTGTATAATTAAACCGTGCTCAGACTCCCCGGATTGATCGATCCCCACGTACACCTGCGCGAACCCGGACAGACCCACAAAGAAGACTGGGACAGCGGGACCTGCGCAGCCCTGGCCGGCGGCCTGACGATGGTATTGGCCATGCCGAACACAAAACCGCCGATCTTCGATGCAAACACACTTGATCTGGCGTTGGATTCAGCTAAACGGAAAGCCCGCTGCGACTACGCCCAGTTCCTGGGCGCAGGTCCCGATAACGCCGAGGCGGTCGCAGCACTGGCACCAAAGGCTGCCGGGCTGAAGATGTACCTCGACTCGACCTTCGGAGAGCTGCGCCTGGATGACATGTCGCTGTGGATGCCGCACTTTGAGAAATTCCCGAAGGATTATCCCATCGTGGTGCATTCTGAGAGCCGCAGCATGGCCGCGGCGATTTTATTTGCTGCCATCTACGACCGTCCGGTCCACGTTGCGCATATCTCGCTCAGGGAAGAAGTACTGCTGATCAAGGCTGCCAAACAGCGAGGCATCCAGGTCACCTGCGAGGTCTGTCCTCATCACCTTTTCCTGAGCGCAGGCGATATCCCAGCTATAGCGCACGATCATCCCGGCCGCGGCGAGGTTCGCCCAAGGTTGGCGACAAAAGCTGACGTGCAGGCCCTTTGGGACAACCTGGACCAGATTGATTGTTTCGCCACTGACCACGCCCCGCACACCATCGCGGAAAAGGATGGCGATAACCCGCCGCCCGGATTTCCTGGCCTGGAGACGATTTTGCCGCTGCTGCTGACCGCCGTCCACAACGGACGATTAAGTATTGACCAAGTCATCGAAAAGCTGCACACAAATCCCAAACGCATCTTCCACCTGCCTGAGCAGCCCGAGACCTGGGTCGAAGTGGACGAGAATGATGGCTACGAGATCCACGCTGCGGACCTGCATTCCCGCTGTGGCTGGACGCCTTTCGAAGGCTGGCAGGTCAATGGGCGCGTCACACGGGTGGTACTGCGGGGCCGGGAGGCCTATCGAGACGGGCAGGTGCTGGCAGAGTCAGGTTTTGGAAGAAATGTGAAAGCATGATGTCATTTTTGTTTATTCTCTTTCTGCTTGCCTTGTTGCCGTGGCTGGCAAGGGGTAATAACTTTGGTGGATTCTTCAGCGCGCCGACCCCCATTGCAACGAACACACTTGCATCCTTGTGGACGCCAACGAAAAATTCGAATAATCATGGCGGTGGAAGCAGTGGGATTAAATGTTGGGATGGAAGCATCTCAATACATGGGCAATGTCCGCCGTATATACTATAGAAAATGTCTATCGAAACAGAAACAAACTCACCCTGCGTGCGAGGCGGTTCCAAGTCACAAGTTACAGGTCGCAAATTTAAACCTTCAAACCCATAAGGAGATTAAACATGCCAACAGATCCCCAATCCCCCTATTTGCCCTTTGGCGATAACACCCACGCGCCCTGGTACGGCAGGGACATTCTGTCGGTCAAACAGTTCAGCCGCGCCGACCTGGAATATGTGTTCGGCGTGGCGCACGAGATGCGCGGCATGGTCGAGCGCGTGGGCACCTTCGACCTGCTGAAAGGCAAGATCCTGGCCAACCTGTTCTACGAACCGTCCACGCGCACCTCGTCATCCTTCACGGCGGCCATGGAACGCCTGGGCGGCAGCGTCATCCCGATCAACGAAGTCAAATACTCGTCCGTGTCGAAGGGGGAGAGCCTGCCCGATACGATCCGCACGCTGGAATGCTACGCGGACGTGATCGTGCTGCGCCATCCCGAAGTCGGCTCGGCGGCGATTGCAGCCAAAGCAGCCAGGAAACCCGTGCTGAATGCGGGCGACGGCGTGGGCGAGCACCCCACCCAGGCGCTGCTGGATACGTTCACCATTTTCGAGGAGCTCGGTGCAGGTCAGATCGACGGCATGACCGTGACCATGCTTGGCGACCTGAAATACGGCCGTACCGTCCACTCACTGGCGCGCCTGCTGACGCTCTTCGACGTCAAGCTCAACTATGTCTCGCCTGAGATCCTGCGCATGCCTAAGGAAGTGATGGACGAAGTCGCTGCTAAGGGTATCCCGCAGGCCGAGCATTCGACCCTCGACGCCCCCCTGCCCGAGACCGACGTGCTGTATGTCACCCGCGTCCAGAAAGAGCGCTTCGAGGACCCCGCCGAGTACGAGAAGGTCAGAGGCGCCTACGTGATTGATCCCGAGATCATGAAGGCCGCCAAGGGTGAGATGATCGTCATGCACCCATTGCCGCGCGTCGGCGAGATCAGCCCCGACTTCGATGATGATCCCCGCGCCGCGTATTTCAGGCAGATGGAGTATGGGCTTTACGTTAGAATGGCGCTGCTGGCGATGGTTTTAGGCAAAGCATAGTTTTCTAACCGCAGAGACGCTGAGTACGCAGAGAAAAACAAAAGAAAACGTCGTGCTCTCTGCGTCTCCGCGCTGGATAAGGATTTTCATGGAAACCTTTTTTTCGTTTTTGGAAAAACGCGTTGACGATTGCTCCTCGCTGCTGTGCATCGGGCTCGATCCGCACATCTCCGACCTCGAAAAGCCCACTGCCGCGTCAGCCCTGGACTTCTGTCGGCGCCTCGTTAAACAGACTGCTCCCTACGCTGCGGCCTTCAAGCCCAATGCTGCTTTCTTCGAGGTCCTTGGCCCCGAAGGCTGGACCGCGCTCAGGCAGGTGGTCGAGACGGTCCAGGCTGAATCCGAGCGGCTCGGCTCGATGATCCCCGTCATCCTGGATGCCAAACGCGGCGACATTGCCTCCACGGCGGAAGCATATGCCAGGTCCGCCTTTGAGCAGCTGGGCGCGCACGCCATCACGCTCAATCCGTATTTGGGCAAGGACTCAATCGATCCGTTCCTGACACACAAGGAAAAAGGTGTGTTTTTGTTGTGCAAGACCAGCAATCCTGGCGCGGCTGACCTGCAGGATTTGCCGCTTGCGTCCGGCGATCCGTTATATATTAAGGTTGCACAACTGGCTCGACAGTGGAACACCAAAAACAATATTGGCCTGGTCGTGGGCGCGACCCAACCAGAGGCGCTGGCCCGCGTCCGCGCCGCTGCACCGGACCTGTGGTTCCTGTCCCCCGGCGTCGGTGCCCAGGGCGGGAATTTGGAGTCCGCGCTTCAGGCCGGCCTGCGGGCGGACGGCAAAGGCCTGCTGATCAACGTCTCGCGCTCGCTCGCGCAGTCCGAGAATCCAAAGCTGGCAGCCGCGGAATTGCGGGATGAGATTGTGAACATCAAGCGAGATCTGAACCGCAAAGACCGCTAAGCGCGCAAAGTTATTATTAAAGATTTTCTCAGTGCCCTTCGTGTGCTTTGTGGTTCGTTAGGAATGGTGTATGACCCAACTCGAATCCCATCTCAAGCCCCTCGCCGACAACTTGCTGGAAGCTGGCTGCATCAAGTTCGGCGAATTCACCCTCAAGTCGGGACTCAAATCCCCGTTCTACATCGACCTGCGCCTGCTTATCGCCTATCCCAAACTGCTGGGGCAGGTCGCCGCTGCTTATTTGCCGCTGCTGGCGGAGCTCCAGTTTGACCGCCTGGCTGGATTGCCCTACGCCGCCATCCCGATTGCAACTGCCATTTCCCTGGCAGGCAACTACCCGATGATCTACCCGCGCAAGGAAGTCAAAGCCTACGGCACCAAAGCCGGGATCGAAGGTGAGTATCACCCCGGAGAAACCGCCGTCGTGATCGACGATCTGGCTACCACGGGCGGCAGCAAGTTCGAAGCCATCCAAAAACTGACCGGTGCCGGATTGGTCGTCAAAGATGTGGTCGTATTGGTTGATCGCCAGTCCGGGGCGAAGGAGTCGCTGGCCGAAGCTGGCTACGCCTTCCACGCGGTCTTGACCATCGGCCAGATGCTGGCGCATTGGGAAAAGACGGGCAAGGTGCCTGCGGACAAAATTAACCTGACACGCGCCTTTCTCAAAGGTTCTTATCACACCGGCTGAATCGGCTTTTCAGCGTAAACGAATCCCATTTTATGTGAAGGTTTTCAAAAATTCCAAATCGTTCCACATGCTTTGCCGGATGAATGATATAGTTATCAGTTGATAATAGTCGTCTCTCGACCCCGAAAGCCTCCCTCCGCGCTGCTGCGGCTGGTTTGTCTCTCTGCCGAGAATTGTTTTTAGGAGCAGTGTGATGAGAAAATCTGAATTTGAACGAATTGTGAACAAAACCTTTTTGGATCTCGAAGCCAAATACGGCTTTAAAAAGACCGAAACCATCTTTCGCACCCGGGGCGTGGCAGTCAGTTACCAGAACCCAACCACCGAAGTCGTACTGAATTACGAGATCGGTGATTTCCCCTGGGTGACGATTGCAGATGTCAATCACCCCGAAACTGACCGGGCCTCGCTCGACTGGTTGCTGGTGGAATTGGGGGAGCGAGAACCTCCAGCTCCCGAGGAAGCATTTTCTCCCGCCGAAATGGATAACAGTCAACTTGAAACTGTGCTCCAGCAAAAGTGTGAACAGCTCCTGAGCTTTGGCGCCCCCCTGCTAAAGGGTGACTTCACGCTTCTGCCGAAATTACAAAAACGGGCGGAAGACTACCTCGCAGAATGTAAAAAATTTGCAGACAGGCAAAATAAATAGTTCAGCGACTATGTATCCTGTCCTCCGAAAGCTGCTTTTTCAACTTGATCCTGAAACTGCCCATCGTCTGACTCTGAGTCTGCTGCGCTCGGGCAGCCTGCCGCCCATCCATGCGCTGTTATTTTTGTTGAACTTCACAACAGAAAAACCGGTCGGCGCTTTTGGCTTGCATTTCAAGAATCCGGTCGGGCTGGCGGCCGGGTATGACAAGGACGCCGTCGCCGTGCGCGGATTATCAGCCCTGGGCTTCGGTCACCTCGAAGTCGGGACGGTCACGCCGCTGCCGCAGCCGGGCAACCCCAGGCCGCGCCTGTTCCGGCTGGTGGAGGACGAAGCCATCATCAACCGCCTGGGTTTCCCGGGGGTAGGTGCGGTGGTGGTGGCCAAACGCCTGCGCAAATTAAAACGATCTGACGAGATTCTGGGGGTCAACCTGGGCAAGAATACGAACACGCCCAACGAAGAAGCTGTTTTTGATTATCTGGCCTTGCTGCAAATATTTGCTCCCCTGGCGGACTACCTGACCATCAACGTCAGCTCACCCAATACGGTCGGGCTGCGCCGCTTGCAGGGGCGCGAGGCGCTGGAAGGCCTGCTGAGCGAACTGCACCAGCAGCGCCGCCACGAGCAGAAGACTTTGCAGAGGCACCTGCCCCTGCTGGTCAAGCTGGCGCCCGACCTGAGCGATCAGGAATTGGAGGAGGCCCTCGACGTGATCCTGGCGACGCACATGGACGGGGTGATCGTCACCAACACGACCCTGTCGCGCGTGGGATTGCGATCCCCGCTCGGGGTCGAGAGCGGCGGATTAAGCGGCCGCCCGCTGACGGCTTTGTCGGATGCGATGCTGTCCAGGGTTGTCAAACACGTGGATGGAAAAATTCCGGTGGTTGGCGTGGGCGGGATCATGACCCCCGAGGATGCCCGCCGCAAGCTGGACCTGGGCGCGACCCTGGTGCAGGTCTACACTGGGCTGGTTTACGCCGGGCCCGGCCTGGTCAGGCGCATGGTCAAGTCGTTGTAAGGCGCAGCAGCGCTTCTATTTTTTGAAATCCTGCGGGCCGGCCTCTCTGTGATCGGCAATCATCAAAACGAAATGCCCAGAACAAAATTGATGCAGCCATTTCCCGGCAGTCTGACCTGCTTCGGATTGCAGGGCGGTATCCAGTGCAGCGCGGTCTTCGAAATACAGCTCGTGCATTTTGAAATATTGCCTGGCGTCCGGCGCAGAGACAATCTGGTCGATGTCGCTGACGACTTCCTTTTGCAGAGCGGGCATTTGCTCGGCCAGGGCCATGAATTCCTGCCAGCCTGGCTGAAAGCTGCCCCAGTCGTCCGGTTGCTCGAAGAGAATGACGAGTTTGTGCATGACTAGCTCCTGGGTGGGATTATACAGGACCTTGGGCTTTTAGCGTTTTGTGGTATGATGTCGCCAACTACAGGTAAAAACATGGAAGATAAAATTACAATCATTGAAGGACCACCGCCCGTATTTGAGCCGGTACAAGATGGCTGGGCATTGGGGCTGAATGAAGGCCCGCACCTCTCTGTGACAGCAATGACACACCTGCGCACATTCAACGGACCGGCGCTGGTCGAGCGCTGCTATCGCGCCTGGAACAAGCACGCCCCCATTTTTTTGCATTACCGTAATGATATGGGGTTGGAACAGACCGCGCCGATCCTGGCCGCGCGTTCGGTCGAGACCGGCGACGGTCATATGTTGTTGTTGTGGGTCTACGTTGACCATGACGATGTGGAGTTCGAGTTCGACTCCGGCGAGGACGACAGCGCCGACAGCGACTACGATTCACCCGACCTTTAGGTTTGCCTGCGAAACGAAGGGGATAGGGATGATCCCCTATCCCTATTTTTTTATCTCCACCCGGGAGGGAGTCTGTGCCTCAGGTATTATCTGACCTGCAAGCCGGCGTATTGAAGCTGACGCTCAATCGCCCGGAGCGGGCGAACGCCTTCAGCCTGGAAATGATCGCGGAACTGCAAACCGCCTTCAAACAGGCTGCCCGCGCTGCGGGGGTGCGCGTTGTGGTGCTGACCGGATCAGGCCAGGCCTTTGGCGCCGGTCAGGACATCGACGAGATCCGCGCTGCTGGTTTTGACACGTCCGTCTCCTTCCGCGAACACCTGCTCCAAACCTATAATCCGCTGGTGCTGCAAATCCGGCAGATCGAGAAGCCGGTCATCGCTGCAATCAACGGACCGTGCGCTGGCGCTTCCCTGGGGGTCGCCCTGGCCTGCGATATCCGTCTGGCTTCCGAGGCGGCTAACTTCGTGGTCGGTTTCCTGGGCATTGGACTGGTGCCCGACTCGGCGGTCTCACTGCTGCTGCCCAAGCTGGTCGGTTTGGGACGCGCCAGCCTGGCGACCTTCAGCAATGCGCCCATCTCCGCTGCCCAGGCTTTGGAATGGGGTCTGGTCAATCAAGTCATACCCGCTGCCGAATTGATGGCCGTGACCGGGGAACTGGCGGCACAACTGGCAGCCGGTCCGGTTGGGGCCTACGGCCTGACCAAGCGGGCTTTCAACCGCGCGGTGCTGCCCAATTTGGAGGACGTCTTAGATTACGAGGCCCATTTGCAGGACATCGCCGCCCGGGGCAACGAGCACCTGGAAGGTGTGGCGGCCTTCCTGGAAAAACGCCAGCCAAAATTCAATTAGAATTCTATGGAATGATGGAATACGAACCTGTCATCGGACTCGAAGTCCACGCTGAATTACTGACGAATTCAAAGATGTTTTGCGCCTGCCCGGTCGTCGATTCGACCAGCGCTGTGCCGAACACGGCTGTTTGCCCGGTCTGTGCGGGCATGCCGGGCACGTTACCGGTCATCAATGCCAAAGCGGTTGAGTACGCCGTGCGCGTGGCCCTGGCGCTGGAGTGTGAAATTCAGCCGGTCAGCATCTTCGCCCGCAAGAACTATTTCTACCCCGACCTGCCCAAAGGTTACCAGATTTCGCAATACGAGCAGCCGCTGGCAGTCAATGGCAAGCTGACGATCATCACTTCGCAAGGCGAGAAAGTCATCCGCATCCGACGCGTACACCTGGAAGAAGACACCGGAAAACTGACCCATGTCGAAGGCGACGGCGGGTCCTACTCGCTGGTGGACTTGAATCGCTCGGGCGTGTCGCTGCTGGAAATTGTCACCGAACCGGATTTTTGTGCTGCGGAAGAAGTGCGTAGATATGCCGAAGCACTGCGTTCGATCTTACGTTATCTGGGGGTCAACTCGGGCGATCTGGAAAAGGGCGTAATGCGCATCGAGCCGAACGTCTCAGTGCGACCGGTTGGCAGGCAGGCCCTGGGAACCAAGGTCGAGATCAAGAACCTGAACTCGTTCCACGCGCTCGAACGCGGCGTGGCGTATGAGATCGTGCGCCAGAGCGAACTGCTGCGCCAGGGCCAGCTTGTGTCGCAAGAGACCGTCGGTTGGGACGAAGCCAGGCAGGTTACCTTCAGCCAGCGCAGCAAGGAAGAAGCCCATGATTACCGCTATTTTCCCGAACCGGATCTGCCGCCGCTGGTGCTCGATCAGGATTGGGTTGCCCAAATCCGCGCTGGGCTGCCGGAATTGCCGTATGCCAGATTTCATCGCTTTGTCCGGCAGTATGAAATCAACGAATCCGCGGCCCATTTACTGGTCGAGGAGGGGGCTGTGGCGGATTTCTTCGAACAGGTCGTCGCTGCGGCTGAGACTGTCCCAGCCAAGGTGGTCGCCAACTGGGTGACCGGCGAGCTGTTCGCCCAAATGAAGTTAACTGGGGTAGGCATCGAGTCGCTCCCGTTCACGGCCCAGGCTTTTGCCGAGTTGGTCGCTCTGGTTGCGCGCGGCGAGGTCAACCAGAATACCGGCAAGGATGTGCTGGCCGAGATGTTCGCCAGCGGAATTTCTGCGACCGAGATCGTCCAAACCAAGGGATTGCGCCAGGTTTCTGACGCTGAGATGATCGCGCGTATCGTGGCTGAGGCCATCGCCGAAAACCCGCAGGAGGTTGCCAGTTACAAAGCTGGCAAATTGACTGTGGCGAACTGGCTCTTTGGGCAGGTGATGAAGAAAGCGGGGGGCAAAGCCAATCCGCAAGTGGTGCGGCAGGAGTTGGAAAAACAATTGCAGGCATGACCCCAACCATCCCGAGTTCCGGGATGGTTTTTTTGTCTGACGGATTGAGATGGTTATCATGTCCGCTCGTGATAGTATTCATATTGACGTATGCTGTAAATTCTAGTAAGGTTAATGCGCATTTAATCACAAGGCGGTTTCTGTTAGTATGATTGCCGTGCAAAACATATCCGAGTCGTGTTGCGGGCTCCCCGGACCGGGGTGCCCGCTTATGTTTTATCGACAGGATAACCAATTACCTTACTATTGCTAAGGAGTTTACAGTATGTCCGGACAAATCAATGCCTTCGAAATGGCACAACAGCAGTTTGATGGGGTCGCAAAATTACTCAGTCTCGACCCGCAAATTGCCGAAGTATTGCGCTGGCCGATGCGCGAATTTTCCTTCCGCATCCCGGTGCGCATGGACGATGGTTCCCTGCGCGTCTTTCAGGGTTACCGCGTGCAGCACAACGATTCGCGCGGTCCCAACAAAGGCGGCATTCGCTTCCACCCGTCTGAAACCTTTGACACCGTCCGTGCTTTGGCGACCTGGATGACCTGGAAGTGCGCCGTAGCTGATATCCCGCTGGGCGGCGGCAAGGGCGGGGTCGTGGTCGACCCGGCGACGCTCTCCGTTTCTGAAAAGGAACGCCTGTGCCGTGGCTGGGTGCAAAACATGTGGCGCAACATCGGACCGCGCCAGGATGTGCCTGCGCCCGACGTTGGCACCACCCCGCAAATGATGGGCTGGATGATGGATGAGTATTCCAGGCTCTCCGGCCAGTACACACCCGGTGTGTTCACCGGCAAGCCCCTGGGCGGCGGCGGCTCGGAAGGCCGCACCGAGGCGACCGGTTATGGCGTGATCTACACCGTGCGCGAGGCGATGAAGCACCTGGGCCTGGATCCGAAAAAGTCCGTGGCGGCCATCGAAGGTTTCGGCAACGTGGCCCAGTATGCGGCCATCGGGTTTATCGAGATGCTGGGCGGCAAAGTGGCTTGCGTCTCCTGCTGGGACCGCCATGCAAAGGCTTCCTTTACCTACAGCCACCCGGATGGCGTCGATCCACATTTCCTGCTGACCATCACCGACCAGTACGGCACGATTGATCAGGACAAGGCCAAAGCGGCCGGTTACGTCGTCGCTGATGGCGAGAAATGGATCGAGACGGAAGCCGACATTTTGATCCCGGCGGCGATCGAAGGCCACGTCAACGCCGAGACGGTCAAGAAGATCTCCAAACGGGTCAAGATCGTGGCCGAAGGTGCCAACGGTCCCTGCACGCCCGAGGCGGACGATTACTTCAAGGCCAACGGCATCTTCGATATTCCGGACTTCCTGTGCAATGCCGGCGGCGTGACGACCTCGTACTTCGAATCGGTCCAGAATGACATGAACTTCTACTGGACCAAGGAAGAAGTGCTGCAGAAACTGGATACCAAGATGACCCAGGCCTTCCACGGTGTGCTCGACATGAGCCTGAAAGAAAAAGTCTCCATGCGCGACGCGGCTTACATGGTGGCGATCGGGCGCGTGGTCACGGCGATGGAACTGCGCGGCTGGGTGTAGCCCGCTGATTTGATCAATAATCAATAATCAAGCAGGGCACGAGTCGACCTCGTGCCCTGCTGCATTTAACAATCAAGGTTAGTAGTGGGCTTCGAGGCAGGTCACCCCGTCCGGTCCCACCCTGGCGTCGTGCACGACACCTTTCGGCAGGTCGAGCCGATCGCCGGGCTGGAGACCCAGCTCGCGCTTTTGCTCGGGCAGGCCGAAGGTGATCGCCCCGCTGACCACGTAGATAACCTTGTCGTACCCGTGCGTGTGAGCGGCGTAAATGTCGAAAGGACCATTGGACCAGGCGTAGGGCAGCAAGCCCTCCTCCGACATTAGCTGCCACAGCCCTCCCCGCGTTGGCGGGTCGGAACCGGTCCATTGGGTGACTTTGACGGCTGCGCCCATGGCCTTAGAGTGCGCAGTACTGGTCGACCTGTCCGCCGATCACCGCCAGGCTGTCGGCCCAAAACTTCTTGGTGCGGATATCGATCCCGAAACGGGCCGCCAGGTCCGCGGCCGGGGCTTCGCCGGTGCTGGCCAGCAGGTTGATGTAATCGGGCACAAATGCCTCGCCTTTTTGCTGGTAGATGGCGTACAGGCCGGTGCCGAACAACAGGCCGAAGGCGTAGGGGAAATTGTAGAAGGAAAGCCCACTTCTGTAGTAATGCGGCTTCCAGGTCCACATGTACTTCTGCAGGTAGCGTTCGTCCAGGCCATCGCCGTAAGTGTCCTTTTGGGCCCGCTCCATGATTTCGCACAACTCTTCAGCCGAGAGCTCGGCCTGCTCGCGCTTTTCGAAGACTTCCTTCTCGAACAGGTAGCGCGAATAGATGTCGACGATCACCTGGCTGGCGTTGATCAGTGAATTTTCCAGTACGGCCAGGGTCTCTTCCTGGCTGCCGGCTCCTTTGAGTACGGCCTGGCTGACGATGGTCTCGCACATGATCGAGGCGGTCTCGGCCAGGGTCATGGGCGTATCCTGCTGCAGGATGGTCTTGCCGGCCGCGTAGGCGCACTGGTTGTGGAAGGCGTGACCCAATTCGTGGGCGATGGTCGAGACCTGTTCGAGCGAGCCGTCGAAATTGCACAGCACGCGCGACTCCCTGACGGCCTCGACGCCCATGCAGAATGCGCCGCCGCGCTTGCCCTTGCGCATCTCGGCGTCGATCCAGTTGTTGTCGAAGGCGCGCTGGGCTAAAGCTTCCAGCTTGGGGGAGAAGGAGCCGAAGTTGGACAGGATGAAGGCGCGCGCCTGATCCCAGGAATAGGTCGTATCGGTCTTGCCCAGCGGGGCGAACAGGTCCCACCAGGCCAGCTTGTCCTTGCCCAGCTTCTTGGCCTTGGATTTGAAGTACTTGCGGAACATCGGGAACGAGTCGTGCATGGCCTCCAGCATGGCTTCCAGCGTCGGGCGGTCGATGCGCGCCATATCGATGGCCGGATGCAGGGCGTCTTCGCGGCCGCGGCGGCGGTTGAGCGTGTTGGCTGTGCCCTTGATGCTGTTCATGGCGGCTGCCAGCGTTTCCTGGATGCTGGCCCAGGCCTCGTTTTCGGCCTCATAAGCCCGGCGGCGTACGTCCTCATCCGGGTGCGAGCGCAGGTTGATCAGGGCTGGCATGGGCATCTTTTCGGTCTTGCCGTCCAGTTCAAAATCGACCGTCAATTGCGAGGTGACCACGCCCTGCAGCTTGCTCCAGGCGGTGGCGCCGCTCAAATTCAGTTCGGCGGCCAGGGCCTCCTCCGCTTCGCTCATCAGGTATTTACTCTGCCTGGCAGCTTCTTGCAGGAAAAAGGCGTGCGCCTTGGCGCGCGGGTCCTGATCGATGATCTGGGGCAGGAGCGGAGCGATTTTACCGATCCAGGCCGCCGACAGGGTCTGCAACTGCTCCAGGCGCACGGCGGTGGTATCGAACTCGGATTCGATGCGTTTGGCCTGCTGGTTGAACGAGTCGGTCGTCACGAACGAACTGATGTAGGCATACAGGGTATAAGCCAGTTCGGAGACAGCGTTGAACTTGTCGATCAAGTCGCCAGACAGCGCGGCCAGCTTACTCACCTCAGTCTTGGCGTCGGTCGGGGCGACCTTTTCAGTATAGAACTTTTCCAGGGCTTCGATCTGATCCAGCATGTCCTGCCAGCCTTGTTTGAATTCCTTCGAATCCAGACTCGGATAGACGTTGGACAGATCCCAGCGGGGAGGGGTTTGTGTGCTCATGGGGATTCCTCTTCGTTTTTAGGAGATGGGGCAAGTATACCAAAATTGGAAAGGAGAAAGGAGCGGGGCGGCTGGTCAGGCTGCGCGCCAGGCTTGCTGATTGCCTTTTTCCCTTAAAGATTATACAATCGACTCAGCCCTATTCCAATTCCGAAAGGCGGTTTTCATGAAACAAGACCGTTTTTTCATCGGCATCCTGGTAGCGATCGCCGCCCTGGTCGTGCTCTCGCTGGCACTCTTCTACGCCCGTAAGGATACGCAGACCTACCTGCCAGAAGACACGCCCGAAGCGATCGTCCACAACTACGCGCTGGCGCTGCATCAGCGGGATTACGAGCGCGCCTACGGCTACCTGGCCGAGAAAAACAACAAGCCGACCTTCGACCAGTTCCGCCAGGCTTTCTTGAGCAACCAGTTGAACCTGCGCGGGACCGGGATCGAGGTCGGTAAAGTGGACCTGCGCGGGCAGGAGGCTTACGTGGACGTCTCGGTGGTGCACACCGCCAACGGTCCTTTCGCGGATAGCTATCGCTCGACCGAGACGGCTGTCCTGGTCCGGCAGGATGGGGAGTGGCGGGTCTCGCAGATGCCCTATCCCTACTGGGGCTGGGACTGGTACCAGACTCCCCCGAAGCCGGCTCCGACCTATTAGAGGAGAGCGCCATGAGGACAGTGCGACGACTTTACTTTTACGCAGTAGCCATCATCAGCCTGGAAGTGGTTTTGTGGGGCCTGATCGGGCTGGTGCGTGTGATCTTTTCATCCACAGTGTCCAACACGGTCGAAAGCCTGGCCCAGGGATTGGCCCTGATCCTGGTGGGGGTGCCGGTCTTCGCCCTGCACTGGTGGGCTGCGCAGCGCAGTGCCCGGGGGGATGAGGAGGAACACGCTTCCGCCATCCGGGCTGCCTTCCTGTATGGTGCTTTGCTGGGACTGTTGATACCGGTGGTCCAGAACCTGCTGGCGCTGGTCGACCGGGCCCTGGTCTCGGCCTTCGGGTTCTCGAGCTCGCGGGCAGTGCTGGGTGCAGGGCAGAACTGGGTCGACAACCTGATCGCGATCGCCATGAACCTGTTGATTGCAGCTTACTTTCTGCTGGTGGTGCGCGACGAGTGGGCGACGGTCGAACCCAAGAATAACCTGCGCGACATCCGCCGGCTCTACCGCTACATCTGGGTCCTGTACGGGCTTGGCTTGCTGGTGGCCGGGCTGCAGCAGCTGCTGCAATTCGTGCTGACCCGCCCGGTCGGGGGCCTGGTCGGCAGGGTGGATCAAACCTGGCTGGCGAATGGACTGGCCTTTGCCGTGCTGGGAGCACCCTTGTGGGCCTGGTGCTGGCGGGCCGTGCAGAACTCCCTCTCGCAGGCCGGTGAAAGCCGGTCCGTCATGCGTCTGGCAGTGCTGTACGTCCTGTCCCTGGCGGGCGTGACCGTGGTGCTGTCGGCCGCCGGGATCGTGGTCGACGCGCTCTTGCGGCTGGTTTTCGGCGAGCACCTGGGCTTCGACGGCCTGATGCAGCAGATCAATGGTCCGCTCTCGATCGGCATCCCGCTGGCTGGCGTCTGGGCTTACTACGGCCGTTGGCTCAATCGGGATCTGGATGCAGTAGCCGATGCCCCGCGGCGAGCCGGCTTGCGGCGGTTTTACTATTACATTCTGTCGCTGATCGGGCTGGTTGCGACCTTCATCGGCGTCAGCATGCTGCTGTCCTTCGCGATCGATACGGCGCTCGGGATCGGCCTGTGGGCTGAAGCGCTGCGCCCGCGGCTGACGGCTGCGCTGGCGACGATCCTGGCCGGACTGCCGCTTTGGCTGCTGGCCTGGTCTCCGATGCAGGACGAGGCGCTCGCGATCGGTGACGAAGGCGACCACGCCCGACGTTCCGTGGTGCGCAAGGCTTACCTGTACTTCGTGCTGTTTGGCGGCGTGGTCGGAGGCATGGTCTCGGCCGTGCGGCTGGTCTTCCTGCTGCTGAGCGCCCTGTTGGGACAACGCCCGGAAGGTTTTTCCGGGGATGCCCTGAACGCATTGCAGGCATTGGCCCTGTTCGTGGTCCTGCTGACCTATCACTGGCGGGCCTTACGGCGCGACGGCTTGCAGGCGATCGAGGCGCTGGCTTCCAAACACGCCCAATTCCCGGTGCTGGTCCTGGCTTCAGAAGGGACTGCGCTGGGAGCGGAGATCCGCTCCGCATTGGAGAAGCAACTGCCCAAATTGCCCCTCACTCTGCAAAATCTGGAAGAGGGGTTACCACCGCAGCTGAGGCAGCAAGTCAAGGCAATCGTGCTGCCGGGATCGATGGCGGTCAACCCACCGGAGGCGCTGCGTCTATGGCTGCGCGAATTCAACGGCCGGCAGGTGATCATCCCGGACGAGACGCCGGATGTGGCCTGGGCCGGGAGTGTGCCGCGCTCTGCCTCAGCGCTGGCCGGGCAGGTGACCCAAATCGTGCGCCAAATGGCCGAAGGGCAGGAAGTACATTCTGCGGCCAGTTCATCCGGTTGGACGGTCGTGATGTATGTCTTCGCCGCTTTGTTTGCCCTGCAACTGGCGTTGGTCCTGCTGGGGCTGATCATCTCAGCCTTTGTTGGTTAATGATATACTTTGAGTAATTCCACTGCACGAGAGGACAGGCCATGAAAGTAACAGTCCTGCAAGAGAATCTGGCTCGTGGTCTCGGGATTGTATCCAGAGCTGTTTCTCCCCGAAGCACCCTGCCCGTACTGGCCAATGTTTTAATTGCGAGCGATGAAGGTCGCCTGCGGCTCTCCGCGACGAACCTGGAAATGGGAATTACCTGCTGGATCCAGGCCCGGATCGAAGAGGAAGGTTCGACGACGGTACCGGCGCGCACTTTTGTCGATCTGATCAATACACTACCCAGTGACCAGGTCTCATTGACCCTGGATAGCAGCTCGCAGACTTTGCATTTGATCGGCGGTACTTCCAATACGGACATCAAGTGCATCGATGCACAGGAATTTCCGCCTCTGCCTGTACCGGATATGGAAGGCGCAGTGCAGCTGAACGTGGTGGATTTTCGCGAGATGATCCAGCAGGTCGCGCTGGCCGCCTCGACCGACGAGGCCCGCCCGGTGCTGATGGGCGTCCTGGTCACTGTGGACAATGACCAGATCACCATGGCTGCCGCGGATGGCTTCCGGCTCTCGGTGCGCAAGGCGACGATTTCTTCCCCCACCCAGCACCCGATCAACGCCATCATCCCGGCCCGCGCGCTGAACGAACTGGCGCGGATTGCCGGTGACGGCGATGAGATGATCTCGATGGTGGTACCCAAGGGCCGCGGACAGGTGATCTTCCGAGTCAAGGATGTGGAATTGGTTTCACAGTTGATCGATGGCACCTTCCCGGATTATCAGCAGATCATCCCGCGCTCGTACAAGTCTCGCACGCTGGTTTCGACCGCCTCGTTGCTCAAAGCCTGCAAACAAGCTGAAATCTTTGCGCGCGAGGGCTCCAACGTGGCGCGCTTGGATATCAAATCCAACGGTGATCTGGAATCGAGCGAGGTGGAAATCTCAGCTACTTCCGAAGAAACTGGCAAGAATGAGACCATCGTGGAAGCGACCGTTGATGGCGTTGGCCTGTTGATTGCCTTCAATGTCAAGTTCCTGCGTGAGGTGCTCGAAGTGATCAAATCACCGAATGTGGCGATCGAGACGACTGCCTCGAATGCCCCAGGGGTGGTCCGTCCAGTCGGCGATGATGATTTCCTGCATGTAATCATGCCGATGCACCTGGGTTAATATGTGAATCCAACCGGGGCGACACACTGTGTGTCGCCCCGGTTTTTGTTAAAATAGAGTCATGACATTTCCCACGCCTTCTCCCGATAATATTCTCAATATTTATCTGACGCTCAATCAATATCCGATCCTGGGCAGCCGGATCCGTTCACGGATGCGCCGCGAGTTGTTCTCGCGCGGAATCATTTCCCAGGAGGAATTCGAGGCCGAAGCCCAGCAGAAGGCTATGGAATCGCAATCGCGGGAAGGTCTGCAGGATCCGTTTGCCGAAGAACCGTCGGATTTGTGGGAGATACGTCTGAGCCGTATCCGCGATTCACTGACTGACTTCTATTTCGCCTACAACCTTCCATATCAGGATTTTGAACAAACTGTCCGCGATATTCTGGCAGAACGTGGCAATACCGAGACCGATTTCGTGTGGTTCAATCCCGAACTGGCGCCGCACGATATGCTGTTCGAGCAAGCCGGGATGATCGAAAGCATGCCGCCGGATGAACGCGGGCAATACGAAGCGCGTTTGCAGGAAATCAAGGTGGTGCTGCTGCGGACGATGGTCAGCGATCATCTGGAGTATCTAAAAATCGCCCGCCGCTGGTTTACGGTGGGGGATTTAAAGGAGATTCGACGTCGCAAATTTGGCGGCGGAAAAATTGGTGGCAAAGCAGCTGGTATGCTGTTGGCCATGCGCATTTTGAAAGAAACTGCTTCACCTGAAGTCATAAAGACCTTCAAGACGCCGGTGTCTTACTACCTGGGCTCGGACGTTTTCTACAATTTTATGTCCTACAACGGGCTGATGCATTGGAACGACCAAAAATACAAGCCCGAAGAACAGATCCGGGCGGAGTATCCGATGATTTGCGCCGAGTTTTCCAAAGGTCAATTTCCACCTCAGATCCTCGAGCATCTTAAGGAGGTCCTGAAAGAATCCGACAAGCGGCCGATGATCGTCCGCTCTTCTAGTCTACTGGAGGACAATTTCGGCACATCCTTTGCCGGGAAATATGAGAGCATCTTCTGCCCGAATCAGGGGAGGTTCGAAGAAAATCTTTTTGCATTGACTCAGGCAATTGCTCAGGTCTATGCCAGCGCAGTCAATCCGGATGTGATCAGCTATCGGCACCACAATGATCTGGCTGACTATGACGAAAGGATCGCGATCCTGATCCAATTTGTAGAGGGCGAACAGTTTGGAAGCTATTACCTGCCTCATGGATCGGGAGTCGCCTTCAGTCGTAATTTGTACCGCTGGTCTCCGCAAATCCATAAAGAAGACGGCTTCGCCCGCATCGTTTGGGGATTGGGCACGCGGGCGGTCGATCAGACTGGCAATGATTATCCCCGGCTGGTGGCACTCAGTCATCCGCTCCTGCATCCGGCTGCAGATGTCAAGGCGATCGTACGCTATTCACAGCAGTATGTGGATTTGATCGATCTCAAAGAAAATCAATTCAAGACCCTGCCGGTCAATGAGGTACTGACTGCCCGTTACCCTCCTCTGCGGTTTATCGCGCAAATTGATCAGGATGGCTACCTGACGCCAATCCGCACCAATATGGTGTCGCCTGAAAAGCTGGTCATCACCTTCGACCAAATGTTGCGTCGCACCTCGTTTGCGGCATATATGCGCACGGCGCTTTCCTTGCTGGAGCAGCATTACCACTCCCCGGTCGATACCGAGTTCACGGTTTGTGTGAAGGATCCGTCCGCACTTAAGCCTGAGATCGAGATTGCCATCCTGCAGTGCCGGCCGCAAAGTCATATCAAGGACACACAGGATGCCCGGCTCCCCTCGGAGCTGGCCGAAGAAAATATTATTTTCTCCTCACACCGTATGGTGCCCAAGGGATATGTGTCCGGAATCCGGTTTGTCCTGTTTGTTTCGGAGGATTATTTTAGTCTGGCTTCACAAGCCGAGCGGAATAAGCTGGAACGGGCGATCGGGCAATTGAATACCATGCTGGAAGGACAGGGTTTTATTGCTGTGGGGCCTGGACGTTGGGGCACGTCCACGCCCGACCTGGGCGTGCATATCGGCTATGCCGATATCTACAATACGCGTGCCCTGGTCGAACTGTCTGGAGAGGGGATTGGCGTCGCCCCGGAACCATCTTTCGGGACACATTTCTTCCAGGACATGATGGAGGCGCAGATCTATCCGCTGGCTGTTTATCTTGATGACCAGGATGTGGTCTTCAATCGAAAGTTTTTCTATGAGACCCCCAGTCGTTTGCTGGAGTGGATCCCTCTCGACCAGGCACTGGCAAAAATCTTGCGATTGATTGCGGTTGAAGATTTTCGCACCGGGCATCATTTAAAACTGGTCATGGATGATGAACTGGGCCGCGCGGTTGCTTATCTCGAAAAAGACGTGTAATTGAAGTAGGGAAAAGGTTCTGGTTCCCCTTGGCGAATAGAACATTAGTTCTATGCTTTTGATTGATTAATATAAGCAGGCCGTCATTCTTCATAGACGGCCTGCTTTGGAAATTGAATTACACTGTGACGGTTGGTTCGGGTTGGGCGGGCGGAGTCAGGGAAGGCCTCAACCAGAAGAGCAGGCCCAGGTTCAGCAGCGCAAACAAACCGACGATCCCCTCGATCCCTAGCGCCCCAATGATCGGCAGGAAATAGACCGAGACACCATCGATGACGGCATGCCATAGCAAGGCGAGCCAAAACCAAACGGGTTGTTTGAGTGCCACACTGCGCAATACCATCATGGTCAGGGCGAGATGCATGCAGATGGCAAAAATGCGTTCCGCAAAACCGAGCAGCGAATAATAGACTGGTGCGGACCAGTAAGCCGAAACCTGCTGGCTCAAAGCGGCGAGCTGATCCGGGGAAAGGGGCAGCGCTGAGGTGTTCCCGTTGCGCCAAGCCAACATGGTGACGTACGAGGCGGCTGTCAGGCATCCCAGAATGATGGCCTCGATCCCGCCGTGACCGGCGCCGACCATCAGGCCCTCCTGCCAGTTACGCGCTGATTTGAGTATGTAGCGGAACAGGATGAATCGGGCTGTTTCTTCGAAGATTCCGGCCAGCAAACCCAGCAGAACGGCATTGAAGAGATTCGACCAGGCCTGTGGCGGAGCGGGGAGTGCTCCGGATTTGAACATGGCGGTCAGGACTTGCAGCAAGGGAATATGCAGCACCTGGGAAGCAATGAAGGTTAGAGCGCCTGCCAGGAATAATTTCCAGGATAGTTTAAAGCGCCGGGCCAGGTAGATTCCCAGCAGGATGGGGAATAGAATCATCCCCAGAAAATTGATGGCGTAGGTCACGACGAGCATATTTTCTCCTGTGAATTCAACTGTTTCGACTTGAGGCCAATTAAGAGCGAAGCTTTGCCTGAACCACAAACTGCATTGCAAAACAGGTGTACGCTTATCTCGGCATCGAGCGACGGCGGCGTTCATTGATGCTCAAAGGGCGCTTGGCCGCGATCGTGACTTTATCGCTGACACTGGGTGTATAGACCGCGAATACTTCCCAGCCCTCCGCCCCCCATTCGTTGAGTGTTTCCTGGATGTGTTCATCCTTGGTTCCAAAGGCACTCCCGATGGTCAGCACCTGGTATTCCCAGATTTTGGTGTCTTCCGACATTTTGGCTCCTTATTCGATCTTTGTGATCAGTTCGCTGCGTTTGAAGCTGCGGATGCTGATCCAGAGCAGTGCTGCGTCGAGGATCCAGACCAGCAGGCCAACCAGGATGGTTGTCAGGACGCCCAGGTACAAGACCCCGCTGATCTGGCCGGCGACGAGTCCGAGCACGAGCACGACCAGCGACCCGCTCAATTGGTAGGCTTCCATGAAGGTACGCACGCGTGACGAGATCAGCACGGTGGCGGAAATTCCCAATACCGCGATTGCGGGTGTCAGCCAGAGCATCAACGGCCACCAGGCCGGCAGTGGGAACCAGATGCGTCCCATGACCTGAAAGCTGGTCGCATTCACCACCAGGATATAGACCAGGAACGAGATCCAGGAGAGCAGGACTGCTGGGACCACCGCGGCCAATACTTTGCCGAGGAATAATTCACTGTCGCTGGCAGGAGTATAGAGCAAGGCTTCCATCGTTTTGCGCTCGCGCTCACCAGCGAAGGAATCAGCGCCGATAATGGTAGAAAACATCAAAGGCATGACCAGGAACAAAGGAGCCAGCAGGAAGCCGATGATATAAATCGCCCAGATTTGTTCCAGGCTGAGGCCGTCAAATATCGCAGCGACATTGGTCGGTAAGTGTGTGATTAATTGTTGGATTTCCTGCAATTGCTGGCTGAGGCCTCCTACGCCGGGAAATGCCTGCGGGAGGTAGACGAACATTATCGGCATCAGCACGGCAAAAATGAGCGGTACTACCAGCGCCGGGATCCAGGCTGCTTTGTTTTGTCTTACTTCTTTGATGTCTTTGAATGTTATGGCTCGAATCGATCGCCAGTTCATGCTTCACCTGCCTGCTGTTTGTGTTGCAGCGTAAAATAGATATCTTCCAGAGAATAAGCACGTGGATTGACGCGCAGGATGGCAGCTCCCCCTTCTGCCAGCTGCCTGACGATGACAGGGATAGCTGCTTCGCTCTCCACCTGAACCGCCAACCCGGTTCCGCCCGCTTGCATTTGAAGGAGGCCGGGTAGGCCTTCAAGACCCTTGAGCACCCTGGTCTCCGGTGTTTTTTGAAATTCAATGTCAAGCCAGGTGACAGGCCAAAGTTTGCGGGACAGTTCAGCCAGGCTTCCCAAGGCCAGGATTTGACCTTTGTTCAGGATGGCGACCCGATCGCAGAGACGCTGTGCCTCCGTCAGGTTGTGGCTGCACAAGATGACCGTTTGCCCATTGCGGCGACTCAAATCCTCGATCAATTGCATGACATGCTGCGCCGCTTCAGGATCCAGGCCGGAGGTTGGCTCGTCCAGGAAGAGCAGCGGTGGCTGATGGATCAGGGCCCGCGCCAATGCCAGGCGTTGTTTCATTCCCTTGCTGAAGGCTTCGACGCGGTCGTTGGCCCGGCCTGCCAGGTCGAAAAAGGAAAGCTGCTCATCCACACGCTGCTGGAGCGTCTCTTCCGGGATTTCGGCCAGCGTGCCGAAAAACGTCAGGTTTTCGCGAGCCGTCAGGCGTTCGTACAGGGCGGGACCCTCGGTCAGCACGCCGGTTTGCTTGCGAACCGCCTCGCCGCTTACGGCTGGGTCCAGACCGAACACGCGCGCCTGTCCGGCGGTCGGCGGCAGAATGCCGTTCAGCAGCCGTACAGTGGTGGTCTTGCCGGCGCCATTGGGGCCCAGCAAACCGAATACCTCGCCTGCCTGGACTGAAAATGTCATTCCGGCTACAGCACGCAAGTTTCCAAACTTGCGCTCCAAACCAGTAACTTCAATGATTGTGTCCATGTTCTCTCTTGTCTTGTTTCACGTGAAACTTTATTTCGGTTCTTTCGGTTCGCGTTGGTAAAGGACGTAGGAATACACCACCAGAAACAGCGCCGAACCCAGCAGAGGCAGCATGACCAGCCAGATGGCATATTGGCCTGCAAATAGACTCAACAGGGACAGGATGCCCGAGGCAATAAAGAGCTTGGCTCCCAGGCGATGTGTTTCATCCCAGACCTTGTCGCTACTCAGAGTCCAGGGAGTGCGAATGCCGATGAACCAGTTACGCTTGGACTTGTTCATCATGATGCCGGCATAAATCATGAACAATCCCAGGGCAGGCAGCATGGCGTTGCCGAGGTTGAAGTTGGAATAGCCCAGGTTCCAAACCAGTGTCAAGCCCTGCACGTAAAATAGAAAGACCATCAGCAGGAAAATGAATGTGTTGAAATAACCTCGGAACTTGGCAATGTTGGCTTTCAGTGGATCGATCAGCGGTAAGGCCAGGAAAAGCAGCAGCATTCCGAGCGCTACGATTGGCATCATGAACACCCCCCAAAAGCGCGGCATATAACCGTTAACCTGGTTATCAGCGCCCCAATGGGAGGCCATTTGGGCCGGGAATCTCGGGTAGAGCACGATTCCGATCAGGCTGGCCAGGATGATCAGGATGACCGACAGGATGACAGTATTTTTAGTATTCATAATTTTATCCCTAGACGGAATTATACTCCGGCTCCGTTTCACGTGAAACGTTGACCGGGGCTTGCGTGCGTTATTTCTTTTGCTTCTTCTCAGGCAAATTGTTCTGGGCCAAAGAGACCATGCCGCTCAGCCCGCCCAGATTCATCGTATCGACCGCGCTGCTGGGAACGATCACCAGGGCGCCCTTTTCCTTCAGGCCCTCGAAGAGCATGTTCATCGCCCGCAGATGCAGGGCGGTAGGATTGTTGGCGTAGGCTTGCGAAGCCTCGGCGAAGGAGGCGGCGATCTGTTTTTCGGATTCGCCCAGGATGACGCGCGCCTGGCGTTCGCGTTCAGCCTGCGCCTGGCGGGACATGGTGTCCTCCAGGTCCGGCGGGATGACCACGTCGCGGATCTCGACCGACTGGACGGTGATGCCCCAGGGCGTGGTGCGCTCATCGATGATCCTTTGCAGGTCGGCATCCATTTTCGCGCGGCCGATCAGGATGCTGGCCAGGTCCATCTGGCCGAGCACCTCACGCAAGGCAGTTTGCGCCGCCCAGGCGATCGCGACCCTATAATCCTCCACCTCCAGGGCCGCCTTTTCGGCATCCCAGACAAGCCAAAAGAGCACCGCGTCCACGTCTACCGGGACGGTGTCTTTGGTCAGGGTCTTCTCAGCCGAGAAGGGCGTGACCATGACACGATGGTCGATCCAGATCGGCAATGTGTCGACGATCGGAATGATCCAGAACATCCCCGGGCCGGCCAGTTTGCGGAACCTGCCCAGTCGCAGCATGACCGCTTTTTCCCATTGGGAGGCAATCTTGAGTGAGAACAGGATGTAGATGCCGATCAGCATCATAACCGTGACCCAGGCGCCAATCCAGGCATCGGATAGGATTTGGTTCTGGGAGAAGAAGATGGCTCCCAGGGTGGCAAGTAGCAGGAAAATGCCGAAGATCGTACCGGCAATTCCGGAAATGTGTTGATCCTGGCTGGCGCGCATGGCGCGCAACATTTGTTCTTGACCCTTTGTGTTTTTTTGTGACATGGCAACCTCGCTTGTTATTTTGTCATTCGGTATCGGATAGATCGTCGTCTTGCCACTGCGCAATTTGTCCTTCAAGAGTTTGAACGATTTCTTGGTGTGTGCTGTTCAACCGGATTGCGTCGCGAATGTAGCGGCGGGCAATTGCCTCAAGACTTTGTTTGCGGAGCTTCTCATTGGCGTCCTTGGACGGGATTTCCAGAATGTAGGTTCCGCGTCCTTGCTGGGTGGAGATGACGCCGGCTTCATCCAGCAGTCGGTAGGCGCGGGCAATCGTATTGAAATTGACTCTTAAATCTTGCGCCAGGGCCCGTACCGTCGGAAGCTGGTCTCCTGGTTTGATGATCCCACTGGCGACCTGCTGTTTGATCTGCTCCATGATCTGCACGTAGATCGGTACGCCCGAGCGAAAATCCAGTTTTATTCGTGGAACGAAAGTATGGTTTGAATTCATAAATATTGTATTATTGTATCATTGTATTATTGTACTAATTGTACGCGAAACTACAAACTTGTCAAGAGGAAAAGTAAAACCACCCCATTCTTTTTAACCGCCCTCCTGCGTGGTAGAATCGAAGCACACCATGAGGTAAATTTTTTGGAGGCTTCCATGGAACAGCAAACTGGTACTTTCGCAGTAAAAAAAGGTCTGGCACAAATGTTAAAAGGCGGCGTCATTATGGACGTCGTAACCCCTGAACATGCCAAAATCGCCGAAGAGGCTGGGGCTTGCGCTGTCATGGCGTTGGAGCGTGTCCCCGCGGATATCCGCGCCCAGGGCGGTGTGGCGCGCATGAGCGATCCGGAACTGATCCTGAAGATCATGGATGCGGTGACGATCCCGGTCATGGCAAAGTGCCGCATCGGCCATTTTGTCGAAGCGCAGATTCTTGAAGCGCTCGGTGTCGATTACATCGACGAGTCTGAGGTGCTGACGCCGGCAGACGAAGAAAATCACATCCTCAAGCATAATTTCAAAGTGCCCTTCGTTTGCGGTTGCCGCAACCTGGGCGAAGCCCTGCGGCGAGTCGGCGAAGGGGCGGCCATGATCCGCACCAAGGGCGAGGCCGGGACGGGAGACGTAGTCGAAGCGGTCCGGCATGCCCGGACGGTGATGGGCGCGATCCGCAAGCTGCAGACGATGGTTGACGAGGAATTGATGGCCTTTGCCAAGGAACTCGGTGCACCTTACGAGCTGATCAAAGAGACCAAGGAAATCGGTCGTATGCCGGTCGTCAATTTCGCCGCGGGCGGAATCGCAACCCCGGCCGATGCTGCGCTGATGATGCAGCTTGGCGTGGACGGAGTCTTCGTCGGGTCGGGCATCTTCAAGTCCGGAGATCCGGCCAAACGGGCAGCAGCGATCGTCAAGGCCGTCACCCACTACAAGGATCCTGCCATCCTGGCCGAGGTCAGTAAGAACCTGGGCGAGCCGATGGTCGGCCGCAACATCTCACAGATGCCTGAAGCAGAAAAGATCGCCGGGCGCGGCTGGTAATCCCCAGCAATGGACGGTGGGACACGCTTCTAACCTCGTCCCTGTCCATGGGTGCTGACATGAAAATTGGAGTCCTTGCATTACAGGGAGATTTTTCCGAGCATATTGCCACGCTCAAACGCCTGGGTTCGGAAGCACTGGAAATCCGCCTGCCGGAACAACTCGCCAACCTGGATGGTTTGATCATCCCGGGCGGCGAGTCGACGACGATCGGAAAACTGGCGGTCGATTTTGGATTGCTGGAGCCGCTGCGTGAATTTGGTAAAGCCCACGCGATTTGGGGCACCTGTGCCGGTGCAATTTTCCTTTCGACGGATGCCCGCCGCCAGCAGCCCTTGCTCGGCCTGATGGACATCACTGTCGAGCGGAATGCCTTTGGGCGCCAGGTCGATTCGTTCGAAGCCGAGCTCGACATTCCGCAGCTCGAGCAGGTAAACGGAAGCGATCAGCCCTACCATGCCGTTTTCATTCGGGCGCCAATCATTGAGTCGGTTCATGGTCAGGCCCAGGTGCTGGCGACCCTGCCCGACGGTCGCATTGTGGCTGCCCAGCAGGGACAACTGCTGGCGACCTCCTTCCATCCCGAGTTAACGAGAGATGACCGTTTTCATCGCTATTTCCTCTCTTTGGTTGATTGAAGGGTAGATTTCGAGAGCATATGCCTGTTCGCCCGCTTGATTTATTAGACCTGCCGACCATTTACCGCTATCGCCACGCTTCTTTGGCGCTGGACATCACGCGTGCCCTGACGCGCGGCGATCCCCTCGGTCCGATAGGTTTGCTGGCCTATTTGAACCCGACCAGGCATGTCTACACGGCAGTATCGAAGCATGATGATCAGGCACCCTTGATGGGTTCGGTTACCCATCGCGAGAATGACACCTCGGCCAGACTGTCTTTCCTGGCGCCACGTGATGATCTGGTCACAGATGGCCTGCCTGCCCTGCTGGATCACCTGGCGGAACAGGCTGGCAAATGGGGCGCCGTCCATGTCCAGGCCGAGGTGGACGAGCTTTCTCCAGTCTTCAAGACTCTGCGCCGGGCCGGATTTGCCGTCTATGCCTGGCAGCGTGTCTGGGACTTGAGCACGCTCTCGTCGGACGAGTCGTCCAGCACATTCTGGATGCGTGCCCGCCAGCGCGATTTGCTCGCTGTTCACAATCTGTATTTCCAGATCATGCCGGCCTTGCTGCAACCTGTTCAAGCCTCCCCGAAGCGTGTGTCAGGCATGGTCTTGCGAGAAGCGGACGAAGTCCGCGGTTACGTCGAACTGATCTATGGTCCATACGGCATCCTGCTGAATCCGCTGATTCACCCGAACGTGGAGAAGGCGGCCGAGCGGCTTTCTAACCTGGTCAGGGCTTTACCGGACCGGCGCGGACGTCCGATCTATCTGTGCATGCGTTCGTATCAGACCTGGCTCGAGCCCGCCCTGGAAGACCTGGGAGCGCTTTCCGGTCCCCGGCAGGCCGTGATGGTAAAATATCTGGCTGCTGCCCAGCGGGCTGAAAAGCTTGCTGCAAATCCGGAGGCAGCCTGGGCCAAACCAGCCGCCCCCATGGCGCATACCTCGAACCGAGGTGGGTTGCAGGCAAAACAGGAGCTGAACCTGCTCAGGGAGAGCGGCCGGCCGGTGCCCGAACCTATTGTATGGAAAGAATAATGAATCAATTGCGTATTACCGACGATTTAGACGCCCTGTTGGACGTTCTGCCGGTTGCAGTGCGCGAGGCTGTCAAGAAAAAAAATAACAGCGACAATCTGCTGGAGATCATCCTGGATCTGGGGCGGGTACCAACTGCGCGTTTTGTGGAAGAAGAAATAGCCTTGAGCGACCAGGAAATCACGCGCGACGAGATTGATTACGTGGTCGAACACATTGGCGATTTCGATGCCGACAACCGGGCCGGCCTCGAGCGGACGCTGCACCGGATCTCGGCCATCCGCAACCGCCGTGGCCACATTGTCGGCCTGACATGCCGCGTCGGCCGGGCAGTCTATGGCACGATTGACATCATTGAAGATATCGTCAATTCGGGCAAGAGTATTTTGCTGTTAGGCCGCCCGGGAATTGGCAAGACCACCATGTTGCGCGAGGCCGCGCGCATCCTGGCCGAAAACAAGCGCGTGGTGGTCGTGGACACTTCCAACGAAATTGGCGGGGATGGCGACGTACCGCATCCGGCTGTTGGTCGCGCGCGCCGCATGCAGGTCTCCAGACCGACCCTGCAGCACGAGGTGATGATCGAGGCGGTCGAGAACCATAACCCGGAAGTGATCGTGATCGACGAGATCGGCCGCGAACTTGAGGCTGCCGCTGCCCGCACCATTGCCGAACGCGGCGTTCAACTGATCGGCACGGCTCACGGTAACGCCCTTGATAACCTGCTGCTCAATCCGACGCTGAGCGACCTGGTCGGCGGAATCGAAGCAGTCACGCTCTCGGACGAGGAAGCCCGTCGACGCGGGACCCAGAAGACTGTCCTGGAACGACGCGCGCCGCCTACCTTTGATGTCCTGATCGAGATCCAGCAGCGCGACCGGCTGGCTGTCCACCCGGACATCGCTGCCTCGGTCGATGCCCTGCTGCGCGGTTATCCGCTGCCGCCGGAAATCCGCAGCCGCGATGTGGATGGACAGATCCGCATCGAGAAGGCTTCCGTTACACCCAAAACCCGCATGGAGACCAATGGCAGGACGGTGCGACGCAGTGCACCTCAACTGGCGGAAATCGGTGAGCCGGCGGAGAATCTGCCCGCTGGTGCGCGGGTTAATGCGCTCCATGGAAAAACACAGACCATCCGTATCTATCCGTATGGCGTGGCGCGCAACCGGCTGATGCAGGCTGCCAAGCGCCTGAGCGTTCCGGCGATTGTCGTGCGGGATGCTGGCGAAGCCGATGCGCTGGTTACTTTGCGCACCTATTACCGCAACCACCAGCAGCCAATTATGGACGCTGAGCAGCGCGGCGTGCCGATCTATGTGCTGCGGGCCAACACGGTCAATCAGATGGAGCAGTTCCTGACCGATCTGTTCAACCTGCCGACCGAACAATTCCCCGGTCATGACATGGACTCGGTCCGGCGCCAGACGCAGGTGGCAATTGAAGCTGTCCTGAACGGTGAGCGCTGGGTGGACCTCCCGCCAAGTTCGTCGGTCGTGCGCCGTTTGCAGCATGAGATGGCGCGCCAGTACGAACTGACCTCGCATTCATACGGCAAGGAACCGCGCCGGCATGTGCGCATATTCCGCGAATAGTCAACAGACCGTGGACTGAAGACCAGCGGTCCTCGTACACGGTTTTTGTTCCAACCAACAACCCATTCATCCGAAAAGCCGATGTTTATTTCATTAGAAGGCCCCGAAGGCTCTGGCAAAACCTCACACATCCCGCCCCTGGTCGAATTCTTGCGCGAAAAAGGGTACCAGGTATTCCCCACGCGCGAGCCGGGCGGCACCTCCATCAGTGAGCAAATCCGCACGGTCATTCATGATTTAAGAAATACCGAAATGCACCCGCGCACCGAGACCTTGCTCTACCAGGCGGCGCGCGCGCAGATCGTGGAACAGGTTATCAAGCCGCGCCTGGCGACGGGCGAAATTGTGCTGTGCGATCGTTATGCGGATTCGACCATCGCCTACCAGGGCTACGGCCACCAGCAGGATCTGGATGAAGTCCGCTCCCTGGTCCGCTATGCGACCGGCGGCCTGACGCCTGACCTGACGATCTTGCTGGATGTGGAAGTCGAAGTGGGATTGACGCGCAAGACCAAAAATGGCGCAGAATGGAACCGGCTGGATGCCTACACGGTGGCGTTCCATCGGCGTGTCCGGGCGGGATACCTGGAGTTGGTCAAGGCTGAACCGGCCAGGTGGCTGGTGGTAGACGCCAGCCGCGGCTGGGAGGCGGTTCAGGAAGATCTGCGCGAGGTGATTATGGAGAAGCTCGCCTAGCCTGCCATTCTTTTAAAGGGGAAGGTCATTGATGTCCGAGATGCCTCACGATAAAGCCGAATTGCTGGCAGCCATCCAGAACGAATGGCAGGCCTTGATGCGCGTCGTTGCAGGGCTGACCCCTGAGCAAATGCTCACGCCTGACTCGGGCGGCTGGTCGCCCAAGGACAACCTGGCACACCTGACGGAATGGCTCAAGGCGCTGCTCGGCTATCACATGGATGGTAAAGCCGCCGAAGAGGTGCTTGGCATCCCGCATGAATTGGCTGATGAATGGGATTTTAATCGTGTCAATGCCTACCTGTTCGAGCGCAATCGCGACCGCTCTGTCGAGGATGTTCTCAGTGTCCTTCAGGCCAAATACGCCGAGGTGACCGCTCGATTGGAGTCCATGCCCTTCGAGGACCTGCTGCAACCACGCTTCGCGGACGATCCGCAGGGAACCCCGCTGCTGGGCTTCGTGCTGGGTAATACCAGCGAGCATTTCAAAGAACACCGGGATACGATCGAGAACCTACTTAAAAACTCCTGATCGCCAACTACACTTAGGGGCCAACCATGTTCCGTCGCTCAAACATACGCGTATATGTTCTGTTATTACTGGGATTTAGCCTGGGGATCGTGTCCATCCAGTTCATCCGTTTCTACCACAGACCGCTCGGCCCAGCCTTGGAACTCCCCACACGAACTCCCACTACCCTGTCAGTCCAAAGCGCAGCGAGTGCCGCGATCATGGCCCAATCTGCGACAGCCAGCCTCGCTCCAACCGCCACGCCCAAGCCTCTGTGCGGCGGACCAGCGGTTATGAACCTGCTCGCCATTGGATCAGATGAGCGCGGCAACAATTACCTGTATGGCCTGGCCGACATCATCCGCCTGGTGCGCGTGGACTTTGTCACACCCAGGGTCACCGTCCTCGAAATCCCGCGCGACTTATGGGTGGATATCCCCGGCATTTCCGATCACTACGGTATCACCAATGGCAAGCTCAACCAGGCGTATTTGTACGGCAACAAAGGCCTGGGATATTATGACGGTCCCAGCGAAGGGCCGGGACTACTGGCGCGCACCCTCGAGTTGAATTTCGACGCGCGTGCCGATCATTACATCGCCGTCAATATGCGCACTTTTGTCAATATCGTCGATTATGTCGGCGGCATCGACGTATACCTGCCTTACGATGTGGACGGGCGCACGGCGGAGAATCCCAGGGCTTTTTCCGTCCCGGCCGGACAGCATCACTTCGATGGCGATACGGCCCTGATGACTGCCCGTATCCGGCAATACAACGTCTTTGGCCGCGCTGACAACCAGAACATCATCTTATGCGCACTGCGAAAGAAACTGCTCAGCCCTCAGCTCGTCACCAAAATTCCGCAAATCACGCAGGACTTCTTGCGCTACGTCCAGACCGATCTCAGCCTCGCACAGATCAACCAGCTGGCCTGCCTGGCCAACCAGATGCATGGCGAAGACATCGCGTTTGTCGATTTCCCGACCGAACTGTTTACGCAGAAAAGAATATTCGCCCCCAGCCTGAACGCGACAACGCTGGTCTTCGACGCTGATTTCGACGTCTTGCGCGACTACCTGGCCCGCTTCGACGCCGGCACCTGGCCTGACCCCGCGCAGTTTGCCCCCACCACACCATCCCCTGGCAACGTGGATGCTGATTTCACTTGCGACGACTGAATACTGATTACAGATCACTGCCTACCGAATCCCCTAGATCCGGTAAGGCGCTCTCGATCTCTTCCGGGCTCTGGCCTTTTTCCAGCCGGTCGATCACCTCGTCGAATTCGGGTGGCATATCCTCGCCCAGTTCCTGACCCATCTGACGCATCATGCGTCCCATCGCCTGGGGATCGTCCTCCAAGCCATCCAGGGCGGACGGGTCAGCCAGACTCTCCAGGTTATTCAGGCGGCTCTCGTCGGAACGCATCACGCGCACGCGCGGCACCCGTCGGCGGACGTTCTCGCTTCCACAATGGGAGCAGGCCACCGGCTTGGACCCGTATTCGCTGTAGGAAAGTTGGACCTCAAAGCGCTTGCGACAATCCAGACAGATATAATCATAAGTTGGCATGACCCAATTTTAACGCCATTTTTCCAATCATAAAATGCCGAAGCAAATCCCTTTTCGATTCAGGTACAATTGAACCATGACTTCTGATCCCGATTTCGATATTTACCATCCGCAACCCCTGCTGATCGTGATTTCCGGCCCGTCAGGGGTCGGCAAGGATACGGTCCTGCAACGCATGAAGGAGCGCGAATTTCCGTTCCATTTTGTGGTGACGGCGACTACGCGCCCCAAGCGCCCGAATGAGGTTCACGGCAAGGATTATTTTTTTGTCTCCAGTGATGAATTTGCGCGCATGATCGAAGATGACGAATTGCTTGAGTATGCAATCGTCTACAACGATTACAAAGGTATCCCCAAGCAGCAGGTGCGTGATGCGCTTGACTCCAGCAAGGATGTGGTCATGCGCATCGACGTGCAGGGCGCCGAGACCATCCGCAGGCTGGCGCCGGAAGCGCTGCTGATTTTTATCACCACCGAAAGCGAGGACGAACTGGTCCAGCGCTTGAAGGTCCGTAAGACCGAGAGCCCTGAAGGCCTGAACCTGCGCATCGCGACTGCGCGCCAGGAACTGAAACGCATCGAAGCTTTCGATTACGTCGTCATTAACAGTGACTTTCATCTCGACGAAACCGTGGACACGATCCGGGCCATCATTCATGCGGAGCATCATCGCGTACATCCCAGAAAGGTAACCCTGTGAGCACTTATCCCGAACCCTACGAGCAACCGGCTCCGCCGCCACCGCAGTCGGTCCGCGTGACCCTGCCGTCCAGGCCGCCGCGGGTGACGTATGCCATCATGGGCATCACTATTTTTGTCTATTTGCTTCAGATGGCCAGCCAGTTTTTTCTCCAGACAGACATTCCGGTGGCACTCGGGGCCAAAGTCAACAGCCTGATCCGCGCGGGGCAGTTGTGGCGCTTGATCACGCCGGTCCTGCTGCACGGTGGACTTTTGCACATCGGCTTCAACATGTATGCCCTGCTGATCTTCGGTCCCGGCCTGGAGCGGCACTTCGGATACTGGCGTTTCCTGCTGCTTTACCTGCTGACCGGTTTTTCGGGCAACGTGCTTTCCTTCCTGCTTTCAAGCGGTTATTCGATCGGCGCCTCGACCTCGATCTTCGGCCTGGTCGCAGCTGAAGGGATTTTCATTTACCAGAACCGCCAGTTGTTTGGCGACCAGGTCAAACGCATGATCGGCAACATTATCTTTATCGTGGTCATCAACCTGATGTTGGGGCTTTCTCCCGGCATCGATAACTGGGGCCACATCGGTGGTTTATTGGGTGGCCTGATGTTTACCTGGTTTGGGGGCCCGCACTGGGAGGTGGAAGGCATCTACCCGCTGCTGCAACTGAAGGATAAACGCGGGCTGCAGGAAATTGTGCTGGGCTCGGCCGTGGTGGTGGTGGTCTTCGGCGCGCTGGCGATGATCGGAATGCTGTATCCCATCGCCCCCTGATATTTATAGCCCTTGGAATCAAGAAGCCCCTTCAAAGGGGCTTCTTTTTTTGTGCCTCAGGGCTTGATCTCGAAGACCGTCCCGGCGCTGGTTCCCTGCACTTCGGGGAAGAAGGCTTGCCAGGCGTGGGTCGGCAGCACGCGGAACCGGCCGGCCTGCAGAGGGATGAGGGTGTAAGTCAGGACGTAGGTCCCGGCTGGCAGGTAGTCCGCGGCCCATTGGATGTGGTCATCGTAAATGGTCGGGTTTCCAAACAACCACCAGCCCCAGCCTTTGGCGAAAGGATTGTCCGGGGCATAGATTTCCGCGCTGGCGGCTTGTTCGCCCTGCTGGCTGGTCTTGAGCGACTGGTCCAGGATCTCGGTCCCGCTCGGGATGAAATCATCGACCATCAGGTAGTATGCGTCGTGCGGCAGGTTGATGGTCACCTGGGCGGTCAATTTGGCACCCGCAGTCAGCGCCAGGGAGGCGATGGGCGTGCAATTTTTCTGGCAGGTACCATCGAAGTAGAGCCGGCTGACTTGCAGCCCCCGCACCAGGGGTTTGACCGATTCGACCTCCTGGTTGACCTGCAGGGCGGCGCGGTAGTACAGTTTGCCGTTGCCTGGCTCGTGCGTGATAGTCAGTTCGTTCGGGTTGAGCGGATCGAGCGAAGCCAGGGGGATCTGGCTGGTGATTGTCGTCAGGCTTTGCGGGCCGCTGGCCTGTCCGCTGGCGATGGTCGTCCCGTTGAGCGCCGCGTTGAAGGAATAATTGGCCTGTAGTTCGCCGGAACCTTCCATGGCTTTGGTCAGGGCCAGGATGATCCAGGCCGAATCGTAGTTCGAGCCCCACAATCCGGCAGCATTGCGTTGCGTGACCAGGTAGCGCACTGCATCGGTCATGACCGGCGTCGCCGGGTCACGCTGTGCCAGGGCATAGACGACGGCGGCTGTGTTGAAAAGCGCCGTGTTGGGCTTGAACCAGGATTGACTGACGCTTTCCCAGTGCGCGCCGCTGGCAGTACGGAGTGCGGAAGTCTCCAGCGCCCCGATCATATCCTGTCCGCGCGGGTCGGTTGGATTCAGGCCTTCCATCGTCAGGACCAGCAGGGCCTGTCCCCAGGGAGCGAGTTGATCGCGGGCTTCGTAAAGCGCTTCAACTGCCTGGGATTCTGCGCCGCCGGTCTGCCCCAGCACGAACTCGATCAAGGCCAGATCGCTCAGGTCGTCATCCGAGAGCGCGGTCCCACCCAGATAGGGACGTGCAGCCGTCAGGAAATCACGTGCTTTCTGGAAGACGGTCGCATTTACCGGGAAGCCGTTGTCCTGCGCCTGTCCCAGGCCGAATAAAACGTAAGCGCTCAGGTACGGGTCACTCTTGCCTCGCACCAACCAGCCCCAACCGCCGTCCTCGTTTTGCCGTTGCAGCAGGCGCGTGAGGACATCCTTTAGTTCGGTTTGCAGGCGACTCTTGAGTTCGGGGGCTTCCAGGCCGGCTGTTTGGAGCGCCTGGTAAGTTTCGATGTTGGCCAGGAAGTATGAGGCCAGAGTCTCGATACTGCACACAGCTGGCGGGGTCTTGATGGCCTCCAGACTTGACAGGATGGTGGCCGCCAGCGAGGGGGACAACTCCAGGCTCAAGCCGCCGCCTGTAGGCACAAACGAGCGCGGAATCGAAACCAACTCCTGGCTGGTCCCGGCTTCGGGCAGCGTCCCCGCCGTGACGAAGGACTGCGGCGCAGTGTAGCGCAGGATGGGCAGTGAGCCCCAGACCGGGCGGGTCGAATCCTGCAGGTCACCCGCCTGGGCCGAGAAGATCAATTCGGCCGCCTCGGCATCCTGGGCTGTGCCCCACCAGGCGACGCGCGTCCGTCCGCCGGCCGGGATGCTGATCGTCTGAGTCAGTTGTGTCGGGTCGTCCAGCAGGAATCCGAGCGCCTGCAGTGAAACTGTCGCCTGCAAATCGTTGGAGGTGTTGTTGTGGACAATCGCAGCCATCTGTATGTGATCGCCGAGAACCAGGAAGCGCGGTGTGACCGGGCGGACTAAAAGCTGCTTGCTGGTCACGATTTGCGCCTCGGCCTGTCCGACGCGCGTGTCGGCTGTCAGGCCGCGCACGTCCACCTGCCAGGTGGTCAGGTTATCGGGCAGTGTCACTGTCACCTGGCCACGCCCATCCGCATCAGTCACCAGGGTGGGATTCCAGTAGGCGGTATCGGGGAAGTTCTCGCGCACGACGGTGGTTGGGGCGCCATCGCCCCCACCGCCGCCGATTCCGCCGGGCGAGAACAAGAGTCGTCCGCTGTAGGCTGCCAGCGAGACGCCGGTCTCGATTCCCAGCGGCTGGGGGCCGTAAAAGGCCGGGAGGATGTCCGGCGCGTTGGGATCGGCCAGCGCCAGTGCAGCCAGGTCGACGACCGACAACGAGAATTCACCCTCTACCGGTTTGCCCTGGCTGTCGGTCACGCGCAGGTTGAAGACGACTTCACCGCCCGGTTCGCTGCGCTGGGGCTGCGAGGTCAGTTCGACTTTCAGGGTTTGCGCTTCCGGCGCAACCGGCAGGCTGAGGTAGCCCTGGCGGAAGTTGTTGTTCGCGCCGATCAGCGTGGCCGAGACGAAAACATTCGGCGCCTGCTCGCTGGTCAGCGGCAGGGAGAAAGTTGTCCCGCTGGGGCCCAGGTCGATTACCTGCGCGCTCAAAACCACACCGCGCTCCACCGTCACCAGCGCCTGTGTATTTCCGCCGAGGGGGTTGGGGATGAAAATTTGCGCGGTCTGGCCGGGCTGGTAGGACTCGCGGTCAGCGGTCATTTCGATGTGCTGGTTGGGGAGGTTGGGCCAGACGGCCTGCGATTTGCCGCCCACCCACAGCAGCACCTGGCTTGTGGCCCCGCCGCCTTGTACGTCCAGGATGTAGGTACCGGCCTGTGGAGGCGTGAACGAGAGCCGCGCCTTGCCGTCCGGACCGGTCACCAGATTTGTGCTGCCGACCGGGGTATAGACCGGTTCGTAGCTGGGTGGGGCGTATTGATTCGAGAGCGGCGGGTCCTTACGTTCCCAGGTCACCTGGCTGAACTCGGCCACCAGGCTTTTCCCGCCGAGCGATTTCTGATTCCAATCTACACTCAGGACCTCGAAGCCCAGGGCCGTCCCCGCCTGACCGACCCACTGATCCGGCCGCAGACCGACGTAAAAATCGGTGGGATGGACCAGCATGCTGCTGCGCGCGCTGATCTGCGCCCCGCTCTCGTCCTGCGCGGTGACCTCCAGGGTCAGGTTCTGCAGCGCATCGAACTCGGGTAGATCTGATAATTGGATCGAAAGCGTTCCGTCCGCTCCCGTGCGACCTTCGCCCTGGGCGATTTGTTTGCCAAAGTTCCCTCCAACCCGGAAACTATACGGCAGCATCCAGTTGGTGTCGATCGGTCCTACCCGGTATTGTGGCAGGCGGAAGGAAGCGGAGGTTGTATACAAGGTCCACGTGACCGGCAGGTTTCCGGCCGGAGCGTCAAAGAAATAGCGGGCATTGACGGTCGCCTGCGGTGTCTGGCCGGTTTGAATTTGTTCGGGACTGAGTTCAACGCTCAGGTTGATCTCAGGTTTGCGATAATCGGCCACCTGGAAGGAAAAATAGGTATGGGTCTTTTTATTCGTGATGCTGTAGTACCCAGGCACAGCGTCGGCCGGGAGCGCGTACTGGCCGTTGAACGTGCCGTAAGCGGACAGGGGCAGCGAGAAGCTGTTAAGTTCCTGCCCGTTGCCGTCCGAGATAGACAGGTCGATCGTGTCTTGTTCCGGCATGGTGTAGCGACCGTTGAAGGCTTCGCGCACGACGCCGCGGAAATAGACCGTCTGTCCCGGGCGGTAGATTGGGCGGTCTGAATACAAATAGATTTCGGTTTGGGGTGGGGTTACTTGCCCGCTCAAGCCAAAATCCCACGGAGCGATGCCCGAATCCCAGGTGGACATCGCCAGGCTGAAATTATCCTGCCCGGCTGCGCCGATCACGGCGTACAGGGATGCGTACGGATCGACGCGTTCCGGGATGGATGTTTGCCACAGCCCATTGGCATCGGTCTGGCCGGAGACCAACAAACCGCCATCATTGTCGTAGATCGAAACCGGTGTATTCGCCAGGGGCTGCCCGCTGCGCAAATCCACTGCCCAGACCAACGCGTCGCTGGCTCCGGCTTTAAAGGTCAGGTTGATGTCGCTGGAGACGACGAAATACGGCTCCTGGCGGGGGTATTTCAGTTGCTGCGCATCGACCTTGACGTAATACAAGCCGGTCGAAAGAGGCTGGTCATTATTCGTTAGCGTCAGCGCGACCGATTGGGCCTGGTTGGAGGTCAGCTTGATGGATTGGGAAATCGTGCGCGCATTTTTTGGCGCGTACGTCTGGCGTGTGTTGTAGCTGTTTTTCCCGGTGATCGAGAAGAAGTCAACCAACGAAAGCGGGGCGATTGTCAGATCGGCGCGAGGGACGTTGGTGGCCTGGGCGTTCAGCACCGGCTGCTCCGGCCGGACGAAGAACATGCTGGCCCCGAAATAGGGCAGCGTCAGATCCGGGCTGGCGGGTGTGGTTTTAAAGTTGAGCGTGAAAGGGGTGCCCAGCGCCTGTCCCCAACGGTCCTTCAAGGCGCCGGAAATGGTCAGGGTGTAATCGGTCGATGGTTCGAACATCCCTCCAAGCAAGAGGCTGAGACCATCGTCATTGGTGTAGGGACTTGAATTGGGCACCTGCGGCGTGATCGATACGTATTGGTCGAGATTGCCAGCCTGGACCGGCGCGCCGAGGAAAACCTTGACGCTGTCATACTGTTCTTTTTCCTGGCCCTGCAAGGGGGTACTGGCGGTCACGCTGAAGTTGCCATAGGTTTTGAAGGTGAATTTTTGATCCTGTCCAAGCGGCGTGCCACCCGCCCCGCGCACCGTTTGGCCATCGAGATTGAGCATATAGGTCCTGCTGCGGGAAAGTAGAATGGTGGGCTGGAAGCTGACACTTGTCCCGTCATCGCTCCAGCTGAACTTTCCGGCCACGTTCCCGGCCGGACCCGTGAACTGCAACCCGTTTTCGAGGCTGGCCTGGTCCATGGGCTGGTTAAAGGTGATCTTGATTTTTGGGTCGAGCCCCAGTGATTGTTCGGGCGACGGGTCGATCGAATCGACCGCCGGAAGCGCGGTGGTGAAGGACCAGCTGGCCTGGAGGTCGGATTGAGCCAGCTGGCTGCCGGAATTGGCGGTCAGGTCTGGGTTGAGACTGACCGTGTAAGTCAGGCCCCCGGAAAGCGCCGGGTCTGGATAGAAGATATAAGTACTGGTGTTGAGCCATTCGCCTTTTCCCTGTGCCTCTGGCTGGATGGAAAAGGCTGCGGGGAGTGCGGCCGGGTCCGCTCCCAGTGGGACGACCGGCTGGTTGAAAGCTGCAAGGATGGCGGCGTTGGGAATCACTTCCTCGGAATCGGGTTTCGGCAGGAATTGCGTCGGGCGCAAATAATCAGGGGTCTGAAAACCCAGTGAAACCGGTTGCGAGAAGCCCAGCCCATTTGCGGCTCGAGCGCCCTGCCCGATTTGGAGCGCAAATTGGCTGGCAGCTGGCAGGCTGCCGTCGGGAGTGAAGATCAGGGTGGCATCATCCTTCCATGTCAGTTGCCCGGTCACATCAGATGGTTGGACGCTCAAGGCCGATGCGACCGAGGTGCGCTCCATGGCCTGGTTGAAATAGATTGTCACCAACCCGTCCAATGGAATTTGGCTGCCGGTCGATGGGCTGGTTTCTATCACAGCCGGCGGGAGCGGTATGGCTGAGGTCGCCAGAGCGGTCGGTGTGGAGGCCGGGGTTGGAGGAAGTTTACCTGGCAGGCTGCAGGCCAATGCGACCAACAGGATGGTGATTGTCAGACGCCAGAAAGGAGAATATGCCTTTTTCATGTTTGTTTTCTCGGGTGAATGTGGGGAATCTAGATTCATTATACACGAGCCGCCGCCTAAAAAGAAAAGGACGAGCAAATTGTTCACTCGCCTTTTTGGGTCAGGATTTGGTACAAACTATTGGTTCATGTGTGCCAGGCATGGATCGAGCGCATCATGCAGCCCGTCCCCCAGCAGGCTGAAGACCAATACCGCTATCGTATTTGGACTAATACCAGGGTAGCTTGACAGTCCACTTCCGTAGCGTATAATAATCATCTATAATATAACTGCTAGTGAAAGGAGGCGCAAACATTCAATCCCACTGCAAACAAAGACGTTTTGATTTTTCGTATTCCGAATTCCAATATGTAGGAGGAGATTAATGAAATCACAAAAGTGGCTCCTGTTAGCGAGCCTATTGATTATGGTCAGTATGGTGTTGGGAGCATGCGGGCCAAAAGCAACGCCGACTGAAGCTCCTGGTGCATCTACGCCAGCAGACACGATCATTATCGGCACTACCGATAAAATTGCCAGCCTGGACCCGGCGGACGCCTACTCCACTCGTGACTGGGAAGTGATCAAGAATATTAACGAAGGTCTACTCAAGTGGAAACCAGGCACCAGTGATCAGCTTGTACCTGCCCTGGCCACTGCCATGCCCGAGATCTCGGCTGATGGTTTGACCTACACCTTCACGCTACGTGACGGGATCAAATTTGGCGACGGTACTGACCTGACTGCACAGATATATGCTGACAGCATCAACCGTTTGCTGACCGTTGGCCCCGACTGTCCGAATGGCGTAGCTGATGCGCTGGCGACGCCGTACCTGAAGAGTGTAGCGGCACCGGATGACAAGACCATCGTCTTCACTCTGAAGAGCGCGGTAGCTTACTTCCCGCAAATTTTGGCTAGCGCTACCTATACCCCGGCCAATCCGAATGTCTATCCGGCCGATAAGTGCGAGCTTTTCCCCCAGGCACCCATCTATGGGACGGGTCCCTGGTTTGTCTCGCAATTTACGCCCGGCGAGCAGATCGTCTTTGAGCCCAATCCTTACTACAATGGCAACCTTCCGGCGCAGGTCAAGCAGGTCATCGTGCGTTATTTCTCCGATCCTCAGACCGAAGCCCTGGCCGTTCAAAATGGTGAGATCGATGTCGCCTGGCGCTTCTTGGGGCCTGAACTGATCGGCCAGCTGAAAGGTGTTTCCGGCTTGCACGTTGGCACGATCGATGGTGGTTCGATCCGCTATCTGATCCTCAACCATACCATGGCACCGACTGATGACCCGAACGTGGTCAAAGCGATTGCCTCTGCGGTCGACCGCAATGAGATCTCTGATACGGTCTTCGGTGGGCAGGTCAGCCCGCTGTATTCAATGGTCCCGCCGGGATTCTTGGGTGCCTCTGAAGCCTTCGATACCATGTACAGCTCACCGAACCTGGATGAAGCCAAGAAATTCCTTGAGGCTTCAGGTTACAGCGAGAGCAATCCGTTGATGCTTGACATGTGGTACCCACCTGAACACTACGGCGCTTCTACAGCTGCCTGGATGCAGGTTATCCAGAAACAGTTGGAAGCTACCAAAGAGATCAAGGTCACCCTGCATTCGCAGGAATGGAGCACTTACGTCACTGCGTTAACTGGCGGCGATTCCTATGCCGTTGGCGTGTTGGGTTGGTTCTTCGACTATCCTGATCCGTCCAACTACCTGGATCCCTTCGTCTACAATGGTGGTGAAGGTACGAACGTATCTCCTTCCGCCGAAGGGACAGATTTCGGCAAGCCCATCAACGACAAGGCGCAACAGCTCGTCGATCTGATGTCGCAGGCTGACGTCGAGACAGATTTGACCAAGCGCGCTGATCTTTATAAGCAGGCGCAGGATGTCTATGCTGACTTGGTGGTGACGGTACCTCTGTTCTTCAATCCGGAATATGTGGTCTTCCGCGATAACATCCACGGCGCAGACCAGTATGCTACTCCAGAGACGTTGAACATTGCTGGTGTGATTGAGTTCAATTACTCCACGCTTACCAAGACTCCGTAACTTCCAATCGATTAAAATAGTTAGGGGCGGGGATGAACCCGCCCCTTCTAATTCTTATCTGCAAAGGGAATCCGTGAGCCCTATTACCCTGATTGCTCTGATTGTTGGCATCCCCGCTATCCTCCTGCTTGTCTATATTTTTGTGCGAGGCTCGACGGGGTTGCGCCGCTATATCTTGACGCGCATCGGGCTGACTCTACCGATGGTCTTCATCCTGGCCACGCTGGTCTTCTTCGTGCTGCGGGTACTGCCTGGCGATCCGGTCAGGTCGGCTCTTGGGCCAAAAGGTACACCCGAGATGATCGCGCGAATTCGCACACAATTGGGTCTGAACGATCCTATGATTGTGCAGTACGGTCGCTTCCTTGGGGATATGGTCACGCTCCATTTCGGCAATTCACTTACCGGCGGACATCGGCCGATTATCGACGAAATGAGCGAACGCTTTCCCGCCACCTTGGAGTTGGTTATCCCGGCTTCGATCCTCGCCTTGGTCGTTGGGATTTATGGCGGTACATTGGCTGCAGCGCGCCGCAAAAAAACCTTGGATTACTCACTGCGCATTTATTCAGTCGTTATTTATTCGTTACCTATTTTTTGGCTTGGTTTGATGCTGCAACTCTTGTTTGGGGTTCAACTTAATTGGTTGCCGATCTCAGGCAGGATCGACCCGGTGATCGGTACGACCATCAAGCATATTACTAATTTATATGCTGTGGATGCTTTGATAACCGGTAATTGGCCAGCATTCCTTTCGGTTGCACAGCACCTTATTCTTCCCACATTCACGTTGGGATTGATTTTGTCGGGTGTGTTTGTGCGCATGACCCGCATCAACGTCATCGAAACCCTACAAGCCGATTACATTTCTGCTGCGCGCGCGCGTGGCATTCGCGAACATGTCCTGGTTTATGGACACGCCTTAAAGAATGCCATGATCCCGGTGATTACCTTAATCGGTTTGCAAGTAGCAATTTTGCTGGCTGGCGCGGTTCTGACGGAAACGGTATTTTCGTGGCCGGGCATGGGCAGTTACCTGGTGGAGCGTATTTCTGCCCGTGACTACACAGCCGTACAAAGCGTCATTACCGTATTCGCTCTCCTGGTTGCATTAATCAGTTTAGCGGTCGATGTGATTTATTCCATGGTCGATCCGCGGGTGAGGTACTAATTCGTGACTGAAATCAAACAACATCCCCCCGAAACCCCTGCCGAGGACACATCTTGGGAGGCCGAAATCCAGCGCGTTGGCTTCATCCGGCGTATCTTGATGGCGCGGCGTTGGTATGGCGCTGACTGGTGGTTTGTCAGTATTTCAGCCGTTATGGTAGTTGGTTTCATCGTGGTCGCGCTTTTCCCGGGTTTGTTTGCCCCTTACTCACCGGACGCTCTGGTCGGACCCAGATTTTTAGCACCCGGCCAGCACCCCGAGATACCGATACTGATCGTACCCCAAGATTCATCGATCACTTCATTGAAGGATATGGCAGCCCCTGAAGGACAAATACAGCCATCTATCGCCGTAGTTCAGGGCGTGCCAACTGCGGGCGCTTTGAATGAGCAAGCCCAAGCAATTGATAATCAAATCAAAAATGAGCCCGAAGGTTTACGGCTGCGACCGCGCATTGAACGTTTTACTTCATTGGAGGAAACCCTGCAAGCCGTGGTCGATGGTAAAGCGCAAGCTGCGGTTGTGCAGTCGACCGAGTTCGAAAGGGTCTCAGCCCAATTCCCGACCTTGCGCGAAGGCACTAGCATCACTGGGCAGACTGCCACAGCGGGCGGCTTTATCCTCGGTACCAACGATATCGGACAAGATGTCCTCAGCCGCCTCTTATGGGGGACGCGCGTTGCGATAATTATTGGGTTTAGCGCCTCCATCGTAGCCTTGGTGCTGGGCGTGCCATTGGGCTTGTTGGCTGGTTTCATTGGCGGTTCGTTCGACCGCCTGCTGAGCTTGGTGATGGATAGCCTGTACGCTTTCCCTGGTCTGATCCTGGCAATTGCTATCACTGCTGTCTTGGGGCCCAGCATTCTCAATGTCATTGTTGCCATTTCGGTTTTGTACATCCCTACTTATTATCGTATTGTGCGTGGACAGACTCTATCTGTGAAGGAAGAAATCTATGTTGAGGCGGCCCAAAGCATCGGGGCACGCAGTCTGGAAATCCTACGGCTTTACATTTTTCCCAATGTTATTCCGTCTGTTGCGATAATTTTCTCGGTGAACGTAGCGGATGCAATTCTGACCGGGGCCGGTCTTTCCTTCCTGGGTCTGGGGCTCCCTCCGACGATTGCCGATTGGGGGATTGATCTGGCACGCGGCCAACGCTTTATCCAGACTGCGTGGTGGATGATCACCTTCCCGGGTTTGGCGATCATGCTGATCGTTCTGGCCTTCTCTATGATGGGCGAGGGCCTGACCGAGATATTTAACCCGAAGCTGAGGGAGCGCTGATGCCTGAGGATATCCTTTATTCTGTTCGAAACCTGACAGTTGAGTACCAGACCCGTGCTGGAGCAGTGCGAGCGGTAGACGACGTTTCGCTTGATATCCGCCGTGGCGAGATTTTGGGCCTGGTGGGCGAGTCCGGTTGTGGAAAATCGACTCTCGGCAAAGCCCTGATGCGCTTGCATACCGGACCAGCCAGCATTACCGGTGGAGAGTTATGGTTTGATGGCCGTGACCTGATGAAACTGCCATTAAACGAGATGCCGGATGTGCGCGGTGCCGAGATAGGCATGGTCTTTCAGGATCCGATGACCTCGCTCAATCCGATCCAACGGATCCTCGACCACCTGACTGAAACCATCCATACGCATGAACCGGAGACATCGGATGCCGCGGCACGAAGCCGGGCCGAAGAATTGGCTGAACGATTGGGGATCCGGCGTGAGCGCCTGAGCGAGTATCCGCACCAGATGTCGGGCGGGATGCGCCAACGAGTGATGATCTCCCTGGCACTCGCCCTGCGCACCAAACTCCTCATTGCTGATGAACCTACCACTTCTCTGGACGTAATCGTGGAGGCCAAGTTTCTCGATTTGTTGCAGGAACTTCAGAAGGAGTTTGGGCTGACCATTTTGCTGATCACCCACAATATCGGTGTGGTGGCTGAAGTTGCGGATCGCGTAGCGGTCATGTATGCAGCCAAGATGGCCGAAGTGGGCGACGTCAACGACGTCTTTGGTGATTCGAAGCATCCCTACACCCAGGGTTTATTGAAATCCGTTCCTAACATCCGCATGGGCGAAAATGAATTGTACAAGATGGAAGGTGCACCGCCGAGCTTGTTGCATCCGCCTTCTGGCTGTCGCTTTCATCCGCGCTGCCCATTTGTGATGGATGTCTGTCATACGCAAGAACCCGCTTTTGAACCTGTGGTAGGTGACCATCTGGCTTCGTGTTTGTTGTATCAAAAGGCCGGTGTCAAACAGGAGAGTCTCAATGGCTGAGCCGAAATCTATGGAAGTAACACCTGCTGTAACCGGAACTGCCGCTGAGACCGGGGATTTGGTGCGTGTCGATAATTTGCGCAAGCATTTCCCAGTGCAGACTGGATTCCTGGCCAGTATCCTCAATCGCGGCCATATCCCATCTGTTAAAGCTGTGGATGGTGTCTCTTTTGCCATTCGCAGGGGTGAAGTATTTGGCCTGGCGGGAGAAAGCGGTTCCGGAAAATCGACTGTCGGTCGCCTGGTTTTACGGCTGTTGGAACCTACCGATGGGCGTGTGATCTTCGATGGCATCGACCTGAGCAGTCTGGAGCCGGAGGAGATGCGTCGTTTGCGTTCTCGCATGCAGGTTGTTTTCCAAGATCCCCTGGCTTCGCTCAATCCCAGGATGACGATCGGGCAGACGATCGAGCATCCGGCCAAGATTCATATGACAGACCTTTCAGCGTCTGAACGACGCGGGCGGGTGATGGAAATCCTCTCAGCGGTAGGCATGAATCCCCCCGAGTCTTTCTATGACCTGTATCCTCATCAAATTTCCGGCGGACAACGCCAGCGCATTGTCCTGGCCCGCGCCCTGATCACGCGCCCCGAATTGATCGTAGCTGACGAGCCAATCGCCATGGCTGATGTTTCGGTGCGAGCACTCCTGCTCGACCTGATGATGAAACTCAAAGAAGAGTTTGACCTGACCTACTTGTTTATTACCCATGACCTGGCTACAGCCAAGTACGTTTGTGACCGCATTGCGGTGATGTACTTGGGCAAGATGTGTGAGATTGGTCCCTTGAAGGAAGTTTACGAGCATTCAGCGCACCCCTACACCCGGGCTTTGCTGGAAGCTGTCCCGGTGCCTGATCCGCGCCATCGCCGGAGAGAGGCAATGCCAGCAGGCGAAATCCCGAATGCCATCAATCCACCCTCGGGTTGCCGCTTTCATCCGCGCTGCCCGATTGCCAAAGAAAACTGTTCGATCGATGAACCACTCTTGCGCGAGTTGCGTCCGGAACATTTTGTTGCCTGCCATTACGCCGAAGAGCTTTTAAAGTAATTAAACCCTGCTAAATCATAAAACGCAGATGGGAGTAACCATCTGCGTTTTGGTTTTACGCGGGAGAAGGGGCTAATAGGCTGGGAACGGCATGCCTAAACCATTCAAGCTGACCTGGGCCGGGTCGTCTGTCCAGATACCGGGAATCTTTGTCTCGCAATGCGGACAAGTCCCTGCAGCGGTGAGATTGTATTCCAGGATGACATATCCCCTGCGGCGGATGAGATGTCGATTGCAGTTGGGGCATACCGTATCCTCATACTCCTCCACCCGTCCAGGCAGGTTGCCGGCATAGACGTAACGCAGGCCAGCTTCGCGGCCGATCTCGGAGGCGCGCAGCAGCGTCTGGATGGGGGTATTGTCCGGATCGGTCATCTTATAATCTTTGTGGAAGGCAGTTACGTGCCAGGGGATGTCTGGGGAGACGCTTGCCAGGAAGCGGGCAGCCTCCCATAACTCTTCGTTGCTGTCGTTGAAACCCGGGACCACCAGTGTCACCACTTCCACCCATAAGCCCAGGTCGTGGGCGCGTTTGATGCCATCCAGCGTGTTCTGCAGCACCCCGCCCAGCGTACGGTAGTTTTTATCGTTCATTGATTTCAGGTCGACTTTGTAAGCCGAGAGATACGGGCGCAGATAATCCATCACTTCGGGCGTATTGTTCCCGTTGGAGACGTAAACGCATTTCAGCCCGGCTTGTTTGGCCTGCTTGAAGATGGCGACCGCCCACTCGCTGGTGATCAGCGGTTCGTTATAAGAGGATGCGATCACTGAAGCATTGGTACGGAGAGCCAGTCCTACCATCTGCTCCGGCGAGAGGCGCCGAATCAAATTGACCGAGGCGTCCGAGTTCGGGTCGCGTAAGGTCTGTGAGGTCAGCCAGTTCTGGCAATAGCCGCAGTGAAAGTCACAGCCCAGCATGCCAAACGTCAGTGCGTTGGTGCCGGTCATGACGTGGAAAAAAGGTTTCTTTTCGATTGGGTCGCTTTGCAAGGCAGCCACATATCCCCACGGCACACGCAGCTTGCCGCCTGCGTTGAAGCGCACCTGACAGATGCCGCGTCGCCCCGGCCGGATCAGGCAGCGGTGGCCGCAGGCGTAGCAGCGCACGGAACCGTCCGGTCGTGATTCGAAGAGTTCACCTTCAACAGTTAAGTCGTCTAAAGCTTTGGCCGGTGTTGCCATAGGCACCTCACTTTCCCTTACATTCTTTTGCCAGTAAGGTTTGTCTGCATATATAATACACCCTGTCTGATAATCGATATACGGATCGACATTCGAACACCTCGTCACTGTTTCCCCATAATCTGGCCTCCTGCGAAGCGCTTTCTTTACCAGTATAGTTATCGAGATAAGATGAGCAATAAACAGCTTAAGCATACGCAACCCAAAACCGAGCGTCGACTCAATGCGCGACTCCTGCCGGTATTCGTTGGTGTTCTGGCCGGATTGTATGGCCTGACGGGCTACCGCGGCTGGCTGGTGTTCCTGATCGGTATGGCTGGCGTATGGCTCTTGGCCGTGTTGTGGATTCGTTCTCTGGAACGCGGACTGCGCCTTGAACGCAAGATCCATCTTGCCTGGGCTACAGTAGGCGATTCGGTGCCCGAAGAATTAAAAGTGATTAATACAAGCCGCCTGCCTGCTCTGTGGGTCGAAATCGTGGACGAGGCTGACAGGCTGGAAACCCCACTCCGGCTGGTCTCAGATGTCGCGCCGCAGACCACTCGCAGACGGCATCTGGTTCATCTTTTCAACCGACGCGGTTTCTACACGCTCGGACCCACCCGTTTGCGTACCGGCGATCCGTTCGGAATCTACAGCCTGACCCTGCACGACCAGCATTCCAGCAGCATCCTGGTCACGCCTCCGCACCTCCCTTTGACTCAGCTCAGGCTGGCCCCCGGGGGCTGGAATGGTGACCGGCGGCGGCAGCGGGGTGCCCTCGAACGGGAGATCAGCGATGCCGGGGTTCGCAATTACATTGCGGGGGATAGCCTCAGGCGGATTCATTGGCGCGCCTCGGCTCATAACGATGCCTTGATCGTCAGGCAACTCGAGGCGGACAGTTCTTCCGATTGGTGGATTTTCGTCGATCTTGAGGCCGCCGTCCAGGCCGGGACGGGCCAGGACTCGACCCTGGAACTCTCGATTGTATTGGCGGCCTCTCTGGTCATGCGGGGCATGAAAGAGCATCGCCGCGTCGGGTTGGCGATGGTCGGGCCAAAATTGGTCTGGTTGGAGCCGCGTTCAGACCCGGCCCATCGCTGGCGGATCATGCAGGCTTTGGCCATGGCTGAGGCAGGCGACCGCTCCCTGGCTGCGTTGATATCCCTGGGGGGGCCGCTCCAAACTGCGGCCAAGATTTTTATCACGCCCAGTACCGACCTGACCTGGGTGGCAGTTGCGGGACGAAATCATCACGGCAACAATATGTTGACGTTGTTGGTCGACCCGGCTGAATTCGGCAGTCGCGCAAACCAGACAGCGCTTGCCAGCACGCTGGCCCGCAGCAGCATCCCTTTTAGACGTATGCCCAGGTCTTTGCTGGAACAAGCTTACACCCCGCTGAACAGGGATACGCAGGCCCCGCTTGTGGGAGTTGAGAGCGGGAAGCGTTATCTACAAAACGAGAGGGCCGCATGGCAGCACATGGACTGAATCACAACCTCTCGGAGGCGTTCGCACGTGCCAAGCGGGGGGAAACACTGGTTGCCCTGGGCCTGCTTTTGATTCTGTGGACGGCCGCTATTGTGGGGATAACGATCACGTTGGCTGGACAGGATTGGGGCGCGCTCTGGCGCAGTCTGCTTTTGGGTTTGTTGATCGGTTGGGCATTGGCGATCTTTCGCCAACCACTCTGGCGGACGGTCCTGGCTGTTGTCCTGGTTGGGCTGCTCTACGTCCTGCTTTTTCCCGGCGGTATGATCGGGAAGGTTATGGAAGCAGCGAGTGCGTTCGTCCACATGCCGCCTGGCACCTGGATTTCTCTCAAGGGTGGCCGGGTCGACTTGTCTCCGCTGGCCGGTTTGTTGCAGGAACTTTCTGCCGCGACGGGGATCGTGATGATGCGAGTCCGGGTTTGGCTGGCAGCCCTGGTGTCTGGTCAGCCGACTTTTGATCCGGTAGCCGCGGCACTGGTGTGGAATGCGCTGGTCTGGCTCGGAGCGGCCTGGGCCGGCTGGGTCGTCGAGGCACGCCGGAATGCGTTGTTGGCGGCTTTGCCCGCGGTCTTGTTGAGTGTTGGGACCCTCGCCTATGGATGGCGTATGTCATTTGTGGTCTATTTGATGCTTGGTTCGCTTTTGCTGCTTCTGGCAGTCGTTCAACAAGGCCGGCGCCAACAGCTCTGGAATGCGGCGCAGGTGGCTTTTCCCCTTGAGAAGGGACGCCAGATCGTATTTACCGCCCTGCTGGTCACTGTTGCGCTGGTGCTGTTTTCGGCTTTTGCGTCGTCGCTTTCTGTCCAGCGCATTCAGAATTGGATCGACAGGTTAAGAGAACCGTCGCCACAGCAGGATGACAGCCTGGCAAATTCGCTTGGGATTACCCCCGCTGAAACCGTCTCACCGGATGTTTTCACAGCGGTTCGCAGTCCCGGCCTGCCGGAAGACCATCTGATCGGAGCCGGGCCGGAGTTGTCTCAACGGGTGGTGATGACGGTATCGGTTCGTAATCTGGCTTCCCTGTCACTGGGCGGGGGACCACTACCCTTATACTGGCGCGCCTTCACCTATGACGAATATACCGGGAACGGTTGGCGTTCGGGCAGCACCGAGCAAAGCACGATTGGACCAGGCCAGTCCCTGCAAACGGAGCATTTCCTGCACCAGGTCGTGGTCCAGCAGCAGGTGCGCCCGGTGGAGAACCTGGGAGGAGTCGCCTATGCGGCTGGAGAGCCAATAACGGTCAACCTCCAGAGCGAGGCGGCTTGGCGTTCGAGCGGGGATCTGTTTGGGATTCGGGTTGAGAGTTCAGCTCCCTATGATGTGGAGTCACTGATCCCGAATGTCGACGAAGATATTTTACGCGCTGCCGGCCAGCAATATCCGGATTGGGTCAGACAGCGTTACCTGGCCCTTCCAGCGGAAGTGCCGGACCGGGTCAGGGCGCTGGCCATCGAACTGACCGCTACTGAGCCGACACCCTATGACCGGGCACGCGCTATTCAAAGCTACCTGCGTACCTTCCCGTATACGCTGGATGTTTCCCGACCTCCCATGAACCGGGACGTGGTCGACTACTTCCTGTTTGACCTGAAAAAAGGTTATTGCGACTACTACGCCTCGTCAATGGTCGTGCTGGCCCGGGCAGCCGGGATTCCGGCGCGGCTGGTTATCGGCTATGCAACTGGTGTGTATAATTTGAATGCGAAACGCTTTGTGGTCACCGAAGCGGACGCGCACTCGTGGGTCGAAGTCTATTTTCCTGAAATCGGCTGGGTGACTTTCGAACCGACCGCCTCACGCCCTGTGCTGGAACGGGCAGGGACGACTCCCCCCGAAACGACGACCCCTGGACTGGCTTCAACCCCAACGGATGCTTTGGCTCCCGGCTTCCAACCTTTGCTTCGGACTTTGCTCTCGCTTGGGTTGCTGCTGGCAGGCCTGCTGGGCGCAGCCTGGACGGCTCTCAAAGAATTTCGCTTGCGGCGGCTTCCACGACCCCTGGCCGCGGCCGAGGTCTACCGTCGCATCTGTTGGTATGGTAGGCGCCTGTCTGTAACGCCTCAACCGGGCGAAACGCCATTCGAATATGCTGCCTCCTTGAGTGCCCGCTTGCGAAAGTTGGCTGAGCGGGGTGGCCGCCGGACGTTTGGTGAGCAACTGGTCCTGGAGATAGGGGCCATCATGGATGGCATCGTGCGTACCAGCTATAGCCCGGTCCCGCCGGGGGATATTCCTCTCTTGCGCCAGTGGCGGGTACTGCGTTGGCGGCTGCGCTGGTTATGGATGTTACAGAGTTTGAACGCGTTCCTCGTCCGTTTTAGAAAAGAAACCGGATACCAGGAGTAAATTGAATGGCAGCAGACAAAAAAGACAGTCAAAAGGCTGTGCAGGAAGTCCGGGATTTTGCCAGGACCCTGATTGAAAACATCGAGCAGGTCATCGTCGGCAAACGCGCGGTGATTGAGATGGTTTTGATCTCATTGCTGTGCGAAGGGCACGTGTTGATCGAGGACGCCCCCGGGACTGGTAAGACGATGCTGGCTCGCGCCATTGCCATCACGACCGGGTTGGAATTCAAGCGCGTCCAATGTACGCCTGATCTTTTGCCCAGCGACGTGACCGGAGTCTCGGTCTTCAACCAGAAGACGCGTGAGTTCGAGTTCAGGCCGGGACCGGCCTTTAGCAACATCCTGCTGGCCGACGAGATCAACCGTGCCACCCCCCGCACCCAGAGTGCTTTGCTGGAGGCGATGGGTGAAGGCCAGGTCAGCGCGGATGGGTTGACTTACCCGTTGCCCAACCCGTTCCTGGTGCTGGCGACCCAAAACCCAATCGAGTTCGAAGGCACCTTCCCCCTTCCCGAAGCCCAATTGGACCGCTTCCTGATGCGCCTGAGTCTTGGCTATCCGGCTTTCGCCGATGAGGATTCCATGCTGCGGATGCAGCAGGTTGTTCATCCGATTGAAACGCTTGAGCAGGCTGTTGATGGGAACCGGTTGCCTGCACTTCAACATCAGGTCCGGCAGGTGAGCGTGGTCGAAAGCGTCAGGCGCTACATCCTGAACCTGGTGCATGCCACCCGCGCTCACCCGGCTCTGGGGCTGGGAGCCAGCCCGCGCGGCAGTTTGGCCCTGTTTCACGCTGCTCAGGCCCACGCCGTCTTGCGCGGACGGGACTTCGTCATTCCGGATGACGTCAAGCATGTGGCAGGGGCCTGCCTGGCACACCGCATGCTGGTCAACCCGGAGAATGCCCTGGCTGGCGAGACCACTGAAAATGTGTTGCAGGGTTTGCTCAAAAGTGTGGAAGTACCCCTTGTCAGTGCCCCGGAATAAATTGATGCTTAGTTTGGTCATCCAGGCCGGAGGTGAATCGCGGCGCATGGGGCAGGACAAAGCCCTGATGCCATTTTTGGGACGCCCGCTGATCCAGCGCGTGGCAGAGCGCCTGGCCCCGATTGCGGATGAATTGATCGTCACCACCAATCACCCGGAGGCTTATCGCTTCCTCGGCCGGCCGCTCTTCCCGGACCTCCAGCCGGGCGGCGGTGCCCTGGGGGGCTTGTTCACAGCCTTGAGTGCTGCCAGTTATCCGCTGGTGGCCGTGGTGGCCTGCGATATGCCTTTTGCCAACCCGGACCTGCTGGCCTTTGCCCGCGACCTGATGATCGAAACCCGCGTGGACGTCGTCATCCCCTCCACAGCGCATGGCTTGGAACCCTTACACGCTGTCTACCGGCGCGACGCGTGCCTGCCGGCCATCCGGGCAGCCATGCAAGCTGAACAGTGGAAAGTCATCTCCTGGTTTCCGCAGGTACGCGTGCACCAGTTGGAGCCGGAGGAGATCGGACGGTTTGATCCGGACGGTCTGACTTTTTGGAATCTCAATACCCCCCAAGAGTTTAAACAAGCTGAACGTCGTGCCAGGGACCTGGCTACTTGACGATCAGCACCGGGCACTTGGCGTGTTGCACCACCTTTTGGCTCTGGCTGCCCAGTAACAGGCCGCTTAACTGGCCCAATCCGCGTGAACCCATCACGATCAGGTCAATCTGGCGCGTGCCGGCTACATCCAGGATGGCTTCCGCAGGAGACCCTTCCAGTACTTCTGTGTGAACTTCACCAGGAATCTCTCCCAGCGCTTTCAGCGCATTTTGCAATATATCCTCAGCATCGTTCATGCGGGCAGCAATCACTGTTTGCAGGTTGGGTTCCCCAAGATAGGGCGGAATAAATTCGAAAGCCACAACAACGCGCAGAGTTTTGGATTTCATCGCGCGTGCCAGATTGCCCGCCGTTTGAGCAGCCCGCAGGGCATGCTCGGAACCGTCCACACCCAGCAAAATGTTGTTAAACACCTTACACCTCCTTACCCGCTCCTACTGCTTCTTGCATATTTTTCCGAGCCTCATTTTTAAGAATTGTCTTTCTAAACCGGATTCAGGTTCATTTATTTTCGCAGCACTCTGTAATTCCAGTATACAGAAAACAAAGTGTTGCCGCAAGATTTCACGATTGGAGGCTGGATCAAGAACTGCCGGTCAATTCACGGCGCGAGCGGGTGTAGGCGTCCAGGGTGACGGCGATCAGCAGGACCGCGCCGGTCACCATGAAACGGATGGAGGAAGTGAAGGCCAGTAAGTCCATGCCGTTGGCGATCGAGCCGATCACCAGTGCGCCCAGCAGGGCCGACCAGACGTTGCCGCGTCCGCCGAACAGGCTGGTGCCGCCGATGACCGCCGCCGCGATGGCGTTCAACAGCACGTCGCCGCCGCCCGAGGACTGGTTGACGGCATACAGCCGCGATCCGGCCAGGATACCGCCGCAGGCTGCCAGGGCCGAACTCAGGATGAAGACCACGATCTTGATGCGGTCCACGTTGATGCCCGCGCGCCGGGCGGCTTCAGCATTACCGCCGACGGCATAGATGTAGCGTCCAAATTTTGTCTTGCGCGTCAGGTAGTCAAAGATGATGATGAAACCGATCAGGAAGAGGACTGCGGAAGGAACGCCCATGATCGGGACGGTTCGACTCGGATTGCGATCGACACTCATCATACCAATGGCTGCCAGAATCACAGCCGCGATCAACACGATCCGCCCGATCACCAAAGCCACCGCCTGGTTTGGCACACCGATCCGCGCCCGTTGAGCCCGCTCACGGAACAGGGTGAATGCATATCCAATAATGAATACCACGCCAATCACCCAGCCTGCGATCACTGGCAGACGGCTGTTCGAAATTCCGATGATCAAAGGGTCCGAAAGGTTGATCGTACCGGTATTGCCCAGGACATACAACAGCGCACCCTGCCAGCCCAGGAATCCAGCCAGCGTCACCACGAAAGATGGCACATGCAGCTTGGCGACCCACCAGCCGTGGATCAGGCCGATGGCAGCCCCGGAGACAATCCCGGCCAGGATGGCCAGCCAGCCCGGCAGTCCGAGTTTGACTGATATCACCGCCATGATGGCGGCCGTCAACCCGCTGACTGAGCCGATTGAAAGATCGATCTCCCCGATCAAGAGCACCAGCACCACGCCTACGGCAATGCTGCCAACAGCGGCTATTTGTACCAACAGGTTGGTTAGATTTAGCGGGGTCAGAAAATTGGGATTCGCAATTTGAAAAACAATGGCAATCAGGACCAGGCCCAGTAAAACTGGCAGCGAGCCGATATCCCCGTGCAGCAGTCTCTGGGTCAGGCCGTTGACCAATCCCCTGGCGCTGGATGAATTGCTATCCTGGATTTCATGCTTCATGTTGATAAATTCCCTTCCCTGTTAGTTTTTCGCTTCGTTTTCGGTAGCCCCAAACACTGCACCTGTAATTGCCGACACCACCTGCTCGGGGTTCGACACATGCGTTTGAAACTTTGCAACGCTCTTCCCAAGCCGCAGGACGATGATCCGGTCGGAGACGTCGAAAATATCCACCAGATTGTGGCTGATCACAACCACGCCCAGGCCTTGTTCCCGCAGGCGGACGATCAGTTCCTTGACCTGCTGGGTTTGTTCCACGCCCAGGGCTGCCGTGGGTTCATCCAACAGCACTACTTTCGAATTCCACATCACAGCCCGGGCGACAGCGACGGATTGCCGCTGGCCGCCGGACAGGGTCGCGATCCGCGAACGGATAGATGGGATGTTGACATGCAAATCCTCGATGAAGTGCAGCGCCCTTTGCTCCATGGTGATCTCGTCGATTGAATTAAAAAGACCAGGGATAACGGGTTGCGTTTCCTCCCGGCCCAGATAAAGGTTGGCGACCACATCCAAATTGTCGCACAAGGCCAAATCCTGATAGACGGTTTGAATCCCAAGCATATTGGCCTGATGTGGGTTGTTGACCGAAACTTCCTGTCCATTAAAAATATATTGCCCGGAGTCGGGCTGATAAGTACCTGCGATTACCTTGACCAATGTGGATTTTCCCGCCCCGTTGTCGCCGACCAACCCGACCACTTCGCCTGGATAGACTTCAAAATCGACTTCCGAAAGAGCCTGTACAGCTCCAAATCGTTTGCTGATTTTCTTCAGTTCCAGGATCGGCGATTTTTTATGATCATCCATGCTACTCTCCCAAGTTAGAGAGCAGCCGGGCAAATTTCGCCCGGATGCTCTCCGTTAGTTTTGCTAAATATTATAAGCTTATTGCAGGCCAGCCGCCGTGCAGGCAGCGGCGTAATCCGCCGTGCAGATCTGCTGGACTGTCCAGAAGCCGTCCTTGACCACGGTGTCTTTGATGTTGTCCTTGGTGACCGCGATCGGGGTCAGCAGCACGGAAGGCACGTCGATCGTGCCGTTATTGACGGTCTTGCCGTTGGTCATGTCAGCCGGGACGCTGGTGTTGGTCAGCAGGTCGTAAGCCAGTTGTGCAGCAGCGTCCGCCTCAGGTTTGATGGCCTTGTAGACGGTCATATACTGCTCGCCAGCCAAAATGCGCTGGATGCCTGCCAGTTCCGCGTCCTGTCCGGTGATCGGAGGCAGCGGGTTGAGACCGGCAGCTTTCATGGCCGCGATCGCGCCGCTGGCGGTCCCATCGTTGGCAGCGTAAACGCCGTCCACTTTGTTACCCAGAGCGGTCAGCGCTTGCTGCATTTCGGTCTGGGCCTGATCCGGGCTCCAATCGGGCGTATCGTATTCTTTGGCAATGGTTAACTTACCGGCCTGCACCAGCGGGTCGAAGACGCTGTGGGCGCCTGCCTTGAACAGCGAGGCGTTGTTGTCGGTCGGCGAGCCGTTGATCATCACGATGGACGGATTCTGAATGCCCATCTGGGTCAATTTGTCGACCAGACTCTGCGCCTGGAGCTTGCCAACTTCCTGGTTGTCGAACGAAATGTAATAGCTGACGCCGTCCGAGTTAAGGATCAGGCGGTCGTAAGCGATGACCGGAACACCCTGCGCCTTGGCCTTGTCGGCGATCGTGGCTGCGGCAGCCGAGTCGACCGGGTCGAGCACCAGCACCTGGGCGCCGTTGGTCAAAGCCGCTTCAGCCTGCGAGAGCTGCTGGGTGGCGTCCTGGTTGGCGTTGCTGTAGATGATCTGGCAATCCGGACAAAGCTCCTGCATCTTGGCTTCGAAGTCGGGCTTGTCGGCCGTCTCATAACGCGTTGTCTTGGTCTCGGGCAGCAGCAAAGCGATTTTGCCGCCAGTCGGCGCCTGGGTAGCGGGCGCTTCGGTCGCTGCCATGGTCGGAGCTTCGGTCGCTGCCATGGTCGGAGCCTGTGTGGCTGGTGCGACCGTCGGTGTAGCGGGAGCCCCGCAGGCGGTTAATACGAGTGTCAGTACGATACTTGCAACGATAAACTTGGACTTAAGCATTTTCTCTTCTCCTAACAATAGTGTTTTCAGCCTTGTTGAATGGCAAGTGCCACAAGGTTCTAGTTTGGGATGTAAGCTAGTATTTGGCTTACGTTTGCTAAATCACGTCAATTCTGTATGCACCTCCTTCAGCGTTGTGATTTGCGTGCCCATTCATTATCGGCAACCTGCGGCAGAGCGTCCTTAAGTGTTCTTTATGGGAATATTAAGAACGCTCGCCGGCGGCGCTTTTGGCCGGCCGGCGTTTGTGATAGAATATCGAATAAGTTTTTCCTTAATTGATATGGATAAAGTCGAACGAATACACGCGCTGGATCAGATCAAGCTGCTGTCGGACTCACGCCGGATGGCGATCCTGCGTTTGCTGATGGACAGGCCCGCCACCCTGACAGACCTGGCCCGGGTTCTGGGCCAATCCCCGGCCTGGGTGCGTCACCATCTCCAGAGGCTGGAAGCTGCGCAGTTGGTCGAACTGACCGAAGTTCGGACGACGGGCAAAGTGACCGAAAAGTTCTATCGCGCCAGGGCGGGCGCTATTCTCCTGCAGGGCCTCCTCCTGCCGCAAAGCGGCAAACCCGCACTGATCTTCTCGGGCAGCCACGACCTGGCGCTGGAAGCGGCTGCCGTGCATCTGGAAAAGCACGCCCACCTGCTGACCCTGCCGGTCGGCTCGCTGGACGGCCTGGTCAACCTGCGCCAGGGGCTGTGCCAGGTCAGCGGCGCGCACCTGCTGGACCCCGGCGGCGAATACAACCTGCCCTTCGTGCGCCACATCTTCCCCGATCGCGACATGGAATTGGTCACCCTGGCGCACCGCATCCAGGGGCTGATACTTGCACCGGGCAACCCAAAGGGTGTTCACGGCCTGGCAGACCTGGCCCGGGCTGGCCTGCGCTTCGTCAACCGCAATCCCGGCTCCGGGACGCGCCTGTGGTTCGATACCGAACTGCGGCGTCTGGGCATGCCAGCCGAAAGCATCGCCGGCTACGAGCGCGTTGTTTCGACCCACACCGCCTGCGCCGGGGCCGTGGCCAGCGGCGAGGCGGACGCGGCGCTCGGCTTGCAGGCAGCCGCCCACCAGGCGGGCCTGGACTTCATCCCGCTCTTCGAGGAACGCTACGACCTGGTCCTGCCGCGCGAAAACCAGGCTGCCCTGGCACCGCTGCTGGATTACCTGCAGAGCGCCGCCTTCCGGCGCAGCGCGCTCTCCCTGACTGGTTACACCACCGCCCATAGCGGTGAGCAAATCACACTTTTGTCCTGAAGGAGTTGAAGAATGAAACGCTTGACACTGACCCTGACCCTGCTGGCCGCACTCAGCCTGCTGCTCTCCGCCTGCGGAGCGGCCGCCACCCCGGCGCCTGCCAGCCTGCCTGCGCCAGCCAACCCGAACCTGATCCTGGCGACCACCACCTCCACCCAGGATTCCGGTCTGCTGGACGTGCTGGTACCCATGTTCGAGCAGCAGACCGGCTACACAGTCAAGACCGTGGCGGTCGGTACCGGCGCGGCGCTCAAGATGGCCGAGGAAGGCAACGCCGACGTGCTGCTGGTGCATGCCCCCGCCGCTGAAAAAACGCTGATGGATGCCGGCTGGGGCAAGGACCGCATGCTGGTCATGCACAATGACTTCGTCATCGTCGGCCCGGCCGCCGACCCGGCCGGGATCAAAGGTCTGCCGGTGGAAGACGCCTATAAGGCGATTGCTGCCAAGGGCGCAACCTTCATCTCGCGCGGTGATGACTCGGGTACCAACAAGGCCGAATTGGCTATCTGGGGGAAGACCGGCCTCGATCCCAAAGGGCAGGCCTGGTACGTCGAGACCGGCCAGGGCATGGGCGCTTCGCTGACGGTGGCCTCGGAAAAGGCAGCCTATATCATGACCGACCGCTCGACCTACCTGGCTACCAAACAGAACCTGTCCCTGGATATTTTGGTCGAGGGCGACCCCTCGCTCTTGAACGTCTACCACGTCATCACCGTCAACCCGGACAAGTGGCCCAAGACCAATTACGACGGGGCCATCGCCTTTGCCAAATTCATCACCAGCCCGGAGACCCAGCAGGTCATCAGCCAGTTCGGGGTGGATAAGTTCGGCCAGCCGCTCTTCTTCCCGGATGCGGACAAGACCGACGCCGACCTGGGCCTTTAAAAAAATAAAACAGGGGCGGGGATCCAGCCCGCCCCTGCGGATTCCCGCATGATCTTCGACGCCGAAGTCTTCCAGATCACCATCCTGTCGCTGCAAATCTCGGGGCTGGCCACCGGCATCAGCCTGCTGCTGGGCCTGCCGTTCGGCACCCTGCTGGCCCTGGCGAAATTCCGCGGACGCTCGCTCCTGCTCAGCCTGGTCAACACTGGCATGGGCCTGCCGCCGGTGGTGGTCGGCCTGGTCGTGGCCTTGACGTTGTGGCGCTCCGGTCCGCTGGGGGATCTGCACCTGATCTATACCCCGGCGGCCATCATCATCGCCCAGACGATCATTTCTGCCCCGGTGGTGACCGGCCTGACCGCGGCCGCGCTGCAGGCCCTCGACCCGCGCCTGCGCCTGCAGCTCTACGGGCTGGGCGCCTCGCGCGGGCAGATGGTCTGGATGCTGTGGCGCGAAGCGCGCCTGCCCCTGCTGGCGGCCTTGATGGCCGGCTTCGGCTCGGTCATCTCGGAAGTCGGGGCCTCCATGATGGTCGGCGGCAACATCCGCTACCAGACGCGCGTGCTGACCACCGCCATCGTGCTCGAGACCGGCAAGGGCAACTTCGACATCGCGATTGGCCTGGGTATTTTCCTGCTGGCCATCACCTTCCTGGTCAACTGGGCCCTGACCTGGATCCAGCAGCGAGGCGCACGCCGGTGAGCACCCTGATCGAGGTCCGGGATTTGCTGGTCGTGCGCGGCGGTCTGCCTGCCCTGCAATTGGCTGATCTGAAGGTTGAAAAAGGGGAAATCCTGGCTGTGGTTGGGCCGAACGGCGCGGGCAAGAGTACGCTCCTGCTGGCGCTGGGGCGTTTGCTGCCCCCGCAGCGCGGAAGGATTTTGTTCGACGGCCAGCCGGCTGCGGCTGAGTCTGATACGGACTACCGGCGCCGCATCGCGCTGGTGATGCAGGACCCGCTGCTGTTCGATACGTCCGTCTTCGACAACGTGGCTGCCGGGCTGCGCTTTCGGGGCATCGACAAGTACGAAATCCGGCGGCGTGTGCCGCTCTGGTTGGAGCGCCTGGGTATCCCCCATCTGGAAAAACGCCGCGCGCCGGAGCTTTCGGGCGGCGAGGCCCAGCGCGTCAGCCTGGCCCGGGCGCTGGCCCTCGAGCCGCAGCTGTTGCTGCTGGACGAGCCCTTCTCCGCGCTCGACCCGCCCACGCGCCTGCGCCTGGTCGATGACCTGAGCCGCCTGCTGCGCGAGGGGCAGGTCACGACCGTCTTCGTCACTCACAACTTGGACGAGGCTGCGCACCTGGCGGACCGGGTGGCCATCTTCCTGGGCGGGCAGCTCAGGCAGCACGGGCAGCCGGAGCAGATCTCCAAGGCCCCGGCCGACCCCGAAGTAGCGGCCTTCCTGGGCGGGATGGTCTGGTAAGCCCTCGTTTCGATTGCCTTCCCAGGCTTAACCTATCCTCACCCTGCGCTGATCTTGATCAGCGCTTCCTTTAATTTCTCCACTTCTTCCAGGGTGTTGTAATGCGTGGCGCCGACGCGCACCATGCCGCCGCTCTCTTCCAGCCCAAGCCGCTCGGTGACATTGATGGCGTAGTAGTTACCGTCCCAGACGTAGATGTCCGCCTGCGCCAGCTGCTCGGCCACGGCGCGCGGATGCAGGTCTTTCAGCCGGAAGGAGAAGGTGGCCACGCGCTCGTCCAGCCGGCGCGGATCGGTCAGGCCGTAAAGCCGCAGCCCGGGCACCGCCTCCAGCGCTGCCAGCAGGGCCCGGCTGAGTTCGAACTCGTAGGCGCGGGTAGCTGACATGGCCTGCTTAAGCCGCAGGCGCCGTCCGCTGTATCCGGCTTCCCGCAGACCTTCGGCCTGCTCTCCCCCGAACTGTTCCCCGACCCATTCGAAGTATTCGACCGCGCCTAATACCCCGGCAATGCCCTCGTGGTTCTGGGTGCCGGTCTCGAATTTGCCGGGCAGGCTGTTGGTCGCCGGGCGGACTTTGTAGGCGAACAGCTCCTCCAGCAGATCGCGCTGCCCGTAGAGGATACCGGCGTGCGGACCGAAGAATTTGTAACTGGAGGAGACCAGGAAATCGCAGCCCAGCTTCTGCACGTCGATCGGGCCGTGCGGGGCGTACTGCACCGCGTCGACATAGACCAGCGTCCCGACCTGGTGTGCCAGCTTGACGATCTCCCCGACCGGGTTGATCGTCCCCAGCGAGTTGGAGGCATAACCGACCGCCAGCAGGCGCGGTTTGCGCGCCAGCGCTTTTTGCAAATCGTCCAGCCGCAGCGTGCCGTCTTCCACGTCGAAATCGACCCAGTTGACCTTGACGCCCCGATCCTGGGCCGCCAGGATCCAGGGTGTGACGTTGGCGTCGTGGTCCAGGCGCGTCACCACGATCTCGTCCCCCGCCGCCCACTCGCGGGAAAGCGAGCGGCTGATGTGCAGGGTCAGGCTGGTCATGTTGTTGCCGAAGACGATCTCCTGCGGGCTGGCGGCGTTGTAGAAATCCGCCATGGCCTGGTGGGTCTGATCCAGGATGGCATCCGAGGCCTGGCTGGTGGCGAAGGCGCCCTCGTGGTTGGCGTTGCATTCCACCAGGTAGCGCTGAATGCGCTCCAGGGAAGGTTTGCAGATCTGGGTCCCGCCCGGGTTGTCGAAGAACACCGCGGGCCGGTCCAGGGCCGGGAATTGGTTGCGGATGGCGGTCAGGTCGAGCGGCATGGGGAATTCCTCCTTAAAAGAAATGAGCGACGGGCTGAATTATAGCCCAGCGCTCAGGTGCTGGATATAGACGGAAATATTGGAATTGCAGTTCGCGTTTACGCGCTCACCTTTGCGGTTCAGGAAACCATGCGGGGGTGGAATAGTTTTTTAAACGACAGACGCCTGGGTGAGGGGGGCACCCAAACGTCCGTCGCTCTTATATTACTATAAATCATGCCAGATAGCAAGCGCTTTAGATAAGAATTTTGTAAGGATTCTGGGAATTTTGCGGAATATCCCCGGGATCTACCTGGTGCAGAGCAGGTGGTCGCTTGCCGCCTGACTGCACTGCCGTCGTCGCTACTATTCCAATGCATACGCGACTGCTGCTTCAGCATGAATCCTGGTCGTGTCAAATAGAGGAACGCGACTGTCTTCTTGATGAACAAGCAGACCAATTTCTGTACAACCCAAAATAACGCCTTCTGCGCCCTGACTGACCATTTGCTCGATAATATCAATGTACTGCTTTTTGGAATGTTGTTCTATCTTGCCTACAACCAACTCGTCATAGATGACCCGATGAACAATCTCGCGCTCTTGAGCATTTGGAATACTTACATTCAAACCATATTTCTGCGAAAGCCTGCCCTTGTAGAATTCTTCTTCCATCGTAAAGCGCGTGCCCAACAACCCTATCTTTTGGATTCCCGAATCTTTGACCAGTTGAGCCGTTGCGTCTGCGATGTGTAGGAACGGAATTTTGATATTGGCTTGAATATCATCTGCTAGCTTGTGCATGGTGTTTGTGCAAAGGATAATAAAATCCGCGCCGCCGTTTTCCAGGTTTTTTGCTGCGGCAACCAATATTTTAGCGGCTTCCACCCACCTGTCTTGGCGCTGTAGAATTTCTATCTCCGCAAAATCAACTGAAACCATCAGGCTTTTCGCCGAATGAAGTCCGCCGAGTTTTGCTTTGGCTGTCTCATTGATAATGCGATAATACGCAATGGATGATTCCCAACTCATGCCGCCAATTAGACCGATTGTTTTCATGTTTATTCCTTCTTGTTGGGCTCTCTAATCAAGACCTCGCCCTTATGGCAAATGACGACAAGGTCTTCTTGCCAAAACGACCTGCAACTTCTTCCAGAGCGGTATTGGCATGCCTCACAAGTGAGCGGACACGACTGGGGATTGGCAACTGGGATGCGCGCTCATCTATCTCACCCAAACAGGAGTCTATCTCCCATAATCCGTCAAGCAACTCACCGCACTCGATGGAGGTGCAAACTTCTTCATGCCAACCACACTCTGACAAAAGCTCTTTGAGCCAAGGAAGCGCATATGGACTCCGAACGTTTGCGTCACTACCAGAGTGATATGCCTCAACCAGTCCATGAAGGAGCACTGCCAGCATATGTGCAAACTGCTCTGGATCATCAGCGCAAAGGTTCCAGTCTGAGATGCACAGAATGGGAGCCCAATCATGTGCCGCTGTCAACATCTCACTTAGGGCTACTGGCGAATCAAAGTACCAGGAACAGTGGGCCAGCACAACATAATCAAACGACTTTCCTTGCAGCAGGGAACTTGATTCACCAAGCACATCACAGTTCAGTTTGAACTCCACAATGTCAGCATATCGTCCTTTTGCCAGATGCCTTGTTGAGTCGCCGATGCTGACTGGATCACCATAAGTTGGCCCAGCCGGATCAATCGCGAGGACGCGGCCATGCGGTCCAACAGCATCGGCAAGGACGGCGGTTAGATCACCCTGTCCACATCCGATCTCCAAGACGGTGGATCCTTCCGGGATATTCCAGGTGTTAATCAGGTCTTTGCGCATTGCTGTTTGCGCATGTTGAATTTTCGGAAAACTGCCATAGAGCAGCATCTCTTGTGCGATTTCTTCAACTGTACTCATATCACTCCGTGTGGATTTAATGCCCAACGGTTTGCGGTATCTTCCCCAAAGGTGAACTTTGCTGGGTGAATGTCCAGCCGTTCGCCCTCACGCAGTGTCCCGCAGGGGCGCACTGCGAAGCAGTGAAGGGGTACGCTTTGTTAGGCGACCATTTATTGAATCTTGCCGATAAAATTTAATGCAATCAAGAATCCGAAAACTGTGACAGCAATTCCGAGAACCATATAAAATGCTCGCGCGCCTGCTGGTCGGAGAGTACTCACCACTCCTCTTGCGCTTCTGGTTTTCATAAACCATTTCCAGCTCAAACTTCTTCGTCTTCAGCCTGGACCGGCTCGATATCGATCGGATCCGGCCAGCCGATGATGTGCATGCGGTACTCGGGATGTTTTTCGAATGCCTCCTGGATCTCCTTGGCGAAGGGCACATGGTCGAAGTCCATAATTTCATCAACCTCGACCTTGCTGGGAATGAGCGACATGGTGGAGGGGTCGATGCGGTGCAGCAGCAGACGGGTGCGAATTCTGAATTTCACAGATGGTTACCTTTTTATTTAAACATTGTCTTCCGGGAAGCGCCCGGGTGACAGGGCCAGGGCGGCGATGATGAGTGATGGAACTCCCCATGCAGCCCCGCCCGATCTTAGGGAGAAGTGTGCCCC
>CAYOUV010000007.1:75762-77346 GCA_964407265.1 uncultured Anaerolineaceae bacterium | reverse complement strand
AAGCGGGTTAAGAACCTCAAATGCCAAGATAAGTATTATATTCTTCGCCGTTAGCCTGAGCCTGGGTGCATGTCTAAGGCTCCTTCCGACCATCGCAATTCAATTTCCCGTAGGTGATGGGGGGCTATTTTATGTTATGGTGGAAGCGTTACGAGCTAACCATTATCATCTCCCTGATTACATTCTGTACAACGGGGTGAATATCCCCTTTGCGTACCCTCCACTAGCCTTTTATGTGACGGGCCTGATTTCAGATGCATTGCATTTTCCGCTCATCGAGACATTCCGCTGGCTGCCCGCAATTATTGCCACTGCTACTATTCCGGCGTTTTATTTCCTTGCTCTTTTAATATTAAAAACCCCCCTCAAAGCCAGTCTTGCAATGTTAAGTTATGCACTCATACCGCGAGCAATCTCCTGGTTCATTATGGGAGGTGGTATTACACGCTCTTTCGGACAATTATTCCTGATCCTAACGCTATTTTGCCTCTACCAATTGTTCACCAACGCACCAAAAAGAAATCGGCTTATTTTCTTTACAATAATGTTTAGCATCCTCGTCGTTCTAACCCACCCGGAAGCCGCCTTACACACAATTGGACTAGCGTTCCTATTTTGGTTAATTTTAGGTCGCACGAAGAAGAAGACAATTTATGCCCTGATTGTGGGTCTGGGGACGATTGCCCTCACCATGCCCTGGGTGGTACTCATGCTGACGCGCTTTGGAATCGGCATTTATCAAAATGCCTTTCAGGCGGGTCAGCATTCCATTTTCGCTCCGTTCATCGGCATGTTTATTGTTGTAAGCGAAGAACCTCTAATAAGCTTCATCGCCGTTCTCGGTTTTCTGGGGATGATCGTGCAGTTATTCAGACGCAAATACCTGCTTCCTCTTTGGCTCATCACGCCCTGGATCATCGATCCTCGCAGCGGAGCCTCAATCTCAATCCTATCCCTCTGCATGCTGGCTTCGATTGCTATCGCTGATCTTATTCTCCCAAGACTTTATTGTTTGAATCAGGGTGTTAAAAAAACCGAGAATGCAACCTTTAATACAAAACACTTGCCAATTTATATAATGAGGACTCGTGGTTTACAATTTACCCTGGTTGGTTTCGTACTGTATTCCCTGGTTGGAGGTCTTGTTTATGATAGCAGTTATCTAGCCACAAGCATTTCTACCGCTGACAAAACTTCTATGCAATGGATTGCACAAAACGTGCCTTCTGGCAGCAAATTCCTAGTCTTATCGGGTATTCAAAACCCGTTCCAAGATGCTATCGCTGAATGGTTTCCCGCCCTAACCAAAAGCCGTAGCATGAACACAATTCAGGGCAATGAGTGGCTTGATGGACCCAGTATTGAATACCGCAAGGAAGCAGCATACCAACTATCCAATTGTATCCAGGCAACCTACGCGTGCCTCGAAGAATGGGCCGTCGAATACGGAGAGCCCTTCAATTACCTTTACATTCATGTTTCGCAGTTTAAAGGGGTTAGAATTTTGGATGGTAATGGATATACAAATTCCTTGGTCACATCCATATTGGAGTCGAGGCGATACAAATTAATTTATGATAACAA
>CAYOUV010000007.1:0-75662 GCA_964407265.1 uncultured Anaerolineaceae bacterium | reverse complement strand
CACTAGCTTCCTGGTAAGCCTTTAGCATTAAATCATATGCTAAATCTGTTTCACCGTTTTTGCGCAAAATTGTTGCTACGACAGAGAGTGAAGGAGTATCTAGTCCATAAATATTATTTGTATTAAGGAGAGCCAGGTCCTTCGCAATTTTATAAGCGATCTCCGATTGGCCATCTATCATATACAAATAAGCTATATTAGTGTAAACGTAAGTTTCTGGAGTGCCTACCCCCTGTAGATAACTTTCGAATCTTTGAGTAGCTAACTTATTTCTCCCTGTCGACAATGCTATAACACCACCCCAATAATTACGATCATATTGTGGCCTATCGTGTCGGGCAGCCCCATACCACTCATCCCATAACCCTACAGAATTTTCCCACACCAATAAGTCCTCGGCCGCTACATTTAGCAACTTGGATTGCGCTGCAAAGGCACTCTGGTTGATCATTGGGTTAACCCGAAGTGCTCGTTTATAATACTCGATCGCAAGATCTCGATTTCCAACACTTTCTTCCATCCAGCCTAAGTTTACTAAGAACAAATCATACATTGGTGCTGAATCGACGGCCTGCCGCATGTGGACTAACGCACGAGACCGATCACCTTCTACCCAATATAATGCTGCTAAGTTTGCTTCCTGAACAGACCAGTAGGGGCTATTGTTTATTCCAGCGCGCTGATAGTGGACTGCATCAGCTAAATCATCTTTATTTATTGAGCCATTAGCATGAAACTGCTCTGACAGTATCTCTGCAGATGTCTGGCTGCATTCAAATTGATACAATCCGTTTTGGGGATATTTATCGGCCGAAAGGCAAATATTTTTTCGTAGTTGGGTCCAATTGTCACTTTCCGCCACATTTGCTAAATTAGAGTATTCTGCAAAGCTCATTACATGTTGCGAAATTGTTGATTGATAAAAAGCTAAAATTCCAACAATAAGAACTCCAACGGCTGCAAAGGCTTTTCTGTTGAGACGCCAGGTTGTTACCGGAATAACATACCTGAATATCAAAATAAATATAACGCATGAAAAAATCAGGTAGTTAGTTGTAACAAGCATAAAGTCTATCGATTGTTGTAATAAAAAAGCAAGACCACCCGCAATATATGCAAATTCAAATGGTATTTTCCCAGAACGTACCCCAACCAGTTTTTTGTAACTAAAAATCAAAAAAATGCCGATTAAGCTACTTGCAAGCAGGAGCCCTATAACCCCATAATCAACGCTTATCTGAAGAAGTAAGTTGTGTGCTGAGGGTGCAAAATCTCCCGGCGGTAACTCTGCTAACCTGGTGTAGTTAACAGGAAACATGCCTATCCCTTTTCCAAATATTGGATTTTCTAGAAAAGCCTGTGTAGAAAACTTCCAAATTGTGCCGCGGCCTGAAAAGCTTCTATTAAAAAATTGCCCTGTAAACACCGAGCGCCATAACATACTGACCAAAAGCACTACCAGAACAAACATACCAATCGCAATCGTTTTTGATTCTCTTTTAATTTTTTCCAATAATATGGATATTTTTCCAGAGAAGAGGCCTCGAATAGATAAAATTGCATAGACCAAAAATAGAAAACCTGCAAAGGTGCCGAGAAGTCCCGAGCGTGAATTTGTATAAAGCATTGTTGTCAGTAATATCAAGATTGACGCTGAAAAAAAAATTCTTTTTATTGGTTTTTTAGGAGAGTTATACAATCTAATAAAAAGAATTGGCCAAACAAAATTAATAAATCCAGCTAGAGGATTTGGATGCCCAAAAAAGAATCCTTTCAAGCGGTAGGCTATTTGGGGATCGGGTAAAACCTGTAATGCCTTTACTGTATTTGCAAGCCTTGAATACCAATCGACAACTTCTGATAGACTGAAATAAGATATTATTATTGCCAATATTATTAAAGCATCCTCCCAGGGTCGTCGATCCTCATCAGAATGTAAGGAAGAAAAAGTGAGAAAAGTTAACATCAAAAATATAATAAAGCGCTGAACTGTTATGACTGAAACAGGGATTGGTTCACCATACAATTGATAAGCAAACAAATACAAAAGCCAAACAGGTAAAACCAGAAAAGCTTTCGAAACAAAAAACTCCGAACGATTCCAAAGTTGAAAAGTTAACCACACCGACCCCAGAACAACAAAAAAATATCCGCCTTCAACAGGAAGCTTGAGAGGAATAAATAAAAAAATTAAAGACAAAACAATAACAGCTAAATGAATACCTTTTTTTATCATCATATGTTATTCTCCAGCCTTACACTGAATTAGTTTTTTTAGAAAAAATGGTAATTAACTCAAGTTGCTACCTTGAGAAGGTAGGGCAGCAAAATCCATGAGTATCCTCTACAATTGGGTATCCCAATACCAAAGAACAAGAGGAGCTCATGGATACCCAAATTATAGTCATTTTTTTGTCCGTGTGATGATATGCTCAAATCCTTACATCATTATGAAGATGCTCAGAAAGAGCCGTTTCAACCGTCGTTTGCATCGGATTGCCGAGTTGCTTCTGACCTTGCTCTTGCGTCTTGGTGAACCTTGAATAAAATTGAACGAGGGATCGGCTTCCGTGATTGATAGTGACCTGCCCCCGGTCTTTGTACCACTTTCTAAGTTAGTCCAACCGGTTGGATCTGAGCAGGTTGGATGAAGATCGCAGCTGGGGCCGGGGGGCGATAACCCAGCGCACTGTGTGGTCTGATCGTATTGTACTGCCTTCTCCACTTCTCAATCAATACTTGCGCCTCCTTCAGCGGATCGAGAATCTCCCTGGCCAACAACTCGTCTCGCATCTTCCCGTTGAACGATTCTATGTAGCCATTCTCCCAGGGACTGCCCGGCTCAATAAACAACGGCTTGACATCCAGTCTATTCAGCCAGGCGTGTACTCTTTTTCCATTCCCTTCAGCTTCTTGACTTGCGTGATGTTCAGTCCCCCATACTCTTTGCGCCAGCGGTAGGAAGTCTGTATCGCTGACCTCAAGCACGCGACGCGGTTCCTTGAGGTTCTTGCCATCTGTGCCCTGCAGGGGTATGCCCAAGCAGCACTTCTGCTTCGCGCAGCTTCATGATGATCTGTTCTGCTGAAAATACATCCCTTCTTGCCATTGCTCACGCCTCCTGATAGGTCCAATCCTAACATTACTTTTGGACCCGTTTTCAGGGGGCAGGTTAAAAGCATAAAGATCCCTCGTCTTAAATTTCAGAAAATTAAAGCGAACAGGGTTAAAAATTTCCCATCAAGCCTTCGCAAAAATATTCTCATAGCAAGCAAAACTGACGATACCTTTATTCACCATTTTTCACCCACTCCATCCATAAACCCGTTAAATCACAACCACATTCTTTCTGGGCTAAAGCTTCCATCCCATCACTGGTTGCAATATCCCAATTGTAGGTTTGTACATAACTCTTCATGAACTTGTCAAATTCAGTTTGGCCAATCTGTTCCTCAAGTTTTTCGAAAAACAAACCGCCGCGCCCGTAAACAATCGCGCCATATTCCTTCCCCTGATAGGCGGACACCGGTAGCCCAATCGGAATCTTAGCGTCATCTACACGCGCCCAACGCTCATAAAGGGACTGCTCAAATCCTGCGGCGGCGCTGGAGCCATAGCTATCGCTATAATACTGTAATGTGACAAACTGCGTCAGCGATTCGTCCAGCCACGGTTCTCCCAGTTGATCGCTACCCACCAGGTTATAAAACCACTGGTGGCCAACCTCATGTGCCACGGTCGATTCGAGATAAATCCGCACCGGCGTGCCGCTGATTGCGCCATTCAGATCGTAAAGCCGATCGGCGATGGCAGTCATGCCGGGATATTCGATCCCAAGAGCCAGAGTCGGTGTCGAGACGATATCAAACTCAGAATAAGGATACGGCGCATAGCGCTCACCATAAACCTTGAGCGCCTTGGCCGCTATATCCAGTACGTATTGAGCACCGTCCTTCATGTTGGCAGGTGCATAGCTGTTGATCGTCACACCATCTACATTTTTGCTGATGACTTCATAATCCGGGCTGGCAGCCAGGTAAAAATCGCGTGCCGGTCCGATGGCAAAAAGAACTGTCTGCTGCTTTCCAGCTTCGTTAGCCTGAATTTTCTGCCCAGATGCAGCCACAATAACCCCTATGGGGGCGGTCACGCGTACGACAAACAGGCTGGCATCGGCATAGGTTACATCACCTTGCTCTGAAGGAATTTCCACCGCCCAGCCCCGTTGGTCGAAGACAGCGACTGCCGGGTAGAAATGCGCTAAGGCCAGCACCCCATCCGCATAGGCCAATACGCCATAATTGCGTTCGAGATCGGTCGGGACAGTTACCGAGAATTCGATCTGGATAATTGTGTGCTCCCCAGGCTTTAGGGGAGAGTGCAGCGGCACGATCAGTACGCTGTTTTGTAAATCAAAAGCCGGCGTCACACCACCCCCATCCACGCTGACCGCGTTCACATCCAGCTTCCCGCCCAGGATATTTGGATATAAATGAAAGTCGAGCTGCTCAAGAGCGACATCTTCTTGATTGGTGTAACGTACTTGCTGCCGGCCTTCGACCTGCGTCAGGTTTTCAGCGATTATCAGATCGATATGATAAATTGGGGCACCAGGTAAACTGGCTAAAACATTCTGCTGACTTGCGCTCAGTCCGGGCTGAAAGATAGCACGATCTTCCCAGGACATTGCCAATGGATCTGGGACTTTTGTCGCCATTTTTGCATTGGAACCAAATTGGCAGGCTGACAGTAATAAAACAAACAATAAAAGCGAACAAGCTCGTTTCATCATGGTTTGTCCTCCAAATTAATATTCGGTTTTTATATTATAGAAAAATGCCTAGTACTTCCCAACCAACCAGATAACGGAAATATCCCACCTTGTAGAGGGGTTCGAACCTCAAGCCATGCTCCCTGCAAAAACTTTCCGCCCAGCCTCAAGAACAGTAATATTCACTCCCGCTTCTGTCCATCTAAAAAAGACAGCACTTGTTGCAACACCTCATCAACAGATAATTTGTCCGTCTCCACGAACAGGTCGGCATTTAATCGCGCGTGGGATAAGCGCCGCTGCTCTTCAGCATAGTCGGCCTCAGTCCAATTGAGGGAGCGCCGCTGACAAGTCACCGGGTAGGAGGCCTGCAGGAATACCAGGACATCTGGATTGGTCAACCTTTTCCACATGTCTTGAACAAAGGAGTGTTCCTGGGCAATATGCCTGGCTTGATAACCATATCCTTCTAAGCCGGCAATCAGGGTTGACTTTCCAGCCGCACAGGGACCAACCACTCCAATCAAAATAGGTTTATTGGTTTCCATGGATTAAAACACTTTTGCTCGGAACGGCTAAAAATGACCAGAAGGAATTACACAACAAAAGCAGGGTTTTGTGCTGGGCAGTACACAACCAAAACTGTTCAGGTGCCATTCTTAGAGGTCGGATTGAACGGCAAACGGACGGTCATGCGCCTCACATTGTCCCCCTGGCGCCGAAGCACTTTTAAGACAACTACGCTTACATCGTCAGCGGGGCGCCCTTCGTCCAAATTAATAGCATGTGCAAGCAGGGAATCGGCAATCTCTTGCGGAGGAGGATCCTGGTCCTCAAGCATGGCCGTGATCGCATTACAAACATCCATCGGCCTACCTCGCCGCTCTCCAGCATGGGTCAGGCCATCGGTGTACATCACAATCGTCAGTCCTGGTTCCATGTCGATCTCGCTGATGACCGGGCGAATATGACGGCCAACGCCCAATGGCAAACTCTCAGCGCCGAGACAATCAACCTGATCTCCCCGGCAGAGAAATAGAGGAACTGGATTGTTGCGAGTCAGAACAACGGTTCCCGTCTGTAAATCTACCGATGCGATATTGAGCGTGCAGGAGACTTTTCCGTTCTTGTCTGTAAAAAGCGCATCAGATGCAGCGCGTGCTGCTGCCCCGTCCCGGACCCCCTCAGCTAGTAAGCTGATGATATTGCGAACCACCATCATCGAGATCGCCTTGGCTCCGCGCCCGGAGGTCTGGCCGTCAGCCAGGACAACCGAGAGTCCCCCGTTTGGACGCTCGATCACTTCAAGCGTGTCACCACTCTCAGACACGGCATACTTGTTCACCTTGGCAACTGCTATCTGAGTTTCCATGATTAGATTTTACAATGGAGCGGTAATAATGTACAAGTACCAATAGCAACCTACAATCACTTACTATTATCAGTGGTCTAAAATGAAAGTTTATTGAATTCCACATAAGAATACCAATATACTTATTCATGCAATTAGGCTTGACGCTCAAGACCGATACCGCTATAATCAGCCCGCTTAGTTACCTGACAAACGACATCGAACCTGGTTCGTGATCGCATTTATCGCAAGGAGAAATTCATGCCGCCTCTACCAAAACGTAAAATTTCAAAAGGACGCCGAAACCGACGCCGCGCCCATGACGCGCTTCAAGCCCGTAACCTGGTTGCCTGCAGTAACTGCGGCAGCATGCGCCTGCCGCACACTGTCTGCCCGAACTGCGGCTTCTATCAGGGGCGTGAAGTGATCGAGATCGAAAAAGAGAAAAAGTCCGAATAATATTTGCAAGGAATTCATCAACAGGCCGTGTCTAATGCGGCCTGTTTGTGTTTAATCGGGCGAGGTGACGCGATGAAAATAATTTCAGAAAAGACAGCCTATCTATTCCCCGGCCAAGGCTCGCAATCCGTCGGCATGGGTCGTGAACTGGCTGAGGTGTTTGAGGTTGCTCGGAATACATTTCGGGAGGCAGACGATATTCTGGGCGTTCAGCTCTCTAGCCTAATATGGGAAGGACCCGAGGACGAATTGAACGATACCCTCAACACCCAGCCGGCACTATTTGTCCATTCGATTGCTGCTTTCCGCGTTCTGCAAGAAAAACATCCGAATGTTCATCCTGCGTATATGGCTGGACATTCCCTCGGAGAACTCTCTGCGCTGTGCGCCGCTGGTGCAATCCCCTTCTCGGATGGTCTAAAGCTGGTCCGCACACGCGGTAAATTGATGAAGCGCGCCGGAGAAATTGCATCGGGTGGAATGGCGGCTGTCCTTGGTTTGGATATTCCAACCCTGGATAAACTGTGTGCCGAGGCCAGTAGTGCCGGGGAAATCGTCCAGGTCGCCAATGACAATTGTCCCGGACAGGTGGTTATCTCGGGAGCAAAACCCGCCATTGCGCGCGCGCTTGAACTCGCCAAGACCGCGGGAGCTCGACGCGCGATCTCGCTGGCGGTCAGCATCGCTGCACACTCGCCTCTGATGGTATCCGTGCAAGCCGAGTTTGGGACGGCCGTGGACGCTGCCCCAATGAGGTCGCCGGATATCCCTGTGATTAGCAATGTCACAGCGCAACCAATGACCGCCGCCGAAACAGTCCAAGAGGACCTACAGGCGCAGCTAAATTCGCGGGTACGCTGGACAGAATCAGTCCAGTTTATGATCGAACAGGGTATCGACACCTTTCTCGAAATTGGTAATGGTAGCGTCCTGACGGGTTTGCTCAAACGGATCGATCCCTCGGTTTCGGGTCTGGCGATTGGAGTCCCATCAGATTACGCATAATATCTTGCCTGCTCAATAAAAAGCCGTTATACTGGCTCTTAATGAAAAAATCGAGCCCTGAAATGAAATTGCTTTCCTGAGTAGTCAGAAAACAAATAGAAAAGGTAGGATTTCCAATGGCAGCCAACAAAATTGATTTATTAAAACTCTTTCAAACCGTCACCTCAAATCTAAGCCAAAATCAAGCGAATCTAAATCAGGCCGATACTTACAATCACGACCATGGCGATCACATGGTCGAAATCTTCCAGGTAATCACCCAGGCGATGCAAGAGAAAAAAGGATCCGACCCGGCAGACCAGTTGGCATATGCCAGTCAACTTTTGCGCAATAAAAAAAGTGGCTCAGCCCAACTCTATGCTCAAAATCTATCGAATGCATCACAGCAATTCAGCGGGAAATCGATTACCCCTGACAACATCGGTTTGCTATTGCAATCTTTACTCGGCGGACAGACCCCTAACCAATCCCAACAAAACGCACCGGCAAATGATCCTCTTTCTGCAATTCTGGGAGGGCTGACTGGTGGACAGAACCAAGCGCAGGACGGACAACCATCTATCGATGCCAACGACCTGCTCAATGCGGGCCTGGCATTTATGCAAGCAAAACAGGGGGGAAGCAACAATCTTGAGGCGGCAGTCAACGCACTGGTATCATCCAGTGCCATGGGAAATTCTGACCACCGCTCACAATCCGGCGCCCTGGTAGCCAACTCGGTGCTTCAATTACTGGGTTCGATGAGGAAAGCAAAATAGAAAATACTTTTCTAAAAAAACTCCCCTAAAGGGGAGTTTTTTGTCTTTTACCAAGCCGGGGTCTGCTTTCCTTGAGCATCCTGCCAGTAAGGAGTCCACACGAGAGAAACCAGCTGAATTGAAATATCAGCTTTCTTTGGTTTGATAGTCAAGGTTTCAAACGTCTCGGACAAGGGGTCAATTCTTTCACTCAATGCTGCCGTTTCAGACTCAAATTCAGCCTGCAAATCTGTGAGTTGTTTTTGAATGGCATCCACGGTTTCACCAGCCCTTGAGACATCCTTGCTTTCGTCCATGGCTCGGGTGACTCCACGCATTGCGGTTGAAGCCTGGCTGACAACTCTTCGCCCGGTAAAGGCACCCAGAATCGTCGAGCCAATCGAGATGGCAGTGTTTATTTTTGCCTTCTTTGCCTGCTCGGTTTGTTTTTCAACTGCCTGTTCAGCTTTACGCAAACGCTCTTGTAAGGTTGCAATCTTAGGAACATATTTTTTCCGTAAGTCTTCGGCCATCTCATCCCGCTGCTCACGAGCGAATTGCTGCAAGCGGATTCGAAAATCCCGTTCGTCTTCACCGGGGTTTGAAACCTGTTTGAGACTCGGGCTTTGAAGTAAATCGATGCGTTGCGAACCGTAAAGCCAGGTATCAAAATCCTTTTCCCATCCTGAATAATTCTTGCTAATGCTTGCAGCAGATGGGAGGGCTGCGAATATGGCATCCTTCGCAGGGGTTTTCTCCAGATCATTGGCCGGTACATCTACCTCGCTCGCATTTTCCCAAACGACCGGAATGGCATCGTCCGTCACTGGCACAGCATAAACAACATTCTTGACGGTCTCAATCTTGGACTTTGAATTTGAAAAATTAATCTTTGCTGCCCCAACGATTCCGGGTGCATAGATCAATTTGCTTCCGCTGGGTAGCCCACCGCGTAGGGGGATGAAAAATTGTGAGATGTCAGGAGCGAGAGCCGGTGGCTGACCTGCTGCTGCCGTCGGGCCAACACCAGCCGCTAAGGAGGCAGTTGGACTCGACGGGCTGCTCCCTGATGGAACCGGAGCTGCAGCCTTGATCGGATCCATCAAGGTCTTGATCTGGTCACGGGTAAGAGGGCCGCGCAGGTAAGACATCGCCCAGCGGGTCTGGAAAATTTCGGGGGCATCTTCGTGGGTATTATTCATCAGGAAAACGCGGCTTCCGAGACTGGAAAGAATTCCTTCAACCTGTTTGCGATCAAATTTCCCGCCACCCGCCGCGGCACTATCCAAACCGTCCAATAAACGGGCTTTGTCCCGCTCGGTTTGTAGTCGACCAATGAACCACGTCCCAGCATTTGAGAGAGCCTTGTAATCCAAATCTACCGGGTTTTGGGTGGCCAAGAGCATACCAACTCCAAAAGCACGAGCTTGCTTGAGCAGTGTCAACATCGGCATTTTTGAAGGGGGATTCGCCGTGGGAGGCAGAAAACCAAAAATCTCATCCATATACACGAGCGCACGCAGGCTGGTGGTCCCGGATTGCCCTCGCATCCATCCCAGGATTTGATTCATTAACAATGACACAAAGAACATACGCTCCGGATCGCTTAGGTGCGCAATCGAAAAAATCGCAATCCGGGGCTTCCCGCTCGGAGTATAAAGGATCTGACCAATATCCAGGGGCACTCCCTGCAACCAGGCGTTGAATCCCGGCGAGGCCAATAAGTTGTTCAAGGCCATGACTAAAGTGAAGCGGTCCTTGGATGAATAGAAGGATTCGAGGTCAAGCACTCCAATTTTTGTCACCGGGGGCGTCTGAACTTGCTGGATAAGCGCAGCCAGATCCAGGTCGCGGCCTGCGCGCCAGGCCACATCGATAATGGTGGAGAGCAAGATATGTTCGCGACTCTGAATTGGGTCTGCTTCAATTCCAACCAGACCGAGAAGACTCGAAACGGTCGTGCTAATCCGTTCGCGCAACAACTCGCTATCGTCCATAATTGCCGCTTCAGGTTTGGCAAACGATTTCAAAATGGAGACTGGCATTCCGGAATTGCTTCCGGGAGTATAAATTAAAACCTCGGCTGCATCTTTCAACCGTTGGATGCGCGCGCCATCCTCCCCCCAACTCGCGAGTCCAGACTTCCAGGTCTCGGCCTGTTTATTGGCATAATCTTCCGCCGACAGGCCTTTCTGCCGGGCATCGTCCAAATTGATCCAGGGTAGAAAATTCTCGCCCTTCAAATCAGGGAATGTCAGCATCAGGTTCGCCAGATCGCCTTTAGGATCAATCAGGATTGACGGGACCCCATCAATCGCCGCTTCTTCGATGATAGAGATACAAAGCCCTGTTTTGCCACTGCCCGTCATACCCACACAAACGCCATGTGTTGTTAAATCCTTGGAATCATAAAGCAGCAAATCATCCTTGGCCTTATTTGCACTTAAGTCATAAACCCGCCCCAAATAAAATACACCTAATTTCTCAAAATCCTCCATAACCGAAATCCTCCATTAATGATTGACTTGGCGAACATCAACGATATCAAATTTTACAACATAAATTGGTATCAAGCTGAACTCACTTAAGCAGACGATGTTGCTGCAGTGCATCAGGTATTGCCTTGGAAGGCTTGTCTTTTGTGACTTATAGTATAATCGCCAAGATGTTGACATTGTCTGACAACTATTTGTCAAAACGTCTGGATTACCAATGCCAGGCCAAGTTATTTAATATCTGGTCGGGCTATCCTGACCAGTTTATTTTCGGGTGTTAACCCGTTCAAAATCACAGGAGCATCCAGCATGAGTCTCAGCAAATTAGCAAGATCGATTGCGGAGTCGCCGACGCTGGCATTGAACGAGGAAGCGCGTCTACTGCGCGAACGCGGAGAGCCGGTCATCCATTTAGGGATCGGCGAACCCAAGAACAAGACGCCAATCAATGCCATTTTGAGTTCAGCAGCAAAACTAACCAGCGGAGAGGTAAAGTATACTCCGACGGATGGCTTGCCATCGCTGAAAAAGGCCATTATCCGCTATACCGAAGAAAACTACAACCGTCTTGTTGCACCTGAAAATATAATCGCTACTGCGGGGGCGAAACAATCACTTTTTAATCTGCTCTACACGATCCTTAATCCACAAGAAGAAGTCATCATCCTGGCCCCTTACTGGGTAAGCTACCCGGAAATCGTCAAGATGTGCCTTGGGATTCCAGTGATCGTCACTCCGGAAGACGGAACGTTCACCCCCAGTTTCGAGGAAATCGAGCGAGCGGTTACTTCCTATACCCGGGCCATCATCATCAATACACCTAACAATCCATCTGGGGCAATTTACCCACCAGCGCTGATCGAAAAAATCGTGGATTTCTGTGAGCGCAAGGGGATCTACTTGATCTGTGATGATATCTATCACAAATTGACTTTTGATGGTAATGAAGCCCCACCAGCCTGGAGTTTTACCCAAAAGGACGTCGAGAGCACGCGCGTCATCGTAGTCAACGGGGTTGCCAAGCTGTATGGTATGACCGGCTTCCGCATCGGTTGGGTGGTCGCCCCACGCGAAATAGTTCGGATCATGACCAATGTTCAGGCGCAGACAACTTCCTGTGTCTCGCCGGTATCCCAGGCAGCCGCCGAGGGCGCACTAAACGGGATCCAGTCTGTGGTGGAAGCCTTGCGACTCCAGATCGAAAACAATAGAAATGTTATGCTGCAGGAAATGAAATCCTTCAACGGCGCGCGGTTGATCCCGCCGCAGGGCACCTTCTATGCCCTACCGGATCTGCGCGCATTTTCAACCAACTCGGTCGAAATATCAAAATTTCTGCTCAAGAAAGCCTTGGTGGTAACCGTCCCCGGCAAGGATTTTGGTATGGAAGGCCATTTACGGCTTTCGTTTGCAGGTTCCGTCAAGGATGTCATGGAGGGCATGGCTCGTATAAAATGGGCGCTTGACCCGACCTCCCCAAATGAAATTTACATCGGTGACCGTCGGATGGTGAGGGATTGGCTATGAACAACTTGTTAAATATTAAAACCCCGGCAGAAGGGATTGCAAAGGCTCGCAAAGCGGATTACAACCTGTCCAACCACGGGATCAGCAACCTGCGGTTGGCCTATTGGAATATCCCCTCCGAAGCTCTTTACGAAGAAGCCGTCTTTCGCGGGGAAGGCTCGACCACCCATCTGGGACCCTTTGTGGCTTTTACGGGTAAGCACACCGCTAGATCCGCGAACAGCAAATTCGTCGTGCGTGAAGAGGGCACGGAAGGCCACATCTGGTGGGGGCAATACAATCGCCCATTCAGTGAAGAGAAATTCGAAGCGCTTTACGAGCGGATGCTCGGCTATCTGCAGGGCCGCGATGTCTTCGTGCAGGATGCCTACGCCGGAGCGGATGAAAACTACCGTCTACCAGTGCGAATTGTGACTGAATTAGCCTGGCATTCTATGTTTGTCCGCAACATGTTCCTAGTGCCTCAATCGCTGGAAGAATACAAGCGCTTTGTGCCGGAATTTACTATTGTGGCTATGCCGGAATTCAAAGGCACTCCGACGATCGACAACACAAACGACGAGACCTTTATCATCCTTTCCTTTGAGAAGAAACTGGCGATAATTGGCAACACCGCCTACGCCGGCGAGATTAAGAAATCGGTCTTCACGATCCTGAATTACTTGTTGCCCTTGGAGGGGGTGCTCTCGATGCACTGCTCGGCAAATGTCAACCCGAAAAATGCTGACGATGTAGCGCTATTCTTCGGACTGTCTGGCACCGGCAAAACAACGCTCTCGGCTGACCCAACCCGACGCCTGATCGGTGACGATGAGCACGGCTGGAGCGATAACGGGGTCTTTAACTTTGAAGGCGGTTGCTATGCCAAAGTCATCGGTCTCTCGGAAAGCGCAGAGCCCGAAATTTACGCTACGACCAGCCGCTTCGGAACCATCCTGGAAAATGTTCCCTTCGATCCCGTTACCCGTTATATCGACCTGGACGACGATTCCTATACTGAAAACACGCGCGCCTCTTATCCGCTGGAATTCATAGACAACGCGGTCCCCGAAAAGAAGGCCGGACATCCAAAAAACATCATCCTCTTGACCTGCGACGCCAGCGGCGTTATGCCGCCCATTGCAAAGCTAACCACCCATCAAGCACTTTACCAATTCATCTCTGGCTATACAGCCAAGGTTGGCGGAACCGAGGTCGGCTTGCGAGAAGAACCAGAGATCACCTTTTCGGCCTGTTTCGGGGGGCCTTTCATGGTGCACCACCCTGCTTATTACGCAGACTTGCTGAAACAAAAAATCGAACGCTATAACGTGAACTGCTGGCTGGTCAATACCGGCTGGGTGGGCGGGCCTTATGGGATCGGTAAACGGATCAGCATCAAATACACACGCGCGCTGCTGAACGCCGCGCTGACCGGCAAACTCGACAAGGTGGAATACTTTCAAGATCCGGTCTTCGGCTTTGAAGTCCCAAAGACCTGTCCAGGTGTACCGGAAAGTGTTCTGGAACCATGGAGCTCATGGCCGAGCAAAGAAGAATACATGAAAAAATACAGGCAGTTGGCTATGCGATTTGTCGAAAATTTTGCAAAATTTGAGGATGGCACCCCCCAGGAAGTGATCGAATCCGGTCCCAAAGTCTAAACCGCTGGGCAAAAAAATCCCTACTTTAATTGCTATGACTGATCTTACAAATAATCCTGTGCTTTTTTGAATTGCTCCGACGATGAAATTCAAAGACTTGACATCACAACCTGCGCTGGCTATAATCCCTCTCAACCAGCGGGTGTAGTTCAGCGGTAGAACGTTTGCTTCCCAAGCAAAATGTCGTGGGTTCGATTCCCATCACCCGCTCAAACATTGGAGCCTTTCGGCTCCAATGTTTCATTTTGTTAGGACCATTGGGGGATTTTGTAAGGTAGCTGTTATGAAGCGGTCGATAGCCCGACTTTACAATAAGACCGGAGGCTTGGTCACTATGATTCCAGGTAAAGCGACAATCCTGTACGTTGAAGACAATGCGGAAAACCGCAGTCTCGTACGCCGCGTTCTCGAATCGGAAGGGTATACCGTAAGGGAAGCGGCCAATGCGAACCAGGCTCTTGCCTCGCTTCAAAAGAGCCAGCCAAATCTAATTCTGATGGACATCAATATGCCGACCACCGATGGCTATGCACTCACTTCACAAATACGCGCACTGCCAAATTTCAAGAAAATTCCTATCATCGCCGTGACCGCGAACGTAATGCGTGGGGACCGCGAACGCTCGCTCGAGGCTGGCTGCGATGGATATATACAAAAGCCGATCGACATTGACACATTGACTCAACAGATCGAGCGATATCTGGCGAGGAGCCTGAATGACTGACACACAAAACACCAGTCCGTCTTCGATCATGGACAATTCACAATCCAATCTTGAAACGCAACCGATCCGTAAACCGAACATCCCCAAGAACGCCACCGTCCTGGTGGTTGAAGACAACGTTTCAAACTTTGTCCTGATTGCCCGCATGCTCGGCTATCTCGGCATCCATTGCGAATGGAAAACATCAGGTTACGAAGTGGTCGAATATGCAGATACTTTACCCAGGCTAGATCTGATCCTGATGGATATCCGCCTGCCATACGAAGATGGTTACGGAGCTCTGCGAAAAATCCGCGCCTCCGACCGATTAAAGTCCACGCCCATCATAGCCGTGACTGCTGAAGCCAGTTCGGAGCAAATGAACAAGGCCCGCACTGCAGGTTTCGATGGCTTCCTCGGGAAACCACTCGATCCTGACCGCTTCCCCGAACAGATCCGCAGGGTTTTGGCCGGCGAGGCTGTTTGGGAAATGAGCTAATCAAACACTTATGACAACTCCCCCCCCAGCTCCAAAGTCTCAAAACGACCAGCCCAAATTTTCAGGACGTCTTACGCGGACGATGATCCTGGCGCTCATGGCATTCGCCATGATCCCATTGTCCATCATGGCCTCGGTTGCATATACCCGCTCACGAACATTATTAAAAGAGCAAATTGCCAGCCAGCTAAAAACAGCCATACAGACCCAGGTCGAACAAATCAATCGAGAGATTCGAACGAAGGCGGTTCGCCTTGATTATATTTCTCGCCGCCCGGGATTTCACATCCCAGCCGAGGCCGTCTTAAGCCGTCAAAAGACAGACACTTTTTATCGAACACTGGTAACCCAAGCCTTCAAAGAAGTAAACCAGCCAGGCGACACCCCACTTTTTGATGATTTTGCTCTAGTTGACACAGAGGGGAAAATATGGGTTTCCAGCCAATTGAAATGGGAGGGACAAAGTATAGGTGGGACCTCCTACTTCATGAATATTGTTTCCGGAGAACTCTCGTTCGCCTCTTATAATTTTGTGCCCATTCTTCTGGACGAATTTGGCATTATCACAGTTTCTCCATTTTACGGATCAAATGGTCAGGTTAGAGGCTACTTGCTGGGGGTCTCGAGACAAAAGAGTTCACAAGCAATCCTGACGGCAATTACAGTCTTCAACCCGGATTCATCCGCTTATTTTTATACGAGCATTGGGCATCAGTTCGTGGGTGTCGATCCTCACGAAAATATGCTGAACGCCTTTATTCCATCAAGTTCACAGCGAACAGTGATTGCGGCGACATTCGAGCCGGACAACAATACGAATTTCATGTCCAGTCCGCTCAGCGAGTTCACTAACGCCGCCGGGACAGACGTGATCGCGTATACGGATTGGATCCCGGCACTTAATGTTGGTGTTGTCGTTGAAATTCCACAAAGTGCGGTTTTTGGACAACTCAACAGTCTGGCCCCATTTACAGCTCTCTTACTGATTTTAACGTTCATCGCTATGGCAATTGTCATTTGGGTTAGTATTAATCGCTTGGTTAGACCAATCCTCGGATTGTCAGAAACAACTCGCCGGTTCTCCGAAGGCGACTGGCAGGAACGTTCACCGATCAAACGAAGGGACGAACTCGGACTGCTGGCCTATTCCTTTAATAAAATGGCTGACGAGCTGAGCGATCTGTATCGCACGCTCGAAGCTCGCATTGAAGAACGAACGCAACAGATTCGAACTGCAGCTGAAGTTGCCCAAAGTATTACCTCAAATTTCAACCTCGACGAATTGCTCGACAACACAGTCAGGCTGATTGTCGAACGCTTTGGCTATTACCATGCAGGCATTTTCCTGGTCGACCGTACTGGTCGGACAGCCAATCTGCATGCCGCTTTCGGCCCAGCCGCTCAAGAAATGCTTAGTCGTGGTCATAAGCTGGAGGTCGGTTCACCTTCCATTATTGGTTGGGTAACAGCCAACAATCAACCGCGCGTAGCATCGGATGTGGAAGACGATCCGATTCACCTCAAGAACGAACTAATGCCTGAAACGCAGGCCGAGGTTGGTATCCCGATTTCCTCTGGAAACCTGATCCTGGGCGCCCTGGATGTTCAAAGCACCACCTCAAAGGCATTTGACCCGGATACGATTGTAGTACTGCAAACTCTTGCAAACCAGATTGCCGCCGCGCTGCAGAATATTGGACAAACCGAAGCCACGCAGGTCAACTACCAGGACATGGAACGCTTATACCGTGCAAGCTACCAGATTGCGGAAGCAAAGACCGAACAGGAAGTTCTTGAAACAACTGCCCGCGTCCTTAAAGATACTCCCTATATCACAGCAGTGCTGACGGTCAATGATCGGGGGCTGGAAGTTGTTTCCATTTCAGATCCGTTCCTTGGAGAAAACGGCCAGTCCAGCCCAACAAAGTTTATTGAATTTCCGGTTCACGAGATTGCGACTCAGCTCCTGCACGGCTCACAGATCTATGACCTGACTGCTCCGTCTGAATTACCTGCACCCTTGAATAAATTATTCAAAAAAATGGGGTGCCAGGTTACCGCACTGTTGCCCGTCGCGCGGGATGAAATCCTTTATGCCATACTTGCCTTCGGCGCTCCCCAGAAACACTTGATCACCCCGCCTATTATCCAGCCATATGCCAATATTGCCAACATCGTTTCTGTAACCGTTGAAAAAGTACTGGCCTCCTCAACCATGGAAAAGCGTTTAGGGGAACTCGGGGCGATTGCATCCACCAGCCAGGCGATTTCTTCTGTGGCAACGCTACCATCCCTTTATGCAATTCTACATGAGCAAATTCGCCAGACAGTTGGCGATTACAGCTTGGTAGTTGCGGAATACGATGAAGAAACAAACACCGTTCGCATCCCTTATATGTACGAGGATGGGCAGGTGTCCAGCCTGGAACCGTTCCCCTTAGGGGAGGGCTTATCGTCCATCCTGATCCGCACACACCAGCCTCTCATGCTGGTCGAAGATACCGAACGACGAGCAATTGCGCTTGGCGCCAAAGTGGTTGGAAAGCCGGCAAAATCATGGATGGGGGCTCCGCTACTCGTTGGTGGCGCATCAATTGGAGCCATCATCATCCAGGACCTGGAGCGCGAAAAACAGTTCACAGAAGACGATCTACGCTTCCTAACTGCCCTGGCAGGACAGGTGGGTGGCGCTATCTACAATATTCGCCTGCTCAACGAAGCCCGTCAGCACGCCCTGCGCCTGGAAACTGCTGCTGAAATCGCACGCGATATCAGTGGTTCGCTGAATCTTGATGAACTTTTGCTTCGAACCGTCAATTTGATTACCGGCCGCTTTGAACATTATTACCACGCTGCAATTTTCCTCGTCGAACCCCTAGGAGAATTTGCCGTCATTCGAGAGGCAACCGGAGAGGCCGGCGCCCAAATGAAGCGCGCAAATCACAAACTTGGCGTTGGCTCAAAATCGATCGTTGGATATGTAGCGGGGCGCGGCGAGCCTTTGGTTGTAAACGATACCGCCAAAGACGTCTTGCACCAAGTCAATCCCCTCCTACCCAACACCCAGGCTGAGGCTGCTATCCCTCTAAAGTTGGGAGAGCGGATTCTGGGTGTAATCGATGTCCAAAGTTCCCAAGCAAACGTATTCCAAGAAGAGGATCTTCAAACCTTGCAAATCCTGGCGGACCAGTTAGCAATCGCAGTCGTCAATACCGAACTCTTTGCCGAAACCCAGGAGCATCTTTCTCAGCACCGCTTGCTTCACCATGTAACGACCTCTGCCGCTTCCGGGACTACTTTAGAGGAAGCACTGGACAGTGCAGTTCAGGGCTTGCAAGTCACCCTCGGCGGAGATCGCGTCGCGATCTTGCTTACCGACAAAGATAATAAAGTCTTGGAAATTAAGGCCGCCATTGGATATTCGGAGGAGGACATCAACGAGATTCGCATCCCGATTGGTACAGGCATCACGGGATGGGCGGCATCTCATCGTAAACCCTTACGCATCGACAATGTGGCAGACGATCCTAGATACATACAGGTCAGCAGCAATACCCGCTCTGAATTAGCTATCCCGCTAACTTACCGAAACGATTTACTAGGTGTCATTAATGTTGAAAGTGAGCAATTGGGAGCCTATAACGAACACGACGAAGAAATTCTTGGCACACTGGGTGGCAGTTTGGCAGCGATCATCGCAAATGCTCGTCTGCTCGAACAAATCCGCAAGCAGGCCGAGCGCGAGCGATTGCTTTTCGAAGTTACCAGTAAGATACGTCGCTCGACTGATATGCAAACGATTCTCTCAACCACTGCCAATGAGTTAAGCAAGGCTGTTGGCGGTAAACGAACACAAATAAGAGTTGAGCTTAAGGGCAATGGCGATACAAAGCTGAACGATCAAGAGGATTCGCACGAGGTCAAAGCCAATGAGCAATAACAATAATGTCGCAAATGCTCCAATATCTGATCCACCGGAATTACCGATCGAGGATGCCGGCTTTGTATATTCCCGTTGGCGCGAGAACTTCTTAAACCCCATCTTGCTGGGCTCAGCTATTTTAGGATTAATTGCCTTAATTCCAGGGATATTGACCACAAACGACCCGATTATCATTGGCGTATATATTTCCGTGTACGCCGCCTTATTAATCGTAGTGATTTTCAATAAACTGCCATACTGGTTGCGTACCGGCGTGTTTCTATTCCTGGTTTACGCGCTTGGCGCTAGCGGTTTGCTCGAAACTGGCATCTGGGGGGATTCGCGTGTATTTTTCCTTGCATTTATCATCCTGAGCACACTCTTATTTTCTCCACGTGCCGGTGTCATTGCGACAACACTCAGCCTGGTTTCGACCGCGATAGTTGGATATTTCGTACTCACGGGTCAATACACGATTTCAGCCATTGGCCAGGTCTCATCTGCCCCCCTCTCCAACTGGTTGAGTGGATCAGCAGCCCTGTTATTGCTCTCGGTAATTATCATCACGGGATTGCGCTTAATGCAAAGGGAATTTGTCCGCGCCCGTGAACGTGCACAATTAAATTTTACAGCACTTCAAGTAGAGCGCGCCGGCTTGGCTGACCGCGTAGCTGAACGAACCGCACAGCTCGAAGCGGTTAATGAAGTGGGACGATTTGCCAGCTCGATCCTTGATCCGGACGAATTGGCCAAGCAAATCGTTGGCCTGATTACGGAAAGGTTTGGCCATTATTACGCAGCGCTGTTCCTGGTTGACGAAACAGGCAAATGGGCCAATCTCAAAGCGGCTACCGGGGAAGCAGGACGATTATTGATGGAAAGCAAACACCGACTTGAAATTGGTAGTCATAGCATGGTCGGGACAGCTATCGATACTCATCAGGCTCGGATAGCCCTAGATGTTGGGTCAGAATTGATCCGTTTCAGTAACCCGCTATTACCATACACGAAGTCAGAAATCGCAATTCCCCTAAGCATCGGCGACCATGTAATTGGCGCTTTGGATGTGCAATCCACGAAAGATGAAGCTTTCAGCGATCAAGATATTAATACATTCCAGGGCATGGCGATCCAGGTTGCAATTGCATTGGAAAATGCCCGCCTCTTCAAAGAAACGCAGGAAAACCTCCAGGAGATAAGTACCATCCACAAACAATACATCTCACAATCCTGGGGTGACTTACTCCAAACTGACAACAGCCTGCAATTTGCTACCAGCGACAACTCTGAGCTCGACACCGATTCCCCATCCCTTAATGTCCCTCTGGCACTGCGCGAACAGGTTATTGGTGAAATTACGATGGAAGGTGAAGAGGATTGGTCACAAGAAGAAAGGGGCTGGATTGAGGCCGTTGCCACTCAAGCTGCACTTGCTCTCGAAAATTCACGCTTGATTGAAGAAACCCAACAAGCAGCATTAAGTGATCACCTTATCGCTGAGATTACAAGCAAGATCTGGTCATCCCCCACGATCAACGGCATTCTTCAAACTGCAGTCAAGGAACTCGGGCAGGTACTGGATGCCTCGGAGGCCTCGATTGAACTAAAAATGGATGAAGAGCAATGAACAGTGAAAACCGCTTTTTAGCTTATCTCAAGAAACTCCTTTCAAGTTGGGGCGCAAGTTATATCTTGCGCATGCAGATATTTGCTCAATTTGTTTCATCCCTGGCTGTACTTCTGGGCTTGGGTTATCTGCTCCTTAATATAAAATTTACACCCTCCGAAACCAGTCAATTAATCATTGCGGGTTTTGCTCTGATCTCTTTAGCCAATATTATTGTTTTGATTTCGGTTTATTTTCTTACGCCTAACGCAAGACAACTCTTGGATTCGCACACGAAAACTAGCAGGTTTTTAAATTCCGAAGACGATATAAAGACTGGAAACGACGAGCGAGCCTGGAAGGAAATCACGGCCGTTGTTTGGCGCTTTAGCGTGGAGGCCACACTGGTTGGTTTTTTTCTGGTTGTGATCCCTCTATCCTTATACATGTACACAGTTGTGAAGATAGATTTAGGACGAGCAATCCACGTTGCTTTGGGCGGCCTTTTATCTATTGTGGGGGGAGTTACATTAAATACCTTGCTTTTAGATTTCTTAATGATCCCTCCGCGATTGGCTCTTACCCCAACCTCCTTTGAGTCCCAAATAGAAGGTGTGCGTTCAAATCACCTGCGCGGACGATTGCAATTGCTAGTGTTTGCGCTAATAGTTATCGCACTGCTCATGGTTTCGCCACGCGCTTACCAGGAAGCTGTAGACGCGATGAGTGCAAATGGCGTCCTGGCAGGCAATTTACCCAGGCTGCAAATCCAACTGATGATTGTGGCTGCCATCGCGCTTGCGATCGGAACGTTTTTTACAAATTTAATGAGCAGGACTATAGACATTCCCATCCAAAACCTAATTCGCACCATGGATGAAGTACAGAAGGGGAATTTAGACCAACGCGCTGAGGTAATTGGTACCGATGAAATTGGCCAGTTGAGCATATATTTCAATCAAGCACTGGCCCGACTACAGGAATTACAGACCAACCTCGAGGATGAAGTAGCCGAGCGCACAGCCGACCTGGCTCAAAAGACCACAAAGCTTCAAGCCGCCTCGCAAATTGCCAGAAGGGCAGCGTCCGTTCAAAACTTCGATGAACTTCTTAAAACAATTGTTAAAATGACTTCGGAAGAATTCGGTTTCTATCATACAGGTTTGTTCCTGACGGACGATCGTAAAGAATATGTAGTCCTGCAAGCTGCATCATCTGAAGGCGGGCAACAAATGCTTCAGCGTGATCATCGTCTGCGGATAGGAGGTCAGGGAATCGTCGGCGTAGTTGCCTATCAGCGACAGCCTAGAATCGCAGTAGATGTCGGAGCTGATGCGGTTTTCTTTAATAACCCCGACCTTCCCGAGACGCGTTCGGAAATGGCGCTCCCATTAATAGTCCGTGATGAAGTAATCGGTGTTTTGGATTTTCAATCGACCAAGTCTGAGGCTTTCCTGTTTGAAGACTTGGAGGTAATGGAAACACTCGCTGATCAAATTGCGCTGGCGATTGAAAATGCACGCTTGCTCACAGAAAGTCAATCGATCATCCAGCAACTACAGCTGCTTTCGTCTGAAAAGACGCAATCAGCCTGGGACCAACGCAACCAGCGTCAGCCTTATGCTTATACATATTCTCCGCAGGGAATTCAACCCGGAAAAAAGATAAAAAATGACTCGGAATTGGAATCCAATTACCTCGAAATTCCGATCGAGACCCGCGGTCAACATATTGGCAAGATCAAACTGGTACGCAAGGACAGGGATGCGAAATGGTCCGATCGCGAAAGGAATGTAACCAGAGAGATCGCAGCCCAGGTTGGCCTGGCCCTTGAAGGTGCACGCTTATTGGAGGATTCACTTAAGCAAGCACAACGCGAAAAAACAGTCAGCGATGTAGGCAGCAAGATACACGAAACCCTTGATATCGACACCGTGTTGAAGACGGCTGCCAAGGAATTTCAACAAATATTTGGGCTGGAGGAAGCGGAAGTCAGATTAGGCACCAGCGCCTCCACTATCAAAAAACGGAAAGGCTCCAATGGCCACAATCCGAATTCCGATATTTAGCATTGTGAATAGAAAAGACTTATGACCACACTTGATACGCAAACCCTGAAAAGAGACGCGATAACCCTGCGCCGTCGCAATGGTTTTATTGCTGCTATTTTGATTGCGGTTGCCGCCTTAGCTAATGCATTTATTGCTTTTTCAATTGCCTCAAAAACACAGCTGTGGCAATCCTGGGCCGATCTGGCTGTTGTAATAATATTTGTCCTGCTCGCTACTTTATCTGCAATTAGGATCCAGGGGGGGAATGTCGATCAAGGTGCTAAATTATTAATAGCAAGCCTGTTGATAGCCTTGGCTTTGCGATCCACCTTAACCGATGGCCTGGGTTTTATATTTGGAATCATTGCCGCAATCCTCGCCTCGATTATAGCCATCCTGGCACTTCCATCATCTCAAACCGGTTTATATTCCGGAATTGGAATCCTTACGGGAGCGGGAATCATTCTGTACGACTTATATGCCCCACCCTATCGCCAGACTCCAGATCCCGTATTGACAAAAATATATCCGATCATAGGAACTACATTGGCTTTGCTGTATTTTGTAGTTGTTATTCGCAATGCCAGGCGGTTAAGTCTCTATACCAAAATCACTTCGGCTTTACTGGTTGCAGCTCTCATCCCAACAATCATTTTGGGATTCATTGGAAATCGCACGCTACGAACAACACTATCTCAAAGCCAAGATGAGGTTCTGCTTGGAAGCGCGCTACAGGTTGCTAACAGCCTGGACGCCTTTATCCAATCAAACCTGAATGCAATCCGTGTTGAAGGCCAGACGCCAATTTTTTCGGAATACTTAATTACCCACAATTCAAGCAGTCTTTCAAGTTCCACAATCGATTTCAATGCAGCACAAGCTTTGAGGGCTCTCAATCGAAAGGACTTGATATTCATCGAGTCATATGCACTTCTGGATTATCGCGGGATAAACCTCCTGGATACCCAGCCCGGTAATATCGGAAAGCGCGAATACAACCAACACTATTATTATGAGCCATACAAATCCGGGCTTCCATATGTATCATCAGTCGAATACTCTCCAGACAAACAGAATACATATATTTATTTCAGCGCTCCCGTACGCGCTGTGTCCGGTCAAATCGTTGGGATTATTCGCGTTAAGTATAATGCCTACAAATTTCAACAACTTGTAAATCATTTTAATAATACAGCCGGCCCGAATTCATTTGCTGCTGTTTTGGATGAGAATTTTGTCTTCCTGGCCCATGGCTATGACACAAATTTGGTCATGAAGTACGGTGCTTCGATCTCGTATCCAATTATCGCTTCGCTTCAAACCATGAACCGCCTGCCTCCTGGTCCAATTTCAAGTGTATCGGTCGAACTGCCCGGCTTGGAGCAAGGTCTTCAGAATTCCAAAGATCAGCCAATTTTCGATGCCATGCTGCTCAAGTCTCCTGGCGGAACCGACGTGCAGCCACCTATCGATACTGTTGGGGTCTCGCAGATGAAATACGAACCCTGGTATGTTGTTTTCGCCCAATCCAAGGCTGTCTTTGAGGCACCGCTCCGCAATCAAACCCGCTCGCTTACCTTACTCGGTATCCTCATTGCGAGTCTTACAACGGTCGTCGCTTTGTGGATTACGCGCGCCTTAACCCAACCGATTTCCGAATTGAGCGAAACCGCAACCTTAATCGCCGAAGGTGATTTGAATGCTCGTGCCAGGGTCTCCACGAGTGACGAGATTGGCGACCTGGCTTCTACGTTCAATATCATGACAACCCAGTTGCGCGATCTTGTAAATAATTTGGAAGTACGCGTAGCAGAACGTACCGAACAACTTGAGCGACGCGCAGTACAACTTCGTACGGCCACCGAAGTTGGCAATGCCGCAGCTAACATCCGCGAAATTGAGACGCTGCTCAATCAGGTGACACATCTCATCAGTGACCGTTTTGGTTTCTATCATGTGGGTATATTCCTGCTTGACGAGCACGAGGAATATGCCGTATTGCAGGCTGCCAATAGTCCGGGTGGTCAAAAAATGCTTGCTCGCAACCACAAATTAAAAGTGGGCGAGCTTGGATTGGTCGGGTATGCAACCGGTTCTGGTAAACCGCGCATTGCATTGGATGTCGGTCAAGATGCTGTCTTCTTTAATAATCCCGATTTGCCCGATACGCGTTCTGAAATGGCGCTTCCGCTGATCGCTGGCGGGGAAATTCTGGGCGCACTGGATGTCCAAAGTATGCAAGAGGCCGCTTTCAGCGAGGAAGATATCACTACGCTCCAAATCTTAGCGGACCAGGTTGCGGTTGCCATCGAAAATGCACGTCTCTTTGATGAAGGTCAGTCGGCTTTGGACGCAGCTGGGCGCGCCTATGGCGAATTAAGCCGAGATGCATGGCGAAAATTACTCCAATCAAAACCGGGCATCGGATATATTGGGCGCAAAAACCTGGTTCGCGAAATTTCAGGGGAGTGGAAGGATAAACTTGCCCTATCTGCTTCTGAAGGTCAGGTGACCAGCAGTAAAGACGGGAAATCACTAGGAATTCCAATCGAGATTCGTGGAGAATTCATCGGATCTATTCGCTTGCAAAAATCCGCCAATGAACCAACCTGGAATCAAGACGAAATAGAGCTGGCACAAACCCTCGCCGACCAGATCGGTTCGGCTTTAGAGAGTGCCCGCCTTTATGCAGAAACCCAGCGACGTGCCGAACGTGAACGCCTTGTCACTGAAATCACAACCAAGATCCGCAGTACCAATGATCCACAGACAATGCTCCAAACTGCTATCAGCGAGCTTAAGGATGTCCTTGGTGCTACCCAAGTTCAAATCGTTCCGCAAACCATATCGGATCAAAAAAAACAAAGTATCGCCGACTCCGATATCCCACCTAGCGAATCGCCCAAAAAACTGAAATGAAGGCAAATTTACTATGTCTTATATAATCACGATTTCAAATGAAAAAGGCGGGGTCGCCAAAACGACCACATGCCTTTCCTTAGGAGCTTCGCTAGCGGAACAGGGTCGCCGGGTTTTGCTAATTGATCTTGACCCACAAGCAAACCTCTCACTGGCACTCGGATTCGAGCAGGACACAGATCGTCCAACTTCCAGTCAAATACTAATCGAAGGCGCCCCAATCCTTGATGCCTGTGCCGCAACTGAAATCGAAAACCTCGACATAATTCCTTCCAGTGCAACCATCGAGAATGCGGAGCAATTTCTTCCCATGCGCATGGACTTCAGAAACACGCTCCGGTATGCGTTTGAAGCAGCGGGTTCATTGCCTTTTGACTATGTGATTATTGATTGCCCCCCATCCCTTGGGGCGATAACAACCAACGCCCTATGTGCTGCTCAATTACTCATTATCCCCACACAAGCTGAGTATTTTTCAGCTTATGCCTTGAGAAATATGATGTCTCTTATCAAACGCATTCGCGAGGAAAACAACCCATCCCTTGTGTATAGAATCCTGATCACATTATTGGATAGGCGCAACAGGACTCATCGCAATATCGAAGGGCAACTGCGCAATACTTTCGAAGAGGGGTTGCTTGAGACAGTGATTGAAATAGATACAAAACTCCGCGAAAGCCCAATCGTGGGTTTACCTATTACTCGTTACAAACCAAATAGCCGAGGCTCACAACAATATCGGATACTGGCCCAGGAGCTAATTAGATATGTCGAAGAAGCAAATAGACAACCGGCTTGACAAATTCTTTGAGGAAATTAAGAAGGAAGAAGCTGCCCCCCGTGAACAAAAGAGGGCAACCTCGAAGGAAATTAAGCGCCAAACGGTAAAGCAATCAGGGGACATCAAGCCAACCAGTGCCGCTACCCCGGTCTCAACCCGGCCGCGTACTCGGTCATTAACTGGTCCCCTGCACCCACTAAAAACCCTGACAACAAGTAGCTCCGCAGGCACGCCAGCCAGCATGGCAATGGCATTTCCGCTAGACAATCAAAGTTGGGCTACGCTACAAGTGATTGATGAAGATAATCAACGCACCTGGGACCAGGAAGAACAACTGCTGATTAAACAAGTTACAGATCAGCTCACTTTAGCAATTGAAAATGCCCAATTATTCCAACAATCACAAGAGCGCGCAGAAGAATTAGCCATCTTGAACGAAATGAGCCGAATGCTCTCATCCCAGCTCAGCATCGATTCGATTGCGCAAACTATCTACCAATTCTCATCTCGATTGTTGGACACAACCAACTTCTTTATCGCTTTATTCGAAGCCGAAAAAAACGAAATTAATTTCCCGCTTGCAATCAACGATAACCAACCAGTTGAATCCTCTACGCGACCCATCGGACAAGGTTTGACTGATTACATCCTCACACACGGCGAAGCGCTCCTTTTAAATGGCAACGTTCAGGATCAAATGCAACAATTGAATATTGAATTTATACCGCTTGGCAATACTGCTCCAGCACTATCCTGGCTAGGAGTACCCATGCTGGCCGGAGAACAGGTGATGGGAGCAATTGCTGTTCAGAGCACAGAAATTGCTAATTTATACACCGAGCACCATCGGGATTTGCTCTCAGCGATTTCAAACCAGGCTGCCATTGCAATTCAAAACGCCAATTTATTCGAACAGATTCGTGAACGCAGCAGCCAACTCGCTACCCTGAATGATGTCATCAGTTCTGCCAGCCAAACGCTAGACATTCGCCAAATTTTAAGTACGGTTTTGGAAAAAACCTTACAGACAATGGGCTTTGATGGGGGACTCATCACAATGTACAACAACACCCGCGGAAAACTGGAACGCGTGGTTCAATTGGGGCTACCGTTTCCTCAGCCCGAAGATCCTGCTGAAGGATTAGAGGGGTCGTTATGCGAGGCGGTTTTCCAATCCCGTGAGGCGATCTCTCTCGACGATATCCGACAGGGCGCACCGGTGGATGTCTCGAATGTAATCAAAGCGGGTTACAACACATATTTAGGGGTTCCTCTCGAATTAAAAGGTCAGGTACTTGGTACGCTCTGCACTTTCAAGAAAAAAGCTAACTCAATTAACCAAAACACTTTGGAGCTGGCGACGTCCATCGGACGCCAAGTCGGGTTCGCTGTCGGAAACGCGCGTTTATTCCAGGCTATTGAAGAATCGGAGTCTCGCTTCCGGGACGTGGCATTAAGCAGTGCGGACTTGGTTTGGGAAGTGGATCAAAAAGGAACATACCGGTATATATCGGAGCGCGTAAGCGAAGTTCTCGGATATCAACCCGATGAAATCATTGGCCAGCCATTTAAAACCTTCGTTTCAGAAAAAGACAAGCAGCAAACCGAAGGCATGCTGACCAACGCGATACGAAACAAACAACCTTTGACTGATTTGGAAATTCACAGCTTTTCAAATCAGGGCGAGGAAGTCACCTTCCTGGCAAGTGGTGTGCCCATTCTGGATACCGCCGAGAACACTGTTGGGTATCGAGGCGTTTTCAAGGACATCACTGAACGTAAGCGCAATGAAAAAATACAAGAAGCAATATTTCAGATTGCTGAAGCTGCGCTGACAGCCGAAAACATTTCATCGGTATTGCATTCCGTTCATGATGCGGTAAAAACGCTTATGCCGGCAGAGAACTTTTATGTAGCCCTTTATGATGAAGCCAGTGACTTGCTCAGTTTCCCATATTTCATTGACCAACACAATTCAGCCTGGGAGCCTCAAAAACCAGGCAAAAATTTGACCAGCTATGTTCTCAAAACGGGTCAGGCTCTGCTAGCAACTCCAGCTCGCTTTGATGAACTGGTAGAAAGTGGCCAGGTGGAACCGCTTGGTACCCGAGCTGTGGATTGGTTGGGTGTCCCACTCAGAAGCGGTGATAAATCCCTGGGTGTCGTAGTAGTACAAACTTATAAAACGAGTGAGCGCCTAACTGAGCGGGATCGAGAAACACTTTCCTTCATTGCCAATCAGGTATCCGTCGCTCTCGAACGCAAGCAATCTGAGCTTGAATTAAGAACATTGTTTGCATCAATGAATGACGTGATCCTAATCGTTGATAAGGATACACGATATCTGCGCATTGCCCCGACGAATCCATCCCGTCTGTTCCTGCCCCCAGAGGAATTGATCGGCCAAAAGATGACTGACATATTCCCTCCGGAAATCCATAAGCCGTTTTTAGAAGCAATCGAACAGGCGCTTGAATCCGGTAATCCAATTAAAATCGAATATCCTTTACTAATCGACGATCAAGAATACTGGTTTGATGCTACGCTATCCAGGCTGAATGATGACCAGGTTTTTTGGGTCGCCAGGGATATTACCGAGCGAAAATTTTCCGAAGAAGCCATCGTCCGCCAGAACGAATATTTGGCTGCTGCAGCTGAAATCGGTCGCTTGGTGACGTCCACCCTTGACCTGGACACACTCTTCAGCCGTACGGTCAACCTGATCAGTGAACGCCTCGGGTTCTACCATGCGGCAATCTTCATCATTGAAGAGACCGGCTTCAACGCTGTTCTCAGGGAAGCTACGGGAGAGGCGGGTGAAGAAATGAAGCACCGCCAACACTCCCTGGCCGTAGGCTCGAAATCCGTTATTGGTTCGACCACAGCTGCCGGGGAACCCAAAGTGGTCAACGACACAGCCAGCGATCCGATTCATCGCCCCAATCCACTCCTTCCGGAGACCCGAGCCGAAGTCGGTATCCCTCTTCGGGTCGGCAACCGAGTGATCGGTGCCCTGGATCTTCAAGCGACTGAGGTAGGCGCGTTTACCCAAGACGATATTGCCATTCTACAAATCCTGGCAGATCAAATCGCAGTTGCGATTGACAATGCACGCTCATATGAATTGTCCCAGGAAGCTGTCCGAGAGATGCGTGAAATCGATCGACTGAAGAGCCAATTCCTGGCGAATATGAGCCATGAATTGCGTACCCCTCTGAACTCCATCATTGGTTTCTCGCGCGTCATCCTAAAAGGCATCGATGGTCCAGTCACTGATTTGCAAAATCAAGATCTCGGTGCAATATACAATTCCGGCCAACACCTTTTAGGGCTGATCAATGACATCCTGGACTTGTCCAAAATCGAAGCAGGGAAAATGGAGTTGTCATTCGAGGATGTCAACGCTGCCGACCTGATCTCAAGCGTGATGTCAACAGTAGTGGGGTTGGTCAAGGACAAACCGATCAAACTTGTCAAAAACATTTCGACAGACCTGCCGGTTATTCGTGCAGACCCAATGAGAGTCCGCCAGATATTACTCAATCTACTATCAAACGCATCCAAATTTACTGAAGAGGGCACGATTACCGTCTCCACCTCAATTAATTCCGGTCCAACGGGAAAACCTGAGATAATGATCAGTGTCACTGATACTGGCCCAGGAATTTCCCCGGATGACCAAACCAAACTTTTCCAACCATTCTCCCAGGTCGATACCTCGCCTACACGTAAGACCGGTGGCACAGGTTTGGGACTCTCTATCTGTCAACATCTAGTACAAATGCACGGCGGACGCATAGGCATTCAAAGCGATATCGGCAAGGGGAGCACCTTTTATTTCAGCCTGCCAGTCCAGCAAACGCCTGAAATCAGCGACATTCCAATTGATGGACGCGTTATCCTAGCGATTGACGACGACGAACAAGTCATCAGCCTTTATGAGCGCTATCTCGAACCGCAAGGATTTCACCTAGTTGCATTAACCGATCCATCCAAGGCCAGGGAACGAGTCCGCCAGCTAAAACCATATGCCGTTACCCTGGATATTATGATGCCAGGTTATGATGGCTGGCAAGTGATCAATGATCTTAAATCAGATCCGGAAACGCGGGATGTGCCGGTTATTATTTGTAGCATCCTCGAGCAAGAGGAAAAGGGGTTCAACCTCGGTGCAGCCGATTATCTCGTAAAGCCGATCATCGAAGATGACCTGATAAATGCGCTCAACCGCTTGAATAACGACGGCAGCATCCGGGAAGTATTGGTTATTGACGACGACCCGGATGACTTGCGCCTGATCGGTAAGCTTTTAAACCAACATGGCCGTTACAAGCCGGTTTTAGCCGAAGGTGGCGAACAGGGATGGGAAGCCATCACGACCCGTACTCCTCATGCAGTGATCCTGGACCTATTCATGCCGAAAATGAATGGATTTAATATTTTAGAGAAAATGCGCTCAACGGACTCTCTGCGCGATATTCCGGTGCTCATAATAACAGGGGGTGATTTAACACCAGAACAACATGAACAACTCAACAATTTTGGGAAAAATTTGCTCAAAAAAGGCTCTCTCAATGAAGAAGATCTTCTCGCCACACTGGATCGAGCTCTCAAACGAGTTGCCAGAAAATAAACTTTATACTTAGGAAGTCAATCAATGTCATCTTTTGTCATTAAATGTCTTGACTGCGGCTTCACCGATTCCTATTTTCCTACATCGGCTAGCTGTCCCAATTGCAATAGCAATTGGCGCGAAGCCCAATATGATTATGAGGATTTAGCAAAAACCTGGCCACATCAATTGTCTGATCGACCATTCGACTTGTGGCGCTATCGAGAATTATTGCCTGTACGGAATCCCAATCCAAGCATATCTTTGGGGGAAGGTGGAACTCCGCTCATTCGAGCCGTCAACCTTGGTATGATGCTTGGCTGTCCCAACATTTTCATCAAAGATGAACGACAAGAACCAACTTCATCCTTCAAAGATCGACAGGCAGCGGTGACTATTGCAGCCCTCAAGGAAGCCGGCATAACAGAAATGGTCGCAGCCTCTACCGGCAATGTCGCCATCTCATACTCGGCCTATGCAGCCCGCGCCGGGATAAAGTTGTGGGCTTTCGTGACCAGCCTAGTTCCGGCAGTCAAGATGCGAGAGATTGCTCTGTATGGTAGCCAAGTTATTAAAATTACTGGCTCCTACGATCAGACCAAAATGATAGCGGCAGAATTTGCCAAACAACGTGGTCTTTACCTCGACATGGGCGCGAAGACCATTACATCCGTCGAAGCCATGAAAACAATGGCAATGGAAATAAGTGAGCAATTGACAGCTATTCTTGATCCAAATAGTGGCGGCGCGGAAACCAATCCTGTCTGGCAGACACCTGATTGGTATGTTCAATCCATCAGCGGAGGAATGGGGCCGCTTGGTGTGCACAAGGGATTTAGCGAACTAAAGACTCTTGGGTTGGTTGACGGAATACCAGCGCTCGCATCTGTCCAGGTTGAGGGCTGCGCACCCATGGTCGACGGTTGGAAGCGTGGTCTTGAAACAGCCGAGGTGGTACAAAACCCTCGCACTCACATTGAAACACTCGCAACTGGGGATCCGGGACGAGCCTACACCATCTTACGCCAAAAGACTATGGAATCGAGCGGCGTATTCGAGAGCGTGACTGACGAAGAAGCTTTCCGCGCCATGCACGTCTTGGCCAAGATGGAAGGCATCTCCGCCGAACCAGCTGCGGCAGTTGCCTTCGCTGGCTTGTTCAAACTGATCCGCGCAGGAGTAATTAAACCTTCGAGCACCGTGGTTGTTAATTGTACCGGCCATACCATGCCGACCGAAAAACACGTACTGGGTGAGGGCTGGACAAGAGATGTGGTTCTATCGTCTAAGGTTATGGAAGAAACACCTCAGGAAGGCTTATTGGCAGCTCTCAATCGCGTGGCTCCCGATCGCTTTCCCCGTATCGCTATCGTGGACGATAGTTCAGACGCCCGCCGCCTGATCCGACGCATTTTACAATCCCAGGGGAATTATGTTCTTTTTGAAGCCAGCGATGGCAAAGAAGCCCTTGATCTAATCAATCGTGAAATCCCCGATCTGGTTATCCTGGACCTGATGATGCCAGAACTCGATGGGTTTTCGGTTCTGGATGCGCTCAAAGCCAAACCAGAAACAGCCAACATACCTATCATTGTGTCCACCGCCAAAGAACTGACACTTGAAGAAAAAAACCGGTTGGAGGGTCAAATCAAATCCTTAATGCAAAAAGGCGACTTTATGAATGACGACTTCTTCAACGAGGTGAAGTCGTCATTAAACTAAGGGCTTGGGGATGTTACAGTGACCAATGCATAAGGGCAATTCTACTGGAATTCGCGCAGCGCTGGCGTCTGCTTTTTTTCTCGGTTTAGCTCCAATTTTCGGCAAGCAGGCAATAGCAGCCGGGCTTTCGCCTCTGGCTGTGGTGGCTTTAAGAACCAGCATGGCGGCTGGGCTCTTGTTGCTGCTGGTTTCTTTGTATAAGCGATCTTACCTTTACATTTATCCTGCCGGTTTATTAGGATGCACTCTGGCAGGAACAATTAACGGTTTAGGATCAATCTTATATTACATGGCACTCGGACGCCTCAGCGCAAGTGTCGGACAATTGCTTTATTCCCTTTACCCGGTCTTTGTAGCATTCTGGCTGATACTAGACCGCCAACCTCCAAGCCGAATGACAATCACAAGAATTGTTTTGGGGTCGGTTGCTGTCATTCTATTGACAAACAGGCAGGGAAATCACGTCGACATAATTGGTGTCCTGCTCATGCTTGGAGCCGCAGCCTTATATGCATTACACCTACCGATCAATCAACGTGTTTTATATGATGTGCCCGCACCAACTGTCACGCTTTACACTTTGATTGCGATGAGTATAGTGGTAGTCCCCACCTATTTCTTATTTGACCGACAATGGCCGCAAACCAGCGTCCCGTGGACACCAGTAATCGGTCTAACGATAGTTACCTTTCTATCGAGACTGTCATTATTCATGGGCGTAAAGCATATTGGCGGGATGCAAACTGCGATTTTGGGTTTAGGAGAATTACTGGTCACTTTAATTACCGGCCACCTATGGTTACACGAAAGTCTGAGTCTCATGCAATGGCTTGGGGCAATCGGCTTATCCGCCAGTCTGTTGCTAATTGCTTTCGATAAATCAAACCTCGAAAACCGCCACAACAAAGGCGGATGGCTGAAGTGGCTACGCCCACCTGATTTTCCTGCCGATATACCCTGGAGTTCGCGTGACTAATGCTAAACCGGGATCTCTCCCTCAAACACATATCCGGTACCCCGTACGCTAACGATTTTATTTTCTAATTCCCGAAACCCATCCAGCTTATGCCGCAGACGACTTACCAACGGTCGAAGTATTTCCGGCGCCTCGTGTTGCGATGTCGTATAACCCTGCACCAGCAATACCAATTCTTTATGCGTAAATACTTTTCCGGGATTTTCAAAAAATATTTTTAACAAGCGTCCCTCGGCGGGAGTTAAATGAATCACACGCTCCTCGCGGTGAATTATACGTCTGGCCAAATCCACAAATGTATGATCGGCCAATTCAAATGCCTTCACTCCACCATCCACATCAACATCCTTACCGAACTCACTCAGTGCCTGCACGCGCGCTGCACGCCTTGCCAATCCACGCTTTACGCTATTGAGCACCTGCGATGGGGCGGCGGGTTTCATCAAATAATCATGAATTCTCAACCGCAAAGCCTCAACCGCCGACTCGGTTGACGAAAATGCCGTTAGCAAAACGATTTCAGTATCCGGAGAAATTTGATTGACCACCCGAATAACCTCTAACCCATCCATTCCAGGCATGCGTAAGTCAACAATCATTAAATCGACATGCTCCGAGCGAATAAATTCTACAGCAGACTGCCCATTTGCAATTGAAGACACATTGTATCCCTCTAATCTTAAAATCTCAGTCAACGATTGTCTGGCAACCGGTTCGTCGTCAACAACAAGAATATTGTGTTTCATTTCACGACTCCAACTGGTAAAAATACGCGGAAACAGGCACCCGTTCCACGACTATTTACCAAATCCAGCGTTCCACCATGGGCTGAAATAATATTGTAACTGACTGTCAGGCCCAATCCAGTTCCTCCACTTTTTGTGCTGAAAAAAGGTTCAAAAATATTTTCCTGATGTTCTGGCAAAATTCCGAGTCCGCTATCTTGAAATAGTATTTCAACGCCACCTTTTACCTGGCGAGCAATTATTTTTAATACGCCGCCATCAGGCATTGCGTCTAATGAATTTAAAATTAAATTGATAAAAACCTGTTGAAGCTGACCACCCACCGCACGAACAACGGGCAAGCTTTGAGCAATATTCACATCGATTTTTATCCCACCTTTTGAAAGTTGTTGCTCAGTTAATCCAATCACATGCATCAACACTTCACCAATTAACACTTCGCCGAGATCGGCCTCACCGGGTCGATAAAAATCAAGCATGCGCTGTACGGTCCCCATTAGGCGATCCAATTCGGAGTTTGCTAAATTAAAGTATTCGTCACGCTTTTCTTGAGGGACATCGTCCCGACCTGCTAGATGCAGGCAATTCTGCAAAGATTGTAACGGATTATTGATTTCATGCGCAATGGATGCGGTCAGCCGACCAGCAGCGGCCATTTTTTCAGCCTGCACCAACGCTTGCTGGGAATCCTCCACTTGTTCGACGTAATCACGCAATTCTTCGTACAAATAAGCGTTTTCCATAGCAATGGCAGCCTGACGAGCCAGGATCATCAGCATATCCTGGTCTACCTCCCGAAAAGAAGATTCGCCAACATTGCGGGCTGCATACAAAACACTCCGGATTCGAGGCCGCGAAATTGGAACACATAATACTGAATTTAATTTGTATTTCTCTAACAACTTCTTCAATTCAGGATCCCCAGAACCACTTGCATTCAACCACAGTGTCTCCGAATTCGCATCAACCTTCCCTATTACCCCGTTAACCTGGCCTCCGCCTCCTTCTGGGAATGTTGTTCCCTCTCCAGCAAGCAGGCGTAATCGCTCATCTTCCTGGGAATACACATAATACCCAACATTTGAGCACTGCAGGTGAACGCGAACAGCATCAACAATCAAGCCTAATAATTGATCGGGGCGCGTCTCGGCTAGTAGCGATTCGGTTGCATCGAACAGGGGACGTAACGCCTGTACGCGTGCAGCGTCTTGTTTTTTTTGCCTGTCAACGAGTGCTTGCTGGGCTGCCTGAACCAGTTCTTCACCTTCTTCGAATGGTTTAAGCAACAGGCCATCCACCCCTTGACGTAGTGCCTGAATGGCCGTTTCCACCGTCCCAAAGCCGGTCATAACCAATACTGCCATATCCGGCTGCTGATTGCGAGCAAACGAGATTACATCAAAACCATCCACTTCCGGCATGCGAATATCTACCAACAACAAATCGATCTGATTGTGCTGTAAGTATTGCATCGCCCGACGAGGATTCGTAAATGATGACACCTGAAATCCAGCCCGGGACAGCAAGCGCTCACACAGTATTGCAATTCCTTGTTCGTCATCTACAACAACAACAGTTGGTTTATCCATCATTCCTCAACCGGTAACCAAACCGTAAAACGCGCACCTTTATCGGGCTCGCTTTGAACGTCAATAAAACCATTGTGTTCAGTGATAATCCCATACGTAACCGCCAGACCTAAGCCAGTTCCCCCATCATCGGCTTTGGTTGTAAAAAATGGCTCAAAAATTCTTCCCATAATCTCCGGCGCAATTCCCATTCCCGAATCTTCGATGGACATCGTCAACCATCGGCGGCCATCCCGGCGGGCTTCTCGCGTACGCACGGATAACTTACCGCCCTGAGGCATTGCATGCAGGGAATTATGAAACAAGTTGAGGACAACCTGTTTCATCTGATTCCGATCGATAAACACCCAAGGAGGTTCCTCCGCAAGCGTCATTGAAAATTGCACTCCATTGGTGTGGAAGAGATGATTCATCAATATCGCCACATCCTCAACCACTTCATTCAAGTCAGCACGAACGCGAACGCTTTCTGTCTGCCGCGCAAAATCAAGCAACCGGCGAACCACACTTCGTGCGCGGCGTGCTTCACGCAGTACAAGCTCCAAATCTTTGCGCTGAGAAGCATCGGGAGGTAATTCGTCCAGAATTAATTCGGCAAATCCCGTAACAGTAGTTAATGGATTGTTCAATTCATGCGCTATCCCAGCCGCCATCTCACCTACAGCAGCCAGTTTGGCGGCTTGAATTAGCCGATTCTCCACCTCGCGCTGTGCTTCGATTCGTGATTGAAGCTCATCTTGTGTAGTACGCAACTGGCGATTGACACTTTGCAAGCGCTGATACTGGTCCGCACTGCCAATCACTCCCGCCAAAATTCCTGCCAGGGATTCGAGTGCGAGTAAATCATTTCGAGTAAAGGCATTTTTCTGACTACTTTCAACATCAATTAGACCCAATACCCCGCCCCCGTTGTGCAATCCGACACACATTTCCGAGCCGGTCTCCCACCCTTGAATAGGACGATAATAAGGATCGCGTGTCACGTCATTTACCAACAAACTTTTACCAGTTTGATAAACGCGTCCAGAAATACCTTTGCCCAGTTCAACAGGTTGCTTGAGGGCCTCGAAGGCGTAATCGACAATTCTCGAATCGTTACTATTGACTCCTGCAATTGTTAGTTTTTGGTCTTCGTCCGCCAATAAAACGATTGCTAATTCAAATGAAAAATACTGAACCAACAAATCTGCAGTAATTTCTGCCACTGCATGGGCATCCGTTAAGCCGATCACCTGTTGAACCACTTCGTGAATCAAACCCAGATTTCTTGCGCGAGCCTCTGCTTCTTCCCGCAATCGGCCATACTCAACTAAACCGGCCAAATGACTGGCGATGACCATCAATAGATTCTCGTCATAAAGCCCATAAGACCCGGGCGCTGTATTTTCAATTCCAAGAATCCCTATGACCTGCCCGCGATATCTGAGTGGCACCACAATCGCAGACTGTGCTTCCGCATAGAAGGGATGGTATCCATGTTCACTAATTTTATCTATCCGCAATATCTTTCCGCTTTCGAGCAGCGAAATGGATGGGTACCTTTCCAAAGAAAAGATATGCGAATCAACTTTGCCTGATAAATTTCGGTATTCCCGCAGGTCTTTGCGGTCTGTAGACAACAAGGTTAGTGTGACTAATTCTGTTCCAAATGACCGGGCTAAAAGTGCGAATACCCGCCGGACTATTTGTTCAAGATTTTTGGCAGATGAAATCGTTAATGCAAAATCATTCAACATTGCCAGGCGACGCAAATGAGAGGAAATCTCATCAAATGTGACCATTAATTCTACCGACGGAGTGATATATGCAACGATCTGCAAGAGTTGTTCCCACTCATCAGAACTAAAGTCCGTGTCGCGCCAGATCGCCAATATCCCGATCAGACGCTTACCGATTGCCAACGGTATCCCCACCCAAACTTCAGCTTTTTTGAGTTGATTATGAAATGGTAATGAATTCCACTTGGGATCGTCTCGCTTAATGGTCTGACTGTGTCGGGTCAGGTTGATCCGGCGTAAGACTTCGCTTGAATCAATTGCGATTTTCTCCTGTAACTTGGCTGGAAAGTTGGACTGCGCTTTAATTTCCAGTACATCACCACTATGGATAGCCAGCCAGGCTGCCTGGCAAGGAATATAACGGACAACTGCGCCAAGCATTTTTTCAAGACCCTGGGGGAGATCATAGGAAATCCCCGCTTGAACTTCTGGTATCAGATTCGCAGGGGAAAGGATCATTAACTGGTTTATCACTGAGCCCATCATCGAAGCAAGCAAATGCCAGACTCGCTGCTCATTTGCCATCATTGTATCGATGCCAACCAGAATGAGGGACTGCATATCCTTAACCGGGAAAAGATAAACGCGGGCGCAATCAAAATTATCTTTTATGGATGTCTTTCGAGAACGTGAGTGCCCTCCCGCTAAACCGCCAGAGAGCCATGCAGTTCCGCGAGACGAATTGATAAATTTTACGAGATCATCCCGGCGAAGCTTCGAGAGCTTGACGGTAGCCTGCAAATCCCACGCATGATCGACAAATTCCACCAGGACTGCCCACCTGGCATTTGTAATTTGCAGCGCTTCCTTTAGATAAACTTCAAATTGATTGTTTGATGCCATCTTTACTCATTCATTCTTAATTATACAGCAGGCATTCACTCCAAAGCCCAAATGGTAAAATTGTCCCAATGAATTCTAATACACTTCATGAATTGATCGTCGTGGGTGGCGGATTGGCCGGCTGCGAAGCCGCCTGGCAAGCTGCCCAGCGTGGCATCCGGGTTAAGTTGTATGAGATGCGGCCTGCTGAAAACACCGGCGCCCATCAAACAGCGGATCTGGCGGAACTCGTTTGCTCAAATTCTCTCGGTTCAAACCTACCCGACCGAGCCTCCGGAGTCCTCAAAAATGAGCTGCGCCGCCTTGGTTCGATGCTCCTCGAATGTGCGGAATTAACTGCGCTCCCGGCTGGTAGCGCTCTCGCGGTAGATCGTGAGCTTTTTGCCCGCACTATCACCGAGCGCATCCACGGCAATTCGCAGATAGAGGTCATCCGCGAGGAAATCGCCGAAATACCTCAAAAACCAGCAGTTATTGCCTCTGGACCGTTAACTTCCAACGCTCTGTCCCTGTCTATAGCCAAATTCAGTGGCGAGGAGCATCTGTTCTTCTTCGATGCCGTCGCGCCGATCGTTAATTACGATTCGATCAATATGGAAATTGCCTTCCGTGCTTCACGCTATGGTCGTGGTGAGCGAGATGGTGGCGATTACATCAATTGCCCGTTCAACAAGCCTGAATACGAAGCCTTTGTAGCCGCGCTAATACAAGCCGAGCGTATCGAATTAAAATCCTTCGAAGATGCCATCGCCAGTGGCGTCAAGGCGGGAGCCCATCATTTTTTTGAGGGTTGCCTACCCATCGAGATCATTGCGGGGCGCGGACGTGATGCGCTGGCATTCGGTCCAATGCGCCCGGTCGGCCTGAAAGATCCGCGCACCGGCAAACGCCCACATGCCGTAGTCCAATTACGGCAGGACAATCTGGCCGGCAATCTGTACAATCTGGTCGGCTTTCAAACTAATCTCAAATTCCCTGAACAACGACGCATCCTGCGCATGATCCCAGGCCTGGAAAAGGCCGAATTCGCTCGTTATGGCCAAATGCACCGCAATACCTTCATCGCCTCGCCTAAATTGCTTAGGCCGACTCTACAGTCCAAGGTACGCCCTGACCTGTTCTTTGCCGGACAGATAACCGGTGTGGAAGGTTACATAGGCAATATTGCCACCGGCTTGCTGGCCGGTTGGAATGCAGCGCTGCTACTCAAAGGGAAGCAGCCTATCATCCTCCCTGAAACAAGTATGCTGGGTGCCCTCTGTCACTACGTCACCCACGCTGACCTGTCTGACTTTCAGCCCATGAAAGCCAACTTTGGTATTCTGCCTCCTCTTGAGACCAGTCAGCGACTTGACAAACGCGAACGTAGCAGTGCATATGCACTACGCTCTATAACCGAATTGGAATCTTTCCTTGATTCACCACCTGTCGAAACGAACTAACCTGATCCTTGCCTTAATGGCAGCCGGATTAATAATGGCTGGGGGGTGGTTAATGTGGACGGCTACGGGCCAGCACCCACCCCAGCCTGCCACCGTTACCTTTGACGGCCAGCGCGCCCTGACTGATGTAGATTTTCAGACTTCGCTTGGACCGCGGACGGTTGGATCTGTTGCCCACTCCCAGACCATAGAATGGATCCGGGCAGAACTAAAGGACGCGGGTTGGCAATCCGAAATTCAATATGCGGAAATGCTCGGGCACCCGATCCAAAATGTCATCGCATACCGCACCAATATAACCCCAAAAATCATCCTGGGGGCTCACTACGATAGCCGCCTGTTCGCCGACAACGATCCGGACCCAGCCAAGCGCAACCAGCCGGTTCCTGGTGCAAACGATGGAGCCTCAGGCGTAGCCGTATTACTCGAATTAGCACGGACGCTTCCCCAAAAAACACCTGCAGTATGGCTTGTATTCTTGGACGCAGAAGATAACGGGCGTATCAATGGATGGGATTGGATTCTAGGCTCACGGGCATTTGTGCAACAAAACGACATCAAACCTGAGGCGGTTGTGATTGTCGATATGGTCGGGGATTCCGAATTAAACATCTACATGGAAAACAACTCTGATGCAGCCCTGAGCAAAGAAATCTGGGGTCAGGCTTCCCAATTGGGATACAACCAAGCCTTTATCCCGATCCCCAAATACACAATTCTTGACGACCACGTCCCATTTTTGGATGCGGGTATCCCAGCAGTGGATATTATCGACATCGATTATCCATACTGGCATACCACGGCCGATACAACCGATAAAATATCTGCACGCAGCTTGCAAATCGTTGGGGATACGCTTTGGCATTGGATTGTCAATAAGGGGGAGAAATAGCACATCTAATAATTTTGTCGATTGCCAAAAATCCCGACCTAGCTTAAACTTAGCCCATGAGTGTACAAAGTCTGCTCTCACAAATTCGGCCAATCTGGTTACAGCGCATATCGCATGACCTGGTGCGCGGCGCCGGTGTGCGTGAAAATTTTGAGAAGCAATTAATACGCTTTTATGATCTCCTTGAGCAAGCCATAATGACAGGCGATTTTTCCTGGATCGATCCCTTATTAATCGACTGGGCCAATGTACCTACATTAAGTGACCTCGAAGACGATCAGATGGGAATTTCTGCCCTGATCAACCAAATGATCAGCCTCACGTATGATATCGCCAGAAATTCGCTCGAGCCCGAACCTGCTCTTGATTATCTGAATGCAGTCATCCCGGCATTGACCTATAGCCTCGAAAAAATTGCGCGATTGGAAACTGAAATGCGCGTAACGCACATTTCCAATCAACTGGTGGATGTGGAGCAAAAACTCGAACGGCTCGACCGCAGCAAATCCAACTTCATTGCAGTCGCAGCCCATGAACTTAAGACCCCGCTGACATTGATTGAGGGCTACACATCCATGATGCGTGATCATGTCTTACAAAGCACTCAAAATGGCGTAGAACCTTTATTGAAGGGAGTCAACAACGGAATAAGACGACTGCGTGAAATCGTGGACGATTTGATCGACGTTTCATTAATCGATAACAACTTGCTATCCCTTAACTTCCAACCCATTTGGATCGGTCATATTTTAGGGTTGCTGAAAAGCGAACTGGAAGAATTCACTGAAGAGCGCGAACAATTATTTTCGATCGAAGCCTTCCCGGGCAGTGACCAAATTATCTTTGCCGATCCTGAACGCCTTCATCAGGCTTTGCGAAATATTTTAACCAACGCAATTAAATACACTCCGAACGAAGGAACCATTACTGTGGACGGGCGTTTGCTCCCAGGATTTATTGAATTAATCATCTCGGATTCTGGAATTGGAATCTCGCGGGAAGATCAGTCTCTCATCTTTGAAAAATTCAGTCAAGTAGGCCAGGCAGCCTTGCACTCCAGCGGCAAAACCAAATTCAAGGGCGGCGGCCCAGGTCTGGGCTTGCCCATTGCACGTGGTATTATTGAAGCTCACGGCGGCACAATCTGGGTAGATTCGGAAGGTTACGACGAAATCAAGTGCCCAGGATCAATTTTTCATATCCTCCTCCCCGTCCGAGGCGAAGCAGTTGACCCGAAAATCGAAAAGCTTTTTGGGAAAAACAATCCCTTTCTAGACGAAACAAATGCCGAAAAAGAAAACCACACCGACGACACCACCGCGTGAACGAGCTTTTTTAGTTGGGGTTGAAATTTATCAGCAAAATGACTTGCTGCCCTTAGAGGATTCTCTCAACGAACTAAACCTGCTGGCTGATACTGCAGGTTTAGACGTCGTCGGGGAATTAACGCAAAAACTGGATCGCCCCAATTCGGTAACCTTCATTGGCGCCGGAAAAGTCGAAGAATTGGCTGCCCTCGTCGAAGATTCACTAGCGGATGTGGTCATCTTTGACGATGAACTTTCCCCTCGCCACCAACGCGAACTCGAAAAAGCCTTGGGAAACAATACTCGCGTCCTGGACCGAACTGCCTTGATCCTTGACATCTTTGCCCAGCACGCAAAAACTAGCGAAGGCATGCTTCAGGTCGAATTAGCCCAATACGAATATTACCTGCCACGATTAACACGAGCCTGGTCTCATCTCGAACGCCAAGCCGGCGGTGGCGGTGGACGCTCGGGGTCAGTCGGCGGTGTAGGGTTGCGTGGACCCGGCGAAACCCAGCTGGAGGTCGACCGCCGGGTTATTCGCAAGCGCATTACACATCTGAAGCAAGAGTTGGAGAAGGTTCGCGCCCACCGTATGCGCTATCGCGCGCAGCGCAAACACTCGCGCATCCCGGTCGTAGCACTGGTTGGATACACCAATGCCGGCAAGTCCACATTGCTCAACCGCCTTGCCAAGGCCGACGTTTACGTGGCCAATCAACTCTTCGCAACCCTTGACCCAACAACTCGCCGTGTGGAACTTCCCGGTGGCTACCAGGCACTGTTCACTGACACAGTCGGATTTATCCAAAAACTGCCGACGACTCTGGTGGCAGCTTTTCAGGCCACACTGGAAGAAATCACCGAGGCCGACTTGTTATTACACATCGTCGACATCTCGCATCCCAATGCCTTACTCCAGGCCGAATCAGTACATCAAACCCTTGATGAAATTGGGGCCGCGCACGTTCCGATCGTGACGGCTTTTAACAAATTAGATAAATTACGGAACCCGGATGCAGCTCAACAAACTTTACAACAATTCCAAAATGCCGTTGCGATCTCGGCAATAAAAGGAACTGGCATCCCTGCCCTATTAAAAATCATCCAGGTAGAACTCTACGAGCAATTCATCCCGATTGATGTCAAATTACCTTACCAACAAGGACAATTGATCTCCTTGTTTCATGAAGCCGGTCAAATTGAACGAATCGAACACGCGCGCGGCGGCGTTCTCATTCAGGGCCGGATACCAGGTCGCATGGTTGCGCAATTCATCCCCTGGCAAAACAACCACAATAATGAATTAATAAACCAGGAGGAGGATGAATGATACGATGGTTGTCTGATTTCCTAGACGTTCTTTCTGAATTCCTAGCCCACCGTAAAGGACTGCTGCCCCTGTTAGGCATGGCGCTAATTTTAATCAATCTTATCTTTCAGTTCACGCTTCCCCCTGGTTGGCTACGAGATTCGAATCTCTTTTTACATTTTGGTCTGCTGGTTTCGATCTTCGGATTGATGCTGGCCTGGGCACTGTAATCTTTTAACGTGGTCAAAAAGAACCGGTGCCAATTGGCACCGGTTCTTTTACTTGTTTGGAAGATTATCCTTCAGTCAGTGCTGGAGCCGGGGCTTTGGAGCGTATGACTGCCCACGCGAGGAGACCCAGCAAAACCAACGCTGCAGCCCAAACCACAAGGCGCGTTATGCCAGTAGCACCTGCGTATTGGACGACAATGGGAGCGATGATAACCGACACAAGGTTGACAACCTTGATCATCGGGTTCAAAGCCGGACCAGCAGTATCCTTGAACGGATCGCCGACTGTATCACCGACGACGCCCGCTTTATGCCGTTCGGATCCTTTGCCAAGATTATTCTCTGGCTCCCTGGGCTCATCCTCGATTAGCTTTTTGGCATTATCCCAGGCACCGCCGGAATTGTTCAGGAATACCGCAAGCAGCTGGCCAGATAAAATTATCCCGGCCAGGAAACCACCCAGGGCTTCGACCTGCAAAACCAGGCCAACCACGATCGGCGAAACAATACCCAGCAGGGCCAGCGAAACCAGCTCTTTCTGCGCGGCAGAAGTCGAAATCGATACAGCCTGCCTGTAGTCTGGCGGTATCGTGCCTTCCAGTACACCAAGTTTGAATTGGCGGCGCACCTCAAGCACGATCAAAGAAGCAGCGCGGCTGACTGCCTGTATGGCGAATGACGAGAACAGCCAGGGGAGAGCGCCACCAAGCAACATGCCAACAAATACCAGTGGTATATCAACGCGGATACCGACTGTCTGGATTTGCTGTGCCAACGGGACTCCAAGAGATTGCTGCGAGCGACTGACATCCACCAGGAAGGAACCAAACAAGGCAACCGCCGCTATGACAGCCGAGCCAATGGCAACACCCTTGGTAATTGCCTTGGTTGTATTACCGACCGCGTCCAGGTCCGCCATGATCTGCTGTGCGGCCTTGGTTTCCTCGTCCTCCATATCGTGCCAGGACATTTCGCCGATACCATTGGCATTGTCCGCGATTGGGCCAAACGAGTCCATCGCAACGTTATTGCCGGTCAGGGTCAGCATACCGATACCAGTCATGGCTACGCCGTAGAGGATAAAGGTAATTTTGTCTCCTGCCGCTACACCAGGAATAGAACCAAATATCAATATCGAAGCCACAATCGTCAATGCGATGACAATAACCGACCACACAGAGGATTCAAATCCTGTCGAGACTCCCTGCAAGATCAAAGTTGCCGGACCCGTATCCGCTGCTTTCTTGATTTCCTGTACCGGGGGTTGGTGGGTCCCGGTAAAATATTCAGTCAGGCGATCGATCAGAATGGCCAACACCACACCAACAGCTACAGCCAAAGGCGTTCGCCACCAGCCACCTAAAGCAGGATTTCGTAAATACAGGTAGCCGGCAGCGAAGAACAATACCGCGGAGATGGCTGCAGAGGAAAGAAATCCGCGGAAAATTGCAGACAGAGCATCTCCGTCCTTGCCAGGGCCGCCACGCACGACATAAGTACCAAAAATTGATGAGAGTACGCCAATTCCACGAACCACCAACGGGAAAATAATCCATTCAATGCGCCCGGTGATGTGCCACAATGCAAGGCTCAAGATCAATCCAGCCACAATCGTGACCTCATATGATTCGAAGATATCAGCGGCCATACCAGCACAGTCACCCACGTTATCCCCGACCAAGTCGGCAATCACAGCGGGATTACGCGGATCATCCTCAGGGATTCCGGCTTCCACCTTACCCACCAGGTCAGCACCGACATCGGCCGCTTTGGTAAAAATACCACCACCGACGCGCATGAATAAGGCTAACAAGGTACCACCAAAGCCAAAACCAAGCAAAGCATCCGGAGCCGCAATGCCGAGAACGATGAAAATGACAGTACCACCGAACAGGCCCAAACCATCGGTCAGCATTCCGGTAATCGTACCGGCCCGATAGGCGATTCGCAGGGCATCAGCAAAGGATCTACGCGAGGCCGAGGCAACGCGTACATTTCCTTGCACCGCCATTCTCATACCGATTTGACCGACTGCCAACGAAAACAACGCGCCCATTACGAATGCTATGGCGCGTGCAAAACCGATGATCAGGCGTACGCTGCCATCAGTCATGCCGGAAAAGCGTTCGAGTGCTTCAGGCGTGGGAGGCACAATGTAGACAGAAAAGAAAAGCGCCACGGTCAATACAGCAATCAGCGGCAATATCGATTTCAATTGCCGCCGCAAATAAGTGTCCGCACCTTCCCGGATCGCGTTCCATACTTCCTGCATCTTGGGCGTGCCCTTGTCCTCGCGCATAATTTGTTTGCGCAAAAATACGGCATAGAGCAGACCCAAAACAGCAATCCCGAGAACGCTCCAGATTGCAATTGCTTCCAGGGCTGTAAGTCCTTGCATTGCATACATGTAGGTTCCATTCCTCCTGCAGAAAATAAAATAAGTTTAGGCAATATGCCTAAGACTCTGGCAGGCAGATTTTACAGGCCCTGCGCAAATGTGTCAAGAAGAGCATTTTGCAAGTCACACCAGGCAACTCATAATCCCGGTAACTGTCCTCATTGACAAGATAATTCAATTTTGATAAGATATATCTCAATTCAACTCCCAAAGAGGAGATAGGCTATGCTACAACAAGTTGAGAATCTAACTCAAACAATCACATTGACCCCTGGGGCTTCCAAGGCTGTCCAGGACATTCTGACAGAACGCAAACTGGAAGGATACGCATTACGAGTTTATGTGGCCGGAAGCGGTTGTGGTGGTACGCAATTCGGAATGGCACTTGAGAACAACATTCGCGATATGGATTTGACTTTCGAAAGTCATGGTGTCAAAGTGGTAATTGACGAAGTTTCCATCGATTATTTACAAGGCGCTAAGATTGATTTTGTCAATGATCCGCAGCGCGGAGCGGGCTTTCTGGTTGACAGCCCCAACGCACAAGCACATGCCCACGAAGGTGGAACTTGTGCCTGTGGTGGTAGCTGCAGTTGTAATAACTAGATATCAAATGAAGAAAAGAGCCGGAGTGTTTTGAACACTCCGGCTCTTTTAATTCCTGATGAAAAGTTTATCGTCCGCGTAAGAAAGAGATCAAGGCACCGAAAATCCCCAAAAAACCAAGGCCCACTATTATCAAACCCATCGGGACGCCGCCAGAATTGCTCGCACTGGTTGAATCTGTGAAGGTTGGGATGACCAAAGCCGGAGCGGGAGTAAAAGTAGGTAAGCGTGTCGGCGTTTCCGGTGCAATGAAGGCTGCAGCCAAGGTCGGATCGATGGTTGGAGTCGAAACGGGAGTCGGCGTAGGTGGTGGCTCGATAATATTGAGATTTACCCCGCCCGAGAGTGACACCAGCGGGGCATACACCCAGGCAACCGATCCGGGCACTCCAGGGTAGTAGATCTGGATCCAATCACCGCCCGGTGAACGACCCAAGGCGGGAGCGGATTGTCCTGCCAGAAGGACTCCGATCGGTGGATAGATATAGGTACTTGGACCGGAGCGAACGTTGATTTGCTGCTGATCCAGATTTACCGTAATCATCGGACCAGAGGGGGTCCCGGTAACAGTAGGCACGGAACCAGTCGGCTGCTGTGCCATGACCACGGCCTGAGCCGGGACATTGACCAGAAAACCAATGGCCCCTAAACCAATTGACAACCAAAGAAGAGTTTTAAACCAATTTCGTTTCATCGCGTATATATAAGTAGAAAAATCTATAGAACGGATTATAATCCAAAATATGGAACAACGAATTTACCACGGGATTCTTACTCCAACCGATATTGCTCAGGCGCTGATGGCATCCTTCGACCGCGGGAACATGCGTGCCCAGTCCCTCGGCGATAACACAAAGATGATCGTTCAGATCGCCACTCGACCAGGGGCCATGTCCGGCGGGCAAACAGCCCTAACGGTGACGCTCCAGCAAGTTACGGATGGAGTCATGGTCGAACTTGGTCAGCAGGCCTGGCTGGGCGTTGCGGCCAGCTTAGGGCAAACAGCCATCTCGGCCCTGCGTAACCCATTCGCCTTGCTTGGGCGACTTGATGATCTGGCCCAGGATATTGAGAATCTACAGTTGAGCGAGAATATCTGGAATGTCATTAACCAAACAGCCCAGGCGTTAGGAGCCTCGCATCAACTTTCCGATAGACTCACTCGCATTGTATGTGATTATTGCAGCACTGCCAATCCGGTCGGAGAGCCGAATTGTATAGCCTGCGGCGCACCGCTTGGCAATCTCCAACCGCTCACATGCGGAAAATGCGGTTATGTCATCGCCCGCAAAGATACCGTTTGCCCCAACTGTGGTCAGCGGCTTTAACTCACAAAGTGCGAAGGCTTTCCCCGTTAGATCTTTGTTTCCACTTCGGGATTAACGCAATGCAGTAACCTGCGTTCGTCTAGCCCGGCTAACATATTTTCGCAAGCAATCTCAGCCATGCGTTTGCGTGTACCATGCGTGGCAGAGCCAATATGAGGGACGACCAGACAATTTTCCAGTCCATACAAAGGATGATCGGGGGGTAAAGGCTCCGGATCAGTGACATCCAGGGCAGCGGCCGCAATCCAACCTTCCTGCAAGGCGCGCACCAACGCATCTGTTCTTACCACCGGCCCACGGGCCGCATTGACCAGGATAGCAGTGGACTTCATCTTTCTCAGAGCAGAATCGTCGATCAGATGTTGGGTTTCAACATTAAGCGGACAGTGTAAACTGACGATATCGCTGCGATGCAGTAACTCATCGAATGAGGCATATTCCGCAGCAAATTGCGCCTCCACCAAAGGTAAATGCGAAGGATTGCGGTAGATAATTTTCAATCCAAATCCCGCTGCGCGTTCCGCTACGGCCTGACCAATTTTCCCCATCCCGATGATGCCCAATACCTTATTCCGTAAATCCGCACCCAGCCAACCAGTCGGCGACCAAGTCGTCCAACGACCTTCACTGGCATCCCTGGCTGCTTCTGGCAATCTGCGTGCTGCTGACAATAAAATCCCCATTGTCAGGTCGGCAGTCGCGTCAGTCAAGACACCCGGCGTATGGCCGACCGGTATACCGCGCCTGGTACAAGCAGCCACATCTATATTGTCAACACCAACAGCCATGTTGCTGACCACACGCAATTTTGGCATACGTGCAAGCAATTCTTCTTTGATCGGGACAGTCAGCAGGGATAACAATCCTTCAGCATCGGGCAGGAACGCCTCTAATTCAGGCGCTAACTTATCGGCATCCGTCGGTCCGCTATAAGCCTGCACACGCCCATCCAGGCTGGAGATCCAATCCGGTGGAAGTTTGTGGGTCAAAACCACAGTAGGCAACATCGGTAACTCCAGTATTGATTAAAATGCAAATAGAAGGATTAGATCATTTACGTTTGTGCCGGTTGGACCTGGGCGCAGCAAATCACCCAATTGGCCAAAGAAATGGTACGAGTCATTATTTTCCAGATAGGCACGAACAGACAGACCAAGTTCACGAGCTCGCGCAAACGATTCGCCGGTAACTACTGCTCCGGCTGCGTCTGTTGGGCCGTCCTCACCATCGCTGGCCATAGTAAGCAACATTACATTTTCCAAACCAGCCAACCCTTCGACAGCGCCGAGTGCCAATTCCAAATTACGACCACCCAAGCCCTTGCCCCTCACAACCACGGTGGTTTCGCCACCTGCAATCAGACAAGCTGGTCGTTTAGTTGGCTGACCCGTCTCAACTATTTGCCTCAGAATGCTGCCTAAAACCCCTCCCACCTGCCTGGCTTCGCCTTCGAGCGAGCTGGTGAGTACGTTTCCGTTTAACTCTTCTTTTTCAGCCTGCATAAAAGAGGCCTGAATTGATTGCAAAATACTTCCAATTATTACGTTTTGTACTCCTGCGAATAAAGGATTATCCGCTTTCAGGGTCTCCGGGGCCGAACGTAGCGCTTCACAAATGCCAACCGGTATTTTGATTTCTGCCCGGTAACGCTCGAGAATATCCAGCGCATCTTCGCGGGTCGTCGGATCGGGAGCAGTCGGACCCGATGCAATCGCTTCGAGCGGGCTACCGACTACATCGGAAAGGATCAAACTGACTGTCCGGGCGGGAGCCGCTGCCTCCACCAAACCGCCACCTTTCACCCGATCAAAATGGCGGCGCAAGGTATTAATCTCGTTGATACTGGCGCCGCATACCAATAGGCTTTCAGTCAGGTTTTGCAAGTCGGAAAGAGAAACATCCGAGAGCGGACTGGTTAGTAAGGCCGAACCGCCACCTGAAATTAAGCAGATCAACAAATCGTCCTGCCCAAGATCGGTAAGCCTTTCCAGGGCAGTTTTTCCGGCCGCCAGACTACGATCGTCCGGGACAGGATGGCCGCATTCCAGCACAGGATATGGCAAAACAGCAGATGGGATATATTTCGAAACAATCAACCCGGATCCAACTTTATCCGGAAGCATTGAAGCTAACGCACTCGCCATTACCGGGGCTGCTTTCCCAAATGCCAGCACATAAATGTGCTGGATTTCGTCTAGATCATACAACTTATTATCTATTTGCAATAGGCTGCCGGCACGTGTCACCACCCGCCTGACCGCTTGCGCTGGATCCGCAGCTTCCAAAGCTGCCCGCAATATGCGCTGGACCTTTCCGGATTCCGGATGACCGACCAGGGATTGCGCCTCTAACGCTAATTGATAAGAAATTCCCATAGAACTCATGATAACATTAGCAGTCACAGTCTGCAACCAGGCTTGCATTAAACCATGCTCGCCTCTATAATTATTACAATAATGTCACACCATAAGAAAGAAGCTTAGGTAGGGGATTCTTATATGAAAATTAAACTGGACCAGCTCGAGAGTCGTCTACAGGCCTTACTGGAAGTTCGCCTTGTCAGCATTTTGCCCGGCCACAAAACCGAAGGACTGATCGCTCAGCAACTTGCGGGGGCCGTGCAATCCAACATCACCGCCCGCGAAGACGGCACCAAACTGGCGCCAAATGTTTATACAATTATTACTCACCCCGATCTGGCAGAAGATTGGCAGACCGATTCGCGTTTATTAGACGGGCTTCAAGAAATCCTAAACACTGCGGCGAGCGAAGCGGATTTAATATTCGCCGTTACACCAACCATCACGACAGCCACGGATCCAGCACTTGATCCGGAAGAGGTTCATATCATTGCCTCCCATCGAATTGATACGGTTTCAGAAACACAGGGCATGCCAGTCGATGAAACAGCCGAGGATGACGGAACGGACAACCTTCCCGAGAACGCTTTCTTGATCGTGCACGGAACGAAGGTTTATCCATTAACGCAATCCGTCGTTAATATCGGGCGGCGCATGGACAACCAACTTGTAATAGACGACCCGCGCGTTTCGCGCAGTCATGCCCAATTGCGCGCCATCAAAGGACGATATATTTTGTTCGACCTAAACTCTACCGGGGGCACTTTTGTCAACGGTCAACGCACAAACCAGTCGATTCTTTATCCCGGGGATGTGATTTCACTTTCCGGAGTACCCTTGATCTTTGGGCAAGACAACCCACCCGCCAGACCTGATCTGGCAGATACATCCCCCCTCTCACCCGCTTCAGGCGATCGACCAACAGCAATTTTAAAATTAGAAGACAAGAAAGAATGAGCGGAACAATTCTGTTCGCTTTGCGAATCATACTGGCCCTTAGCCTGTATGCTTTTTTCGGATGGGCACTTTACACGCTTTGGCGAGACGTGCAACACCAAGGTTCAATTCTTGCTTCCCGAAAAGTACCGAATATACAGATCTCGGTCGACAGGCAGGGTAATTCACCCATCGTGCGGCATTTTGCTCTGCCCGAAATCTTCATCGGGCGAGATCCTAATTGTCAGATCGCGATTGACGACGACACCGTATCCGCTCGCCACTCGCGCCTAATCTATCATCACAGCCAATGGTGGCTTGAGGATTTGGGTTCCACCAATGGAACAATGCTCAACCAGGAACGGATTGGCACGCCGACTGTCGTAATAACGGGTGACGAGATAGGTTGCGGAAAGGCCACCCTTACCATTGCGCTGTCGGTGGCTACGCAGGAATCTTCAACGCAACGACTTCCCTCGGAGGAAGAATATGGCTAATAACATTCGTCTAGCCGTGATCGGCGGATCAGGCATATACGCAATGTCCGATTTGCAAAATACGCAAGAGCTGGATCTGGATACTCCGTTTGGTAAACCCAGCGCCCCAATCGTTGTTGGTACTCTTGAAGGAGAAAAAATCGCTTTCCTGGCACGACATGGCATCGGTCATCACATCATGCCGAGCGAGGTAAACTATCGTGCCAATATTTATGCACTCAAGTCGCTGGGTGTCGAACGGATTGTCAGCATCAGCGCCTGCGGGTCTTTGCGCGAAGATTATGCTCCGGGTAGCATCGTCGTCCCGGATCAGTTATTCGACAATACCAAAGATCGCGTACGATCTTTCTTCGGAAACGGATTGGTAGCCCACATCAGCGTGGCAGATCCCTTCTGCCCTGATCTTTCGAGGCAGCTTGCTGACGCAGTGCAAACCACAGATGCGACACTACACCAAGGCGGGTCTTTTATTACCATCGAAGGACCGCGCTTTTCAACAAAGGTTGAGTCACACACATATCGCTCATGGGGCATGTCAATCATCGGGATGACAACCTCCCCCGAAGCCTTTCTGGCACGCGAAGCCGAAATGTGCTACGCCGTCATGGCTCATGTCACCGATTTCGATGTTTGGCATGTCAGCCAAGCCCCGGTGACAGTCGATATGGTGATACAAACCTTAAACAAAAACACCGAAGTTGCTCAAGTAGCCATCCGCCGCCTGGCAAAAGACCTCGAAAAGGAACGTGCTTGTGACTGCGCAACCTCTCTATCGACAGCCCTGATCACCGACCGATCCGTGATTCCACCGGAAACACGACAAAAACTTAGTCTCCTGATCGATAAATATATTAATTAATTGAGAATGGCTGATCAAATTCAAAGCCGTTTACTCAAGCTGGCGGCTCTCTTCCTGATTTTATTTTCAATTATCCTGAGCCTTTCCCCGGTAATTCGCGAACGCTCCTGGAACGTGGCATCGCTCAAATGGTCACATTGGCTCGGATTGGCTGTCTGGGGATTAGCTGTTTGGGCTGCTGACAGGCAAATCCGCAGGCGCCTTCCCGAAAGAGATCCCTATCTCTTTCCGATCGCTGCTTTTTTTAGCGGCTGGGGGCTGCTGACCATCTGGCGCCTATCATTCGCGTTTGGTCTGCGGCAAACCTTATGGTTGGTAGTGGGTTTGGGTGTTTTGACTTTAGGATTACGCTGGCCACACATTCTCCCAGTTTTAAAGCGCTATAAATACCTGTGGCTTTCCGGTGGTTTGCTCCTTACAGCGCTGACTCTATTCTTTGGGACTAATCCTGCTGGGGGCGACGAACGGCTTTGGCTGGGAGCCGGTGGGGTCTACATTCAGCCTTCTGAGCCGTTGAAGCTTCTACTGGTAATCTATCTGGCATCGTATCTGGCAGATCGCTTACCATTACAGCAACAAATTTTCCCGCTTATTTTCCCTACACTTCTCTTAACCGGCCTGGCACTGGTACTACTTCTGGTCCAGCGCGACCTGGGAACAGCTTCTATCTTCATTTTGCTTTATGCCAGCGTACTTTATCTTGCAACCGGGCGGAAACGCGTCATTCTGGTCAGCGCTGGGATTCTGCTACTGGCTGGGGCGATCGGATATACCCTAATTGAGGTCGTCCATCTACGCGTCGACACCTGGCTTAATCCATGGCTCGATCCCAGCGGTCATTCCTATCAAATCATCCAATCGCTACTAGCTGTTGCCAGTGGCGGATTGCTGGGACGTGGACCGGGTTTAGGAAGCCCAGGATTGGTGCCCATCGCTCATTCCGACTTCATCTTCTCGACTATCGCAGAAGAGACCGGTCTGGTCGGAACGCTGACTTTGTTGGGACTGCTGGCGTTGTTCCTCAGCCGAGGGATGCGTGCGGCTTTACATGCGACCAACCGCTTCCGCAGGCTACTGGCCGCCGGCCTGACAACCTATCTCGGCATCCAAAGCCTATTGATTATCGGTGGGAATTTAAGACTGCTGCCTCTAACCGGCGTGACGCTACCTTTTATCTCATATGGCGGTTCATCGCTGGTTACATCTTATATTGCTCTCTTTTTCCTACTTCTGATCAGCAACAATACCGAACAGGAACCAGCACACCTATTAAACCCAGCACCCTATCAAATTGTAAACTTCCTCCTAATTGCCAGCATCGCTATCACTGCCCTCAGCAATGGCTGGTGGGCAGTGATCCGCGGCCCCGACCTGCTAACCCGTAGCGATAATCCACGCCGCTCTATTGCTGACCGCTATGTCCCACGCGGCGCCATCCTGGACCGAAATAACCGGCCAATCAATGTCACCCAGGGTGAATTAGGTGGTTACAATCGCGTTTATCTTTATCCTGATTTGGGGCCTATTGTTGGTTATACGCATCCGGTTTATGGACAGGCTGGATTGGAAATCTCGCTGGATCCTTACCTGCGCGGCCTGCAGGGTAATCCTGCCAGCCTGATCTGGTGGAACCATCTCGTCTATGGGTGGCCTCCTCCCGGTCTCGATGTGCGTCTAAGCCTCGACCTGGATCTGCAAAAACAGGCCGACATATCCCTTGGTGATCACAGCGGCGCAATTGTATTATTGAACGCAAGCAATGGCGAAATTCTGGCCATGGCCTCGCATCCTGTGTTTAACGCCAACCAGCTAGACACAGAAGGCCCATCTCTGGCAAAGAACGAACGCTCGCCGCTCCTAAACAGAGCGGCGCAGGGATTGTACCCTCCCGGTAATGCGATAGAGCCTTTCCTCCTGGCTCAATTTGGAACAAAAACGATGGGCAACGAACCCATTCTTCGCCAGCTTTACAACACGCTTGGATTCTATACCACACCGGATCTGCGGCTTCCCGTTGCAGCCGTTGCCGTGAATTCAACTCCCCAGGAATTGCGCGTCAGCCCCCTGCAAATGGCATTAGCGACCGCTGCCCTCAGCAATCACGGAATCCGCCCCGCACCACGAATTGCCCAGGCAGTTAACACGCCCCGGGACGGTTGGGTGGTGCTCCCCACGCTTACAGAACCTGCAAAGGCACTGCCAACTCTTGAAACTGATGCCGCCGGTCAATCTTTGGCAGTCACCGGCCAAGCCTTTTGGGAGTGGACTGGGCAGAGCCAGGCCAATGGTAAATATTTCACCTGGTACCTGGCGGGGACATTGCCCAATTGGCAAAGTACGCCTCTGGCGATCGTCGTCGCTTTGGAAGAAGATAACCTCCCCTTGGCCATAGTGATTGGCCGTAATGTCATCAAAACTGCACTTGGTCCTTAATCTCTATTTTAAATATAAAAGACCAGGCAAATTATGTCTGGTCTTTTATATTTTTATTCTCCAGAAAGGGATTAGTCGTTGGCGCTGTAACCGGGTCCGCTCTGGAAGTAGTCGTAGTTGGGTTTTATATCGGGTGTCAGGTCAACGGTTTCGCCGGCTTCCAGCTTTTTGGCTGTTTCAAGCACTACCTGATTCCCCTGATGGTCGGTACCTTCATAATGACCACTTATCCCAACCTTGCTGATGAATTCGCCACCCTTGGCAGAATAGGCCGAAGGGACTTCGTCTTCAGGGAAGATCGCAGCATACGGGCATTCCGGGATGCAGGCACCGCAGTCGATGCAGGTGTCCGGGTCAATATAGAACCAAGGCCACTTTTCAACGGGTTTCCCAGGGACGATGCATTCAACGGGGCAGACTTCCACGCACCCGCTGTCGCGCAAACATAGACTTGTAATAATATGGGTCATAAATCTCCTCCGTTGCAGATAGGTTTTGGAGTTCAGTATATGAGTTAATTCTACCGCATTTTCTGAAAGAGTAAATAACTTAATCGTTGAATGTCGATATTGAGCGTAAATTAAAAGCCACCTGTCGGTCACTGATCCCGGCAGTATACGATTATATGAATATTATATGATATATATCAAATAATATTGACAGAATTGATCGTTTTTATTATGCTTATTCAGTAAATAGGAGAGTCTGCAGGATGTTGAAACTTCAAATCAAAATGAAATAAGGAGGACTAAATGATTTACCAATTGATCAATACCCTGGATAAAACCTTTCACTTCAAACGCGCGCAAGCGCATTGCGATGTCCCCTGCGGTATCTACGACCCTAGCACCGCCCAAATTGGCGCACTGACCGTCGTACGCATGATGGACTTGATGGCTGGCCTGGAAAGCGAAGGCGTTGCACACGAGAACAGCATGGCGCGTTACATTGCCGTCAAGGAAGAGCACGCAGAAAAAGTCAAACACGAAATTCGTGTCATCTGGGGCGATTACATCAAACCCGAGCATATCGAAAAACACCCCGAACTGAACGACGTGGTCTTCAAGGTCATGAAGCTTGGCTCCAAGGCACGCCAGACGGCTGACCGCCAAACCGGTGTGGAACTGGTCGAAGCAGTCAATCAGTTTGCAGCAATCTTTTGGGAAACCAAGGGTGTCAAGACCAAAAAGGCAAAGGCTCCCTACGCTCCAGCGCTCGAGATGGTCTATCCTGACCTTTAATGTTGCGCTTGCTTAAAGTCACCGGGGACTCGATGTCGCCTGACTTTCAGGAAGGGGATTTTGTGGTCATCACCACACTCCCCTTCCTTTTACATTCTGTCAAAAGGGGAGATACGATCGTCTTCGACCATAGACTGTACGGGACGCTGATCAAACGCATCGGTTCTTTCGACCCACAGACGGGTGAGGTTTACGTGCAGGGTACCCGCCCCGACAGCCTCGACAGTCGCCGACTTGGTCCGATCCGGCCCGAAGCCATCCAGGGGAAAGTCATTGCGCATTTTGCGCACCCCACCAAATAACCAAACCTAAAATATCTCATCAAATTCAACCGGGGGCGTGTAAAATAGGATCACACCTCGTCCAAGGAGAACGCCTGTGAGCGAACAGCGCGTCCGTTTTTTGCTCCCGATTGCACTGCTGACCGCCATCCTGGCGGTCTCGACCGCCTCGATCTTCATCCGCTTTGCCCAAAAAGATGCACCCTCGCTGGTGATCGCCGCCTACCGCCTGAGCTTTGCCAGCCTGGCCCTGGCCCCCTTGGCTCTGGCGCGTCATCGTGACGAACTGCGCCGTCTGACGCGCTCCGAGCTGCGGCTGGGGTTGCTTTCAGGTATTTTCCTGGCATTGCACTTCGCCACCTGGATCTCATCGCTGGAATACACCACAGTAGCCAGTTCCGTGGTGCTGGTCAGCACCTCCCCGCTGTGGGTGGCTCTCTTGGCTCCGGTCTTCCTGAAAGAGCCGCTCAGCCGCTGGGTGTTGGTTGGCATGCTGCTGGCGCTGGCTGGTGGGACGATCATCGGCCTGAGCGATGCCTGCCACTGGAGCACTGGATTCGTCTGCCCACCGTTGTCTGAGTTCGTCAAAGGCAAGGCGTCATTCGGAAATTTCCTGGCGCTGGCCGGCGCCTGGGCCGTGACTGGCTATCTGCTAATCGGGCGCAAGCTGCGCGCCAGGATGTCGCTGATCCCGTACATCTTCGTGGTTTATGGCATGGCAGCGCTGGTGCTTATCGTTGTCATGCTGCTGGCCGGTGAATCGCCCGTGGGTTACCAACCCAGCACTTACGTCTGGCTGCTGCTGCTGGCATTAGTGCCGCAACTGGTCGGACACTCGACCTATAACTGGGCGCTGCGCTACCTGCCGGCGGCCTTCGTCGCCGTGATCACGCTGGGCGAACCGATCGGCTCAACCATCCTGGCTTTCATGATTTTGCAGGAAACACCTTCGCTTTTGCAGATAGCCGGGGGAGTCTTGATCCTGGCGGGAATCTATATTTCTTCAAAAACAAAATTATAATAAAATCCACAAAAATTTTATCAATGAATTTCTCTTTATCAAAACGGGCCTCAAAGTAATGAGAATAAAAGCAACCAGGCTATCACCCTACTTGGCAGTTTCCCTGTTAATTGCTGTTGGCTTCCTGCTTTTTCCGGCATCCGGCAGGGACGATGCCTTTATTACTTACTGGGCAGCATACAGTCTAGATAAATTTGGTCAAATCCTGAATTACAACTTACAACATGTAGAACAAAGCTCCAGTCTGGCTCAAGTGGTTATTGTCGGCTTGTTTTCACGATTATTCAATACAGATATTGTGACGACTGGACGACTTTCAACAATATTTTTTGGCGGAGCCTCCGTTTTTACAATCCACTATCTCTCCCGCAAAGCCATAAAAGGGAAGGAGGCAATTGCTGCCTGGCTATTGGCCAGCAATCCATTTTTTATTTATTGGTCCTTTGGAGGATTGGACACCACACTGGCGGCTCTTGGATGGCTTTTATTTATTGTTTTCCAGACCCGGTACCTTGTTCAAAATAAATGGGTTCTACTTTTATTTTCGAGTGCTCTTGTCCTTTTCATACGCCCAGAAAATCCGCTGATTGTGATGCTTTTCTCTTTGTCAGTATTAATTATTTCCATAATTCGTTGGCTAATTTACGAACAAGATTTCAAATTTAAACAATATTTTATTCGTCATCTTACCTTAACTTTTACAAATGGCGTCCTGGCATTATCGGTATTTGCAACCAGGTACTTCTTATTTCAAGACGCCTTCCCCCAACCGGTTTATGCCAAAACAGCAGGATTATCCAAAGCTGCGGCCGAACAGGGGCTCCTGTATCTAAAAAATATGCTATTCAACCTGTCAATGGCTGGAATTTCGCTGACCTTCCTGGCAGGATGCCTGATATTTATTATTCTCTTTCTGGCCAGGAAGGATGACAACCCCTATCTTATGAATGCCGCAATACTGGTGGGAATCTATTTTTTATTCATTACCTTGACTGGTGGCGATTGGATGGAAGGAGGGCGATTCGTGGTGCCAGTCATTCCATTCCTATGTATCTTTGCAGTTTATGCGCTTTCAAAAACAAAGGAAAGTACTCGCCTATATGTAGTAGCCCTAAGCACTATATTCTTACTGCAAACAATCGGCCTGATTCAATTTTCCAGCACGCAGTCAACTGCGCTTCCGATCTGGGAAAACGAGCTTCCAAAAACCATCAATACATCCGGGTATTCCTGGTTCGAGAGGCACAATGCACTCGCGCTGCGAGATATGCCCACAATTTCCGCGCTGGATGGGGTAATTCAAAAAACCCTTCAGTACAAAAAAGCGCCCGTGGTAGTAATGAGCGGCCAAATGGGCATGGTAGCCTATTACATCGCACAAAAATATGGTTCACAGGTTTACTGGCTTGACAGAAACAGCCTGGTCGATCGATCCTTTACTGACTGTAACGTATCGAATCAATGGGAGCGTGACAGTTTCGGGCGATTACGATTTTCATACAAAAAATTTGTAGAGTCTTTTCCAACCCTTGCGATCGAATGTAAAATTCCTTTCCCGGATATCATTTTTGATCTGGAACCCTATCAGGGCCCGACCGAAGAATATGGTTTTCGCACTGCTTATTTTCAAGACGGAAATATAAATGCCGGAATTGGCATCTTAGGAAACAGCCCCATCGACCCAAGACAATTTATAGCGATCAACAAAAAATATACTGATTTGGTAGAAGACGTAGGATTTATTCAAAAAACAATCAACCTTCCTTGATCCATTACCTTCTTTGACGATAGCCTCTTTAGCTTAATGGAAGCGGCGAAACCTAGGATCAAGCCGGTATTGGGGTGACAGCCGTAGCGCAAATTATCTGCTCCAGTAGAACACATCGCTTCCCACGAAAAGCTTTGAAATGACTGAAATTTTCCAAAATTGTGCCATAATATATTGACGATCCAAATGAATTTGGATCCCCTCCAATAAAAGCAAGATGAAAAAAACGTCCTCCTACGAGCGCAGTCAGCGCAGGCAAACCCTGGCAGTTGTAATCTGGATCATCCTGGTTGCAGCCATCATCCTGGGTACATTGAACGTGCAATATGGTCTAAGGGACGGAAAATGGGATTCGGCTATTACCTTATTTAGCCTGGCTGCTTTTTGTGTTCCAGCCTTATGGTTGAACGCCAGAGGACATTTCATCATTTCGGCCTCGATCATCAGTTTGATTGCACTGCTCGCCATTAATGCTAACCTGATCGACGGCGATGGCATACGCGACCCCGGCATCCTGGCTTATCCAATTTTCATCATGTCCGGGACACTGTTCTTCGGGAAACGTGCGGCACCTTACTTCACCCTGGCAGCCATTGCATCCTTGTTCGGAATTGCTATTCTCGAAATGCACGGGGCAATTCAACCGAGTATAGGGACAACCAAGATCAGCGACTTGCTGCCACTGGTCATTCTCATCCTGGTAGCTGGATTGATTATCCGGGTGATCGTCCATAATATGGAGAAGGACCTGGAGAAAGCCAGGCTTTCGGAAGCCGAACTACGAAAATCGTACGACCAGACTCTGGATGCCTGGGCCAGAGTACTTGAATACCGCGACCGCGAGACAGAAGGTCACAGTCGTCGCCTGGTTGAACTCAGCACACGCTTGTCTCAAGCGCTGGGGCTAGGTGAAGAAGAAATTATCCATATGCGCTACGGTGCATTGATGCATGATATCGGCAAATTGGCTATCCCTGACCAAATTCTTTTAAAACCAAATAAACTGGAAGATGATGAAAAGGAAATCATTCGCAAGCACCCGGCTCTAGCCAAACAAATGCTTTCCGGAATCCCATTCCTCCAGCCGGCAGTGATCATCGCCTATAGTCATCATGAATATTGGGATGGACAAGGTTACCCGGAAGGATTGAAGGGCGAAGAAATTCCACTCTATGCGCGCATTTTCTCCGTCGTCGACACCTGGGATGCCCTCAACTCAGATCGCCCCTACCGTCCGGCCTGGTCGAAAGCAGATGCACTCGCTTATATAAAAAACAACCGGGGTATCATCTTCGATCCCCATATCGTAGACGTTTTCTTGCAAATCATTAAATAGGCGCAAGACAATCCCTTACCAGGATCATTGGCTTTTAAATATTTAACCCCTCACTCAAGGCGTTAAATTAGCGGCTGAATAGCTGATTAATATTTTTTATACTTTCTCGCAATGCATCTGACAGCATTTCTTCGGTCAAGCGCCACTGCCAGTTGCCTCCCAACTTGCTGGGATAGTTCATGCGTGCTTTAGTGTGGAGGTTCAGGAAATCCTGCATGGGCGCCAGGGCAAAGACCGCCACGGACGACCAGCCTGCGCGAATCAATTTCCAGGCGAATTCCTCAGGCTGCTCAATTCCTAAATAACCGCGGGCAAATGCAGCCTCGTCTTCCGGAGCTGTTTCGAACCAACCACGGGCTGTGTCGTTGTCATGCGTGCCAGTATAAGTCACGCAATTATGGGGATAATGGTGAGGCAGGAACACGTTTTCGGGGCCGGAAAAGCCAAACTGCAAGATTTTCATGCCTGGCAGATTGAATTGGTCACGCAGCACGATCACATCCGGGGTGATCTCACCCAGGTCTTCGGCGATGATCGGTAATTCCCCAAGGCTTTCTTCCACTGCCTGGAAGAAGTCTGCTCCAGGACCGGGTAGCCAGCGACCCTTAACGGCTGTCTCCTCCCCGGCCGGGATTTCCCAATAACCTGCAAAGCCCCGAAAATGGTCCAGGCGGACGAAGTCCACCATTCCCAGAATAGCCCGCAGGCGACTCAACCACCAGGTGTAGCCAGTGTATTTGTGCACGTCCCAACGGTAGAGCGGATTTCCCCACAACTGGCCGGTCTGAGAGAAATAATCCGGCGGGACGCCTGCAACCACGGTTGGGTTGCCCGCCTCGTCAAGAAAGAACAGGTCGGGGTGAGCCCAGACGTCAGCGCTATCCATGGCAACGAAGATCGGAATGTCGCCAATGATCCGAATGGCGTGTTGGTGGGCGTACTCGCGCAAGGCGAACCACTGGCGGTAGAAAATGAACTGGTAAAACTTGAAGCGTTTGACCGCGTCAGCCAGCCGCCGGTGTTCAGACTCAAGCGCAACCGGTTCCCGTTTCCGCAACGCATCCGCCCATCCGGTCCAGGATCCCCCACCATTGACCTCTTTAATCGCCATGAAGAGCGCATAGTCGTCCAACCAACCGGCTTGTTCGAGGCAGAAATCGTCAAAGGTCTCCTGCAGGGCCAGCTCGGGGCTTGTTTTGAAACGGACGAAAGCCCGTTCGAGTAAATTGAGTTTCCAGGATATAACCGCGCCGTAATCGACATGGTCTGCGGGAAAATCAACCGCTTCGACCAGATCATCGGGATGCAGCAGGCTTTCTTTCAAGAGCAGGTCGGGGGAGATCAAATAAGGATTTCCCGCAAAAGCCGAGAAACACTGATAGGGCGAGTCGCCATATCCGGTGGGACCGAGCGGCAGCACCTGCCAAAGTTTGCAGCCCGCACCCGCCAGCCAATCCACCCAACGATAAGCGGATGGGCCGAGATCGCCAATTCCGTAGGGACCAGGCAGGCTGGTGGGATGCAATAGGATGCCGGAGGCACGCTCAAATTTCATAAGGGTGTCTTTTGGTTTCAAGGACCTGGCCTGCTTTTACAACCTGTGTATCATAATCAGAGGCAATGACATCTGTGCCAATCACCGCCTCGGGCTCAACCGTTACACCCTTAGGAACAACGCTGTTTTTACCCACCAAGGCCAGCTTGATCTCCTGTTGCGCGATTCCGCCGCCGACATGGGCATTTTGTTCCACGTGGACACGCTTGTCCAGGATGGCACGCTCCACCACCGCACCACTCTCGATCACACAATCCGTAAGCAGGATTGACTCCCGCACCACCGCGCCCGGGCGAACGATCACTCCTGGCGAAAGCACGCTGCTCTCAACACGCGCGCTATCCTGGATGAAACATCCATCCGCCAGCATACTGGCATAGATGCATGATTCTTCCGGGAAACGCACGGGTGGACGCTCTTCCGTCCGGGTGTGAATAATCCATCTGCGATCGTAAAGCTTGAGTGGTGGGTTCGGGGATAACAAATCCATGTGCGCTTGCCAATAGGAGTTAATCGTACCCACATCCATCCAGTAGCCAGTGTACGGAAAAGCCAGCACGCGCGCCTTGCTCTGGATCAAACGCGGTAGGATATCCCTACCGAAATCGTGGGCCGAATCTTCGCGCTTGTGATCTTCCCATAATATTTCATCCAGCAGTTGGCGATTAAATAAATAGACTCCCATATTAGCCAGGTTTGAAAGCGGAACATCCGGCTTCTCAACGAAGGAGGTAACACTGTAATCTTTGGCAGCCTCCAGAAGGCCAAAACGTGAAGCCTCTTCGAAGGGCACGCGAATTGCGCCAACAGTCAGATCCGCACCGTGATCGAGATGAAAAGTGATCATCGCATCATAATCCATTGTGTAGATATGATCACCGGAAAGAATCAAAACCAGATCTGGGGAACCTTGTTTGACGAAAGTGAAATTTTGCTGTACAGCATCCGCAGTTCCAAGATACCAGTCGGCATTAAAACGAGCCTTATACGGCGTCAGGATGCGCACCCCACCGGTAAAATCGCGATTTAGATCCCATGGTGCTCCAGACCCAATATGTTCGATCAGGGATTGCGGACGATATTGTGCCAACACCATCACATCATAGATATTCGAGTTGACACAATTCGAAAGTGTAAAATCAATAATGCGATACTTTCCGGCAAATGGCACAGCCGGTTTAGTGCGCTTGGCAGTCAGAACCCCCAAGCGCGATCCCTCTCCACCAGCCAGGATAATAGCGCGAGTCTTCATGACGGCTTAATCCTTCCAAGTACCTGCTGGTACTCCAACGCATATTGGCGGGCTGAATTAGCCCAGGAGTAATCCTGAGCCATTCCGCGGAGTTGCATCTGCTGCCAAATTTCCCGATCCGGAAATACATCCAACGCTTTTCGTAAAGCTTTTACGAGGGCTCTGGCTGAGGCTTTTTCGAAGGTAAATCCAGTTTCCCCTGCCTGGACCGTATCGTTCAACCCTCCGGTTGCACGCACCACCGGGATGCAGCCATAACGCATGGCAATCATCTGCGCCAATCCACATGGCTCGTAACGCGAAGGCATCAGAAGCATATCCGCACCAGCGTAAATCCGTCGCGCCAGAACCGAGTCATAGCGCAGCTCCGCGCGGACGCGTTCAGGTAAATCGACCTGAAGCCTTTGTGCCGCTTCTTCGAGTTTTAAATCGCCCGTCCCAAGGATGACTGCCTGCCAGGGACGATCTGTTATCTTGCGTAACGCCTGGAAGGCCACGTCTATCCCTTTTTGCGGATCCATACGCGAGATGACTGCCAAGAGCGGCACCCCGGGATCTTGTGCCAGTCCAAGTTGCTTTCGCAAGACATTTTTATTCGTCTCCCGAGGCGACAGATTTTTCGCATCGAAATGCGAAATCAACGATTCGTCGGTAGCGGGATCAAATGATTCAATATCGATGCCGTTCAAAATGCCGCTGATGGATTGGCTGCGCGCATGCAGGAAACCTTCCAAACCGCAACCGTAATCTGCGCCCATAATTTCCCGGGCATAGGTTGGTGAGACGGGTACGATACCATCCGCAGCCCAGAGTCCCAGGGGCAGCGGCAAAGCCCGGGCCCAACCAGGCAGTTCGGTTTGCAACTCAGGTAATCCGTATTCGGACATCAATTCTTTCATATCCGATCCCATGAATGGTAGATTATGAAGTGTCAACAAGGAAGCGGTTCCTTCGAACTCACCCTTCCAGCGCTTGCCCAACATCGCGTAAACCGCTAAGGCAGTATGCCAATCATTGGCATGGATCACATCCGGATGCCATGATATTTGATGGGGTAACCCTAATGCTGCCAGTGAGAAAAAGGCGTACTTTTCTCCATCCAGGGCCGAATTATTCGAATAGACTGAGCCGCTGGCCGCTATCGGTTCTCCGGAAATAAAATACACCGGCATCCCTCCCAACTGAGTCTCGTAGGCCTGAACGGGTTCGTCCGCCCCCGAACGCGGCAACGAATAATTGGCAACCGGGCGTAAACTGCTGACATCCGTCCGCAACACGTTATGCAACGGAAGGACCAAGCGGACATCCAGTTTTACGCCGCCGGTTTCTTCGGGCGGAAGCGCACGCAGTGAACGGGGTAATGAGCCGGCCACATCCCCCAATCCACCAACTTTGATAAAGGGATCAGCTTCTGCAGCTATGAACAGAACATTGAGCGTCTTTGCCATAATTCTATTTATTGTACAACAGATCCATAAACGAATGCAGACAAGTGCACCACCTCAATGAGGTGGTGCACTTGAATTTGGTTGGTATTGTTTTATCGCTGTAATACGTTATTGTGTAAAATCCGGGTAGCCGGGATCAACGCCGCTATCAACCAAAATGCTTGGAGAGCCCAACAACTGGATGCGCAATTCCGCATCATTAGCAAACAGGAAACGCCCACCGGTGACCCAGGTTACAACACGCGAATGAGGCGTATCGGTTAGCAGCGTTTCCGGCGATCCGTCCTGTCCCAGCCAGGAAATCCGGTTGTCGTCTTTGGTAAAGACAAAATGGCTGGAATCCGGCGACCAGCTGGTCAGGCCGCTCAGGCTGGCATAAGAGCCGTAATTCGTGTCGGCCGTACTGGCATCGATCAGGTGAATTTCGTAAGACGCCGGGGATGTGCCAACCTGCTTGACGTAGAGCACCCGGCTGCCGTTCGGGGCAATCAACGGTCGACTGAAAAAAGCCGGGGCAGCCAAAAATTCTGCCAGCTGAGCCGGACTGCCGCTGAGCGGCACATAATAGAACTTAGTTGTTTCTGATGGATTGGCCAATGGATCGTGCGCTGGGACAACGATGTAGACACCATCGCCAGTTGATATCCAGACAACATCTGGCACATAGAACCATTCGCTATACGTCAAGACCATCGGAAAGGTAAAAATGCTGCGATAATCAGAACCGTCCGTACGAATAGCATTGACCGTTTCAGGGGTTGTCAATGCGATCCAGGTGCCATCCGGAGAGAAGGTAATATTGCCGCCATCACCAGGCGACAATAATTGCGCTGGCGAAGGACTGTCTGCGTCAACGTGGTGAAGGTCATATTGAGGGATAAAGTAAGCCTCGGTTTGAATCCCGGAATTAAAAAATACCTGATGCGATCCGGGAGCAAAATCAAAAGCGCGCACCTGGACAGTACCCCCATCTGAGGGAGTAAAACCAGCCAGGTAGCCTGTTCCTGCCAGGGTGCGCAAATTACTGCCGTCCGCATTGATTGCCCACAATTCCCCGTTGCGCATAAAAGCTACCACCTGGGCATCGTCAGAGATCTTCACATCTCCAACCGAGCCGGTGGTCGTCAATTGCGTAGGTGTCCCGCCTTCGGTCCAAAGCCAGACATTACCACCCTTGAGGTATACAACCTTCAAACTTCCGGATGGGGGAGGCGTCGTGCCGGGAGAGACAGGCGTGTCGGTCGCAGGAACGGGCGAGACGTCGCCGGAAGCAATGGCTGTCAATGTCATGGAGACCGTTGTGGCCAGATCATCGATTGGCGGTGGCGTGATCGAGGGAATCGTCCCACAGGCCAGAACCAGTATTAGCAAAGTAGTACCGATAAAAATTAAACGCTTGTTCATGGACATTCTCCTTGGTTTCGAATGTATTAACCTTACCGTTTCACGGATAAAAATGCAATAGGAGGTTGGGTGGGATAAAAAATCAGCCTGCGCTCAAAGAAGCGCAGGCCGTATAAACAACCAGAGAACTGTTTACCAGATTTCCGCTGCAACCGGATCCTCAGATCGCTCATAAAGCGTAATCGCATCCCGCTGACAGGCTGCCCGGCAGACCCCACAACCATAACAGGCGCTGGTATCGACCAGGACTTTTTTGTGATTGGATGAATAGCGAATGGCGCCATACTGGCACTGGCGCATACAATTCTTGCACCCATTGCACTGCTCCCAATCGACCCTCGCCAGCCATTCGCCGCGAAACATCACCGGATAATCCTTACGCGCGTGGGTTATTCGATATGCCATGCAATCCTGATCGCAGTTGCACAAGCCACCGATGTAAGGGGATTTGAAGGTCCACACCGAATGAACCAACCCTTCTTTATCCAGCTTGCGAATCGATTCCAGGGCTTCTGTGGACGACAGCAATTCCAAGCTAAATGAATCATCCAATTCGTCATAGAGGCGATGGTCTAAAGTCAGGCCGTAGCAATAGCGGGCATTAAAGTTTCCCGTGGTCACCCGTCGGCAAACACATGGGAGGCGCACAACCCCCTCCACCATTTTGAAGATCTGTTCGACCTCCTCGATCGGAACGACCTGTCCGTAGTGATTGCGCTTCTGGTTGGCCGTCATGATCGGGCGCAAAGCAGGCATCAGGGGCGTGGAGCGGACTCGGTCCAGTTGACGCAGGCTGGCCGGGGTCCGTCTGTGAAACGTGTTTAGGAAATCAGCAGCGTACGCGATCCGACCATCCTGTTCAAGCAGGTCGTTCGAATAGTTGTCCATGGTCAGGTACCATTTCTGACCTTCACCGTGCTGGGTGCAGAATTCACACATAACTTCCTCCTCTGGCCTTTTTATCAGTATAGCGAGGCTCGAAAACGATTTCTAGTGACATATCTCCCGAAACTTTCCTATGGTAAACTTTTCAGGGACAGCATCCTGCATTTTCATTCACGAGGGAGTCATGACTGAGACAATTACGATCGGCCTAGCCCGCATGCATGTTGAATACGGCGAACGGCGCGATTTTTTGCCAGCATTTATTGCCCGCTTGCAAAAATATGGAGCCCAGGTCTTTCTTGAATTTGGATATGGGTCCGGGATGAGATTGACGGAAGCAGATTACCAGAAAGTGGCACCGGGGGTCAGGTTCGTTTCCCGCGAAGAAATATTCCACAAAGAATTGGTCTTGGTTTTGCGCTGCCCGGCGGACGACGACCTGCAGTTGCTCGATAAAAAATCCTGTCTGATTTCCATGCTGCACTACCCGACCCGCCCGAGGCGCGTAGAATTCCTGCGGTCACTCGGAGCGGAAGCGATCTCACTCGATTCACTCAAGGACGACGTCGGACGCCGGGTGGTCGAAAACCTGCACTCAGTTGCCTGGAACGGTTCCGAAGTGGCCTTCCAGGTGTTGCGCCGGACTTATCCGGCTCCCGGGATGGAAAGCACGGAACGTGCTCCCGTGCGCGTTACGGTCATGGGTGTAGGTGCGGTAGGTGCGCACGCAGTCCAGGCTGCCAGCAGGTATGGGGATTTAACACTCTGGCAGTCGCTGGCAACCCGCGGCGTCCCCGGTGTGCAGGTCACGGCCATCGATTACGATCTGACCGGACGCGAGAAACCCATGCGGGAAATCCTTTCGACCACCGACATCCTGGTGGATGCCACCCAACGTCCTGATCCAAGCAAAGTCGTTATTCCAAACGATTGGATTGCCTGGCTGCCAGAACACGCCGTGCTGCTGGACCTGTCTGTTGATCCATACGACTGCATCATCCAGCCGCCCGAAGTCAAGGGAATTGAGGGCATTCCACAAGGAAACCTGGACCAGTTCGTTTTTGCTCCGGATGACCCGGCTTATGACCGCATGCCGGATTGTGTCTCCACCAAAGAGCGGCGATTTGCCGTCTCATGTTATTCCTGGCCAGGTCTGCACCCAAGGGAATGCATGGAATTGTATGGGTATCAGCTGCGCCCCTTAATGCGAACCATCATCGAGAAAGGCGGCATTCAACGCGTCAATCCAAACGGGCTTTATTTCGAACGGGCCATTGGCCGTGCCTTGCTATCACAATTCAAGGTTAATTCCTTGAAGGAGATTTAAATGAAACCTATAATGACGATTGGATTTCCGCGCATGCGTCATGAAGCCGGCGAGAAGCGCGTCTTCCTGCCAGAATTTATCGAATACGTAGTCACGCTTGGCGCCCAGGTTTACATCGAGGAAGGTTACGGCTCACGCTCCGGTTACACTTTCGAAGATTATAAACAAGCCAATCCGGCCGTTAACCAATGCAGCCGCGAGGAAGCCTTCCAGCAGGACGTCGTGCTCATCCTGCGTTCCCCTAAACCGGAAGAATTCAAGCTGATCAAACGCGGCAGCATTCTGGTCACAATGCTGCACTACCCTACCCGGCCCAAACGCGTCAAAACTCTGCAAGAATTGGGCATCCGCGCCATTTCCCTGGACAGCATTGTCAACGACAAAGGTACACGCCTGATGGAAAACATGAAGGCTGTCGCCTGGAACGGCTTGGAAGCAGCGTTCGACGCACTCGAGAAACGCTGGCCGGGCTTGGTCAAGACCGACAAAACGCCAATCCACGTGGTCATTCTGGGTACCGGCATGGTCGGAAAGCACGCAGTGGACGCGGCTACCAAACTGGGAAATATCGAACGCAACAGCGATCATATCGCCGACAGTGGACCGGGGGCTATCGCTCTTTCGGTCGGACGCAACATTTCATCGAATCCCGTTATGATGGAAAAGCTCATGTCCCAGGCTGATATCCTGGTGGATGCCACCCAGCGACGCAACCCCAGTAAACCGGTCGTTCCAAATGCGTGGTTAGCCTGGCTACCTGAACACGCCATCGTGGTAGACCTGGCTGTCGATCCCTATATACTAGACGCCAACCCACCCGTCGTACGCGGCGTGGAAGGCATCCCGCAGGGCAACCTGGATCAATATGTTTTTGATCCCGATGATCCAAAATGGGACCAGCTGGTCCCCGAATCGATTCCATCCAAGCATCGCCGCACCACCGTGACCTGCTATTCGTGGCCGGGAGTCCATGCTGAAGCCTGCATGCGGCATTATGCCCAGCAAGTGGAACCGCTGATGGATGTACTTTTCGAAAAAGGATACAATGGGCTTTCATTAAACGGCAGTTACTTCGAACGCGCCTTGTATCGCGCCACGCTCAAAGCCTGGCTGAGCGGTGAAGCTGAAGATTCGCCCCAACCCGCAAAACGCAGGCAGCGCAGCAGCGCATAAATCCCACATAAACACACCCTCCCAACCGGGAGGGTGTGTTTTGTTAAGTGCCTTGCGTCGGACTTGGCCGAGATGCGGCAATCTTTCTCGGGGGGAATAACCGATCCACAGCCGGCGCTACCAGACGGTATGCCAACAGGAAAATCAGGCTCCCGGCCGAGATCCAGTAATACCATTGCGCCCACGGCAAGGATGTATCGGTACCGCTTATCAATCCGTGCAGCAGGGCGATCAGGTACATTAAAAAGCTGGCGTAATGAATGAAACGCCAGGATTTATGCCCGATGTGCTGTCGCACATAAAAACTCAACGCCACGATTACCCAGGTGTAGAATCCAACCTGCCCCAAACCAACCCAGAAGGGACGGTAACCCGTGGATGCGAATGGAACGATAACCTGCAACAATGTAAAGTTGATGTAGTGGTCGCCCATCAGGACTAAGGCGTGGAATGCAGCAAACGCCAATCCCAACAGGCTGACATATTCATGAATCGCAAATGCCGCGGGAGCACCCGGCCAGGACCGCGCCATTTTATTGGTAATCCCCAATCCCAGCGCCATTGAAATCCACAACAAGCTGAGCGCCACAAAAGCTGTCCCGCGCGAGAGATACCAATACGCCTTGGGCGCATCTCCTGCCAGTGATACAGCCATATTCGGCATCCAGACCGGCAAGAGCATCACGGCCACCTGCAGGCCAATGACCATCGCCACCAGAAGCAGCAAAAAAGATTGCAGGGTCAGGCTTGATTGGTTGAATTCTAAATCATCGTTTACATTTGGCATAAGTTTTTCCTGTGAATAAATAATTACGAGAGGTACTGCTGAATAGTCTGGCTGCTGACTACTTGTCCGTCGTCCAGGACCAGCAATCCGGCCAGGGTTGGGTCGGCCTTCAACCAGGCCAACCCTTCCTGGCTGCCCAACAAAAAGGCGACCTTGGCGGCGGCCTCGGCTTCGATTACGGTCGGTGCCACTACCGTAGCAGTCAGCACATCAGTTTCGGCAGATTGTCCGGTGCGCGGGTCGATCAGGTGATGGCGAAGTTCAGCGCCTTGCGTCCAGCGACGGCGGTCCTTACCCGAGGTCGCCACGCCGTTCGCACCAAGATGCAAGACAACAAATTCCTCAGACGGATTAAAGGGTTCGGCAACACCCACGGACCAGGGTTCACCATCCAAGCGAGGTCCGCTTATGGCGATATCGCCTCCCGCATCAACCAGCGCAGGGCCGTGCGCTTTGAGGCGCCGCATTGCCTGGTGGGCTGCCCAGCCCTTAGCCACACCGCCCAGATCTAAGTGGACACCCACAGGCAAATAGATCGTGCGGGAGTCCTCGTCCCAGGTCACTTCCGAGAGCGGGTTTACTTCTACCAGCATCTGCGAGGCAGGCTGGAATTGACCCCGTGGAAGGGTGTCAAAACTGCGGTCATACCCGGCTTGAACGACTGCATCCAACACCGTCGGCGTGACCAGCCCCGTCGTGGCCGCCTCGGTCACGAGGGCAGCCTTGAACACATCCCACAGAATCTGGCTGACATGAACCGGCTGACCCGACCTCGCATTTAAACGACTCAATTCGCTCTCGGGTCGAAAGCGGCTGAGCACCTGTTCCCATTGCTCAAACCACTTCGGGACCTCATGCAATACCGGTGGAGCCGGATCGGATGCCTGCTCTATGACAGCCAGCATCTGGCTGCCCATCGCGTGGAATGCCAGTCGATGCAACATCTAGGAAGTCTTGGTGGTCGTTACGGTTCCAGAACTACCACCGCCCCCGCTTTTGGCTTTTTTGGCCCGCTTAGCCGGGGCTGATACTTGCTGCACCTGCGGTGCCGCCCCACCAAGATAGATCTTAACATGCGGCAGCAGCGTTGGCACGACCTGCGGTGTTGGCGAAGGTTCCGGGGTTTCGGTCGGCGGGGGCGCTGTCACCGGATCAACTTGATTGGCCAGATCCTGTTTGGCGGGAGCGGAAAACATGTTCCAGAATCCCAGACTCAAGGCAATCGCAACGGCAGCAATCACCATCTGCACATCATTCCAGTTTTTGGACTTGGGTTTGTTTGCCATCATAAATTCCTGCTAAGCAAGGTTAATCTTCGCCGTCGTCGTGCTCATGATCATCCTTTTCGTGACTCTGACTCTCGCCACTTTTAGCATTACTGGCCTTCTTGGTTTGTTGCTTGGTCTGGACAGTCGTCTCAAAACTACTCGAGGCGACTTGCAGCTTGGTTTGCGAAAGGATCTGCCCATCCAGGCCAACATACACCAAATTTCCCGAGCTAAAAGTAACCAGATAGGCATCGGCGCCGTTAAAAGTCGTCAGTTCGACGCTGTACAGATCATTCTGCCCCAAGGCTTGCGCGGCCAAAGCGGCAGCCTGTTCAGCCATCACCGGTGCCGCTTGCGTTGGTTCAGGCGTTTCTACAATTTCAACCGGTTGGACGGTTTCGGTCACAGCCGGTTGAGCGGCCACCAGACTCGCCTTGGCTTTCGCCACCTCTTGATAAGCATATGCTACGCTGGCCAGCATCGCCAAAACAAAAGTTGTCAAGACCACAGAAATAAAGATTGAACTTTTACGCATGTCGAAGATCTCCTCAATATTGGTATTTCGATATTTACTTACTGGTCGTTTTGAATCATAATAAGTTACGGCTCGAATATTAGAGAATTATGAGAACAGTTCTCCCAATTGATTTTTTACCTGGCACATTCCTAAAAAGGAGAAAATTTTAATCCACCCACACCCTGCATAACAAAAAACGCCCTCAAATGAGGGCGTCAGGGGTGGCTGAAGGGGCTCGAACCCTCAACCACTTGATCCACAGTCAAGTGCTCTGCCATTGAGCTACAGCCACCGCGATTAGCTGGGCGATTATACCACAGCGCTAATGGCTAGCAAGGATTTTGCGGATAGCCTCGGCTGCCTCTTTACGGTTAACTGATCGCTGGTCACCGGAAACTAAATCTTTGACCGCTACCGTCCCTGCAGCGACCTCGTCCGGACCGACGACGATGGTTACGCGCAACCCAATCCGGTCTGCAAATTTAAATTGCTTGGATAGCTTGGATGGCTCCGGATAGCAGGTCACATTCAGACCAGCGCGTCGAAGTTCGGCTGCAAGTGTGTACGATTCGAGCAATAATTCATCATTGAAAATAGTAACCAAAACCGGGGCTGGCGTCGCGTCCAATCCTTTTGGAAGAAGTCCATATTTCTCTAAAATCAGTGTGACAACCACGTCCCCCATTGCATAACCCACGGCCGGGAGCGGATCGCCGCCCACATCCGCCAGAAGATTGTCATAGCGACCGCCACCCAGGATCGAGCGCTTGATTTCACCGCCGACTTCCCAGGCCTCGAACACCGTGCCGGTGTAATACAACAATCCACGCACGATGGCCGGGTCGAAGCGTACGTACTCGCGCAGGCCGAGTGCGTCGATAGCCTTGAAGAATCGCACCAGCTCCTCGGACTGCTGCCACAGGTCCTGGTCAGCCAGCATCTGCTTGACGGATCCGATCTGAACCTGGCTTAAGCCGATGTCCGCGCCATACTTCAACCAGGCCTCGATTGACATTTTTTCCCGCCGGTCAATCCAGGACGATACTGCCGGACGCTGATTTTTCGGAATGCCAATACCATCGAAGCGCGAATCCATCAGCTTTCGATTATTGACCAGGATCATGACCTCGCCCGGGGTAAGCCCGACCGTTTTAAAGAAAGTCGCCAGTACGGTCACCAGCTCGGCGTCCGCTTCCGGCGAATCAACTCCCAGCATATCTACATTCCACTGGAAAAACTCGCGCGAACGCCCCTTTTGCGGACGCTCGTAACGCCAGAACGGACCAAACGACCACCAGCGCAGCGGGTAAGTCAATTCGCGCTGTTTCTGGGCTACCATGCGCGCCAAGGACGGCGTCAATTCGGGGCGCAGCGCGATTTGATCACCTGAGCGGTCCGTAAAAACATAAGATTGTTCCTTGACCAGTTCCTCGCCGGACTTGGCGGCATAAAGATCGAGGCTTTCAAGGATAGGTGCCTCGTACTCCTGATATCCAAACGATTCCGAGACCTGGCGCAAAACACCATATAGCCAGGTGCGTACAGCCATCAATTCTGGGTAAAAATCACGGGTGCCTTTAACAGATGGGATGATATTTTTAGAGGCCATGAAATACTCCGGATCCAAACTGTATTTGATTCATAACCCAATATTCATTTATTGAATTATGAAATTATCCCTGTTATAATGCGACTTATTCTACTTGAAGGTATGCAATCACAGGCAAGGAGCAAGCCATGCAAATCAATTATCAAGAAACCAGCAAAGACCTGCTTAAGCGCATCGACATTCACGAAAAATATGGCGCAAAAAACATAGACCAATGGACCGTTGACCTGCTCAAACCACAACCCGGTATGAATATCCTGGATGTTGGCTGTGGAGCTGGAAAACAGTGCTTTTTATACCACGATTATACTAAAGGTCTGGCACAGATCACCGGCGGGGATTTCTCCGAAGAACTGCTTAACAAAGCCCGCGCAAAAGATGCCGAACGCGGTGGCAGCGACACGAAATTCATGTTCCTGGATTTCAACAAGCGCTTCCCATTTGCTGACAATCAATTCGATTTGCTGTCCAGCGCCTTCGCAATTTATTATGCCTCCGATCTGCAATTCACCTTCAGCGAAGCGCACCGCGTCCTGAAACCCGGCGGGCGCCTGTTTGTTTCCGGACCCCTTCCAGAGAACAAGCAAATGTTCTACGAGATCATCAAAGAGGCCACGAACAAGCCAATTCCCCCGATGCCCGGCTCCAGCCGCTTCAAAGGCGATATTTTCCAGACAATTGAGGGCATCTTTGCCAAGACCGATTTACACATTTTCGAAAATCCAATCACTTTCCCAGAAGTGGCACCCTTCATCGAATACGTCCGGGCATCGCTTTCCGAAGACCGCAAATTATGGACCAGCATGTTCAGCAACAAGGATGAGTACGAAGCCCTGATCGGTAAGATCGAGGCGGTTGCCAATCACTGGTTCGAACGCGATGGCAAACTGGTGATGACCAAAGTCGTTGGCGGTATCCTGGCAACCAAATAAGAGCTGGCAAATCGAGCAAGGACGGTTGCGATGAACTTCTATGGAAAACGGGTTCTTTGTATCGGCGCACATCCTGACGACATCGAACTTGGAGCTGGAGCTTTGTTGTACAGCATTCGCACCTTCAGCGATGTGCTGTGTGTAACGCTATCAGACAACCAGAAAAACCACGCTCTCAAACATGTGGTCGAAGAACATCGCGCCGCCATGTCTGTGCTGGGCGTGACCGAAGACCGCGACATTGTCGAGACCTTCGAGACGCGTAAATTCCCCGATGCCCGCCAGGAAATCCTTGAATACCTGCTCAAATTGCGACGTGAATTCAAACCGGATATCATCTTTGTGCACAGCGAGCGGGACATCCACCAGGACCACAATGTGGTTACACAGGAAGCACTGCGCGCTTTTCGCGGGATCACGGTGCTTGGCTTCGATGTCGTGCGCTCCAGTTATGGCTTCTTCCCTCATTTTTTAGTCAAAGTGACCGAGGAGGATGTGGAGAAGAAAATCGAAGCCCTGTCCC
>CAYOUV010000006.1:0-77973 GCA_964407265.1 uncultured Anaerolineaceae bacterium | reverse complement strand
CCGCGAAGGTGGCCTGACGGTGGGCGCGGGTGTTGTTACCAAGATTATCGAATAGGTGTTGGAATGACGAAGCAAAAGATCCGCATCCGCTTGAAAGCTTACGATCATCGTGTACTCGACCAGTCCGCGAAACGGATTGTTGAGACAGCTGAACGTAGTGGCGCGCATGTAGTTGGCCCTGTACCCTTGCCAACTAAGCTGGAACGGTTTACAATACGCCGCTCAACTTTCATTGACAAAGACTCGCACGAGCATTTTGAAATTCGCACTCACAATCGTCTAATTGACGTTCTAGACCCTGATTCGAAGACGATTGATATGTTAATGCGCCTTAACCTGCCTGCGGGCGTGGATATCGAAATTAAAATCTAATTAGTTTATTTGATCTAACCAGTCGGCAAGATGGACTGGTTAGAGCGTGAAACGGCAGCGTAAGAGCGGTCCTGTTCGCAGACCACGACATCCTGCTCTGCGGCAGATTGGCTGACTGCGCTGTAACAGAGATGATGCAACCTAAGCCCAGGTTGACAGTCTCTAAGAAACTTTTCTAAGGAGAAAACTGAGCATGTTGAAAGGGCTTATTGGCAAGAAGATCGGCATGACCCAGATCTTCGATGATCAAGGTGCTGCTCTGCCTGTGACGCTCATCGAAGCTGGGCCTTGCTATGTTACGCAGATCCGTCGTCCTAAGAAGGAAGGATATTCTGCAGTTCAGCTCGGTTTTGGCGAGGCCAATCCTAAACGCCTGACAGGCGGTACGTTGGGACACCTCAAAGCCAATGAAATCCCCCCTCTGCGTTTCCTGCGCGAATTTCGCATCAAAGAATTGAATGTAAAAATTGGTGAGAAGATAACCGTGGATACGTTTACCTTGGGAGAACGCGTGGATGTGATCGGAACCAGCAAAGGCAAAGGTTTTGCCGGTACCGTCAAGCGCTATGGCTTCCGGGGCGGCCCGAAGACGCATGGTCAATCAGACCGTCAGCGTGCACCCGGTTCGCGTGGTTCGGGTACGACACCAGGCCGTGTGTATAAAGGTGCGCGTAGCACCGGTCACATGGGAACCGATCGTGTTACCATTCAAGGGTTGAAAATTGTCCTGGTTGACGCCGAACGCAATTTGATCGGTGTTAATGGTGCCGTCCCTGGCCCAAAGGGTGGCCTGATCATGATCAAAGAAGCGCGCAAGCAATAAGCGCTGAGTGAATTGGAGCAAGACAGCGATGAAAGTAGATGTTTTCAACATGGAGGGCAAGAAGCTTCGTCAGGTTGATTTACCTGGCGCACTCTTCGAAGCCCCAATCAACATCGATTTGATGCATCAGGCTTATATCCGTCAAATGGCGAATGCTCGGCTGGGTACGCATAGTACCAAGGGACGTTCGGAAGTTTCTGGCGGTGGCCGCAAACCATGGCGTCAGAAGGGTACGGGGCGTGCTCGCCAGGGATCTACGCGGGCAGCACAGTGGGTTGGAGGCGGAAAAATTCATACTCCAAAGCCGCGCAGCTATAAGCAATCCATGCCCAAGAAGATGCGCCGCGCAGCTTTGCGTTCGGCTCTTTCTGCCAAGGCTGCTGACGCAGGTGTGGTGCTGGTGGATGTGCTTAATCTGGATGAGCCCAAAACCCGCCTGATGGTCGAGGCATTGAATAATCTTGTAGGTGATGCCAGCGCCCTGGTATTGATGCCCGAGAAAGACCAGAGCTATGATACTGTCATCCGTTCAATAGATAATATCGCCGACGCTAAAGTTTTATTGGCAGGTTACTTGAATATACGCGATCTGTTGGGCTACGATAAGCTGATTATGCCGCTCAAGACCCTTGAGGTCTTGGTTGCGCACTTAGGATAGGAGGCCGAGCATGACAACAATTTATGATGTGCTTCGCCGACCATTGATTACTGAAAAAACCAGTTTCATGTCAGCCAAATTGAACCAGTTTGTCTTTGAGGTGGCTGATGATGCGACCAAGACGATGGTCAAGGACGCGATTGAGACAGTGTTCGACGTAGATGTGGTCCGCGTAAACATCATTAACGCTCCGGCAAAGCGGAGCCGCCGTGCCCGCAGCCGCCGCCTTTTGGTTCGCCGCCCAGGCTTCAAGAAGGCTATTATCACCCTGGCTGATGGGCAGACGATTGACATCTTTGAAGGGGTGCAGTAATGCCTGTGAAGAAGTACAAACCAGTAACCCCGGGTCAGCGTGGAATGACCGGGTACACGTTTGAGGAGATCACGAAATCCACCCCTGAGCGCGCGCTGCTTTTACCATTACGTAAGCAGGGCGGCCGCAATGTGCATGGACGAATCACGGTCCGGCATCGCGGTGGTGGTCATCGGCGTAATATCCGTATCGTGGATTATAAACGCGACAAAATTGGGATTCCGGCCAAAGTAGCCGCGATTGAGTATGATCCCAACCGCACAGCCCGCTTGGCGTTGCTGTTCTACGTCGACGGTGAGAAGCGTTATATGATTGCGCCTCTCGACTTGAAGGTTGGTGACACGGTTATGTCCGGGCCGAATGCGGAAATCCGCTCCGGCAATGCCTTACCGATTTCGAGTATCCCGGTTGGTACCCTGATCCATAACATCGAACTGAAACAGGGCAAGGGCGGACAGATGGTGCGTTCCGCTGGTGCCTCTGCTCAGTTGTTGGCAAAAGAAGGCGATTATGCCCAGGTCCGTTTGCCTTCTGGTGAGGTACGCTTGGTACGCCAGGTTTGCTACGCGACCATTGGCCAGGTTGGAAATGTCGACCACGGCAATGTTAAGTTAGGTAAGGCTGGTCGAAAACGTCACCTGGGGATCCGACCGTCAGTGCGTGGTTCAGCCATGTCACCGCGCGATCATCCACATGGCGGCGGCGAAGGACGCCAGCCGATTGGTATGCCGGGTCCGAAGAGCCCGTGGGGTAAGCCCACCCTGGGTTACAGGACTCGCCGCAATAAGAAGACCGACAAGTACATCGTGCGCCGCCGGAGCAAATCCAGCCGCTAAGGCGCAGGGACTTGCTTAGAAAAGAGTAAGCGAGGAACGAAAAAATGTCACGATCGTTGAAAAAAGGGCCATTCATTGAGCCCAAACTGTTGAAAAAGATTGAAGCGATGAACCAGAAGGGCGAAAAGAAAGTGATTCGCACCTGGAGTCGTGCGAGCGTGATCTTCCCTCAGATGGTCGGTCACACGATTGCAGTTCACGACGGACGTCGCCATGTCCCGATCTATATCACTGAGAATATGGTTGGACATCGACTGGGCGAGTTTGCACCGACCCGTACTTATCGCGGTCACATGATTGAGCGAAAGTAGGAGTGTGAGTTATGGCTGATATACATGCACAACTCCGTTTTCTGCCGCTCTCGGCTCAAAAAGTCCGCTTGGTAATTGATTTGGTGCGCGGTAAAGATGCAAATGAAGCCTTGGAAATGCTGCGCTTCGTTCCTAAGCGTGCAGCTGAGCCGGTGCGTAAATTGCTCGCGTCTGCTGTATCAAATGCTGAAGAGAATTTCGGTGTGAGTCGTGACGATCTTTTTGTCGCCAAGATCTACGCAGACGTAGCTCCAACTCGTAAGTGGCGCCGTTTTGGTGCCCGCGGTCGCTTCAAACCGATATTGCGCCGCACATCACATGTAACCGTGATCCTGCGTGAGCGTGAGGCTTAACCGGAAAAGGAAGCTAAGGAGATATTATGGGTCGTAAAGTTCATCCAGTAGGTTTTCGTCTCGGAATCAATCAGCCCTGGCAAGGACGATGGTTTGCTGAGGGCACGCAATATCGGGAGCAACTACATCAAGATTTGGCTATCCGCGCTTTAATGATGGGTGTCAATTCTAAAGGCGGAGCCGTTTCCGACCAGAAAGTACGTGAACTGCGTCGCGCCATGCCAGATTCGGTTCTGAATAACCGTGCAGGTATCGCCCGCATTGATGTAGAGCGCTATCCTGGTAAACTGCGCGTGGCTATCCATACTGCTAAACCTGGTATTCTGATTGGACGCAAGGGCGAGGGTATCAAAAAGATACGTGCGAATCTTGAAATCTTGGTTGGTAAGAAGGTAGATCTGGATGTAAAAGAAATCGAAACGCCAGATACCAGCGCGCCGCTAGTGGCGCAGAATATTGCAGATCAGCTCCAACGGCGTATCAGTTATCGCCGGGCGATGAAGCGTGCAATCCAGCAGGCAATGCGCCAGGGTGCCGAAGGGATAAAAGTCGAAGTGGCTGGGCGCCTGAGTGGTGCCGAAATGGCTCGTACTGTCTGGCTGCGCGATGGTCGTGTTCCGTTGCAGACTCTGCGTGCAAATATCGATTTCGCCTGCACCGATGCGACTACCACCTATGGACAGATTGGTGTCAAGGTGTGGATCTACAAGGGCGAAATCATTCCTGAAACCGAAGAAAAAGTCGAGGCGACCGAAGGCGTGTATGTGAGCGAGTAGCCACTGCCCTGAAGTTGTCCATGAAGAGAGGTTTTTCGCTATGTTGATGCCAAAACGTGTTAAGTGGCGCAAGCAAATGCGTGGTCGTATGCGAGGCAAGGCCTTGCGTGGCGCGGAGATTAGCTTCGGCGAATTCGGTCTCCAGGCTCTTGAGCCGGGTTGGGTGACAGCCCGCCAGATCGAAGCAGCCCGCCGTGCACTCGTACGTGAAATGAAGCGCCGTGGTAAAGTCTGGATTCGTATTTTTCCGTCCAAACCTTACACCCAGAAACCCCCGGAAACCCGCATGGGTAAAGGGAAAGGCAATGTTGAATACTATGTGGCGGTTGTAAAACCAGGTCGCGTTATGTTTGAGGTTGGTGGTTTGCCCGAGGATATCGCATTAAGAGCCTTGAAACTGGCACAATATAAATTCTCGATCAAAACAAAAATCATTACCCGCCACGAATTGGGAGAGTAGACATGAAAACCGATGAGATACGCAAATTGTCTACCGAAGAGATTTTTTCGAAGCTGGCGGAAAGTCGAGAAGAACTTATGAAGCTCCGTTTTCAGCAGGTGACCGGTCAGTTGACCGATACCAGCCGTCTGCGCATCGTTCGTCGAGATATTGCTCGTATGGAAACCATTGTGAACGAGCGCGAATATGCGGCTGTTATAGAAGGTGAAGCATGAACAATCGTCGTCGTATGACTGGTTTTGTTACCAGCAATAAAATGACCAAGACTGTGGTGGTTGAGGTAACGCGCACATTTCGCCACCCCCTCTATAAAAAAGTAGTTCACCGGGCCAAACGGGTAAAAGCTCATGATGAACTGAATTGCCAAATTGGCGATCAGGTCCAAATCGTGGAATCTCAGCCAATCTCCCGCGACAAACACTGGGTGGTTGAGTCTGTTATCAAGCGCGAGACTCGAACCGCGGATGCAGGGGTTGGAGAATAAGCCATGATTCAACAAGAGTCTCGTCTTAAGGTTGCTGATAACAGTGGCGCGCGTGAATTGCTGGTTATACATGTCCTTGGCGGTTCTACCCGCAGATACGGTAGCATTGGCGATGTTGTTGTCGCAACCGTAAAATCTGCGACTCCGCAAGGCGCTGTCAAAAAGAGTGATATTGTACGGGCTGTGCTCGTGCGTTGCTCAAAAGAATGGCGCCGAGAAGATGGTTCATACATCCGTTTTGATGATAACGCAGCTGTTATTTTGGACACTGATGGAAAGAACCCAAAGGGAAGTCGCATCTTCGGTCCGGTAGCCCGCGAATTACGTGAAAAGGGCTTTATGAAGATCGTTTCGCTGGCTCCGGAAGTGCTTTAAGCTGGCGTGGGAGTATTGAGATGAGAGTCAAGATTCGAAAAGGCGATACTGTTGAAGTCATCAGCGGTCGCTTCGAGGATAAAGGTAAGCGCGGTGAGGTTATCAACGTCCTCCCGGATGAGAGCCGTATCGTCATCCAGAGTGTGAATATTCGTACCAAGCACCAGCGTCAAGTTCAGACGCAGGGACGTACGATCAATCCGGGTCGTATAAAATTCGAAGCACCGCTCTCTATCTCCAACGTCATGTTGGTTTGCCCTAAGTGCAATCAACCTACACGCGTACGTGTGCAGCGTGACGAATCAGGAGCGCACCGCGTTTGCAAGAAATGTCAAGCGTTGATTGACTAAGCCGGTATTGTTGGAGCTTTGATAATGAACATAATGCAAGATAGGTATCATAAAGAAGTTATGCCAGCCATTTTTAAAGCCTTTGGTTTTAAAAATGTTATGCAGGTGCCGCGCATTGAGAAGATCGTAGTCAATGTCGGTTTAGGCGAAGAGATGGATAACGCCAAGGCGCTTGAAGCCGCTATCGAAGATTTGGCAAAAATTACAGGGCAAAGACCTGTGCAGACGAAGGCTCGAAAGAGCATCGCCAACTTCAAGCTACGAGAAGGCCGCATCATTGGTGCCAAAGTTACCCTGCGGGGTGGCCGTATGTGGGCATTCTTTGATCGCTTGGTAAATGTCGCTTTGCCGCGTGTGCGCGATTTCCGTGGTATTTCTGCGGACGCATTTGATGGCCGAGGAAATTACACACTCGGTCTGCGCGACCAGCTGGTATTTCCAGAAATTGAGTACGATAAGATTGACAAGCTTCGCGGAATGGAAATTACGATTGTAACCACCGCGGAATCCGATGACCAGGCACGTGCCATGTTGCAAATGCTTGGCATGCCGTTCAAGAAGGAAGCATAACGTATGGCTAAGAAATGCATGCAGTATCGTGAAATTCGCCGTCGTCATCCAAATCAGGTGCGTAACCGCTGTCAACGCTGTGGCCGTCCACGCGGTTACATCCGGCGCTTCGGTTTGTGCCGGATATGCTTCCGTGAATTAGCGCTAGAAGGCAAAGTCCCTGGCGTAACCAAGTCGTCCTGGTAAGCCGGGTGGAGGATATAGTATGAGCATTTCTGATCCTATTGCTGATATGCTGACGCGTGTTCGAAATACAACGATGACTGGCCAAGCCCTAACGGCGATGCCTTCATCCAAGCTCAAGGTCGAGATTGCCCGCATTCTGAAAGAAGAGGGCTACATCGAAGGGTTTGAAGTTGTGGACGGAGAACGTCCTGGTCAAAAGACCTTACGCGTACGTATCAAATATGTTGGTGAACGCCGCCAGCGAACTCCGGTGATTACCGGACTGGAACGCGTCAGCCGCCCTGGTCGACGTATCTACACCAAGAAGCAAGATATTCCCTGGGTGCTTTCGGGTATTGGCATTGCCATCCTGTCCACTCCAAAGGGTATTATGACTGGCCAGAAGGCTCGATCGCTTGGTGTCGGTGGCGAGATCCTCTGTAAAGTTTGGTAAGAGGAGGTAAGACCGTGTCTCGAATTGGTCGTATGCCGGTAGTAATCCCCAACGATGTGCAGGTTGACATCAAGGGCTCTAACGTTCACGTCAAGGGTCCAAAGGGTGAGCTAAAACGTACTTTTTCGTCGCACATTAACCTTGCGATGGAAGAAGGGAAAATTGTTATCAGCCGCAATTCTGATATCCCAAGCGAGCGTGCATTACATGGGACAACCCGGGCAGTTCTAGCGAATATGGTTCAAGGCGTAAATGCTGGTTTTGAACGCGTTTTGGAAATCGAAGGGGTTGGTTATCGGGCTGAAATTGTCGGAGAGAATCTGGTCCTGTATGTCGGTTACTCACATCCGGTGGAGATCAAACCGCTGGACGGCATCAGCTTTGAGGTTGACAGCAAGACTCGCCAAATAAAGGTATTGGGAATTGATAAGGAAAAAGTAGGTCAGATGGCCTCCGATATCCGCAAAGTCCGTCCGCCCGAACCCTATCATGGCAAGGGCATTCGTTATGCTGGTGAGCATATCCGGCGTAAAGCTGGTAAATCTGGGAAGGGAGTAGTTTAAGTCATGGCCGCAAAAACTCGGTTTGCAGCTCGTATTCGACGACATATACGTGTTCGCAAGAAAATTGCCGGTACACCAGAGCGGCCTCGCTTGAACATTTTCCGCAGCCTGTCTGAGATTTATGTACAGGTGATCGATGACCAAGCCGGTCGCACGATTGCATCGGCTTCGAGCATCGATGTTGAATTGCGCAAGAAGATGAAAGGCCTCAATAAGACTGATCAGGCTAAGTTGGTTGGTCAGGCTGTGGCTGAACGAGCGAAGAGCAAAGGTATTAATTCGGTGGTTTTTGATCGCGGCGGATACCGCTATATTGGACGTGTCAAGGCCCTAGCTGAAGGCGCGCGCGAAGGTGGCCTACAATTCTAGGCCTGAGTGGAGTTGGATATGTCGAATTACAATAATGCTGATCATTACGAGCAGGAATCATTTGACGAACGTGTCATTGAAATTGCCCGTGTTGCCAAAGTGGTTAAAGGTGGTCGCCGCTTCCAATTTCGTGTAACCGTGGTGGTTGGCGATAATAAAGGTACGGTTGGTATGGGTGTTGGAAAAGCCAATGCCGTACCGGATGCAATGCGCAAGGCATCTGAACGCGCACGCAAAAATATGCATAGCGTAAATTTGTCTGGTACAACGATCGCGCATGAAATATTGGGCAAGATTTCCGGTGCGCGTGTGCTGCTGAAACCGGCTTCACCCGGTACTGGCGTTATTGCCGCTGGTGGTGTGCGTGCCGTGCTGGAAGCGGCAGGGGTCAAAGATATTTTGACCAAATCTATGGGTAGCGCCAATGTGCTAAACGTAGTGCAGGCAACCTTCCATGCCTTGGATCAACTAAAATCACCCCAAGAAGAAGCCATGCGCCGCGGAAAATCAGTGGATGAACTTCTGCCATTCTGGGAACGGAGGAAGCGGAATGCCTAAAAAAGCTACTGGAAAAACGTTGCGTGTGACACTGGTCAGAAGTCCGATCGGATATGCGAAAGATCAAAAAGCCACCGTTCGGGCTCTTGGATTACGCCGTATAAATCAGACCGTGGAGCACAATGATTCACCTGCCATTCGCGGTATGGTGACGAAAATTATTCACCTGGTTCGCATCGAAGAGTAGGAAAGAACGATGAAATTACATGACCTCGTGCCCAATCCGGGCTCCAAGAAAAATCGTAAACGCGTCGGTCGCGGTATCTCGGCTGGACAGGGAAAAACTGCCGGTCGTGGTACCAAGGGACAAGGCGCTCGCGCTGGTAACAAGGGAAACTTGTATCGCCAGGGTGGCAACCTGCCATTCTTCCGTCGTTTACCGTTTATGCGCGGCCAGGGCTTTACACCCATCAATCGGGTCGAATATAACGAAGTGAACCTCGATCAATTGGCCGAGGCCTTCAAGGCAAACGCTGAAGTTACACCTGAATCTCTCGACGCTGCACGGTTAATTCGCGATCCGCGCAATCCGACTGTAATTCTTGGCCGCGGCGATTTGAAAGTGGCTTTGAAGGTGCGCGTACACCGTATCAGCCAGGGTGCCAAGGCTAAAATTGAGGCCGCTGGTGGTAATGTTGAGACAATCAGTTAACATGGCTAAACGAGGAGACCAAATATGAAATCCACCTTCTCGGGTTGGCGATATCTGTGGAAATCCGTTGACATCCGGCGTAAGCTGTTGATCACGCTTGGCTTGCTGGCACTATATCGCGTTGCTGCTAATGTGCCCGTCCCGGGAGTGAACTTCCAAGCATTGGCCCAATTCCGAGCCAGCGCCAGCGCGTCTGGAACCTTTTTTGATTTCCTTGACCTGCTTTCCGGTGGAACGGTTTCACAGTTTTCGCTGCTCTCGATGGGCGTGTACCCTTACATTACCGCCCAGATTATCCTGCAACTTTTAGTACCGATTATCCCGGCCCTGCAACGCCGTATGGAAGAAGATCCGCGGGAAGGCCAGAAGTGGATGGAAAAGTGGACTTATGTCCTTTCCGTCCCGATGGCCGCCCTATCCGCGATTGGACAGATTAATATCTTCAATTCTCTGGCTCAAACCCAAATCGTACCCTTTGGTTTCAGCGGAGCGTTGTTGATCCCATCTTTGGCGATCCTGGTAGCCATGACTGCCGGGACGATGTTTGCGATTTGGCTGGGCGAGTTGATATCAGAATATGGTATTCGAAACCAGGGCCTATCGCTCATCATCTTTGCAGGCATTGTTGCACGGATTCCCAGTAATTTGGTGCGTTTGATGTCTGACCAGCAAAGCCGGTATTTCATTCTCGGCTTTACGCTTGTCATCATCGTGCTGACCATTTTTGCAATTGTGGTTGTGCAACAGGGACGCCGAAATGTCCCGGTCATGTATCCAGGACGCCGTGTCGGCAACCGGATGTCCATGCCAGTCAAGGGTACGCTTCCTCTAATGGTCAATCTGGCGGGTATGATCCCATTGATCTTTGCGAGTGCAATCTTGCAGTTCCCTGCGATCATTTCCAGCTATTTCCTCCAATCGAAGATAGCGTGGGTGGCTCGTATTGCCACTTCGACCCAACAAACCTTCAATGGGAACGGCTGGGTTTATTGGTTCCTATATTTCCTGATGGTGGTAGTCTTTACCTTCTTCTACACCGATGTATTATTCGCACAGCAGAATTATGGTGATAACTTGAAGCGAATGGGTGCGCAAATTCCGGGTGTCAACCGGGGTGCTCCAACGCAGCGTTATCTGACTCGTGTTCAGCGGCGCATCACGCTACCGGGAGCTTTGTTTCTGGGCTTGGTGGCGATTCTACCGTTCTTGATCAATCTGGTCCTTAACCTGGGCTCAAGTGCCGGCCTGTTCCTGGTCTCTTCGGCCGGATTGCTGATTGTGGTCGGTGTCGTAAGAGACACTTTCCTCAATATTGACGCCGAGCTAAAATTGCACGGCTATCAGGACTCGCTGCTGGTGCGTTAGGAATACATCTTTCGGGGAGGAGAGATGCCGACTTACATCGTACTGCTCGGACCTCCAGGCGTAGGCAAAGGAACGCAGGCCGAAATTTTGGCCGAGAAAACTGGCCTGGCACATATCTCCTCGGGCGATTTGTTCCGAGAGAACATTAAGAATCAAACAGAGCTTGGTAAGCTGGCTCAACAGTTTACGAGTAAAGGTGAACTGGTCCCGGATGATGTAACCATTGCAATGATCCGTGACCGTTTGAGCCGCCCAGACTGTCAGAAGGGAGTCATCCTGGATGGTTTCCCTCGAACACCGGTCCAGGGGGAAGCCCTGAAAAAGATGCTGGCTGAGTTTGGTGGTGAGGTGAATGTCGTCCCTTTCATCACAGCCCCCGACGAGGTGTTGATTGACCGGCTAGCTGGTCGCTGGACCTGCAGGGCGCATGGACACATCTTCCATGAAAAGTATAACCCGCCGCAAAGCAAAGGTGTATGTGACCTGGATGGCTCTGAACTTTACCAACGCGATGACGATAAGGTCGAGACCGTCAAACACCGCATTCTGGTGTATCTGGAGCAGACCTCTCCCCTGATCAATTATTATCGTGAACGTGGAAAATTGGTAGAAATTAATGGTGCGCAGCATATTGAGGATGTAACCGAAACCATCATGGCTGCACTAAAGGAATGATTGAATAATGGATTGGGCACGCCAGATACATATTAAAAGTCCAGCTGAATTACAACTCATGCGCGAAGCTGGACGCATCAATGCGACCGTTCTGGCGGCCGTTAAAGCTCTTTTACAACCCGGTGTAACCACCGCTGACCTCAACGCGGCTGCTGAGGAAGTGTTGCGGGAACACGGATGTGTATCGCCATTCAAAGGATATGGTTATCCACCATTTCCGGCTTCGATTACGGTCAGCATCAATCGAGAATTGGTGCATGGGATTCCGTCCAAGAAGCGCAAGCTAAAAGCCGGAGATATTGTCTCAATCGATTGTGGAACCGTATACCAAGGCTTTGTGGGCGACTCGGCATTTACTGCCGGGGTTGGGGAAATATCCTCAGAAGCCCAAAAGCTGCTGGAGGTCACCGAAGGTGCATTGCAGGCTGCGATTGAGAAGATGCGCTCAGGCAATCACACCGGTGATGTCTCGGCGGCGATACAGCAATTTGTCGAAAGTCGTGGTTATCACGTGACGCGCGAATATACTGGCCACGGCGTCGGACGACAGATGCATGAAGGTCCACAAGTGCCAAATTACGGCACTCCCGGGCGCGGTATGCCTCTTCGTCCCGGCATGACCATTGCCATCGAACCGATGGTGCTGGTGGGAACACCGGCAACGCGCTCACTTTCAGACCAGTGGACAGTAGTCTCGGCTGATGGGTCATTGACGGCTCATTTTGAACATTCAGTAGCCGTTACCGAAGGAGACCCTCTGATCCTGACTGTCCTGTGATCCAGAAGCAGGCTGCTGATAGTACTGGACTAAATAGTCAGATACGAGTATAATTCAACCTTTGGCTGTCGAAATTGGACACCAGGTGTGTAAGGAGAACTGTAATCATGAAAGTTTCACCGTCTATTCGAAAGCGCTGCGCGAAGTGCAAAATCGTGCGACGTAGAGGCAGATTGTATGTGATCTGCGAAAATCCTAAGCACAAACAGCGACAGGGATAGTTGAACTATGGCGAGAATTGAAGGTGTCGACCTGCCCCGTAACAAACGGGTAGAAATCGGCCTGACCTATATTTATGGGATCGGGTCAACGCGTGCGCGCAATGTTCTGGTAGCCGCTCAGGTGAATCCGGATACCCGGGTAAAAGATCTGACTGAATCCGAAGTGGCTGCGTTGCGCGAATTTATCTCGAAGAACTACAAGGTCGAGGGCGATTTACGGCGTGAGGTACAACTCAACGTCAAGCGCTTGATTGAGATCGGGTGCTATCGTGGCCTGCGCCACCGTCGCAATCTGCCGGTGCGTGGACAAAATACTCGTACGAATGCCCGCACCCGTAAAGGTCCCAAAAAGACAGTGGCCGGGCGCGGTCGCCGCCGCGGTGGCAAGAAGTAATCCTTGAGAGTTTAGAGAGGGAACATGGCTCAAAGTGTACGTTCAACGCGCCGTTCTGGCGGTGCTAAAAAAGTAAAACGCACGTTGTCTTCCGGGCAGGTGCACGTCTTTGCTTCATTCAACAATACCATTATTACAGTGACCGACAATCAGGGTAATACTGTTGCCTGGGGTAGTTCTGGGTCAGCCGGTTTCAAGGGCTCACGCAAGAGCACTCCGTTTGCCGCCCGCCTGGCCGCCGAGCAAGCTATCAAGGCGGCGCAGTCTTTGGGCATCCAGGAAGTTGATTTGTTTGTCAAAGGCCCTGGCCCCGGTCGCGAAAATGCAATCCGTGCCGTACAGGCAATGGGCATCAAGGTGCGCTCGATTTCGGACATTACACCGGTACCACACAACGGTTGCCGGCCTCCGAAGAAACGTCGCGTGTAATTCTGGTTGTGAGGAAAGTATTCTATGGCGAAGTATATTGGACCGGTTTGTAAACTCTGCCGGCGTGAAGGCGAAAAATTATTCCTGAAGGGTGAACGTTGTTTCTCCCCGAAGTGCTCATTTGAGAAGCGCAGTTTTGCTCCTGGACAGCACGGTCGTTCTGGTAGTCGCGGTAACCGTAGGCGTTCTGGGCGCGAATCCGATTATGGCCGCCAACTGCGCGCCAAACAGCGCGCCCGCCGCGTTTACGGCGTGCTGGAACGCCAGTTCCGACGTTATCATGAAGTTGCGCTCAAGCGCCGCGGCCTGACTGGTTTGAATCTCTTGCAGATTCTCGAGTCCCGCTTGGACAATGTCATTTATCGTCTCGGTTTTGCTTCGAGTCGTGCTCAGGCCCGTTTGATGGTGACCCATGGTCACTTTGTTGTCAACGGCCGCCGCACCGACGTGCCTTCCATGCTGCTCCGTGAAAGTGACGTGGTGGCAGTACGCGAAGGTTCAGGCGATCTGACGTATTTTAAGGATCTGTCCGCAGTTGTAGAGGCTCGAAATGTCCCCGATTGGCTGGCTCGTGACACGAAGAAACTTTCAGGTTCGGTGCAGCGCCTGCCAGAACGCATCGAGATCGACGGCAATCTGGACGAACAGCTCATCGTCGAATACTACTCACGGTAGTACGTAGTTATCCTTTGGTTGGTGAGACAAAATTGCCATCAGCCAAAGACTGTTCTACATAGACAGGGAGAGGTGAACCGTGACGGGTATCACGAATATGGTTATGCCGAAGATCGAGCGTGAAGCTGAGGCTCGAAATTATGGCAAATTCATCATCAGCCCACTTGAGCGAGGTTACGGAGTAACCGTCGGCAACGCATTGCGCCGTGTACTCCTGTCTTCGCTGGATGGGGCCGCAGTATCCTCAATTCGCATCGCGGACGTGCTGCATGAATTCAGCGACATCCCCGATGTGCGCGAAGACGTCATTCAAGTGACATTGCAGATCAAACAATTGCGTTTGAAATTAGACGGTGTTGAAAGTACGCGCATGCATTTAGAGGTGCGTGGTGAGGGTACGGTTACAGCTGCTGACATCATCGCCCCGCCGGAGGTGGAGATTGTCAACCCCGAACTCTATCTCTTTACTGTAGATAACAGTAAAGCTAAACTTGATATCGAGTTCACGGTGGAGCGTGGTCGTGGTTATTCCCCGGCCAACGAACGCAGTGGGCACATGCCGATTGGCGAACTGCCGATCGATGCAATTTATAGCCCGGTTAAACGCGTGAACTGGGAAGTATCCTCGGCTCGTGTGGGTCAAAGTACTAATTTTGACAAACTGGCGATCGAAATCTGGACTGACGGCACTTATACACCAGAACGTGCATTGAGCAATTCAGCCAAGCTCATGATCGATCACCTGCGTTACATTGCAGGTGTCAGTGAAGAAACCCTGGCCGTGACTATTGAGCAAGAAGTGACTGGCAGTCATTTGACCAGTGAAGTGGCTGAAACCCCGGTTGAAGCCCTTGATTTATCGGTACGCGTATTCAATTCGCTGAAACGGACTGGCATCACCACAGTTGGCGACGTCCTTGATTTGCTCGAAAAAGGCGACCAGGCGGTCATGTCCATCCGCAACTTCGGTGAGAAAAGCCTGGACGAACTGCGGCAAAAGATGCAGGAGAAGGGCTATATGAAAGATGAAACAAATTCTGCGGAGTAATTAAAGATGCGACATCAGATAGCAGGTTATAGACTCGGTCGTAGTAAAGGTGCTCGTATCGCGCTGCGCCGTAACTTGATCAAACAATTCTTCGAACACGAGCGTATCAAGACCACCCGCGCGAAAGCCGCTGCAATCCGCGGCGAAGCCGAGCGTTTGATTACAATCGCACGCAATAGTGCTGATGCCGAAGAAGCGGACAAAGTAGCCGCCCGACGTTTGGTGGCTGCTCGCATGGGCAACAATTTGATGGTCAAAAAACTTTTCGATGACATTGCCCCACGCTTTGCCAACCGCCCCGGAGGCTACACCCGCGTTCTCAAACTAGGTCCTCGCATGGGTGACGCGGCCGAGATGGTGTTGTTAGAATTAGTTGAAGAGTAGTTTGTTTTGTTCTACTCAGTGACCGCTTTCTGCTGAGGTCACTGACATGGCACGTTACCAGATGATCCTTGCTTACGACGGTACCGACTTTGTCGGTAGTCAACGACAGGCGAACCCCAGAACTGTTCAGGGAGAACTGGAAAAAGCCCTGCGCAAATTGGGATGGTCCGGGAATTCGGTCCTGCTGGCCGGGAGAACCGATACCGGCGTTCACGCTGCGGGTCAGGTCGCTGCTTTTGACCTGGAATGGGCGCATAGCCCGGAAGATCTGCGCAATGCCTTGAACGCCAACCTGCCGCTTGATATGGCAACGCGCGAAGTCAGGCTTGCTCCTGGGAAATTTCACCCGCGCTTTGATGCCGACTTCCGGCGCTATCGCTACCGCCTGTTTTGTGCACCGACCCGCAATCCATTGCGTGAACGTTTCGCCTGGCGGATCTGGCCTGCGGTAAAAGTCGCTATGCTTGCCCCTCTGGCCCAGATATTCATCGGGACACACGATTTTGCGGCTTTTGGGTCTCCGCCCCGATCCCATGCCAGTACTGTACGCACCATTTTTCTGGCCGGTTGGCAGCAGGTGGAAGACGAATGCTGGTTTGAAGTTCAAGCCGATGCCTTTTTATATCACATGGTACGCAGGCTGGTCGGTACTCAGGTAAAAGTTGGGCAGGGTAAACTTTCAGCGGAGGATCTGAGCCAGGCGCTCGCCGGACAGGCGAAAGTCTCAGTCGGACTTGCACCGGCAAACGGGTTGACGCTTCTGGAAGTGGGCTACTCATCTTTAGTGGATCATTCATCTGGTCAAAATTAAATAATCGGCAGTGAGTGGAGAAATAACAGTGTTTAAAACGTATTATCCAAAAGCAGGCGAAATCGAGCACAAGTGGTATGTCGTGGACGCCAACGGCGAGAACCTCGGACGTTTAGCAACCAAGATTGCTTCTGTTTTGCTCGGTAAACACAAACCGACTTTTACCCCCGGTGTGGATATGGGCGATTTCGTAATCGTCATCAATTCCGAGCGTGTGGCGGTCAAAGGCACGAAGACCACCTCTAAAATGGACACCAAGTTTTATCATCGTCATTCCGGATATCCCGGAGGCCTGACGACGATTTCGTTGCGTGACCAACTAACACGATTCCCCGAGCGCGTGATTCGTTCTGCGGTTTGGGGTATGCTTCCACACAACCGCATGGGTCGCGCGGTGCTCAAGCATCTGAAAATATATGCGGGTCCTGACCACCCGCATGGTGCGCAGAAACCTGAGCCTCTGGCCTAGAAAGAGACGGAATAAAATATGTCTGTTCAATATTACGAAGGAATTGGTCGCCGCAAGGAAAGCACTGCCCGCGTGCGTGTGATGAGCGGCTCCGGTAAGTTTATGGTCAATGGGAAGGAAGCTGAAGCCTACTTCACCCGCATGGGTGATCTTCAGGCAATTTTGGCTCCATTTGCATCGATCGGCCAGGATTTTAACCAATACGATGTCTCCGTCATGGTCAACGGCGGCGGTGTAACCGGTCAAACCGATGCCGTGTTATTGGGCCTGACCCGTGCTTTGGTAAAGATCAACTCGGAATGGACCTCGGCCATGCGTAAGGGCGGTTTCCTGACCCGTGATCCGCGCGTCAAGGAACGCAAAAAGCCAGGTCTCAAGCGCGCCCGCAAAGCACCGACCTACACCAAACGCTAAAGTTCTCGATAAAGACGAAAGACGTAATGCGTATTACAATCTTGTTTTACGCATTACGTTTTGTATTTAATCTGGAGGTAAGATGCCTGGAATTACACTGCTCGGGCTTGGCCCCGGCAATCCGGCTCAGTTAACGTGCGAAGCCTCGGAGATCCTGTCGCAGGCTGATGAAATCTGGCTGCGCACACAACAGCACCCGACCGTTCAGCGACTCCCAGCCTCAGTCAAAGTGCATTCATTCGATGACCTGTACGCTCAGGAAAATGATTTCGAACAGGTATATGTGGCAATTGTCGAAAAGGTGCTTGAACTCGGACGCCGTCCGGCCGGAGTCATTTATGCCGTACCGGGACATCCCTTCGTGGCCGAAGCGACTGGTCCAGAAATTGCCCGCCTCGCACGGGACGAGGGGCTGTCCCTGCGCGTCGTGGAGGGGATTTCGTTCCTCGAGCCGACTTTCTCGGCCCTGGGTCTTGACCCGTTCCCGCGCATAACCCTTTTTGATGCGATCGAACTGGGCAGCCTCCACACACCGACCTTCCCTCCGGATATCCCTGCGCTTGTGGCGCAAATTTACTCCAGTATTGTGGCCGCCGAGGTCAAGCTGACATTATCGTCTGTTTATCCGGACGATCATCCAGTGCGACTGGTACACGCGGCAGGCACAGACCAGCAGTTGGTCGAAGATCTGCCCCTGCATGAAATCGATCGCAGCGAAAACTTTGGCCTGTTGACCGCACTCTACCTTCCGCCGCTGGGAGAGGGGACTTCGTTCGAGGCATTTCAGGAAATCGTAGCACACCTGCGCGCGCCGGACGGTTGTCCCTGGGATAAAGAACAGACTCATCAATCCCTGCGCAAACACCTGTTGGAAGAAGCGTACGAGACGATTGAGGCCATCGACTCAATGGACTTTTCTGCCATGCGTGAAGAGTTTGGAGATCTGCTCCTGCAAATTGTGCTTCACGCGCAAATTGCAGGCGAAGCGGGCGAATTTACCATGGCGGACATCATGCGCGGTATTTACGACAAGATCATTCGCCGCCACCCGCATATCTTTGGCGATGTGGAAGTCGATGGTGTGGGCAAGGTTTTGCAGAATTGGGAGAAGCTCAAAGACGCCGAGCGCAAAGCCAATGGTCAACCCGAGAAGGGCCCATTGGACGGCGTCCCGTTGGCGCTGCCGGCGCTGACCCAGGCGCAGGAATACCAGGATCGCGCTGCGCGAGTCGGCTTCGACTGGCCCGAGATCGAAGGTGTGCTGGATAAAATTTCAGAAGAAATCCAGGAGGTTCGCCAGGCCGGGAATATTAAGGAACTGGAAGCCGAGATTGGCGATGTGTTCTTTGCGCTGGTCAACCTGGCGCGCTGGAAGGAAGTGGATGCCGAATCGGCTTTGCGCGCCACGAACATGAAATTCAAACGCCGTTTCGCTCACGTGGAACGTGGCGCACGGGAGCAGGAGCGCGCCTTGAGCGACCTGTCGCTGGAGGAGATGGAAGCTTTTTGGCAGCAGGCCAAAGAGGACGAAAAATAAAGACAATAAAGAATATCAACAAAAATCGCCAACCGCTTTGGTTGGCGATTTGTATCTAAAAGCAACTATTTTTCCAGATATTTTTTCAGGGCGGTGAGCATCATTTCCCAGTTTTCTTCGGAGTGTTTTCGTTCCTCTTCTGAAGCATTGTGGTCCTGCGTCAGTGTGACCAAGGTCTGAGCGCCAGCGTCTGATAATTCGATGGTCACGATATGGTAATTTTCCGGCTTGTCTGGGAGCCCGGAGAGCGGGCTGAAATGGCTATATTGGATAATTCGCCCGGGTTGTATTTTGAGGATCGCGCCACTATCCTGGTAAGGTTTTCCCTGCCATTCTCCCTTCCAGATAATGGAACTCCCTTCGTGCCAATCTGAAACGACGTTGGTGTCAAACATGTACTGCTTGATGGCATCGGGGTTCACCAATGCCTCCCAAACTGTATCTTTGGGAGACTTAATATTTATGGAGGCCCTGGCAAGAAGATCTTTCTCCATTAGGAAATCCTTTCCGTAATTCAAAGGTTTTGATTTTGTGGTTCAAGCCTCAGCCTCCAGCGATAGCGCCTACGATCAGGAAGGGTTCCGTTCCCTCGACGACCGGCTCAGGCAGCGGCTCATCCGGTGCTTGGTGGGATAGATCTTCCCGGCAGGCGAAAAAACGCAGAAAGTCCCGGCGTTCTCCGGTGAGGTGGTCACGGATCGTTCCACGCAGCATCGGGTAGCGTGCTTCGAGCGCCTCCAGGATCGCGCCTTGCGTGACGGGTGGCTTCACTTCTACTTGCACTTCAGCCCCGACCTGCGCCAGCGTCCGTAGATGGGGCGGTAGCACGACCCGGACCATGTGAGGGGTCATGGTAGGGTTTGTACTTCGACTGACAGGACAGCCGGCAGGTCGCTGACGATTGCTGCCCAGTTGTCCCCGGAGTCGGCCGAGGCGTAGACCTGTCCACCGGTGGTACCGAAATATACCCCGCACGAATCGAGTGAGTCGACCGCCATGGCATCGCGCAAGACATTGACGTAGCAGTCGCGTTGCGGTAGGCCTTTGGTCAGCGCTTCCCACTCGTTGCCACCCGTCCGGCTGCGGTAGACACGTAATTTGCCCTCGGGCGGATAATGCTCCGAGTCGCTCTTGATCGGGAGGACATAGACTGTTTCAGGCTCATGCGCATGAATGTCGACCACGAAACCGAAGTCAGACGGCAGGTTTCCACTGACTTCATGCCACGAATCGCCGGCGTCGTCGCTGCGCATGACGTCCCAGTGTTTTTGCATGAACAGCACACCAGGACGCGAAGGATGCATGGCGACATGATGAACGCAATGTCCGATTTCCGCCTCAGGTTCCGGCAGGAATTCGGACTTCAGACCACGGTTGATAGGTCGCCAGGATTCGCCACCGTCGTCGGTCCGGAATGCGCCAGCCGCTGAAATGGCAATAAACATTCGCCTGGGGTCGCTGGGATCGAGAATGATCGTATGCAGGCACAAACCGCCGGCGCCTGGCTGCCAATTGGGTCCCGTGCCATGACCGCGTAATCCGGCCAGTTCCTGCCAGGAGCTTCCACCGTCGGTTGAACGGAATAAGGCCGCGTCTTCTACACCGGCATAAACTGTGTCTGGGTCATCCAGGGAGGGTTCGAGATGCCAGACACGCTTGAACTCCCAGGGGTGGGGCGTGCCATCATACCACTGGTGCGTGCCGGGTACGCCCTCATAGGTGAACTCATTTCCAACCGGTTCCCAGGATTTTCCGCCGTCGTCCGAGCGCTGGATCACCTGGCCAAACCAGCCTGTGGACTGGGAAGCGTACAACCGGTTGGGCTCAACCGGAGAGCCTTTGAGGTGGTAGATCTCCCAACCCCCAAAATGGGGGCCGTCGACCTGCCATTTTTCGCGTTTACCATCCGATGTCAGGATGAAAGCCCCTTTGTGCGTACCAACCAAAACCCGAACTCCGCTCATCGCATGCTCCTTATTGGTAAGATGGTTTCATAGGTTGCTGCCGGACGTGACTGTGTGTAAATAGCACAAATGTGCGAGTATTTGTCATGATTATAATGAACCTGGGGAAAAAGTCAAGTGGATGTAAAATTCAAGGTGGTTTTACTTCGATCGCGATGGTTGAATCAATGGAACAATATTTGCGTTAAAATCGTCTGTGTTTTGAAAGGAGTAACAACCATGAAACGTTTACTGGTAGTTTCAACAATGATAATTTTGCTGGTGGCAGCTTGCGCGCCGCGCGTTCCTTCTACACCTCCATTGGCTACACCGCCGAGCGAGCCTACCCAGACATCCAGCCCGGCACCGGTCGACCAAACCCCGTCAGAGCGGGCCGCGATCCAGGCTCTAGCAAAGTCCTTGGGCCTCTCCCCTGACCAGATCGCAGTCGTCAGCAGCCAAGCGGTGCAGTGGCCGGATGGCTGCCTGGGTGTTCGTAAAATCGGGGTCATGTGCAACCAACTGGTCACGCCCGGTTTTCGCATCGTACTGGCAGCGAACGGGAAGCAATATGAACTGCATACCAACCAGGATGGTAGCGCGGTCGTGCCCGAGCAACCATTCCTGGCTTCCGACCAGGCGGTCAGTGTTGCGCGTAAGCAATTGTCGACGATGCTGGGCATTCCCGAAACTGGGATCAACCTGGTGCGGACGACGATGGTCGAATGGCCTGATTCCTGCCTGGGCGTTTCCCAGCCGTATCTGATGTGCGCCCAGATCGTAACCCCCGGCTACCTGATCTCGCTGCAGGCGAACGGCCAGCAGTACGAGTATCACACCAACCAGGATGGCAGCAGTATTATCCCGGCGACGCTGGCTTTGACCTGGCAGCGGGAGGGTGGCATCGCTGGTTTTTGTGACAGCCTGGAGATTTATCTCTCAGGCGAGGTTTACAGCTCCTCCTGTAAGGCGGGGGGAACGATGAAAAGCCTGGGGCAAGCTCTGTCTGCCGACCAATTGGCGCAGTTCAAGAATTGGATGACCCAGTATGGTCGCGTCAACCTGGATGCCTCCAATCCGCCGGGTACGGCTGATGGCATGCAGATCAAAATGTCCCTGAACGGTACCGGAAATCAGCAGCCGACCCAGGCCGAGCAGCAGACCCTGCTGGATTGGGCGCAGGCCGTCTACAATCAATTGAACCAGGCACAATGAAAAACAAAATTATAAAAACAACCCCCTGCTTTCTTCCTGGGCAGGGGGTTGTGCTTTCCTTTATGCGAATCAATTGCCGCTGGCGGGACCACTTTTATAGATATCCGGCTGGTCAGGTCCAGCAACTTCCAGGTAACCGGCCAGTCCGCGTTCCAGTCGAGATAAAGCGTGATCGACCAGAATGTATTTGCCGGGTACTTCCAGCTTGAGCTCGACCACGGTCGCGCCGCCGGGCGGGACCAGTGTGGTCTGCACGTCGGTCATGGGTGGGGTGGTCAGCGAGGCCAGATTGTAGACCTTGTCGAGATGCTCACCGATGACGTGGAAAGAGGAGATGAAATTGGGACCACCCACACCGAAGTAGATCCGGACGGTGTCGCCAACATTGGCCTTGAGCGGGTGGTCAGTGGTCAGCGCACCAACGGCACCGTTGAAGACAAAGTATTCGGGCTGCTCATTCAGAAGTTTGTCAATGTCAACGGTCAGTTGGCCCTGGGTGCCGAACTTCTGGGTCGTGTAGATCTCGTTCTGCATGATGTAGAACTCGTGGTCCACCCTGGGCAAGCCGCCTGCCGGCTCGACCAGGATCATACCGAACATGCCGTTGGAGATATGCTCGGCTACCATCGGCGTGGCGCAGTGATAGACGAACAGTCCGGGATGCAGCGCCTTGAAGGTCATGACACTTTCCTGACCGGGAGGGGTCTGCAGCAGAGCCGATCCGCCGCCGGGACCGGTGACCGCGTGGAAGTCGATCGAGTGGGTCATGTTGCTGTGGGCCGGGTTCTTCAAGTGGACTTCGACGGTATCCCCGACCCGCACGCGCACAAAGGGGCCGGGCACTTTGCCATTGAAGGTCCAGTAGTTGAAGGTGGTACCGTCGGCCAGTTTGCCGTTCAGCTCGACCGCTTCAAAGTCGACCCGCACGGTGGTGGGACCACGGTCACCGATCGGGCCGGGCAGGTCAGTCGGATCACGCACGATGTCGACTGCGTCCGCGGCGGCTGGAGCAGGAGGTTGGCTGGCAGCCTGGGCTGCTGGCTGGGAAGCCTGACTGCTCGGTGCGGCTGCAGCCGGGACGCTCCCGTTCTCATCCGCCACCAGCAGCTTGCCTTCCATGCCCGCCTGGCGATGTCCCGGCAGGGTACAGAAGTAAGGGAAGGTGCCGGTCTGATCGACCGTGAAGCTGAGCGTGACGCTGTTCCCCTGACCAGTGACGTGCTCGGAGGTGGCGTTGAAGTCCGGGAAAGAAATATCGTGCTCGGCACCTTCGCCGCTGGTCAGTTTGATGTTGAGCGTGTCGCCGAGCTTGGCTTTCAAGTTTGGGTTGACCTGGCCGTCGATCTCGCCGCCGACGCCGATGAAGACCATCTTGCCGTCCTTCAATCCGCTTTCCAGGGCGTAAGACAGCGTCTGGCCGCTGGGGACGGCTACGTTTTGGCTCCCGGAGGCGACCGGACTGCTGGCAGCCGCGGCCTGGTTGCCGCAGGCAGTGATCGCCAGCATCGCCACCAGGCACAATACCAGGAATTTTGGGAATGATTTCATGAGGTGCTCCTTTGGGGTTATGTGATGTGCAGGACGAGCCGCAATGATTCCAGCAGCGTTTCCGGATCCAGATGGTAATAGTCCGCCACTTCTTGCAGGGTACAGAAACGCTGCAAGTAGCACCCGACGCAGGCGGTCTTCAGCTGACTGAATACGCCGACAGTCTCAGGCCAGTTCTGCTGGACCTGGGCCACGCTCAGGTGGAGGGAAAGTTGCAGCTGGTTCATTGCCTTAAGATACCCCCAGGTTCGAAATCTGTCTTTGCGCTGGCGCAAACAAAATAGGCACGCAAAAAAAGCGTGCCTCAGAGTTCAGAGATAGAAGGCTATTCGTCCAATCCTTCGGCGATCTGCACCAGGCTGTGCGGCTCGCAGATCGTAACTCGTTCGCGCCCGGTTTTCAGGATGCCGCGTCGTTCCCAGTCCGACAGCGTGCGGCTGACGGTGTAGAGCGTCGTGCCGGTCATCTCAGCCAGGTCCTGGCGCGAAAAGGAAAGCTCAATATCCTTTTCGGGATCCAGGCGACGCCCGAGTTGGGCTGTCAGGCGCAACAAGGCGCGCGCGATGCGCTGCTCGACGCGCTCCGTCGCCAGTTCGCGATAACGTTCCTGCATTTCCTGGATGTAGGCGGTCATTAAATGCATTAAGTCGAAGGACAGGTAAGGACGCGTTTCCATCATCTGATGCAGGAAGCTGCTTTCCATAGCCAGGGCAGTGCTGTCCTCCAGCGCTTGCGCGCTGGCCGGATAAGTCGCCTGCCGGTGCACTGCGCCTAAAGCGCCGAACATCTGCCAGGGATTGATGGTGCGCAAGTTGACCTGCTGCCCGGCTGGATTGTTCTGCAGTAATTTGACGCGACCGGAGGTCAATACGTACAGGTAGTGGGCTGGATCGCCCTGTAGAAAGAAGTAGCTGCCATCTTCGATTGAACGAGGTAGGGCGTTTCGGGCAATCTGCGCCAAGTCTTCGTCGCTGGCATTGCGGAAGACCACCACCCGGCGCAGGTCCTCGATCTTGATCTGCATGCCATGATTGTACACTTAATTCGACAATCTCGATGTGATTTCACTTGACAAGCCGGGTGGATAGTCCTATAATAACCCTACCCCCCTGGGGGGGGGTAGGAGAGAGCCAATGAAGAGTGACGATACACTGCGACGACTGAAAACTATCGAAGGGCACCTGCGCGGTGTGATCCGCATGGTCGAAGAGGATGCCTACTGTATCGATGTCATCCGCCAGATCCAGGCGGTGGAGGGGGCGCTCAATAAAGTCAGCGCCAAGATCCTGGAGGATCACCTCAATTCGTGCGTCATCACCGCCATCCAGGGCGAAGATATGGGTGAGCGCCAGCGCGTATTACAAGAGATTACCGAAGTGTTCGACATGGCCAATCGTGTCTAGCCATGTTAAAAATTCAGATAATAAGGAGTGAGCCATGACAACCGTAAATTATTCCGTTCCCAATATTTCCTGCGGACACTGCGTCCACACCATCCAGACCGAAGTCGCGGATCTGGCTGGGGTACAGTCGGTCAAGGCTGATGAGGCCACCAAGATGGTCGAGATCGCGTTCGATACCCCGGCGACCGAGGAGCAGATCAAGGGCCTGCTGGCCGAAATCAACTACCCGGTTGCCTCCTGAGGGGGGGCTGCGGGGCGCATAACCCGCGCCCCTTGTAATTATCGGTGCGTATATTTTGCACCAAAAGGAGTACCAACGATGTCTGACACCAAACAACTTACCCTGCCCGTCACCGGCATGACCTGTGCCAACTGTGTCGCCACAGTCGAGCGCAATCTCAAGAAGCTCGACGGAGTCGGGACGGCGGTCGTCAACCTATCCTCAGAACGTGCCACGGTCGACTTCGACCCGGCACTGGTCGGGTTGCCCGAATTGATCGGCCGGGTCGAGCGTGCTGGTTATGGCATTGCCACCGGTGAGGCGGATCTGATCATCAAACGACTGGCCGATGACAACGACGCCCGACGTCTTGAAAAGGCTTTGTTGACCTTGGACGGTGTGCTGGCTGCCCAGGTGACTTTTACTACCGAAAAGGCGCGCGTCCAATACGTGCCGACCATTGTCACCCAGGCGGAGATCCGCCGGTCTGTGGCCGCGGCCGGTTTTGAAGCCCTGGAACTGGGCGGGCAGGCCGAGGATGCCGAAGCCCTGGCGCGCCAGCATGAAATCGACGAACAACGCCGCCTACTGATTACTGGCCTGGTCTTTACAGTGCCGCTGTTCCTGTTCTCGATGAGTCTGGATTTCGGCCTGTTGCCGATGGCCTGGATGGACGCGCTGTGGGCTAAATTGCTGATGTTTGCATTGGCAACTCCGGTGCAGTTTTATGTCGGCTGGCAATATTACGTCGGCGGTTTTAAGTCCCTGCGCAACGGTTCAGCTAATATGGACGTGCTGATCGCCATGGGCTCGTCGGTGGCATATTTCTACTCGATTGTGGTCATGCTGGGTTTTGTCCCCGGCCATGTCTATTTCGAGACTGCGGCCGTGATCATCACCTTGATCCGTCTGGGAAAGTTTCTGGAAGCGCGTGCCAAGGGTCGTACCAGCGACGCCATTAAAAAGCTGATGGGTCTGCGGGCCAAAACCGCTCACATAATCCGTGACGGGCAGGAGCAAGAAGTTCCGGCAGATGATGTACGCGTGGGCGACCTGGTGCTCGTCCGGCCTGGCGAGAAAATCCCGGTCGACGGGGTGGTGGTCGAAGGTCGCTCGGCTGCGGACGAATCGATGCTGACCGGGGAATCGCTGCCGGTCGAAAAGGGACCCGGTGATCCTGTCATCGGCGCCACGCTCAACAAGCTGGGCTTGCTCAAGATCGAGGCCACCAAAGTCGGTAAGGAGACCGCCCTGGCGCAGATCGTGCACCTGGTCGAACAGGCGCAGGGCAGCAAAGCCCCGATCCAGAAGCTGGCCGACCAGGTTTCGGCAGTCTTCGTTCCCGGCGTGATTGCCGCTGCGGCACTGACTTTCCTGGCCTGGTACTTCCTGGTTCCGGCCCCAGTGGCCAGCGCCGATGTGAATGGTTTTACCCGTGCCCTGATTAATATGGTCGCCGTGCTGGTCATCGCCTGCCCGTGCGCCATGGGACTGGCTACCCCGACCGCGGTCATGGTCGGGACCGGTAAGGGTGCCGAGAATGGTATCCTGTTTCGCAATTCCGAATCACTGGAACGTGCCGGTGAGATCAGTGTGGTAGTGCTGGATAAGACCGGTACGATCACCAAGGGACAGCCGGCGGTGACGGATATTGTGATGCGGAAGGATTCCAGCCTGACCGAAAACGAACTGCTGCGCCTGGCGGCTTCGGTCGAAAAGGGCAGCGAGCATCCGTTGGGTGAGGCCATTTGGGCCGAAGCCACGACCCGCAGCCTGACCCTGGGCGAGCCGAATGGATTCAAGGCCGAGGCCGGACTAGGTGTCCAGGCTGAAGTCGAGAATCGGCATGTGGCAGTTGGCAATCCTCGTATGATGCAAACCCACGAATTTAACCTGAACGGGTTGGAGTCCGAAATCGAGCGTCTGCAGTCTGAAGCTAAGACTGCCATGCTGGTGGCAGTCGATGGAGCAGTGGCAGGGGTGATCGCCGTGGCCGATACGCTTAAGGACGGCTCGAAGGATGCCATTGCCGAACTGCACCGCATGGGATTGAAAGTGGCCATGATCACTGGCGACAACCGTCAGACCGCGGAAGCGATTGCCAGACAGGTCGGGGTGGACACTGTGCTGGCCGAGGTGTTGCCGGATGGCAAGGCGACTGAAGTTAAAAAACTGCAGGAAAGCGGTGCGGTGGTCGCCATGGTTGGGGATGGCGTCAACGACGCCCCGGCTTTGGCGCAAGCTGACGTGGGTATCGCCATCGGCACCGGCACGGACGTGGCCATGGCCGCCGCCCCGGTCACGCTGATGAGCGGTGATCTGCGCGGCGTGGCGCGCGCTATTGCGCTCTCGCGCAAGACGCTTGGCACGATCAAACAGAACTTGTTCTGGGCCTTCTTCTACAACGTGGTTCTGATCCCGGCTGCGGCGCTGGGCTTTCTGATCCCCATGCTGGCTGCGCTGGCAATGGCCTTCAGCAGCGTCTTCGTGGTCAGCAACAGTCTGCGTCTGCGTGGGGCTCAAATCTGAGCCAGGGGCTGTAAGAATCAATACCAGCTTCCGGGAGCAGGCTTGGTCGCCAGGGAACTGGTCGTAAAAAAAACGTATCTACGGCGGATTAAACGCAAGGAGGCACCAGACTAAGGGCTGATGCCTCCTGTAATGTCAAGATTGGATTGTGATTCCTGCTGGCTTATTCGTCCTGTGGCCCCTGGGCCTGTTCCATAGGTGGGGCTGTCTGAGTCTCCGTCCCCTCCTGTGCTTCCTGCTTCTTTTCCTGGCGGCGCCTTAACTTCTCGTCGTGTTTCTTTTTCTTAGCAATGTCCTTCTGGCGTTTGTTATGTTTATAGTTGACCTTTGGCAACGGGTGCTCCTTTCTGGAAAGGGGAATGTAAGTGCTTAACGTTCTGACTGAATGATACCAGATGCGGCCTTGATTATACCAACCCGGTACCGGTTTTAGTGATGTTAGACAATTCGGTTAACAATTCCTTTTCTATTGCGATGCAAGTATACTTGGCTGGCATAGCTGAGGAGAGTGTATGAATAAAGGTTTTTGGTACGCAATTGGGGCCTACCTGACCTGGGGGATGTTTCCCGTCTATTGGAAATGGCTGGAGCAGGTGCCGGCCATCCAGTTGATCGGCCACCGCATCGGATGGTCATTCGTCATGCTGTTGGGGCTGATCCTGGTCACTCACCAATGGAAGAAATTTCGTACGGCAGCCTTGACCGGGCGTGTGCTGCGCATCTATTTCGTCTCAGCCCTGCTGATCGGTGCTAACTGGCTGATCTACGTCTGGTCGGTTAACGCCGGCTACATCGTCGAAGCCAGCCTGGGCTACTTTATTAATCCGCTCTTCAGCGTGCTGCTGGGGGTCGTCTTCCTGCGCGAGCGTCTGCGCCCGCTACAGTGGCTGCCGGTTGGGTTGGCAGCTGCCGGCGTGCTCTACTTGACCTTCGTCTACGGCTCGCTGCCCTGGATTGCGCTTTCGCTGGCCTTCACCTTCGGTTTGTACGGGCTGGTCAAGAAGACAGCTCCACTCGGTTCACTCTACGGCCTGACGCTGGAGACCGGCCTGCTGTTCCTGCCGGCTCTGGCTTACCTGCTATATGTCAATGCAACCGGTAGCGGTGCCTTCCTGCACAGTAGTCCCAGCGCCAATTGGTTGATGGTTGGCGCCGGCCTGGTGACGATCGTCCCGCTGCTGATGTTCTCGTCGGCTGCCCGGCAAATTCCGCTCTCACTGGTTGGCATCCTGCAATACATCACCCCGAGCATGCAGTTCCTGCTGGGGGTTCTGGTCTACCGCGAAGCATTTTCTTCCCATCAATTGCTCGGTTTTGGAATCGTCTGGCTGGGGCTGATCATCTTCTGGGCCGAGGGATTCTTCGCCCACCGTGCTGCGCAGCCGATCATTGCTCCGGCTGATTAAGGGAAAGATCTACCCAATCAGGTTCTTGCCTGTCATTGTATAATGGGGAAAATAAAAACAGGAGGCAGCTATGGCGCGCAAAGGTGTGATCGCAATCTTGACCGGCGGGGGTGATGTCCCCGGCTTGAACCCGGCCATTCGGGCGGTGACCATCCGTGCCTTAAGGGAGGGTTACCAGGTAATCGGCATCCGCCGCGGTTGGGCCGGGGTGCTGGACATTCAGCGCGACAAAAAAGCCGATAATAGCCATAATTTCCAATATCTGACTGAGGAAATTGTCAACCGTGCTGGACGAACGGGCGGAACTTTCCTGCATACTTCGCGCACAAATCCCAGCAACGTCCGGCGGGCGAAGGTCCCTGGGCACTTGCAGGATAAATTCACCGAAGAGCGCAACGATATCACCTCAGAAGTGCTCAAAAACCTGGACTTCCTGGGCGTGGATTACCTGATCCCGATCGGCGGCGACGACACGCTTAGTTACGGCGTGCGCCTGTATCAGGAGGGTGTCAAAGTGGTGGCCATCCCCAAGACGATGGATAATGATGTGCCCGGTACGGACTATTGCATCGGCTTCAGCACCTGTATCACGCGTACCATTGCCCTGACCAACAACCTGCGCACGATCGCCGGGTCGCACGAACGTTTCCTGGTGCTGGAAGTCTTTGGGCGCTACGCCGGTTACACAGCCATGCTGCCGACCATGGCAGGGGCAGCCAATCGCTGCGTTATTCCGGAGTTTCGCTTCGATATCGATCACCTGGCTGAACTGCTGACCAAGGACCGCAACCGCAACCCAAGCCGCTATTCCATTTTGCTGGTATCGGAGGGAGCCATGTTCGAAGGCGGCGAAATGGTCTTCGAGGGCCGCACCACCGATGCCTACGGGCACGCCAAGCTGGGCGGTATCGGCGACCTGGTGGCTTCTGAGTTGAAGGAGCGTTCGGCCAAGTACAATCACGGCCAGACCATCGACGTGGTTAACCAAAAATTGGGCTATATGGTGCGCGGCGGCGACCCGGACGCCATCGATTCGATCGCTCCAATGGCTTTTGGAAACCTGGCTCTGGACCTGATTCTGAGAGGCATCCACGGGCGGCTGGTGGTGCTCAAGAATGGCCGCTACGACAATGTTCCCCTGGACGTGATCGCCTCGCGCAAGAAGGTAGTCGACGTAAACCTCTCCTACGATGTCGACCGCTACCGCCCGAAGTACGAGAACTTCGAGATGAAGCCGCTGTTTATCATGACCAGCGAAGTTTGATACGGCTCGACTAATCGCGCCTCGTCTGCTGAATTCAGACGAGGCGCTTTTTTTGTGGTATCCGCAGTATCTACGACGCTATGGATGTGTTTTCCATAGCGTACACATCGACTGGAGGTGCATTGCATGGAACAAAATAGTTTTAAAGTCTACCCATATCGCTGGGTGATGCTGGGTGTTTTTATGTTGATCGTAGCCGCCAACCAGCTTTTGTGGATCACCTTTGCAGCCATTACCAGCGCCGCCGTCAGCTTTTACGGTGTCTCTGATCTGAGTATCGGCCTGCTTTCATTGAGCTTCATGGTGGTTTACATCCTGGTTTCGATCCCGGCTTCCTGGGCTATCGATACCTATGGCGTGCGCACCGCAGTTGGCATCGGCGCGGCGCTGACCGGTATCTTCGGGCTGGTACGCGGGCTGGTGGCCGCGAATTATGGGCTGGTACTGGCTTCCCAGGTTGCGATCGCTGTCGGGCAGCCTTTCCTGCTCAACGCCGTGACCACGGTCGCTGCGCGCTGGTTCGCGCCGGATGAACGCGCCACAGCTGCCGGACTCGGCTCGCTCTCGATGTATTTGGGGATATTGGGGGGCCTGCTGCTCACGCCGTTCCTGACGCTGCGATCCGGGATTTCTGGCATGCTGCTTACCTACGGCCTGATCTCCATCCTGGCAGCGGTCGTCTTTTTCGTCTTTGCCCGGGAGCGGCCCCCATCCCCACCCTGCCCCCCGGGACAGGAAGAGCGCTCGCTGGTCTTCGACGGCCTCTCCCGCATCCTGCACCAGGGTGATTTTATCCTGTTGCTGCTGATCTTCTTCGTCGGCCTGGGCGTGTTCAACGCCGTCACCACCTGGATCGAGGAGATGCTCCAGCCTCGGGGTTTTTCGATCACCCAGGCTGGGACAGCCGGCGGCTTGATGATCGTCGGTGGGATTATAGGCGCTGTCATCCTACCGGTGCTTTCCGACCGCTCGCGTAAGCGCACGCCTTATATAATCGTGGCAGTCATCGGCGCGACACTGGGTCTGGTAGGCATCACTTATGCCGGTTCGTATGGGTGGTTGTTAGCTGCTTCGTTCGTGTTCGGGTTCTTCCTGCTGAGCGCTGGCCCGCTGGGCTTCCAGTATGGGGCCGAGATCACCTATCCTGCCCCGGAAGGTACCTCCAACGGGCTGCTGCTGCTGGCTGGACAGGTTTCCGGAATTCTGTTTATCCTGGGTATGGACATTTTTAAGTCACCGGAGACCGGCTCGATGAGCGGGCCTCTGCTGGGTTTGATCTTACTGATGCTATTGGCCTTGCTTTTGGGGACCCGCCTCAAGGATGCCAACCTGCCGGCCTCGCAGGTAACAGATTAGTTTGGCAGAGATAAAAAAGAGAGCCAGATGCAGAGTCTGGCTCTCTTAGGTAAACCTGTAGCCTCAATCGACTTTGGCCGGCGTTGGCGTCCGAGCGGCGGACTTGGTTTTGAGAGCCGGGAGGTAAATCACGCTCAATACGAAGCCGACCAGCAGGATGACAGCCCCACTCAGGTAAGGGTAGGACAGGTTAATATCCAAAGCGGCTCCGGCCCAAATTGGCCCGGCTACACGTCCCAAACTCATGAAGGCGTTGTTGAGGCCCATAGCGATGCCTTGTCCCTGTGTGGCGCGTTTGGAGATCAAGGATGCAACGCCGGGGCGCAGCATGGCGTTGCTGATTACGAACAGCCCGGTTGTCAGCAGGATAGTCGGCAGACTACGAGCCATCAGCATCAGCACGAAACCGATTGCACTGGCGATTAACGAGCCCTTGATGACTGCCTCATCGCCCCACAAACGGATGGCCGGACCGGTCAGGCCACCCTGGACCACAGCCGAAGCCAGTCCGACCACCATTAAGATCAGACCGACAGTGCGCGCATCGTAGCCAAAGCGCAGGTCTGCATATAAACCGAAGACACTTTCGAAGTTGGTCACGCCAAAGCTGAGCAGGAAAGCCAGCCCCAGCAGAAAACCGATCGGGCTGAGTAGGGCCAGCCACATGGTCTTGAATTGCGGTCCCTGGATCCCTTTTTTACTGGGAGCGCGTAAACCTTCCGCCAGCGATTCGGGCAGGAAAGTCCAGATTAGAACCAGGGCCACCAGTGAAAGCACGGAAGCCAGGTAAAAAGGTGCGCTGAGTGAAATGTCGGAGAGGGCCCCGCCCACGCCAGGACCGAGCACCATGCCCACGCCCATGGCTGCGCCGACCATGCCCATCCCGCCCCCGCGCTGATCCTCGTCGGTGCTGTCACTGATGTAGGCCATAGCTGTCGGCAGTGTAGCTGAAGACAGGATACCGGCCAACCCACGCGCCAGGAACAACATCCACAGGTTGTTGGCCAGACCCATGAAGAACATCGAAGCTGCATTGCCCAAAATGCCGACCAGCAAAATAGGTTTGCGCCCGAATCGATCGGACAGGTCACCCCAAACCGGTGAGAACAGGAATTGCATGAAGGCGAAGATCGCCATCAACAGGCCCATCGAGACGCCGTTGCCACCAAAACTGGTGACATAGAACGGCAGGATCGGGATGATGATGCCGAAGCCGATCATGACCACGACCAGTGTGAAGAACAGGATGCCCAGATTACGTTTCATGAGGTTGTTATTCCGAAATCGAGATGGGCTGATTATATGTGGTGGGTTGGATCCTGTCAAAGCACGAAAAACAGCCGGGGTAAATGCACCCGGCTCGGGCCCTGAAGGGTATCGCGAACGATTCTCAGGTGGCGGCGATCAACTGCACGCGCGTGGCCTGCAACCGTTCCATGGCGGCCTTGGCAACTGAGTGCAGTAAACCGCAGGAAAGCTTGGGGTCTACTTCACACAGCGCGCGCAGCGCTGGAGCGTCGATCGTAATCACGCGGCAGGCTTTATCGACACGCAGGCTGGCGGTGAAAATGTAAGGTTCGATCAGTGCCGAAATGCCGAAGATCTCGCCGGGGTTTATATCGCTGATGTAGTACTCTTTTTTGTAGTATGGATCGTGTTCCGTCGTGACGATGTAATAGTAGGAAACATCGCCATCGATCAGGAAGTAAAAGGCGTTGGCAGGTTGGTTGGCCTCAATAATAACATCGCCTTTTTTAAATTCGACTTCATTGGCGATCATGGCTACGGCCTTTAGTTGGGCATCGTCCATGAAACCAAAAAATGGGTAGCGTCTGAGAAGTTCAGGGGAGATCATGAAACAGTCCTCCTTAAAAATGTCCCTCTTCATGCAGCAATACTTTTTGCAGTAGTCCGAGCACGGTTTCAACGACTTCAGGGATTGCCGCCTCAATTGGTGGGGTAAATTCCTCGGAAAAATCGTACAGGTTGTGGGCTTCAATAGCAACCACATCGATCTGCTGAGGGATGGCTGCGCCCATGCTTTCGGCCGTGCGCAGCGCGGTCATCAGGGTTGTATCGTGGGTTGAGGAAGTGTGCCCGGCTGTTGGATTGCTGAGCGCTTTGAGGGGAAAGGATGTAACGCTACCGACTGGGTTCCGGCCGGTTTCGATCGAATCAATCAAAATCACATACTTGTAATCGATCAACCGTTCCATCAAACTCAGCCCGCCCAGCGCGGCACAATCTACTTCCACCTTGTTTTGTGCACCGAGACGCCGGCTGACTTCCCGGGCTACCGCCCAACCGACACCGTCGTCGCCCAGGATGGGATTCCCCAAACCGACCACCAGGACAGGCGAAGGGCGATTGCCAGCAGAAGATGAATCGGTCTTCGTTTGTCGCCCTTCGCTGTCTTTCATGGGGTGTCCCTCACCGGCTAACAGAATTGCCTGAGCACATCGATCGGATTGCCATCCGCATCACGAATAGTGACTTGCAGCGGCATCTGGCCGGGCAGTGAGTGGGTGGCGCATCCAAAGCACGGATCGTAAGCGCGGAACGCCATTTCTACCATGTTGAGCAGCCCTTCGTTTACCACGGTGCCTTTGTGGATCAGGCTCTCAGCGGCCTTCTTGATCGACATACTGATTGGAGCGTAGTTGTTGGTGGTGCCGACGATCAGGTTGACCTTGGTCAGGATGCCGCGTTCGTCGGTGACGTAGTGATGGGTCAATGTGCCGCGCGGAGCTTCGACGATGCCCACGCCTTCGGTCGGTGTCTCGGTCGGGACAGCGTGTACGTGCGGCGAGGTGATCTCCGGGTCGGTGACCAGTTCCATCCAGCGTTCAGCTGCGTAAAGCAGTTCGATCAGGCGTGCCCAGTGGGTTGCCAGACGTTGGTGGACCGGTTTACCACCCAGCGTGCTGTAAAATTTTTCGAACTCGGCCTGGGCCAGCGGTGTAGCCATCCCATCGGAGGCGTTCAGGCGCGAAAGCGGGGTTGCACAGTAGACGCCTGAGTCCTTGCCGTCGGTGAAGCCTTTCCAGCCGACTTTCTTGAGATAGGGGAACTTCAAGTAGGTCCAGGGCTCCACGCGTTCGGCGATCCAGTCGGTGTATTCGTTGGGTGCGTACTTGCCCAGGCGTTTACCTTCCGGATCCATTACGCTGACTTTGCCATCGTAGAAGTTGACCTTATTGTTTTCGTCCACCAGACCGATGTAATGCGTGCGGTGGGTGTAGACGTCGCCCAGGATCAGGTCGACGTAAGTCTTGTTGCCCAGCACGATGTCGTTGAAGAGCTTCAGGCTGAACTGGGCAAATTCGATTGCCCAGCGCCCCATATCCTCGATTTCCTTGCGCTGCTCCTCAGTAATTCCTTTGGTCAGGCCTCCGGGGATGGAGGTGGCCGGGTGTACCTTGCGGCCGCCGATTATTTCGACCACATTGTGACCGTACTTGCGCATCTGGATCACTTTGCCGCCGATCTCCAGTCCGACTTTATGGATCACACCCAGGATGTTACGTTCAGCCACCGGAGCGTCCGGTCCCATCACGAAATCGGGTCCGGCCAGGGCGTAGAAGTGGGTGGTGTGGTCGGTGCAGTAGAAGGCCATGTAGAGCAGTTCACGCAGCAGCTTGGCCGCGCGCGGTGGGTCAACGTGATAGACAGCGTCCGCGGCTTTGGCGGCTGCCATGTGATGCGCCTCGGGGCATACGCCGCAAATGCGGTTGGTCAGCAGCGGCATTTCCTCCACCGGGCGCCCGACACAGAAGCGCTCGAATCCGCGCAGCTCGGGGATCTGGAAGTAAGTGTTGGCGACTTCACCGTCTTTATCCAGGAAGATTTCGATCTTGCCGTGACCTTCCAGGCGGGTGATCGGGTCGATGGTAATTCGTTGATTCATAATGTCCTCCTATCCGCCATTCTGCTTCCAGGCTGGCACGCCAGCGCGCAGAGTGGACCCGGCCAGGTTGAAGCGATAGAACTGTCCAACCGGATCGGGGATACCGTCCAGGATTTTTTCGATCTCCACCGGATCGGTGCTGTCGATGACCGAAGCAAAGGCCGAAATCAGGCGTGCGCCGTAATCGACCACGCCTTCAGCCGGGCCGTAACAGCCGATGCACTGTGCTCCGGCGGACGGGCAGCGCGCGTCGCATCCGCTGCGTGTGGCCGGACCGTTGCAGGGGATGCCCTGCTCCAGCAGGCACAGCTCGGGATCATACTGTTCCACGTCCTGGATGCGCTTGAATTCCGTGATGCTTTTCAGGTTGCGCTTGCGCTGGCATTCGTCGCAGACGGTGGAAGCGCCGGCACCGATCACTGAGCCCTTGGGCGGTAGTTCAGCTTTGCCTTGCAGCACAGCGATCACCAGGTCGATCACTGCTGCGATCTGGTGGGATTCGGGCGGGCAGCCGGGCATGTAGTAGTCCACGTCCACCACCTGATCGAGGGTCTTGAGCACCGGGTAGAAGGTTGGAATGGTGATCTCCCCTTCGGGCATCTGGTAGGTAAACTGTGGACGTATGTGCTCAGGGTTTTCAGTGGAAATCGTTTCATATGCAGTATCAAAGATTTGATTTGTACTGCTGAGGTTTGCCAGTCCAGGGATGCAGCCCTCGTTGGCGCAGGAGCCAAAGGCCACCAGGATTTGCGATTTCTGGCGCAGTAACTTGGCGATGTGTTCGTTCTCTGCATTGCGGATGCCGCCATTGAACAATGTCAACAGGATCGAGCCGTCGTCCATGGCTTCGACGTCCTTGTATTTAGCGTCCATTGCGACCGGCCAGAAGACCACCTCGAAATTGGCGTCCACATCCAGGATTTTTTCGTGCGTGTTGAGTACTGCAATTTCGCAACCGCCGCAGGAAGCTGCCCAGTACATAGCAAATTTGGGTTTATCGGTCATGCTGGCACCTCCACTTCGAGCTGTACTGCTTGGGCTTTGTGACCGTTACCTGCCCAGGTCGGCCAGTGTAACGGGCCGAGAATCTTGATCTCTTCGACAAAACTAGTCACTTCCTGGGCGAATTTTGCGCCTTCAGCAGCGCTGGCCCAAACCAGCCTGACGCGTTCGGGTTCCACGCCCAATCCCTGCAGTGTACGCCGGAGCAGCAGATAGCGCCGCAGGGCTTTGTAGTTTTGTTCCAGATAGTGGCATTCGCCGGGGTGGCAGCCAGTGATCATCACGCCGTCAGCTCCGTTGGCCAGCGACTTGAACACAAAGGTCGGGTCCAGGCGGCCTGAGCACATCAGACGGATCAGGCGGATGTTCGGTGGATATTTCATGCGGGCTGTGCCAGCCAAATCCGCGGCGCGATAGCTGCACCAGTTGCAGGTGAAGCCGATGATGACGGGTTCAAAAGTGTCGTTAGTTGTCATTTTATCCCTCCATCCCTAGGCCGGGATTTTCTCTTCGCCAACGTTCAGCAGCAACAGACCGTCAATCTGTGCCAGGATCTGATCGTTGCTGAAACCGGTACCGCTGATCGCCCCAGCCGGACAGGCTGCCACGCAGGTACCGCAGCCCTGGCAAAGCGCCGGATTGATCTCACTGACCATCTTGTCCTCGTGGAAAAGGATGGCGTTGAACGGACACAAGTCGTTGCAAATGCGGCAGCCGGAGCACTGCTCTTCGTTGATGCTGGCGCGGATTGGTTCGAGTGCAACTTCTTTCTGCTCGATCTTGCCCAAAACGCGAGCTGATGCGGCCGCTCCCTGTGCCACGCTGGCGGGAATGTCCTTCGGTCCCTGGGCGCAGCCGGCTATGTAAATGCCTTCGGTCATGGTGGCGACCGGGTCGAGCTTGGGGTGTTTTTCGGTGAACCAGCCGTTGGCGCTGCATGAAATGCCAAACTGCTTGGCGACTTCCTTGGAATCTTTGCGGGGTTCGAGGCCGGAGGACAAAATAACCATGTCGACCGGTATGCGGCGTTGTTTGCCAACCAGCGTGTCCTCCACCTGGATGATCAACTTACCTTCCTCGCCAGGCAGACGGGCTGCATCGGTGACCTCTGCGACTTTACCGCGCACGAACAGCGTCCCTTCATCAAGTACGCGCTGGTAGAACTCGTCGTAGTCTTTGAAAGGCGTGCGCATGTCAATGTAGAAGTTATAGACCGTCGCGCCGGTGCGTTCGTGCACCAGGTGGGCAAACTTCAGGCTCTGCATGCAGCAGATGACCGAGCAATAATTGTTGTAGTTGCGGTCGCGACTGCCCACACAGTGCAGGATGCCGACTGCTTGTGGTTTGGTCTTGCCGTCGCGCAGCACCACCTCTCCATTTGTCGGACCGGCGGCGTTACACATGCGCTCCATTTCGAGCGAGGTGAAGACGTTTGCCAGCCGTCCATAACCGTAATGGGTGATCCGACGGGCGTCGAATAGATCATAACCGGTCGCCAGGATGATGTTCCCGACTTCGACGTTGATGATCTCGTCCTTTTGTTCGAAATCGATCGCCTCGGTGGGGCAGAACTTCTCGCAGGCTTTGCAGGTACCCTTCTCGAAGTAAATACAATTGTCTATATCCATCACCGGGAACCTGGGCACGGCTTGTGGGAACGGCGTGTAAATCGCCTTGCGGTAACCCAGGCCAGCCTCGTAGAAATCATCCACGACCTTTTTGGGGCATTTTTCCTGGCAGATACCGCAACCGGTGCACAGTTCAGTGTCGACCATGCGGGCTTTCTTGCGGATCGTAACCGTGAAATTGCCGACAAAACCATCCACGTGTTCGATCTCGGAATAGGTCAATAAAGTGATATTTGGATGTCCACCCGCCTGTACCATTTTGGGGGTCAGGATGCAGGCAGCGCAGTCCAGGGTTGGGAAGGTTTTATCGAACTGGGCCATGTGCCCGCCGATCGACGGTTCGCGTTCCACCAGGTAAACGTGGAAACCCGCATCCGCGATTTCGAGCGCGGACTGGATACCGGCAATGCCACCCCCGACCACCAAAGTGGCGGGATTGATCGGGACGGTCAACGCTTCGAGCGGTACGTTTTGGCGGACGCGTTCCACGCCACCCGAGACCATGGCTTCGGCCTTCATCGTGGCTTCGCCTTTGTCCGTACTCACCCAGGAAACCTGTTCGCGGATGGAAACCATTTCACACAGGAAAGGATTCAAACCGGCGCGTTCAGTGGCGGTGCGGAATGTTTTCTCGTGCAGGTGTGGTGAACAGGCTGCAACGACCACACGGTTCAGCTTCTGTTCTTTGATATCTTTTTCGATCAATTCCTGTCCCAGGCTGGAACACATGAACTTGTAGTCGCGGGCTACGACCACCCCACGGTCCTTAAGTCGAGTCTCTGCCCAGTGTGCGACCTGCTCGACATCCACCATACCGGCGATATTCGAGCCGCAGTGACAGACGTATACGCCAATGCGTTCCTCTTGAGGCCCCTGGGTTTCGAGAGCCTTCTCTTTTTTAGCCATGGTTAAGCCTCCTCATCCTTAGGCAGCTGTGGGGCATTGGTGGGTAAGGGCGTCGGCATAGGTAAGCCTTCTTTCTTACGTGGTCTGGCCGGGGCTGCCTGCGTCTCAAGCGGTACTTCCACGCCGATTTTCGCCAAGGCTTCGTTGGCGCTGACAAGTTCCGACCCAAAGCCCAGATCTTTGGCGTCCAGGCCGAAGGCCAACCCCATCAGTTGGGTGAAGAACATGATCGGCATATTGAAATTGGTGCCGAAGAAACGGTTAGTCTCGTTTTGATAAGCATCCAGGTTCATCTGGCACATCGGGCAGAGCGTGACCATCATATCAGCTTCATACTGGTCGGCAGAAGAGATCAGGCGGCGGATCAGTTCGAAGGCTGTTTCCGGCCCGATCTGGGTCATGTGCCCGCCGCAGCAATGTGTCTTGAGCGGATAGTCGATCACTTCGGCGCCGAGAACCTCCAGCAACAGGTCGAGTTCGACAGGATGCTCCGGGTCTGACCAGCGATGTTCGTAGTCCGGACGCGGGACCATGCAGCCCAGGTAAGGCGCGAGGCGCAGTCCCTTCAGTGGACGGACGACTTTGCTCTTAATAGTATCCAAACCGATGTCATAGATCAGGACATCCAGCAAATGGCGGACATCCAGTGAGCCGGGCTTGTAGGATAATCCACCAGCTTCCAGCGCCTGATTGACCATCTTACCCAGCTTTGGGCGCTCCTGCATATAGAAGTCGGCTTTTGACAGGTTGAGGTAGCAGGCGCTGCACGGGGCAACGACGGTCTTGGTGCCATTGGCCTGCTTGGCGGCCAGCGCCAGGTTGCGGCTGATCAAGGCATAGGCCGGCGTCAGGCTGATGCCGAGGTATTCGGTTGCGCCGCAGCAGTTCCAGTCCTCGATTTCTTTCAGCTTGAGACCCATTGGACCTGCAATCGCCATCAGAGAATCATAGTAAGCCTTGGCGCTGCTTTCCATGGAGCAACCAGGGTAAAAAAGATACTCAGTCATGGTCGTCTGCCTCCAGTTCTTTTGCGCGCTTCAGGATGCTCTTGAGTTGTTTGATGTTCTTGATACGCGATGGAGTGATACTCATACGCTTCTTGCTTAAGAGACCCAACCCCATGGGCGCCATACCGGGCAATCGCAGTGGGAAGTGTTTGAGGTAATGGCGCGTGGCCAGGCCAAATTCAAAACTGCGACCGTATTCTTCCACCATATCAACAAAGGTTTGTGAGAAGTCCGGTGCGGTAGCGTCCTTGTAGAGTTTCGCATGAATCGCCATACTCTTGAGGGTATACATCACGTCAGCAATATGCACATTCTGTGGACAGCGCACCACGCAGTGATAGCAGGATACGCAAACCCAGGGTGTGTTGCTGCTCAGGGCAGCTTGACGCATGCCGGCACGCAGCATGGCAAAGAGCATGCGCGGCGTGTGATCCATATCTGCTGCAGAGGGACATGAGCCACCGCATGTTCCACATTGAATGCACATCTCCAAGCGTGAGACACCGGCTGTGCGGGCTGCTACTTCCTCCAGCATCGTCAGATCCTCGATTTGTTTTGGGATCGTAGACGGAGGGCGTTCGATTGTCGGGCTAATTGTCATGAGATCCTCACTCCCAATATATGAAATGATCCAGCGCCGAAACCAAACAGTTCGACGCACGAATGACGCCATGTCTATTGTACAAAAATTCACAAATATCTATCAGTGGGAGAAATCATGCCCCAATATGGATGTATGTCATGAGTGGGTTATGATAAATATGTATAGACAACATTAATTGATTGGGCTAAGCACCCCAAGACAAGTTTGTATCAGAATCCTAATTGTATATACAACTATACAGAAGAAACCCTGATCGGACAATTCAGCATGGTATAATTTTTTAATGTGGGGTTAGGCGACCATATTGAAGCCAAACAATCGTGTTTTCGCCCTGTCCCAATCAATTATCGCTGTCCACACTTCGCGTAACCAACCTATTCTTGCCACTGAATTCGCCATTTGCCAAATGGGGCGTAATCATTAACGTTCGGGCGATTCGGCTGGACTAGATCAATCAGGAGGCGTCGATGAAGACCGTCATTAGTGGTGCATTGGGTGAATGTGTCCATGTTGCGGGTGTTTCAAAGTTCTTGCGGTTGGCCGAGCAGGCGGGCTGGGAAACCGTTTTTCTTGGACCGGCTGTCCCGGTGAAAAAGATGTTGGAAACTGTGCGTAAAGTGGCGGCAAAGGCCAAAGAAGGAGATCAGGTATTGGTAGGCGTTTCTTATCGCCTGACACCGGAGACCGGGGAGCGCTTGCTGGGTCAATTTGCCGAAGAAGCAGCGGATTTACATGAGAGCGGAGTCCGCTTTGTGTTTGGCGGGACGCCGCCGGTTGCAGAAAGAGCCGCCAGGATCGGATTTTTTGAGCAAACCTTCAACGGGACTGAACCGGTTGAAGGTGTGTTGGCTTTCCTGAAGGGTCTGTCTTTCGAGCGTAGCGAATCTGACTTTCCCGATACCACCATCGCGCGCATCCACTGGAAGTCGCCTTACCCGCTCCTGCGCCATCATTTTGGGCTGCCAAGCCTGGAAGCCTCGATTGATGGGATCCAGGAGACTGCCGAGGCGCGCGTGCTGGATGTAATCTCGCTCGGAACCGACCAGGATGCGCAGGAGAATTTCTTTCATCCCGAACGGCAAGACCCGCGGCGGACCGGAGCCGGCGGCGTGCCGGTGCGCAGTGCTGACGATTACAGGAGGCTGTATAAAGCCAGCCGCAGGGGAAATTTCCCGCTCTTGCGGACCTATTCCGGCACGGACGATTTTATTCGTCAGGCAGAAGTGTTTGTGGATACGATCAAGATTGCCTGGTGTGCCATCCCTCTTTTTTGGTTCAATGCGATGGACGGGCGTGGACCATGGGATCTGGAGGGCTCGATCCGCGAGCACCAGAAGGTGATGCGCTGGTACGGCGAGCGGGATATCCCGGTCGAACTGAACGAGCCGCACCACTGGGGTATGCGGGATGCGCCGGACGTGATCTTTGTGGTATCTGCGTATCTCGCAGCCTATAATGCCCGCGTTTTTGGTGTGAAGGATTACATTGCCCAGATGATGTTCAACAGCCCGTCCGAACTTTCCGACAAAATGGACCTGGCCAAGATGCTGGCCGTGCTTGAGATCATTCAACCGCTTAAAAATCCGGGATTTTCCATCTGGAGGCAGACTCGCACGGGTTTGCTGAGCTTTCCGGTAGATATTGACGCTGCTCGGGCCCATCTTTCGGCCAGCATTTATTTACAGATGGCGCTCAATCCGCACATTGTCCATATTGTGGGACACACCGAAGCGGATCATGCTGCGACCGCCAAAGATGTCATTGCCGCAGCTAAAATGGCCCGCCGGGCGATTGAAAATGCACTGGGTCAGCCGGATATGACCCTGGATCCGGAGGTACAGGCTCGCAAAGACGAGCTGGTACGCGAAGCCGACGTAACCTTGAACGCGATCCGAAGGATTGCCGAACCGTCAGTCGCGGATCCCTGGTCGGATCCGGCCACTTTGGCTCGTTCCGTCGCCCTGGGTATCCTCGACGCACCGCAGTTGCGTAATAATCCATTTGCGCCAGGCGCCATTGTCACGCAGGTTGACGCGCGTGGGGCGAACCAGGTTGTCGACCCCGAAAGCAGGAAGCCCTTATCGGAAGAGGAGCGGATTGCTCGCCTGTCATTAAAGTCGCAACCCATATCATCATAAGGAGGGGCAGAAATGTCTGATCTTCGTTATACAGTAATCGGGGCCGGTCACGGTGGGAAAGCGATGGCCGCTCACATGGCCTTGATGGGGCTGTCTGTTGCCTTGTACAACCGCACACCCGAAAACGTCGCATCCATCAAATCTCGTGGCGGGATCGAACTGGAAAGCTTTGAAGGTGGTCCGCGCGGATTTGGGGAATTACGCCTGGTCACTTCAGACTTGCAGGAAGCCTTGAAAGATTCGGATGTGATCATGATCGTTGTTCCCTCATCGGCGCATGCCAGCATTGCCAGGCAGATCGCTTCTTTTCTCAGTGATGGACAAATTGTGATCCTGCACCCCGGCCGTACTTGTGGTGCGATTGAGTTTCGACAAGTCCTGTGGGATCAAGGTTGCCAGGCAGAAGTGATCATCTCCGAAGCCGAAACCTTTATTTATGCCAGCCGTTCTGATGGGCCTGCCCAGGCGCGCATCTTTCGCATCAAGGATGCGGTTCCGCTGGCGGCGTTGCCGGCTACAGATACGCCGCGCGTTTTGGAAGTCATCCACGAGGCGTATCCACTCTATATTGATGGCGTTGATGTCCTGCATACCGGTTTAAACAATATGGGCGCCATATTTCACCCGGCCCTGTCACTGCTGAATACGGGTTGGATAGAAGCCACCCATGGTGATTACCAGTTTTACATCGATGGCGTCACCCCGTCTGTAGCGCGCGTGCTGGAAGTGCTGGATCGTGAAAGGGTGACGGTAGCCTCCTCAGTTGGGGTCCGGGCGCGTACTGCCATGGAGTGGCTCAAGATGGCTTACGACGCCACCGGGGAAGACTTGCACGAGGCGGTTCACAATCAACCCGGGTATTACGGGATCAAAGCCCCATATTCCCTCAATCACCGCTATATTTTCGAAGATGTGCCGATGAGTCTGGTTCCGATAGCCGCCCTGGCACAGCGCTACGGCGTCTCGGTTCGCGGCATGGAAAGTTTTATCCGCTTGGCGAGCATTATGCATCGGACAGATTACTGGCGCCGCGGTCGCACACTGGATAAGCTGGGCATCGAAAACTTCAGCGTGAGTGAACTGACCCAATTCGTTAAGGAAGTAAAATACCAGAAAGAGATTTTGTAAGAGCGTTTTTCCCCTGGTAGGGTGCAGAGGATGCGCCCTTTTTTGGCAACCATGTTACCGGCCGTGTGTTGTATAATTGCCAAAATTTGACGGTAGGAGTAAAGCGATGAACTTTGCGATGTGGCGAAAAGCCTTAGAAGTAATCCCGGATGTCTCCAAGGAAGAGTGGGACGATCTCGATCTGGTCTCAAAGTGGCTGATTTCCACGCGTGCTGCGGTGCTGATCATGACCTTCCTCTCGGCTGCTCTGGCGGGATTGTTTGCGCTACGCGACCATTCCTTCAGCTTTGTACCCTGGCTGGCGTTGACCTTCGGTTTGTTGATGGCGCATGCCAGCAATAATTTGTTCAACGATTACACGGATTTTGTGCGAGGGGTGGACAAGGATAACTACTTCCGCACGATGTACGGGCCGCAGCCGGTGGCGCATGGCTTGATGACCAAACGCCAGCATCTGACATATTTTGTGTTTACTGGCTTGCTGGCGGTTGCAGCCGGGCTTTACCTGATGTGGTACAGCCGTTTTGATGCGACAGCCTGGGTGCTGCTGGGCTTGGGGGCGTTCTTTGTGCTCTTCTACACCTGGCCGCTGAAATATATTGCCCTGGGCGAAGTGGCAGTCCTGATTGTTTGGGGACCCTTGATGATCGGTGGCGGATACTTTATCATGTCCCACCAATGGGATTGGAATGTCACGATTGCCAGTCTTCCGTACGTACTGGGCGTGACCACGGTCATTTTTGGCAAGCATATTGATAAGTATTTGGTCGATAAAGAAAAGGGTATTCATACGTTGCCTGTTTTGTTGGGAGAAAAACCGGCGCGTTACACAGTGCTGGCGATGATGATCCTGCCGTATTTCCTGACGGCTTTTCTGGTCGCTACAAAATTCTTTACGCCAGTGATGGCAATTGTTTTACTGGCAATCCCAACTTTGGGAAAAGTCTATCCGGCTTTCTTGCAGCCCAAGCCGGCTGAGCGCCCAGCAGACTTCCCGGATGGACAGGGTGGCTGGCCGTTATATTTTGCCCCGATGGCTTTCTGGAATAACCGCTCCTTTGGGATGCTGTTTATGCTTGGATTGATTGCGGACGTGTTGTTGCGAATATTCATACCCGCTTTTTGGCATTAGACAGGCTCCGACGGGCGCCGAGGAAACCCTCGGCGCTTTTTTCTTGTCTGCAAGCAGGATAATTTGTGTACATTTTTGCACAACACACAGTATAATTTCGCTCGGGAGAAAGGAGTATCTGCTGATGAGCATTAATTTCGCCATGTGGAGGACCGCTCTTTCACAGCTGGTCAAGATGGATGACAAGCAAGAGTGGGACCGGCTGGACGTGGTCTCGAAGTGGCTGATTGCCACCCGGTCCGGCGTGACCACGGTGACGATCTATTCGTGTGTTATTGCCGCTATGTTTGCCTGGCGGGATGGATATTTTGCCTGGCTGCCATGGTTGATCGTCACTTTTGGCCTGTTCCTGGCTCACGGGACCAACAACCTGCTCAATGATTACACCGATTTCAGCCGTGGGATCGATAAAGATAATTACTTTCGCACGCAGTATGGCGTCCACCCGTTGGTGCAGGAGTTTTGGGGCAAGCGTACACAAATCCGCTGGTTCCTGGTCAGTGGTTTTCTGGCCAGCCTGGCCGGTGTATACGCCTTGTTTTATACGGATTTCCATCCGGTCGTGATCGGATTGTTTGCATTTGGTGCCTTGATGCTCTTGTTCTACACTTACCCGCTGAAATATTTTGCCTTGGGCGAACTGACGATATTCCTGATCTGGGGGCCGATCATGATCGGCGGGGTTTACTTTGTACTGGCACGGGGCTGGACCGCGAATTCGTGGAATGTCGTCCTGGCCGGTGTCCCGTTTGGGCTGAGCGTGGCCAGCATTAATGTCGGCAAACACATCGACAAGCTGCGTGAGGATAAAGCCAAAGGAGTTGGCACGCTCCCGGTTATCATTGGGGAGACAGCCGCCCGATATCTGAACATCACAGCCATCGTTCTGGCATATGCTATAACCGTTTACCTGGTCTTCGGGCCGCGATTCCTGACACCGGTGATGTTGATCGTCTTCTTTGCAGTCAAACACGCCTGGACGGCGATCAAGCGGCTCTTGCAACCGCGACCAACGCAGCCGCCGGAAGGATATCCAATCTGGCCGCGCTGGTTCTCGACGGTTTCCTTTATCCACAACCGCAACTTTGGCAACCTGTTTATCCTCGGCGTATTGCTGGATTCAATATTGCGTATTTTCGTCACGGGTTTTTGGCACTAATGATTTTCGGGGCGAACCGGAAATAATAAAGAAGGAGAGAGGCATGGGCATTGATTTTGCAATGTGGAAGAAGGCGCTTTGGCAATTAATCAAGATGGACGACAAGCAAGAGTGGGACCGGCTGGATGTCGTCTCGAAGTGGCTGATTGCCACACGCTCGGCGGTAACGGCTGTGACGATTTACTCCTGCGTTATTGCCGGACTGCTGGCCTGGCGCGATCACGTTTTTGCGCTGGTACCCTGGCTGATCCTCACGCTGGGTTTGTTCATTGCGCATGGCACCAATAATCTGCTTAATGACTATACCGATTACAGCCGCGGAATCGACAAGGATAACTACTTCCGCATACAGTATGGTGTCCATCCCCTGGTGCAGGGGTTCTGGACTAAGAATCAGCAGTTGCGCTGGTTTGTGGTTAGCGGCGTACTGGCGGTCCTGGCGGGTGTCTACGGCTTGCTGTACACCAGCTTTAACCCCATTGTGATTGGTTTGTTTGCCTTCGGCTCATTGGTTTTGCTGTTTTACACCTGGCCGCTCAAATACCTGGCGCTGGGCGAACTGGCGATCTTCCTGATTTGGGGACCGATCATGATTGGCGGCGTGTATTTCGTGCTGGCGCGCGGCTTCACCCCCAACTTCTGGAACGTCGTGCTGGCTGGTATCCCTTTCGGCTTGAGCGTGGTCAGTATCAACGTTGGCAAGCACATCGACAAATCTTCGGACGATAAGAAGAAGGGTGTCGGCACCCTGCCGGTAGTGATCGGCGAGAAGGCAGCCCGTTATTTGAACATCGCGGTCTTCGTACTGATGTATGCCGTGATCGTTTATCTGGTCTTCGTCCCGCGCTATTTCACTCCCATCCTGCTGATCGTCTTCTTTGCCCTCAAACGTGCTTTGCTGGCGGTTGGTGTGCTGACCAAGCCGCGCCCGGAAGCGCCTCCCAAGGAATGGACCGGTTGGCCGACCTGGTTCTCCGGCTTTGCCTTCTACCATAACCGCATGTTCGGCGGTATGTTCATCCTGGGTTTGATCCTGGATACTCTGTTGCGTGTGATCCCATTCACCAGCCAATGGATCGCCCGCTTCTGGCCGATGATTTAAGCGAGAAATTTGGGGCGGATTTTTATCCGCCCCTAGGTTTTTATTTCGATATTTTTCAGCTCCAACCAGGCAGGGGGATTTGCCAGTGTGCCAAATCCCAGGCGGCCTTCCGGCGTGAAGGCCGCATATTGATTATCAATCCACAAGACCAGTCCTAGCGGGCCATGTGGTGTTACAGGCGCATCAAGGACGATCGAGTCGTTGACCCACAAGACCGCGTGGTTCTGACTCCAATCCAGCCGGTACGTGTTCCATTGGGTCACGTCAATTGAGACCAGGCTGGACTGTTCTTTGATGATTCGGCTGGCCAATCTGCGCAGGCCTCGCGCCATTGGTCGCAACGCCAGCAGCGGTGCCATCAACAATCCGGGAACCAGCATCAGCGCAGGCCAGCGGGGTGATGCGAATGTCCCTGCCAGAAATCCCTGCGCTGGCTGATCATCTCGAAATGATAAGTAGTTTGGCGGCGAAGCGTGGAAGAACCAGATCGCGTTGGGCAACGCCGGCACTCGCCCGCTGGTTGCGCCGAATCCCAGTGACAAACCGAATGGATCATTCCACAGGCCGAAGCCCCAGGTCCCGGGTAGGGATTCCGCTGAGACGCGCGCATCCAGGCTTAGGCCGAGCGGAGCGCGCCAGGGAAGGTTTCTGCGAGCCCGGTTGTGGTAGTCGTCGAGTTGGGCTAAGCGATACACGCCCGCCTCACCCGGTGGGATTTCCAGATGCCAGTCTGCAGCGTTTGATTTCGCGGACACACTGGCATTTTGGGTCGTGTGGGGGACAAGCTGGATCTGTTTAGGCATTGACCTGCTTTTTTTGTGCCTGTCTCGTTCGGTTAACCAGATACACGCCAAGCAAGATGATCGTCCCGCCCATTAACGAAACCAGCGTAATCGATTCAGCCAGGATCAGTGCAGCGACGATCACCGCCACCAGCGGTTCGATATAAAGAAAGACGCCCACCTGAGAAGCTTGGAGGGCTTGCAGGGCATCGTACCAGGCGATGTAGGCCAGGCCGGAGCAGAAGATTCCCAGGAAGGTTACGCCGAGCCAGCCACTCAAGGTCAGGGCCGGGATTTCTTTCAACCCCGGGCCGCCGAAGAATAGCAGAGAGGTGAACAACCAGCCGAGCGTCATGACAAAGAACATCATGCGCGCTGCCGGATGGGTTTGCAGTCCACGCCGCGAGAGAACCGAAAAGACGGCCCAGTTGGGAGCGCTGATCAGGATCAGGAAGTCACCCGGTTCGCCGAAGTGGCCGGCAGTCAGGTTCACAGGCTCACCTTTGCTGACCACCAGCAACACTCCGATGGCAGCCAGCAGGATGCCTGCGCTGCGTAACCAGCCCAGGCTTTCCTTCAAGATCAACCAGCCCAGCAAGGCCATGAAAATGGGTGTGGTGGCCACGATCCAAGCGGTTGTGGAGGCTTGTGCCGTCAGCAACCCGTTGGACTGCAGCCACTGGTGGAAGGTGATGCCCAGGAAACCCAGAAGGGCAAAATAGCCCCATTCTTCCCGTTTGGGTAGTGCGAATTGCCGCCGGGCAGTGACAGCGGCTCCCAGGATCAGCACCCCCATCGCAAAACGCAGCCAAATCACAGTGACCGGGGAAACATCACGTAAGGCTACCTTGGTGGCAATGAAGGAAGCGCCCCAGACAATCACGGCAAAGGTGGCTTCGAGAAATGGGAGTATTTTGGATTTTGACATAAGATTCTTGTTGTCCAATGATAACCAATTATAATTCTACGGGTATAATACCGCCTGGAGGATTTAATATTTTATGGAAATTACTTGGTACGGACACTCCTGTTTTCGTCTCAGCGAACGTGGTTTGGCAAGTGTGGTCACGGACCCCTTCGATAACAAGACGATTGGTTATGATTCGCTCAAGCTTAAAGCAGATATCGTGACAGTCAGTCACGACGCTTCCGGACATAATAATGTCAATGGGGTCAAGGGCAGCTCGCACGTGATCACAGGACCGGGCGAATACGAAATTGGAGGCGTCTTTATTACCGGTGTACAAACCGATGGGCATGGTGTTAAAGATAATGGACACCCGCGCAACACGCTTTATGTGTTCGATTACGATGGGCTGACAGTAGCCCACCTGGGCGATTTGCGCCAGGTTCCGACCCAGTCGGAGGTCGAAGCTTTAGGCAATCTGAACGTAGCCCTCGTCCCGGTTGGCGGTGGCGGCGGCTTGAATGCGGCCAAGGCAGCCGAGGTCATCAGCATGCTGGAACCGAACATTGTTATTCCCATGCATTATGCGACACCCGACACGAAATTACAACTCGACACGCTGGACAAATTCCTTAAGGAAATGGGTTTGGGAGACCAGGAGAAACAAACCTCGCTCAAAGTTACCAAAAGCGGTTTACCAGATGAGACGCACATAATCGTGCTGGACTATCAGCGTGGTTAGGAGTTTTAGTGGCTATTAAAGTGTTGATGACCTGGGATATCTCGCCGGATCGCGATCAAGATTATTTCGAGTTCGTAATCGGCGAATTCATCCCGGGCGTTCAGCGCCTGGGCTTTCAAACCGTCGAAGCCTGGGCAACGATATTTGGCGAGTACCCACAAATCCAGGTTGGATTATTGGCTGAAAACATTCCCGTGGTAGAGAAGATCCTGGCTTCGCCCGAGTGGAGCCTGCTGCAAGAAAAACTTTTTGGGTACGTGAACAATTTTTCTTATAAGGTGGTGCCTGCCAAGGGGGGCTTCCAGTTCTAGCAGGCAGCATTAAGGGCTGGTTCCAGCGTTCAAAAGTCATGTCAACAATTGCAGATCGATTGCTCCCCTGGTATCGTCAGCACGGGCGACGATTGCCCTGGCGCGGGTATTCCGACCCGTACGCGGTCTGGGTTTCGGAGATTATGCTCCAGCAGACGCGCGTCGAGGCGGTTATTCCGTATTTCGAGCGCTGGATGGCGCGTTTTCCGACTCTTGAGAGATTGGCCAATGCCTCTGAAAAAGAAGTGCTCAGTGCCTGGGAAGGATTGGGTTATTACAGCCGAGCTCGCAATCTGCAGCGGGCAGCCAGGATGGTGGTCGAAGAGTACGGCAGCCAGTTACCGCGTGAAGTAAGTGCGCTGCGTAAGCTGCCAGGCATCGGCCACTACACGGCCGGTGCGATTGCATCGATCGCCTTTGGCTTGGATCAACCTACCCTGGACGGCAACCTGCGGCGCGTTCTTGCGCGTCTGTTCGACGTCCGCCAGGCGGCGGATACACCTGCCGGGGACCGCATTTTATGGGAGCTGGCAGCGGAAAACTTGCCGCATGGACAAGCAGGCGATTACAACCAGGCGCTGATGGATCTGGGCGCGACGGTCTGCCTGCCGAAAAAACCGCATTGCTCCGCGTGCCCTCTGGTGAAAGTCTGCCAGGCACGCGCCAGGGGGGTGCAAGAGCAACGTCCGGTGCTCAAACCAAAGCGCAAAGTACCGCATTACGTCCAGGTCGCAGCCGTCATCGTGCGCGACGGGCAGGTGCTGATAACCAGGCGCCCGACTAAGGGCTTGCTGGGCGGGATGTGGGAGTTCCCTAATGGGCGCGTGGAAGGTGAGCCGGCCTTGGAATTGGAGACCGTCATCGAAACGGGATACAATCTGTCGGTTCGCGTGGGCGATCCGCTGGGGATGGTCAAGCACGCTTATACCCACTTCCGGGTGACGGAATACGCCTATCTCTGCGAAGCAATTTCGATAAAGAGGCAGGAAAACCTGGAATGGGTGGAATTCGTTCGGTTGGCGGACTACCCGATGGGTAAAATCGACCGCCAGATCGCCGGGTTGGCGCGTGCAAAAACTCTCGGAACGTTATAGAATATTATCAAGATGGAGGAGAAGGATTACGCCCGTGAACGCCAGCGTATGGTCGAGCAGCAGATCGTAAAACGCGGTCTGGCGGATGGGCATTTACTGTCAGCATTCGTGAACGTGCCGCGCCACTGGTTCGTACCGGAGGATTATCGCTACCTGGCATACGACGATGGGCCGCTACCGATCGGGCACGGACAAACCATTTCCCAGCCGTATATTGTCGCCCTGATGACCAGCTTACTCAATTTGCATGGTGAAGAACGTGTGTTGGAGGTCGGGACCGGTTCAGGCTACCAGGCGGCGATCCTGGGTTACCTGACCCAGGAAGTGCACACGATCGAATTTGTGCCCGAACTGGCGCACCAGGCCCGACAGATGATTTGGGAAACGGGATTGCGCAATGTCTTCTGCCATGTGGGAGACGGTTCAGGCGGCTGGCCGCCTGAAGCCCCGTATAACGGAATCCTGGTGACGGCTGCGGCTCCAGTTGTTCCACAGGTCCTGCTGGAACAGCTAGCCGAAGCCGGCAAGCTGGTGCTACCGGTTGGGGGGCGCGGATTGCAAGAACTGGAGGTCTGGGAGCGGGTAGAAAAAGGCTTCACCCATCAGGTGATCACCGGAGTGGCCTTCGTACCCCTGCGCGGTAAGCACGGTTGGGATGATGCAAAGTGGTAATTAATTGAGGGTTTCCCAATCAAATTTCGCTCTTCATCCCGCCACGGTATAATCCAACCTATTGGATAGTTTTTATCAATTACTGATTAATTAATCGGCAGTATATTTAAGGATAGATTAATGGACATAAAAGACAAATATCCAACAGTTCAACTGATTGTCGCAGGGAAGGATAGATTTGAAGAGCATCGGGGGCTTGGAATCAGTTCGATTACCTTTAAGGTCGCAACGCAAGATAGTCATGACATCTTAATTATCGAAAATTCCTTTCGCGAGAAAGGTGGCCCCGCGAAGCATCTGCATTACAACCAGGATGAGTGGTTCTACGTTCTCGAGGGCGAGTTCGTCTTCGAGGTTGGGCCGGAGAAATTTAAACTATCACCCGGTGATTCTTTGCTCGCCCCACAAAAAATTCCACATGTATGGGCATTTACAGGGGGAACGAGCGGCAGAATCCTGATTGCCTTCATGCCGGCAGGAAAAATGGAGGCGTTTTTTAGAGAAGTTACCAAAGTCAATGCAATGCCTCCGCAAGATCCCGAATTTTGGCGGGTTCACGATATGGAATTGCTCGGCCCGCCCTTGGACGTGAATCGAATTCTGGTAATGGATCCATCTTGAAAATTTATTCGATAATTGTTCTTACTGGAGGCAGTTGGTGTTGTTATGACAGGTCGCAACCTACTTCAAAACCCATCCCTGGGACCAGTAGACAACATTGACAAAGTCATCATCATCACAGGCGCCAGTCGGGGGATTGGTGCTGCGACTGCAAGACTCGCTGCTGACCGCGGTTACGCAGTTTGCGTAAATTATTTAAAGAACCAGGCGACCGCAAAATTAGTGGTCGACGGAATCGTATCGAATGGCGGTCGGGCAATTGCCGTCCCCGCCAATGTTGGCGTGGAAGCGGATGTCGTTCGGTTGTTCAAGATTGTCGACCAGGAGTTGGGAACGCTGAGCGCACTGGTCAATAATGCCGGAATCCTGGAAACACAAATGCGCGTCGACCGGATGGATGCATCCCGCCTGACTCGGATATTTACGACCAACATTAATGCTGCCTTTTTGTGTGCCCGGGAAGCCGTCTTACGCATGTCGACAATATATGGCGGCGCAGGAGGGGCGATCGTCAATGTATCTTCGGCCGCCTCCCGCTTGGGATCCGCAGGCGAATATGTGGATTACGCTGCCTCTAAAGGCGCTATTGATTCCCTTACCATTGGGCTGGCGCGAGAAGTGGCGGGCGAGGGTATCCGCGTCAATGCTGTGCGGCCAGCATTCATTTATACTGATATTCACGCCAGCGGTGGTGAACCCGAAAGGGTGAAGCGCGTGCAAAAATCGATTCCAATGAAGCGAGGAGGGCAGCCGGAAGAAGTTGCAAGTGCGATTCTATGGCTGTTATCGGATGAAGCCTCCTATGCGACTGGCACCTTCATCGACTTGGCAGGCGGAAAATGAAAGCCTCCGCACCGGTTGAAATGTTTCTGCGGGAGGTGACCGAAAGTGACCTGCCCATATTTTTCGAACAACAATTAGACCCCGATGCAACCCGGATGGCAGCTTTTCCTGCCAGAGACCGGGAAGCCTTCACGGCTCACTGGGCTCGGATCCTGGCCGATGCAAGCGTCATCATCAAGACCATCCTGTGGGACGGACAGGTAGCGGGCAATATCGTCAGCTTTGAACAGGATGGCAGGCGAGAAGTCGGTTACTGGCTAGGAAAAGCATACTGGGGTCGAGGCATTGCCAGCCAAGCACTGTCTGTTTTTCTGGATGATATAAATGTCCGCCCTCTTTATGCGCATGTTGCCAAACACAACCTGGCTTCCTTACGAGTTCTAGAAAAGAATGGCTTCACCGTCATTGGCGCATCTGCGGGCATTTCCGAAGTCCAAGATGGAAAAATCGAGGAATATGTAATGGAAAAACGCTAAGAATCCAGTGTAAATTTTGGATCGCGCGCTTGTCTATTTTTGACCTTTGCAATACAATGGCCGTGAGAGTTTAGGCAAGTCTTGTCAATCCTCAACTGAACCTGGAACGTGCCTTGCCTGGTCTGAATTAGGGTGAATTGAGTTCGGCTATTTTCCCGGCAAAAATTTGGCTTTCCCGCTTGCCCTAAGCGCCGATCGCATATTTATAAGTTGGTCCGGGATTACAATTAGAGCTTACCTTCGTGTGATTGTGGGTATTCATTCTTCGAGGTGAAACATGCACGAGACTGATCGAGAAAATCGCAATACAACCCGGCTGCAGGAAATGTATCCGGCTTTCCGTGTGCGTGTTGAGGCTGTGCTCAAAGAGATGGAAGCACTCGGGTATCGTCCGCGAATTCAGGATGCCTGGCGTTCCCCTTCGGAGCAGATGCAAGCCTTTCGTCTGGGATATTCACAAGTGCAATATGGTTTTCACAACGTGACCGGTGCGAAAGGGGAGAAAGAGGCGTTGGCTGCAGATATTCTGGATGATGACCGCCCTTTGACTGCCAGCACAGAATACAAGCTGCATTTGGCTGCGGCCGCCGAAGAGAACGGGTTAATTACTGGAATCCGTTGGGGTCTATCGGATAAGTATATTGAGATTATTGATGAGGCGATCGCCGCGCAGAATTGGCAGGCACCGACCCATCTGGGTTGGGATCCGATGCACGTGGAAGTCAATGGGATTTCCATCAGGGAGGCTAAAGCCGGGAAACGTCCGCTCATGCCTGGCGAACCCGGCCCGGTTGAGCCCACGGTTCCCACCGGAGGGGCTGGTCATACCGACGATAGCGGGAATACGGGGGGTGAGGAAACAAATCAACCCACGGATGGAGGCACGCCCGAGGCCGGGGGACCGAGTACACCTCCACAAACCTGGACTACCAAGCGGCACTTCAAGGTCGAAGAGACGGATGGGGGTGCTGTCACAGAATACGATCTGGGAAACGCACTGCGCCCCACAACGCTGCTCCCCGTTCCCTATGTATCACAATTTGGCGAAGGAGCCGACGTTCACAAGAAGGATTGTGGAGCAGCCTGCGCCGTCATGTTATTCAGGGCTTACCAGAATATCGAGATGACGCCGGACGAGTTCTATACTCATTTCAACATTCAAGGCGATCCATACTTGAGCGCTACTCAGATCCAGAACGCCCTGCGCTCAATGGGCTTGCTGACAGAGTTTCATTCAGGTCTGTCGATACAGGATCTGTTCGTTTTACTGGCCTCCAGCAAGCCTACGGTGGTGCTGTTGCGTTATAAGGTATTTTTTGAAGCGGGGCTGACCGAGAAATCTTTTCAGGGTCCGCACTTTTCTGTGGTGGTGGGTATGGATCCGAAGTATATCTACATTCACGATCCGCTCTATACCAACCCCGCCGCCGGTGAGGCGCATCCATACCCGATCGAGCTCTTCTGGCAGGCCTGGAAGGAAGTTGCTCTTGATTCCAGTTTCCCCAACCCGGAGTGTTCGGCGATCATCCCCACCTCGGGGATCGGTTTTCAGGTTGCGCGCCGGGTAAAAGTTAACACGCCTGTGCTGAATGTGCGATCCGGCCCCGGTTTGAATATGCCGATCGTTGGAAAGGTCCATGCTGGCGACGTGCTCCCTGTTTCGCGCGAGAATGCTGGTTGGGCCGAGATCGGTTTCAATCAGTGGATCTCACTGAGCTACACCATCGCAGTCCCTTAACCAGAAGCGGACTGATATTTGCGAAAAGGTATGCAGCCATCGAGTACTCCGCCGGAATCCTGGCATAACTGATTTACTATCCTGGACGAAGTTACAAATAGTCTAATTCCAATAGAAACCAAACAGCCCGACGCTCGCGTCGGGCTGTTTCCATAATTATTTTGAAATAAGCAGGGTGCCTGGTTTAGGCCTTGCTCATGGTGACGAAAACCATTGGTCTGCGCTTGGTCTCATTATAGAGGAAGGAACGCACGGCATCTACGATGACCTTTTCATCGTCCAGGCCACCACCGTTGACCAGCTCTTTTATACGCTGGCGAATGGCCGGGATCAAATCTCCGGCATCTTCGGATGTGACAAATCCGCGCGTGATAACCTCCGGTTCGTGCAAGGGGCGGTTGGTGAATTTATCGATCGAAAGGTCAATCAGGACAATCCCACCACGGGCCAGTTTTTCGCGTTCGCGCATGATGCCCAGGTCGACCTCGCCGATGCTGCCGCCTTCCACAAAGACGTAGCCGCCGGGGACGCGTTCGGCTAGCTTCAGCTCTCCGCCGGAGAGTTCCACAACCTGTCCGTTCTCAGCCACGACGATGTTTTCTGCGGGGATGCCAAGCTCGCGCGCCATTGCAGCGTGGCGTTTCAACTGCCGCAGTTCCCCGTGGATCGGCAGGAAGTGTTTGGGGCGTACCAGGTTGATCAACAGCTTCTGTTCTTCCTGGCTGGCGTGTCCGGAGACGTGCACCGGAGCAATCGCATCGGAGATAACCTCCGCACCGCGACGGAAAAGCCGGTTGATGGTGCGACTGATGGGCTCCTCGTTGCCGGGGATTGGGTGGGATGACAGGACGACCGTGTCGCCCTCGTGCACGTCGAACTGGCGGTTCGTCCCCGTGGAGAGCCGTCCGATGATCGAAGAAGGTTCGCCCTGCGAACCGGTGCACATCAGCACCACTTCCTCGGCTGGCAGGTTGAGCGCCTGGTCGATCGGGACCAGCACATCATCCGGTACAGAGAGATAACCCAGCTTGCGGGCCATTTTGGCATTATCCACCATGCTGGTGCCGGCAAAGGCCAGCTTGCGATTAGTTTTGACGCACGTGTCGGCCACTTGCTGCATGCGCGAAATCAGGGAGGCAAAGGAAGCGATGATCACCCGTCCCGGGGCATGTTCGAAGACATCGCGCAAAGCCGGACCGATGACCATTTCAGAAGGCGTCCAGCCGGGGCGTTCCGCGTTGGTTGAGTCAGAAAGCAACAGATCAACGCCGCGTTGGGAGAATTCAGCCAGTTTCGCGTAATCAGTCGGCCAGCCGTCCACGGGGGTATGGTCGAACTTGAAGTCGCTCATGTGGACCACAAGCCCGGCCGGCGTGGTGATTCCCAGTCCAACCGCATCCGGGATCGAATGGCAGACATGGAAGAATTCGACCGCGAACGGGCCGATTTGCACTTTTTCGCCGGCCTGCACGGTGCGCAGATCGGCTTTGTTTAACATGCCGTGGCGCGAGAGTTTGACTTCGATTAAGCCGCGCGTCAGGGGCGTAGCGAAGATCGGAGCTGGTGCGCTGCCCAAAATGTGGTGGATCGCACCAATGTGGTCCTCGTGTCCGTGGGTGATGACGATGCCGCGTATGCGGTCCGTCTTGTCAAGCAGGTATTCATAGTCTGGGATGATGTAATCGATCCCTAACATGTCATTTTCGGGGAACATGAGTCCGGCGTCAACCAGCATAATATTGTTGCCGTATTCGTAAGCCATCATGTTCTTGCCGACTTCCCCGAGACCCCCCAGGGGAACTAGTCTTAATTTTGCATTTTTACTCATTGTGTTATTTTTTCCTTATTGTTAAAAAATTATTTCAACCGCCTTTATAATCCCATGGGATGGCGGATTCAGTCGATATATAGAAAAACACCCCTGCCAAATATCCTGCCGGGGATTTTACGTACTTTCTTGTTTGCACAACAAAACTGCCTCTGGGGCAGTGAAAGTCAACATCCGACCTAGAGAGTATAGCAGTCTAATGATGATTTGTCAAAGCCAATTCTTACCCTGCGAAAGAGCGGATCCAGTTTGCGACTCTCTTTCTGGAAGGTTGAAGTTTATTTCTTGCGGCGCAGCAGCTTTTGCCGTTCTAATTGAAGGTTGTAATTCAGCCGGCGCTGCTCGATTTGTTTCTTTAGCCGGTAGCTTTCTTCCTGATCTGTGCAGGATGCCAGCTTCTCCTTCAACGCGTCGATTTCATTAAGCAGCTCTACCTCGACTGGCAGGATACCCGCGTTCTTCAAGATTGAATTTGCCAGGCGTGTTTCTTCGGGTGTGTCAAAGTAAGCACTCAGGTCGATCCGCTTTCCCTTATTAGACAAATTATCGAACTCACCTCGCTCGATAGCATCTTTAATGATCGACTCAACGATTTCGTCAAACCTCATAAGGTCGCTCCTGACAGTGAATTTACAAGGAATTTACAAGGTCTTCTCATCTTTATAACATCATGCTGCTATAAACTGGATTATACCTGACCTTAAAACGAGTCTATATGTATGCAACCAAACGCACAGACCACCTGCTCGCCCTGGGCCTCAGCCTACTTGCGCTGACGGTTTATATCCTGACCCTGACACCCAGCTTATCTTTTCTTAGCCCGGATGGCAGCGAGCTGGCCACCATTCCCTACGTGCTGGGATTGGCGCACTCGCCCGGTTATCCGCTGTACACCTGGCTGGGATACCTGTTCAGTCACTTGCTGCCATTGGGAGACGTGGCCTATCGTATCAATCTGATGTCAGCTGTGTTGGGCGCGTTGGCTTGCGGAGCTGTCTTCCTGATCGCCCTGCGCCTGCTGCCCGAGAAACTGTCCGTCAACTGGCGCAGGAGTGTTTCCGCTTTGAGCGCACTCCTCCTGGCTTTTTCGCTAACCTACTGGTCGCAGGCGCTGATCGCCGAGGTCTACGCTGCCAATGCTTTTATGATCGGCCTGACGCTGCTGATACTCCTGCGCTGGGAACGTACGCGTCAGCCCCTCGATTTTTTCCTATTTGCCCTGGCCTTTGGTTTGTCTCTGGGCACGCACATCTCTGACCTCGGCTTCGCCCCGGCTTTTGTGGTCTTTACCTTACTGGTCATCTTCACTGCCCCGTCAACGCCCAGGCGCCGCCTCGTGTTGCTGGTGGGCGTGACCCTGGTTGGACTGCTCGGTTTTGCTTTGGGTGCAGCCCAGTTCGCCTGGCTGCCTCTGCGCGCCGGTACACTCAATGATCGCGCCATGCTGCGCGATGCACCGACTACTCTGAGCGGTCTGTACAATTACACCCTGGGCGCATTTCCCCAATTTAAATTTGCTTTCCCGTTGACAGCCATCCCCGATCGCCTGGTGATTTATCTCGATTTATTACGCCAGCAGTTCGGGCTGGTCGGCATTACACTGGGACTTCTGGGCCTGTTTGCGCTGCTCTTCCGCCGCCCGCGTCATTTCTTTTTGCTGGTCGGAATGTACCTGGTGCATGTCTGGTTCTTTATCCAATACCGTGCCTTTGACCTGGAAGTTTTCTTTATCCCGGCTCATTTACTATGGGCGCTCTTCACGGCCTTTGGCTTGCTGGAGGTCCTGATCGGATTGAGAACGCTTTGGCGCTGGATGCTTGCACCGCGGCAGAAGGCTTTGTCGCCTGTCTTGAGCCTGGTGTTGTGTGCTGCCTTGCTGACCCCCAGCCTGATTCCGTTATCCGGCAACTGGTCCGCGAATAATTTTTCGCAGGATACCGCCATCGACGATTTTTACGTCAACCTGTGGCAGGTGCTGCCCAAGGATGCGGCTTTGGTCACGCAGGGCGGCGTCTTTGGCTACGATGCCTTCTACTGGCAGTACGTCTATGCGACGCGTCCAGATGTGCTGCTGCCGATGCTGCCGGGGCCAAATCCTACACCTGAGGCCCTGAGCGGACGTGATCTGTACGCCACCACCCAGGCAGTGAACGGAAATCGCGGTCCCGGTGCGCTGCCAAATGGTTTGCTCAACCAGGGCATGTGGCAGGTGCCGGTGCTCATCGGGGAACAGCCGGAGGGTCAATCCGGGAAGCGTGAGTCGCTGGTGTTGTATCACCTGACTTCCGAGCCACCGCAGCTGATTGTGACCGACCCGCAGCCGCAGATTCCGCTTGACCTGGAATTTAGTTCGATGCAGCTGATTGGGCTGGATCTTTCATCCACAAGAGTCGAGTCAGGGTCAGCGCTGCAGATCCGGATGTATTGGAAGCGAACCGGCTCAGGCACTCTGCGAGTGGAACTCGGCCTGGATGGAAGAGGGCTCGAACAGCATGAAGTCGGCTTTGGTTTGTTGGAACGTTATGCGCAGGAAATGGGTTTGCAGCCCGGGCAGGTGGTGGCCGACCAGTACTGGCTGGTCATCCCATCCACCGCTGAAGTTGGTGGGCAAACCCTGACGATCCGCACTGCAGATTTGCGTGGTGGAGGCGGCCAGGCGCTGCCTCTGGCGCAGCTCGACATTATCAACGAAATGGGAACGGTGCAACGATGGTTACAAATCGCTCAAACTGGATCTTGATCACCGCGGGCGGCATGGTGCTGGTGCTGATGCTGGTCACGGCTGCTTTCGCTCTGGGTGTTTACGTCGGCGAGCATGGTTGGACGCGCGACGGCCTGCAGTACGCCGGTGGAGCGCCAGCCGCAGGTCCGGGACAACAGAACCGCCCTGCAACCGGGAGCGGCATTCATCAAAACGGCCAATCGCTACAGGGTGGACCTGGGCAAGCGCCGGCCGGTTTGCCCCCTGGACGGCCTCAGGTAAGCGGACGTGTTCTCACAATTTCCACCAGCCAGGTCGAACTGGCCACGCCGGACGGACGGCGCAGTGTGACCCTGGTGCAGGGCACGCGCATCCAGGATGAACAGGGGAATACGCTGGCAGTAAACGACCTGAAATCCGGCGATTTTCTGGCAGTATTTGGGACCCTCATCCAGGGTGACGGCGGCCTGCTGCAGGCCGATCTGCTGATTAGGCTGCCGCCTAGATGACCTCAATCCTCCGGTGTTACAATCAGAGCGAACGACACCGGAGGTTTCATGGATCAAGCGAGATTACGCGCCCGTTATCGGCGCATTATGACATTCTTTGCACGTGCTACTGCCAGTTTCATCTTCTGGGAGATCGCCCTGCCGCGGCTTGGCCTGCGTTTCCTGAGCCGCCGCACGCGCGCGCGGCGTTATCACCAAACCGCAGCTCGTTTTCGCTCCCTGGCCATCCAAATGGGTGGTGTGATGATCAAGGTTGGGCAGTTCCTGTCCGCGCGCCTGGACGTGCTACCGCCCGAGATCACGGACGAGCTATCCGGCCTGCAGGACGAAGTCCCGCCGGAGAATTTTGACGAGATTCGTCGACTGGCTGAAGCCGAACTGGGCGGTCCGTTGGACGAGAAATTCGAATCGTTCGAATCTACGCCTCTGGCGGCTGCCTCGTTGGGACAGGTTCACCGCGCCCGGTTGAAGGCTGAGGCACCTGAAGCAGGCGAATTCCGCGAAGTGGTCATGAAGGTGCAGCGTCCACATATCGACCAGTTGATCGAGGTCGACCTGTCTGCCCTGCGGCGTTTTGGCGGCTGGCTGGAGCATTACGAGCCGATCCGCAAAAGGGTGGATGTGAAGGCCCTGATCGAGGAGTTTGCCGGCACAATCCACGAGGAAATCGATTACCTGTCCGAAGGCCAGAACGCCGAGACCTTCGCAGCAAACTTTGCCGACAGCCGGCGTGTGCACGTACCACGCGTTGTTTGGGAATTGACGACCAGGCGCGTGCTGACGCTTGAAAATGTCTATGCCATCAAGATCACCGATTATGACGCCATCACCGCCGCCGGGATCGATCGCGGCCAGGTGGCGCGCGAACTGCTGGATACTTACCTGCAGCAGATCTTCGAGGACGGCTTCTTCCATGCCGACCCGCATCCTGGCAACCTGTTTGTCACGCCGGCACCGGACAAATCGGCTGAGGGAAAGCCGGGCTGGCAGCTGACCTTTGTGGATTTCGGCATGGTCGGCCGCGTTCCGGACAACGTCCGCGAGGGCCTGCGGGAAATGTTGATCGGCGTTGGCACGCAGGACCCCTCCCGCCTGGTGCAATCCTATCAGACGCTGGGCGTGCTCCTGCCGAGTGCGGATTTGCAATTGATCGAGCAGGCTGAAGCCCAGGTCTTTGCGCGTTTCTGGGGCAAAAGCATGAAGGAGCTGCGCCAGGTCAGCCATGCTGAAATGCAGCAGTTTGCCATGCAGTTTCGCGATTTGATGTACGAGATGCCCTTCCAGGTACCGCATGACCTGCTGATGCTGGGCCGGACCGTGGCTATCCTGTCCGGGATGTGCACCGGCCTGGACGTGGATTTCAATTTATGGGACCAGCTTGCACCATATGCCCAGAAACTGATCGCCGAAGAGACAGGTTCCAATTGGGAGGTCTGGCTGGATGAACTGGGAAAGCTCCTTCAAACGCTAATTGCATTGCCGGGTCAGGCCGGCCGCGTCATGGCCCAGATCGAGCGCGGTGACTTGCGTGTGCAGGTGCCAATGGTGACGCGCGAAATGCAATATCTGGAACGGGCGGTCAATCGCCTCACTCTGGCGCTGATCTTTGTCGGACTGTCAGTGGGCGGGATTATTTTGTATACCAGCGGAGCTGTGTTGATGGGTGAGGTCTTTCTGGGGGCTTCACTATTAACCCTTGCCTGGACGTTCTTCGTCCCCAGACGCCGTTTCTGATAAATCAAACTGCCCCGCTATACGGCGGGGCAGTCCATTTAAGTGCTAGAAGCTCAGCTTCGCTTTGTTTTTTCTTCCATGTGTTCCAACGCGGAGTCGATCATACCGCGCCAGGCCATCAGCATTTCTTTGCGCGCCTGACGGCGATGTTCCACAAATTCAGGCGGGAAGAACACCTCGAAGCTTTTTCGCATCTCTTCGCGGGCTTTGCGGTAATGTTCGCGAGATTCCTCCGGTATGCGCCCTTCAAATGGTTTTTTGCGAGCGGTAGTTTTTTCAGCCATGGCTACCTCACTTTCTACTCCTAATTATAGCGCGAATGTCCCTGCCCGACATTAAGGTCCGCTAATCTGGCATCGCCCGGGTTTTCGGGTTGATCCGTCCGCGCTACCAGGGGAAGTTGGTGAAACTGCTCCATGCAGCGGAGATCAATGGCGGCTGGTAACGCTACCTGAGCGGGCGTCTTGGGGACGATAATGAAAATTGGGGATGCTCAGAACCAGTTGGTCGGGGAGATTTTGGATTTGGTGTTCATCAATTTGGACTGATATTGTATAATTTGGCTATTAATTGTTTTGTTCGAAAGGAGAATGCATATGAAGACTGCGGCCGCAATGCGAAAAATCGGGTGGTTGTGTTTCAGCCTGGCTTGGATCCCCTTTTTCGGAATTTTTATTGGAATGATGAGCATGCCGTCTGGAAGTTATGACTGGGTGGAGCTGCCGGTGATTGCGCGCTATTCGATAGTCGGAACCGGGGTCATGTTTGGTCTGGCAATGCTTCTGATTTTCGGTTCTTATCTTTTTGGTGCCGTACTTTCCCGGGAGGTTCTCAAAAACGGACAACTGGCTGAAGCCACAATTGTGAATGTGCGTGATACTGGTACAACCATCAACCAGAATCCGGTCGTTCATCTGGAGCTCGAGGTTCACCCGCACGACCTGACTCCGAATTTCCAAGCCGAAACAGAGTTGATGGTCTCCCGGTTAGAAATACCGCAGATCCAGCCCGGTGCGGTGGTAAATGTCCGTTACGACCCGGAGAGCAAAGAGGTGGCGCTGGTTCGCAAATAGGCTGCTTAGCGTTTGACGGCATTCCGTTCAGGAGTTTGTGTTAAACGGCACTTAATTGACTTTGAGGGTCAACTTATGTAAACTCATTTTATGGATATTGACCTGGAACTCTACCGGCGTGAGGTGGTTGTATCTTCCAAGCCGCTCGTGCGGCTGTCGGCAATCGACATCTCCCCCGACCGGCCGCAGCGGACCTTTGTTTTCATTCACGGTTTTGGGGGACAGGCAGCCCAATGGCAGTATCAGCTGCGTAATTTCTCGGTCAATAACCGCGTAATCGCCATCGATCTACGCGGCCATGGTCGCTCGGACAAGCCTGCCGGCGACTACGATATGCCATCCCTGCAGGTTGATCTGAAAGCGGTGCTGGAATTGTTGAAAGTTGAAGGGCCGATCGTTTTGGTCGGTCATTCTTTTGGCGGGGCGTTGGCGACCGAATATGCGCTGGCCCATCCCGAACTAATCGAAGGGTTGGTATTGATCGCCACAGCTGGGGAATTCCGCCTCAACTGGCTGTATCGTCTGGGACTGCATCTGCCTAACTGGATCTTGCGAATTGCCGGATTGTTCACGCGCAAATGGCTCTCGGCTCCGCCCCGCGTGCTCAAACCATTTTATCTCAACAACCTGTCTAATTGGAAGGGCTGGGACAGGTTCCGCGCATTGCAGGTGCCGACACTGGTTATCCGCGGCCACCGCGACCTGCTCTTTGAGCAGCCTCTGTTCGAGGAAGTCACCCGTTCCATCCCGGGGGCAGAGGACTCCGACATCGGTGTTTCGGGACACATGGTCATGCTCGAACGGCGCGAAGCGGTCAACCGGGCTATCGAGCGTTTCCTGGGCGGGGCAGGGCAGCGCTCCTGGCGGGATGATGCGCAGGTCACCCAAAGCACAGGACGGGATTCCTTGCGCCGCGAACGTCCGTGGCTGGTGCATTACGAAGCTGGCGTGCCTTACACCATCGGCATCCCACACATCCCATTACAGCAATTGCTGCGTTCGGCTGTACGCCGTTTTCCGACCCAGGCTGCCATTATCTTTGAAGGGCAGCGCTTATCTTACAGACGCCTGAACCACGAGGTCAATCGCTTTGCCAACGCACTTTTAGGCCTGGGATTAGGCAAAGGCGCACGTGTGATCTTATTGCTGCCCAATCTGCCGCAAATGGTGATCGGCTTCTTCGGGACGCTTAAGGCCGGCGGGGTGGCAGTCTTCATCCCGCCGGTGACCGACCCCGAGGAACTTATCCGCCAGGTCAAGCAGGTCGAAGCCAGCGTCCTGGTCACGCTCTCGACCTCGGTCGGTCTGGCACGCCAGATCCAGTCCAGCACCAGTCTGCCGTTCATCGTGCTGACCAACCCGACGGATTATCTTTCCCTGCCCAGGCGTCTGCTTTCACGCTGGCATCAGCGTGGCATGTCCCTGCCGGGTGCGATCCGCTTCCGGCGCTGGCTTGCCGGCCACAGACAGACTTCGCCCACCGTCGCGGTCAGTCCGGATGACCTGGCAGCGATTATCTATACCGGGGGGACGACCGCCCAGGCCAAAGGGGTGATGCTCTCACACCGCAACCTGGTGTCCAATGCCCTGCAAACCCGCCACTGGATGCCGGATGCGCAGGAAGGTCGAGAACGATTCTTGTGTGTCCTGCCGTTTTCACATAGTTACGGCCTGACTGCTGCGCTTAACGTGCCGATTACGCTGGGAGCTACGCTGATTTTAAGACCCCAGTTCCAAACTCTGGATGTTCTCAAAAGCATCAGGAGAAATCGCCCGACTATTTTCCCGGGTGTACCCAACATGTACGTTGCGATCAACAGCTTTCGCGGTGTGCGGAAATACGGCATCCAGTCGATCAAAGCCTGTATCAGCGGCTCGGCTCCGCTGCCGATTGAAGTGCAGGAAGCCTTCGAGAAGTTGACCAGGGGCAGCCTGGTCGAGGGGTACGGCCTGACCGAAGCTTCTCCGGTCACGCACGCCAACCCGCTCAACGGAAACCGGAAAGTGGGCACGATCGGCGTCCCACTGCCTTCGACCGAAGCGGCGGTGATCGATCTGGTGCGCGGCCGCAAGGAAGTCGAAGCCGGACAGATCGGTGAACTGGCCGTGCGTGGTCCGCAGGTGATGCTGGGTTATTGGAAGAATTCGAAGGCCACCCGCCAGGTGCTGACCGATGATGGTTGGCTGTTGACCGGTGATGTGGCTCAGATGGATGCCGATGGGTACTTCCGCATCATTGCCCGCAAGGCGGACATGTGGTATCCTGCCCGTCCAGGTAAGCCTGCCTTCCCCCGCGACGTCGAAGAAGTGATCTATGAAGTGCCGCAGGTCAAGGAGGTGGCCGTGGTGGCCATGGCCGGGCAGCCGATTGCCTTTGTCATTTCTGGCAAGGAGCGTCCAACGCCCGAGGCGATCATTGCCTACTGCAAGCGCCGACTGCCACCGACGATTGTCCCGCGCCTGGTGATTATTGTAGATGATTTCCCGCGCACCTTCATTGGGAAGGTGTTGCGGCGTGAACTGGCCAAAAGGTATGAACAGCATTTTGCAGCGTAAAAACGAAGGGACTTCTGTTCCCACAAAAACAAACTACACCCAACTCGGCCAGGGTGCGCCGGTCGTTTTGATCCACGGCCTGGCCGCCTCGTTACACGATTGGGATTTCCTGGCTCCTGACCTGGCTGAGGCGGGCTATGCAGCTTACGCCCTCGACCTGCTCGGTCACGGCGAGAGCGCCAAGCCGCAGGCACGCACTTATCCTATCGATTGGATGATCGAGCATTTGGAGCATTGGATCGACTCATTGAATCTTAACCAGCCGCTGGTGCTGGTCAGCCATTCGCTGGGCGGATACCTGTCTCTGGCCTATGCACAACGCCATCCCGAGCGGACGCGGGCGCAGGTGCTGGTCGACCCGTTTTACAGCGTCGATCAACTTCCGTCTCTGCTGCGCCTGACCTATCGCAAACCTGTCGTGCGGACAGCGGTCATCGAGCACACACCTGAATGGCTGTTCCGCGTGCTGGTCGATATGAGCAGCATTTCCCTGGGTCGTTCGGGCGGATCGCTGTATTCACTTTCTGAAGAGGTGCGTGCACAGACGGCACTGGATTACAAACGGACTGCGCCCGGTGCGTTTAGCCTGCCGGGCAACTGTCCCGACCTGACTCCATCCCTGAGTCAGGTAAAGGTGCCGACCCTGGTCGTCTGGGGTGAGCACGACCAGACCTTGGCGCCAAAATCATTCGAGAAGCTGGTCAAGGCTCTTCCGCAGGCCACAGGTCATACTTTTCCTGGCGGGCACGTCCCGCACCAGGTTTACCCCGAGCGCTTCAACCGACTATTGCTGGAATTCCTGGCCGGGCTTTGATTTCCCTTCCAAACGGCTGCCGGTCAAGCGGGAGTTGCTGTCAATACTGAACATGGCGGGTTGTCCTCCGCCCTAAAAACGTCCAGGTGGGAAATTTTAAGATAAATCACCCATCTTGCCTCTTGTGCTGACTTTGTAAATGTGCTAAAATCGAATACGAGCTGACCATATATATGGGTATCGGGATTTATTACCCCAATATATGGCGGCTACATTTGTTCTAGTTGCGGAGCGTCCCACATATGCGGTGTCCTTATTGCCAGAATGACGATTCGAAAGTGATCGATACCTCCCACGACAGCCACGGGAATATCCGTCGGCGCCGGGAATGCCTGAAATGCGGGCAGCGGTTCAGCAGCTACGAGCGGCCAATTATGGCCACGCCGCTGATCATCAAGCAGGATGGGACGCGCGAGGAATTCGACCATGAAAAACTGGCGCGCGGCATCCGCATTTCATGCGCCAAACGCCCGGTCTCAGCAGCCGACATCGATCGCCTGATCGGCCAGGTAGAGGCCGAGTTGCAGAAAATGGGAAAGGCTGAGGTCTCGTCACGTGTGGTGGGGGATTTAGTGATAAACGGCCTGAAAGAAATGGACCAGATCGCCTACATTCGTTATGCAATTGTCTACCTGCGCCTGGATGATTTACACGCCCTGCGGAACGAAATCGACCGACTCTTAGATTCATAACAACTTTAGAAGCAAGGAGAATGCCATGGTGACCAATGCTGCTGCGTCAACCAAATCCGGGCTATTGCCCACGCCCCCCATGCCCAAGGGATTGCCAAATGCCGATCTGACCGAAAACGCCCGCCAGGTGCTTGTGCGCCGCTACGTGCGCCGCGGCGAAGATGGCCAGCCGGTCGAGACGGTCGAAGAGATGTTTTGGCGGGTAGCATATCATGTGGCGAAGGCCGAAGAAGCCTGGGATGCGGACGTGGCGGAACACGCGCGCGAATTCTACTTGCTCCTGACCAGCAAGAAATTTTTCCCCAATTCTCCCACCTTCACCGGGGCGGGCACGCCGCTGGGACAGCTGGCTGCCTGTTTTGTGCTGCCGGTCACCGATGACATGGGCCGCGACAGCGCCGGTATCTTCCAAACCCTGCGCGACGCCGCCCTGATCCAGCAGACCGGTGGCGGGAACGGTTTTTCCTTCTCGCGCCTGCGGCCCAAGGGGGCGCTGGTCAAATCGTCGGCCGGGCAGGCTACAGGTCCGGTGGGCTTTCTGCGCGTTTACGACCACGCCTTTGGCGAGATCGCCCAGGGCGGCACGCGCCGCGGAGCCAACATGGGCGTATTACGTGTCGATCATCCCGACATCGAAGATTTCATCGCCTGCAAGACCAACGAGAACCAGATCACCAACTTTAACATTTCAGTCGGCATCACAGACAAGTTTATGCAGGCTGTACGTGACGACGGGGACTGGGAACTGCGCTTCCCGGATGTAGCCTCGCCCAAGTACCGCGAATCCGGTAAAGGCACGCTGGAACAGGCCGAGACGGCCGGGGTTCCCATCCGCTCTTTTGGCAAAACAAAAGCGCGCGCCTTGTTCCAGAAGATCGTGGCCCAGGCGCATCATAACGGCGAACCAGGGATGCTCTTCCTGGACGCGGCCAACCGATCCAATCCGGTGCCGCACCTCTACCCGCTCGAGTCGACCAACCCGTGCGGCGAGCAGTGGCTTGGCCCATACGAGAACTGCTGCCTGGGCTCGGTCAATTTGAATGAACACTGTGCTCCAGACGGCCAGGTCGACTGGGAGGCCCTGCGACAGAGCGTGGAACTGGCGACGCGCTTCCTGGATAACGTAGTCGAGGTCAATGCTTACGTGCCGGCGGTGCCACAGCTCAAGGAAGCCGCATTCCGCGCGCGGCGCATCGGCCTGGGCGTGATGGGCCTGGCTGATTTGATGTACCACGCCGGCGTACGGTACGGTTCGGAACAGGGGCAGGAATTCGGCGCGCAGGTGATGGAATTCGTGCGCTATCACGCCATGCGCACCAGCATTCAACTGGCCGAAGAACGCGGACCCTTCCCGGCCATCCAGGGAAGTATCTACGACATGGACGATTTGAAGTGGCGGGCGCCGCAGCCATTGCGTTCCTACCAGCATGACTGGGGCCGACCCGCGATCCAGTGGAAGACGATCGAGAGCGGCATCCGTAAGCACGGAATCCGTAACGCTGCCCAAACTACCGTCGCGCCGACCGGGACGATTGCCACGGTCGCCGGCTGTGAGGGCTACGGCTGTGAGCCGGTTTTCGCGCTGGCATACGTCCGCCACGTCAACGACAAGGGAGTCGACCTGCAGCTGACCTATGCCAGCCCGCGCTTCGAAGGGGCGCTCAAGCAGGCTGGGCTGGGTAAGGAAAAACGCCAGGAGCTGATCGAACAGGTCATGCGCGAGGGCAGCTGCCAGCACTTATCCGAGGTGCCGCCGGAGATCCGGGAGGTCTGCGTGGTTTCGGCTGACATCTCAGCTGAGGAGCACGTGCGCATGCAGGCCGCATTGCAAGCCTTTGTGGACAATTCGCTCTCCAAGACGATCAACTTCCCGGGGGAAGCCACCGAGGAGGACGTGGCCCAGGCTTATATGCTGGCCTGGGAACTGGGCTGCAAGGGCATCACGGTCTATGTGACCGGTTCACGAGAGAAGGTGGTGCTTGAGACCCAGGCCACCGCTGAGAAGAAGCTGGAGCCATCCGTTTCAGACACACCGGCCGCCTCCGAACCAGCCATTTGGCACCAGACCAAGAAACCGCGCCCGCGTGCGCTGCAAGGCTCGACCTTCAACGTGGACACCCCGGTCGGCAAGGCCTTCGTGACCGTCAACGAAAATGGCGGGGAACAGCCCTTCGAGGTCTTCATCAACACCGCCAAGGCCGGTTCCGAGACTGCCGCCGTCTCGGAGGCCATTGGACGGCTGATCTCCTACATCCTGCGCCTGGCCTCGCCGGTCGTCCCGCTGGACCGCATGCGCGAGATCGTCCGCCAGCTATCGGGTATCGGCGGCGGGCGCTCGCTGGGCTTCGGCCCCAACCGCGTGCGCTCCCTGCCGGACGGCGTCGGCAAGGTGCTGGACGAATACCTGCGCGAGCGCGAGGGGCTGCCAAAAGAACCGGCGGCCGAGAAGGCCAACGGCAACGGCGGACACACGCTCGAAGACGAAATGGCCGCCAGCCAGCCGGTGCTCAGGATCGGCGACCTGTGCCCGGAGTGCGGCGAGGCGGCGGTGGTCAACGAGGAGGGCTGCCGCAAGTGCTATGCCTGCGGGTACAGCGAGTGTTAGGCATTCAAATTTCGAGGTTTTTCAAGGCGCAAAGTTCAAAGAACTCTTTATGAACAGGATTGCAAAACTTCTGCATAAATCCTCCATACTTGGCTGGTATGATATCTCCGATGGAGAACCTTTAATGAAGAAAACGATTGCAATCATGTTCGTGCTTGTCCTGGGGATTTCAGCCTGCGCTCCCTCGGGCACGACCCAGCGCCGGACCTTTAACGGCGCACCCGGCACTTCATTTGCTGCCAGCCAATCACCCAGTCACCTCCCGGCCAGCGCGACCCCAACCGCCACAGCCTCACCCACGCCGCTCCCGCCGACAGAGACGGCCACGCCTGAGCCGAGCGACACGCCTGCCACCGGGCTCTACCCCGAGCTGACCCTGGCACAGGATACCCTCTGCCGCAGCGGTCCGGGAAAAGGCTACAATGTTTTCGAGAGATTGACGGCCGGGCAGACTTTTGGTGCTTACGGGCGCAATGAAGATGCCTCCTGGCTGGTCCTGCAAAAAGATACAGGCGTGGTCAGCACCTGTTGGGTGCAGGCCAGCGCCCTTGAAGAGTTTGGCGGTGCCAGCTCCCTGCGACAGGTCTGGTACCAACCACTGCCGGCAGCTCCGCTGGGCTTTACCGCCAGCAGCAACGCCTGTGGCAAGGATAACTTGTGGCTGTACTGGACTCCCATGGCCGGGGTCGGCTACCACCTCTACCGGGATGGCAAGCCGCTGGCGACGCTCTACGGCAGTAAATACCGCGACCTGAACACGCCGCGGTTTAAACAACCCACGGCTGTGTTATATGAGATCGAAGCCTTCAACGCTTCCGGCGTTTCCGAGCGGGTCTCCATCAGCGTCATTTTGTGTGGCTGAAAGCGACTGATCCCGGGTAGCAACACGTAGAGGAGCACACATGGCAAAACTGATCCCGGCTGCTGAGCGAGTGGAGCGTGCGCGGGGATTGATCCAAAGCGCGCGCGAATATCCGGTCCCGCCGGAAAATGGGCGGCAAGATTTTTCTTACATTGCCCAAGTCAAGGACCGGCTGCGCCAGGCGCGCGACCTGGTCAAGTTCATTCCCATAACAGCCGGTGTCTCAGCCGAAATTAAAGCGGAAGTCAAGCTTATATTTGACGAAATTGAGCGTGCCCAGCAAGAAATCTTGCATCCGGATGTTTGAAGTGTGTTCGTGCGTTCTCCCTTCATCAAGTTTGGACGACCAAATATAGATTATTTCCATAGTATCTCTCCATAATCAGGGGTGTTTATATGAATGGAACAAATTCCAAATCCATCATAGAAAAGGAGAGTATAGAATGGACAATTCAATCTGGAAGTGGGTTTATTTGGTCGGTGCCGCAGTAGCTGGCCTGGCGGGGATGTTCTCGTTCGCAAACGATTACCTAACCTGGGTGCTGATGATCGTGGCTGTCCTGGTCGGTCTCTTTTTTATGGACTCGGATGACGTCGTGAACTTTGGCATCCGCTTTTTGTTGCTGGCCGCCACCGCTGCCTCGCTCGGCAGCTTTATCGCGGTCGGCCCTTATATTGCCGGCTTCTTCACCGGCGTGGTGGCCTTCCTCGCCCCGGTCGGCCTGACCATGCTGGTCGTGTTTGGCTGGAAGAAATACTTTGGCTCGATGTAAGGCCGAGTTGGTAGAAAATAGCCGCCCGAAAATCGGGCGGCTATTTTGGTGAGTAGCGCGAATGCCGCGGCGGGATTGCTTCAGTGCGTTTCGAAGTGGAAACGCTCGAAAACAAACCGGAAGGTTTTGATAATCTGTTTTTTCGATAATCCCATTTTTCTTAAGGAATATTTGTGTTGGCTTCGGAAGGAACGCTCGCGCTGGCTTTCCTGCTCCAGGATCCTTTCGAAAGCACTGTCCATCTCGAAGCCAAAAGTTCGATAGACATCCGAAATAATCCCTTGCGGGTCCTGCACCAGATCTTCGTAGCGCAGGATGCTGTAGCTGTCGGGTGGTGCCGATGCGAAGCGTTCCAGCGGGTAGAGGTACCATTCATGGGCCAGTTCAAGCATGTAATCCTTGTACAGGTAGCTTTCCCTTGGATCGCTGAACTGCTTCCACTGATATGACATCCAGCTGATGATGGACGGCACCGTTTCCAGCGGATTGCGCACCAGGTAGATGATCTTGGCGTCCGGGAAGAATTCGTATAGCGAACCAACCTTGGCGCTGAAAGTCGGATTCTTGGACAGAAATTTCTTGTCGCTGTTGCGGGCGAACAGGTGCCGGCGCAGGCAGCTACGATAAAAGCGCATGATCTTTCTACGCTCGAGCAGGGGGACTTGTTTGTCGAAGTAGGCATATCTTCGCACCAGGTCCGGGTGGGGGAAGAAGACGGACGTGAAGATAGTCTCCCAGATATTGAACAGGACCGATTCGTCCTCCTCAGCTTCACTCAAGCTCAAACGATGAGCCGGGTTGGAGAGCCAGGTCTTTTGCTCCTGATCCAGCAGCCATTTTTGAACCTTCCCGCCAAACCGGTTGTCAAGCTTTTGGAAGAACCACAAGAATCTCCGCTGGGAGATCGATGGTGCGAAAAAAATCTCCCACATGCGCATGTAGGAGAAATTGTGTTCATCTTTGGCTAGCAAGCGGTGCAGGTAGGTTGTTCCGCTGCGCGGGTTCCCGATGATAAAAACCGGCTGGGTCAGTTTTTGATGCTGGTAGTCTTTATAGAAGATATCATCCCAGGCAAACCCCAGCCAGGAAGATAATTTCAATATGGTGCTGATGGGGAAGAAGAAGAGCAGGAAGGCCAGCCTTTTGGGAGTCAGGCGGGCTGGCGTGCCGGCTGATTTGGTCAGGGAGTAACGAATTTGCTGACCCAGCAGCTTGAAATTAAAATTCACTTCAACATCTTTCCGCTGATCTATTTCTCGGTGATGCTGACGCTCTCGATTGCATCACCGGAGTAGTTGGGGTTCGTCTGTGGGTCGCGACGCCGCAAGCCATTGACCACGTCCATCCCGCTGATGACCTGTCCGAAGATGGTGTACCCACCATTCAAATATGTGGCCGGGCCAAAGGTGATGAAGAACTGGCTGCCATTGGTGTCGCGTCCGGCATTGGCCATGGCCACCACGCCGGCCTTGTCGAAGGTCAGGTCGCTGTCCTCGTTCGGGAAATGATAGCCCGGTCCGCCCATGCCGCTGCCGGTTGGATCACCGCCCTGCGCCATGAAGCCGTCGATCACGCGGTGGAAGGTAGTGCCGTTGTAATATCCCTCACGGGCCAGGAAGACGAAGTTGTTGACCGTCAGCGGGGCCTTGTCGGGTAAGAGTTGGATGACGAACTCGCCACCTTTGGCCATTTTGACGGTTGCGAAATACTGCTTGTGGACGTCGATCGCCATCACAGGTGGCGAGCTGTAATGCTTGGCATCGATCGTGGGCACAGTAGTCTCTGCCGCGCTGGGCTTTTGCGAGGCTGCCACCAGCCAGATGGCGGCGACCGCCACCACGATGATTATGCCGAGTACGATTATCTGAATCCGGCTGGCTTTGCGCGCAGCCATTTTAGCGCGTTTCGAGGAGGGGGGAGTGCGTTTCTTGGATGACATCAGGTAGTGTTTCCTTTACTTTTCTTTATTATATCCCCGCTAAAGGTGAATTTTCCACCAAAGAGCGAATCGGTTGGAACAGAATCGTTACAAAGCGCGAGGCATTCGGGCGTATTCTGCTTTATACTGGGTGCATTCTTGATGGCGAGGAGAAACACCGATGCCGCAGGCCTTTCACCAGATCAGCCCGCAAATTTCCTGGCTCTCACCCGACTCAAACACTGACCGGCCTGTGCTGGGGGTGATTTCCGGTGAGCGCGGCAGCCTGATCGTGGATGCCGGTAATTCCCCTGCCCACGCGCGTCTTTTGCTGGATGCAATTGCCCGCCGTAAGCTGCCCGCCCCGGCATACCTGGTGCTGACTCACTGGCACTGGGATCACGTCTTTGGCAGCGCCAGCCTGTCCCTGCCGGCTTTTGCTCATCACGAGACCGTCCGCATTCTGAAGCGCATGGCGGATTTCGATTGGAGCGATGCCGCCCTCGACCAGCGCGTGGTTGATGGGCTGGAGATTGCCTTCTGCCGCGACATGCTCAAAGCGGAATTACCCGACCGCTCCGGTCTGCTGATTAGCCCGCCGGAGATGGCCATCAGCGAAGGAGCTGCTGTCGACCTGGGTGGGATCACTTGCCAGCTGATCCATGTTGGCGGCGACCACGCGCATGATTCGACGGTAGTTTACGTGCCCGAGCAGCGCGTCATGTTCCTGGGCGACTGTATTTACGACGACATCTATCACGGCCCGCGTCGTATCACGACCTCCAAATTACTGCCGTTATACGACCGCTTGCTGTCTTTTGATGTAGATTTGTATTTCCCATCCCATCACCCAGAGCCAATCTCCCGCTCCGCTCTGGTTGAGGAATGCAATCTAATGACGGTCATCGGCCGCAGCGTGGATGAAATCGGGGACGACCGGCAGGCAATCCTGTCCCAGCTGGGGCGCATGTTTGGCCATCCGCCCGATCAGGATCAGGTCGAAATTATGGACGCTTTTCTGGGTGGGTTGCGATTGCCCCATGTAGAAAGCGTGTTGTAAGACAATCCGGGCAGAAGCTGCCGGTTTGATTGTGAAGATTTGGGAGGTGAGATTTGAACACGTTGTTACTGATCCTGGGGACTGTCATCCTGGCCTTGGCAGTCTGGCAAAGTGGGGCCTCCCTGCGACGGGCTTTGCCGTATTTCGCAGAACGCTGGATCAAGTCACGCCTGCTCTCGACCGTCCATTTTTTGATGATCCTGCCGGCTGTAGTAAGCGTCGTGGGGGGGATTGTAATTATGGTGGCCCTCAAAACACAGGTCGAAGTCCGCATTGCGCAGGCCGTCTTTGAGCTGGGTCTGTGGATGTCAGCCGGGATGGGCATGATGGTGTTCCTGTATTTGATGCGTTTGCGGTCGCCTTCTATCCCAGCCTTGGCCAGTATGGTAATCTCGGTGCCAGGCGCTATTTATTTCACTCCTATCATCCGATATCAGGACGTGCTCGCAACTCATACCAATATGATCGCCCTGACTTCCGGGCTGTTCTTGATGGTGGTGTGCTACGGCATGCTTTTAAGTTTACGCAGGCGTTTGTCCGAATAGGAAACTGCAATACATCGCACCAATTCGGATCAGGCAGGATGAAAGCGTCTGCGGTAGTAGATCAAGATCAGCAACAAGCAAAACTGGATGGTGGCGGGTACGATCGTCGAGAACTGGTTGAAATAGAATTCCAGCAGATTGACAATTGTCAGGAGCAACAGCAGGCCAAAGTATCCAAAGCGCAGTCCCAGCTTGTCGTGCCTGGTTACCAGTAATCCGGCTCCGATCAATAGGATCAAGCCACAGGCCGCCTTCAAGGCGGTTTCAGTGGTCAGCCATTGCAGTCCGGTCATACTCCCCAGCCTTCCGGCGCTGATCAACTCCAGGAGCGTTTGCTGCAAACGCACCGGTGCAGGCAGTTCCAATAACCACAGGGACAAATCACGCATGGACCAGATTCCCAGGACACTCAGCCCGCTTACCAAGATGGTCTTCAGCCGTTTTTGTGGGAACCAGCGTTTTTCATAGCTCCTGGCTTTTTGAGTCAACCGCTCCAACCAATCTGGGTTGCGGGGCACCAGGGAAATTTGATCGGACTGTACAAAGTGCAGGAGTTCTTCAGCCAGGTGCGACAGGTCCGGATGTTCGGCATTTTCGCTGATGAAATGCAGGCGCGCTTTCAGGTCGGCGCGTTCCTGGTGGTCCAGGTCGTGATCTAAAACTTCCTCGAACGTGTCGAATACACGGTACATTTCCGAGCGCGCATCCTGTCGGTTGGGGCGCCGAATTTCCAGGTAAAGCAGCACAACCAGCAAAAAGAAGGCATAGACGATGGGGGCAGCGGCCGGGAAGAAGTAATCGTTGCTGCGGGTGATGAACTTGCCGACCTCGTCCATGAACAGACCCACACCGACGCCCGTTAGAATTGCTCCCAGACGGTAGATCCAGCGGTTGGCATAAATGATCAAGAGCATTGCTCCGATGAACAGAAGCAGCCCGCCCCACAGCAGATGGGCAATGTGCAGGGTTGAATTTCCGAGTTGCGGATAGCCGGTTAGATAGAGGAACAGGCGCGTTCCTGACACGCTGATCGCAAAACTAAGCAGCACCAGGCGAATGTATTTTTCCGCCCCCTCGCGCTCGACCGGCCTGCGGATATGCTTGGTCCATCGGTCCATGATGCCTCCGAACGATCCCTTAAAATTCCAAAGTCAATGCGGATAAATCCTTTCAGCATATTATAATGCCCGAGGGAATCGCAGGCTGGAGAAAATAGGAGTGTAAGATGAGTTGGACGCGCCGGTTGATATTGTCTATTGTGATCGTCCTGACACTCCTCCCGGGTTGTGGGGTGAACGGACATCCCGCCCAAAGTGATTCGAATCAGGAGGTCACGCCGATGTCAGCTCAACAATTAGCCAATGTCTTGTCCGTAAAGGTGACCGGTAGTCCGCAGGCGTACCAGTTCCTGGTGGAAATTTCCAGCCCCGACAAGGGTTGCGACCAGTATGCCGATTGGTGGGAAGTCTTGAGCCAGGATGGAGATCTGATCTACCGGCGCATCCTGCTGCACAGCCACGTCGATGAGCAGCCGTTTGCGCGTGCGGGTGGACCCGTCCCGATCGTACCAGATACAGTCGTCTTGGTCCGCGCTCATTTGCATCCCGGTGGCTACGGTGGCAGTGTCTTGAGGGGGACAGTCAGCGACGGATTTCAGCTGGTTGTGATCGCGCCTGACTTTGCCTCCGATGTGGAACACCAGGCCCCTCAACCGGACGGGTGTGCTTTTTGAAGATTTATGTCTTTGATTGAAATGTGAAAAGGGATAAAACGTAAGAGCGGATGCAGGCACGCATCCGCTCTTTTTATATCGAACATGCTGGTGAAGTTTATGGTGACGGGACCGGAGTAGTTTCAGTTGCGGTCGGGGTGCTGCTTGGCGTGGGGCTGGGACTTGGGGCACTGCTTGTTGCTGCAGGTGTAGTGGTTGACCCGCCGACATCGATGATCACGTAGACCTCATCGCCAAAAGATGTCCCACTGGCGGTGGACATGCGCCAGTTGCCCTGGATCGAACCGGTCTTGTTGGTGGGGGCGGTCATCGGCACGGACAGTTCGATGGTCCCTCCCGGCTGGACGGCCTGGGAGAGTGTTAGCGCGCTGGCGCCCATCGCATCGCCACCCACAAAATTAAATTTGAAGCCGGCCTCCCAGGCACAACTGCCGGTGTTGCCGACTTTCCAGGTCTTGGTGAAAGTTTGACCAGGGGTCATGGAAGTGTTGTCCGGGATGCTCACATCCGAGACGAAACCCATGCCGTAGCAGGAGGCAGTCGGTCCCAGGCCCGCACCCGGGGTCAGGGGGGTGCCCGGGGTATTGGTGGGAGCCGGGGTGTTGGTGGGGACCGGCGTTTCGGTGGCAGTCGGCGTCGGAGATGGATTGGCAATGGCCGTCTGAGTCAGGCCGGCCTGGAAGGTTGCCACGGCCAGGGTTTGGATCATTTCCGGGCTTAAAGTAGGAGTCGGTTCGGGAGTGCTGGGTCCACAGGCACTCAAAACCAGGCTGCTCAAAATTGCCAGTGCGACTAGCATTTGTAATTTAAATCGATTTTTCATTCCTTTTTCTCCTTTCTACGAGACTGAAGGTCAGCAGCGTAGATAAGGTGCTTATTTTACTCGATTTCGTAATTTCACCACCTTGACGACTATCCTACGAATGTCCTACGCTTTTCGCTGGCGGCGTTCGGAGCATAATAACCAGATTGAATATAAAAGGCGAGTATAATGGCTGACCTAATTCGGAGGACCCAAACTGGAAGATCACGCCGTTTTAGTGTACAATTGTTCTATTAATTCCACTCCTTTAAGAGATTAATTTCATGAATGCAATCGAAGTACATCATCTCAAACGCATCTATCGCGCTAAAATCGGTGTCATC